>CAVRIE010000012.1:0-118141 GCA_963721165.1 uncultured Actinomycetota bacterium | reverse complement strand
TGGTGGGCGATACTGGGTTTGAACCAGTGACCTCTTCCGTGTCAAGGAAGCGCGCTACCACTGCGCCAATCGCCCGTGATGTCCCAAAGTCCCACATCGGGGAGCTTCGAGCAATCGAGGTGGAGACGGGATTTGAACCCGTGTAGACGGATTTGCAGTCCGTTGCCTCGCCTCTCGGCCACTCCACCAAGGAGGGGACCTGCGACCCTTCTCCGAGCGGACGACGAGGCTCGAACTCGCGACCTCAACCTTGGCAAGGTTGCGCTCTACCAACTGAGCTACGTCCGCCTGCAGCGTTCCGGCCCGGACCTTTCGGCCCGTGCCGTTCGTTGCGTGCAGAACTGTAGCCGACATCGGAGGAATGACAAATTCGGGGGCGGCTGTGCGTGTCCAATCCCCATGCCCGCCTAGTCTCTGACCCATGCGCGCATGGGTGAACGGACATCTGCTCGAGGACCCGGAAGGTCCTGCGATCGCGGTCAGCGACCACGGCTTCACGGTGGGAGACGGTGTGTTCGAGGCGATCAAGGTCGTCGACAACGAGCCGTTCGCCCTGACACGTCACCTCGAGCGGCTGGCGCGCTCGGCGCGCGGGCTCGGCCTCCCGGAGGTCGATCTCGAGGAGGTACGCCGGGGGGTGGCGGCTGTCGTGACCGGCCAGGAGCTCCCCTTGGGGCGGATCCGGATCACCTACACAGGGGGAGAGGCGCCCCTGGGGTCCGGGCGCGGGAGCAAGCCTCCGACCCTCGTCGTCGTGGCCGACACGATGCGTGCCTGGGACGGCCCCACGGCGGTCGTCACGGTGCCGTGGCCGCGTAACGAGCGGGGCGCGCTGGCGGGGCTCAAGACGACGTCCTACGCGGAGAACGTGATGGCTCTGGCGCGAGCCGCCGAGCATGGGGCCAGCGAGGCGATCTTCGCCAACACCGCCGGCAACCTGTGTGAGGGGACCGGCTCGAACGTCTTCTACGTCCTCGAAGGCGAGCTGCGGACCCCCACCCTGGAGTCCGGCTGCCTCGCCGGGATCAGCAGGGGGCTGGTCCTCGAGTGGTACGGCGCCCGCGAGATCGACGAGCCGGTCGACGTACTCGATCACGCCGAGGAGATCTTCCTGGTCTCCACCACCCGCGACGTGCAAGCCGTGCTGCGGTGCGACGACCGGGAGCTCGAGGCCCCTGGGCCGGTCACCCAGGAGGTGGCCACGGTGTGGGCCAAGAAGGAGCGGGAGAACCTCGACCCGTAGGGGTCAGGAGGTCTCTGCGCGACGCCGTTCGCGGTAGGCCGCGACGTGCATGCGGTTCCCGCACGTCCGTGCGTCGCAGTACCGCTTCGACCTGTTGCGGGACAGGTCGACCAGGACCTGCTCGCAGTCGGGTGCCTCGCAGGTGCGCAGGCGCTCCCGCTCGCCGACGGAGATCATGTGCGCCAGGGCCATGCCCCCGTCGACAGCCAGGTGCTCCGCCAGCGAGGCACCCGGCGCGAAGTAGTGCATGTGCCAGGCGTACCCGTCGTGGTTGGTCAGGCGTGGTGTGACCGGCGACTCCGCGACCAGGGCGTTGACCATGTCTGCGGCCGCGGCATCGCTGGGTGCGGCGAAGACGGGCCGGATGCGGTCCCGCAGCTCTCGGACAGCAAGGAGGTCGGTGCGCGTCAGCGCACCGACCTCGCTCACCTCATGGCGTTCAACGAATGATTCGAGAGCCTCGAGGTCCCCGAGCTGCTCCTCGCCGGTGCCGGCGGGGTCAGTGTTGACCAGGTCCACGACGCAGGCGAGCGAGTGCTCGATGTCGTGGCTGAACAGCACTGGGACTCCTTCGCGTGGGCTCGGTTCGGCCTCCCCCAAGTTGGCCGAACCGGCAGCCTAGCGAAGACTCAGGCAGTCTCCGCCTCGAAGATCGCCGCGATCGCCGCGTCCAGGTCGAGGTGGTCGGACTCGGTGCCGGGGACGACCGAGTTGCCCATCCGCTCCACGAACGCGGACAGGTCGCCGGTCCTTGCCTGGACGAGAGCCTCGCCGTCGGGGGAGCAGAGCTCGATGACCACCACTGCGTGGCCGTCTGCGTCGAGGCAGGGCCACACGTGAACGTCGCCGTCGCCCGTGGGCTCGTACAGTCCGGCCCTGAGCAGGTCGCGGCCGAAGGTCCAGCGGACCTGGCTGCGGCCGGTCATGAAGACCGTGGTCACGGCGTACGGGTCACGGGGGTCGTACTGAAGCTCGGCCTCGATCGGGGTCGATCCCCCGGTCGAGTCGATCAGGTCGAGCGTGACGGCTTGGGACACGACGAGTGGTGCCGTGTTCATCGAGTAGTCCATTGAACGCCTTCCTCCCAGATGGTTCGCCCATGAGACGTAGACAGACTGTCCGCGTGACGCGAAAACAACCCTCATCCGAGAACTTTTTTCCGTCGCCTCCGTCTCGCCGCGTGGAGTGTCCGGATTTCTCCTAAAACGTACCCGGGAAATTGTTTGAACCAGACGGCTAGGCTCGGCCCCACTGGTTCAAGGATCGGTTCACCGGACATCGCCCTGAAGGTGCTGTGAGTCACAAGTCGACGGAGTCTCCGCCGCCCGACGCGGGCGCGCGGTCCGACCGTGAGCGCGGACCGCTCCACCGTCGGCTCCATGCCAACCCGGCGCTCTCCCTCACCACCAAGCTGGTCGTCACCACGATCGGGACGCTGGTGCTCGTCGGCGGGATCGTCATGATGGTCACGCCGGGCCCCGGCATCGTCGGGATCGTCCTCGGCCTGGCGATCCTCGCCACGGAGTACGAATGGGCGGACCGCTGGCTGGTGAAGGCCCGGGAGAAGGCGCACCAGGCGCGCCTGCGGGCCGAGGCGATGGACCCGAAGGTACGTCGCCGACGACTCCTGCTTGCCGGGCTGGCCCTCGTCGCGGTCGCGGTGGCCGTGGTCGGCTATGTCATGGCCTACGACTGGCCGCACTTCGCCGTCGGTGGCTGGAACTGGGTGCAGGGACTGGGCGGTTGGGTTCCCGAGCTACCCGGAATGTGAGTTGGCAGGACCTGTGCGCTAATCTTTCCGGCGCACGACCACACGGGCGATTGGCGCAGTGGTAGCGCGCTTCGTTCACACCGAAGAGGTCACTGGTTCGAACCCAGTATCGCCCACCAGCAAACCCCCTGGTCACAGGGGGTTTTTGCATTTCTTTGGACTGCTTCGTGGCACAAACGGGTGGTTGGCGCGGCGTTTTCGCCTGATGAGGCCTACCCCGGATGGGGGAGGCGGCTCGACGACCCGTCGACGTACTTTGACCCAAGGTGGGGTCGACAACTGCTCCGGGGGGACGATGAACACGAGAGAGATCGCGCAGATCGACTGGGATGAGACCGAACTCGGGGAGTGTCTGATCGAGTTCGTGCGGCTATTCCACAAATTTCCTTCACTAGCTGACCTGGAGCAGTTCCACGTGGACTGGTTCAGCCGCGTCTCCGGCTGACGAGTCCGGCACCGACGAGCCCGGCACGGCCGGGCCGCGCCATCTCGACCTTCACGTCTCGAGCGACTCCTTCGCTGAGGCGGCGCTGCTCAGTGCGCGCCGCCGCGGGATCCCTGCGGAGGCGTCCCGCCCCGGGAAACCGAGAGGAAACGCGGACGGGGTGGCAGATACGATCGACGGGTCCGCACGTCCGACGTACGAAAGGTTCCCCTGTGTCCGAGATCAAGGTCACCGTTGTCAGCGCAGACGAGCGTGCTGAGCGATCGGTGACGACGGGCACGAAGGCCTGGGAAGCTGTTCAGCGACGACTCATCCGTCATCGCCGCACGTGTCGACGGCGCCCTCAAGGACCTCGCCTACGACCTCGAGGACGGCGACACCGTCGAGGCCGTGGCGATCGACTCGCCCGACGGCCGGGACATCCTGCGCCACTCGACCGCCCATGTGATGGCGCAGGCCGTCCAGGACCTCTATCCGGATGCGAAGCTCGGCATCGGCCCGCCGGTCACCGACGGTTTCTACTACGACTTCGACGTGGCCGAGCCGTTCGTCCCCGCGGACCTCGAGAAGATCGAGTCGCGGATGCGCAAGATCGTCAAGGAGGGCCAGAAGTTCTCGCGGCGACCGGTGAGCGACACGCACGCCGCGTGAGGAGCTCACCGACGAGCCGTACAAGCTCGAGCTGATCGGTCTCAAGGGCCCTGGGGCGGCTGACGCGGCCGAGGGCGCGAGCGTCGAGGTCGGCGGCGGCGAGCTCACCATCTACGACAACCTCAAGCGTGACGGCTCGCTGGCGTGGAAGGACCTCTGCCGCGGGCCGCACCTGCCCACCACCAAGCGGATCCCGGCCTTCAAGCTGATGCGGAGCGCCGCGGCGTACTGGCGCGGCGACGAGAAGAACAAGCAGCTGCAGCGGATCTACGGCACCGCCTGGGAGAGCAAGGAGGCGCTCGAGGCCTACCTGCACCGGATCGAGGAGGCGGAGCGGCGCGACCACCGCAAGCTCGGCCGGGACCTCGACCTGTTCAGCTTCCCCGACGACATCGGCTCCGGCCTCGCGGTGTTCCACCCCAAGGGCGGCGTGCTGCGCAAGACGATGGAGGACTACTCACGGCAGCGGCACGTCGAGGCCGACTACGAGTTCGTGTACAGCCCCCACATCACCAAGGGGCAGCTCTTCGAGACCTCCGGTCACCTCGACTGGTACGCCGACGGCATGTACCCGTCCATGCACCTCGACTCGACCCACGACCTCCAGGGCAACGTGGTCAAGCCGGGCCAGGACTACTACCTCAAGCCGATGAACTGCCCGTTCCACTGCCTGATCTTCAAGTCGCGTGGCCGGTCCTACCGGGAGCTGCCGCTGCGGCTCTTCGAGTTCGGCACCGTCTACCGATACGAGAAGTCCGGTGTCGTGCACGGCCTGACCCGCGTCCGCGGCATGACGCAGGATGACGCGCACATCTACTGCTCCCGCGAGCAGATGCACGAGGAGCTCACCAAGACCCTCAAGTTCGTGCTCGACCTGCTCAAGGACTACGGCTTGGAGGACTTCTACCTCGAGCTCTCCACCAAGGACCCCGAGAAGTACGTCGGCAGCGACGAGGTGTGGGAGGAGGCGACCGCCACCTTGCAGAAGGTCGGCCAGGACTCCGGTCTCGAGCTGGTGCCGGACCCGGGTGGTGCCGCCTTCTACGGTCCCAAGATCTCCGTCCAGGCCAGGGACGCCATCGGACGCACCTGGCAGATGTCGACCATCCAGCTGGACTTCAACCTGCCCGAGCGCTTCGAGCTGGAGTACACCGCAGCGGACGGGTCGCGTCAGCGGCCGGTCATGATCCACCGCGCGCTGTTCGGCTCCATCGAGCGGTTCATCGGGGTGCTGACCGAGCACTACGCCGGCGCCTTTCCTCCCTGGCTCGCCCCCGTGCAGGTGGTCGCGATCCCGATCGCTGAACGCCACAACGACTACCTGCAGAAGGTGGCCGAGAGGCTGCGTCAGCGCGGGATCCGGGTCGAGGTCGACGACTCCGACGACCGGATGCAGAAGAAGATCCGCAACGCGCAGCTCCAGAAGGTGCCCTTCATGGTGATCGCCGGTGACCGGGACCTGGAGGAAGGTGCAGTGTCCTTCCGCTACCGCAACGGCGACCAGGACAACGGCGTGTCCGTCGACGACGCGATCGCCCGCGTGGTGGATGCGGTCGAGCGCCGCGTACAGGTCTGAGCCTCCATGGCCGAGGAGGTGCTGCACCAGCACGGTGTCGGTGTCCCCGACGAGCTCGAGCGGTTGTGGACACCGCACCGGATGGCCTACATCCGTGGCGAGAACAAGCCCGGCGACTCGGAGGCGGGCCACCAGTGCCCGTTCTGCCGGATACCCACGCTCGACGACGTCGAGGGACTGGTCGTGCACCGCGGGGAGCTGAGCTTCGCGGTGCTCAACCTCTACCCCTACAGCCCGGGGCACCTCATGGTCTGCCCTTACCGGCACGTCCCTGACTACACCGAGCTGACCGACGAGGAGACGCACGAGATCGCCGCCTTCACCCAGGCGGCGATGCGGACCATCCGTTCGGTCAGTGGGGCGCACGGTTTCAACATCGGCATGAACCAGGGGGCGGTGGCCGGTGCCGGCATCGCCGCCCACCTGCACCAGCACGTGGTGCCGCGGTGGTCGGGGGACCAGAACTTCATGCCGATCATCGGTCGGACCCGGACCTTGCCCCAGCTGATGACGGAGACCCGCCGGCTTCTCGCGGACGCCTGGCACTGACGGGTCGCGGCGCGGTCGCAGGCACGCCGACCACGTGCTCCACGAGGGCTTGGTCACGTTCGCGGTGCGTCGCGGCCCGGTGACGCTCCCGGCCGGTAGCCTGCTCTCGCCATGTTCGAACATCTGCGCACCTTCTTCACGAACCTGATCACTCCCGTCGCCCGGCTCCTGCTTCGGCTGAACGTGAGCCCCGACGCCGTCACGGTGGTCGGTACTGCCGGCGTGGTCGCGGCCGCGTTGTGGTTCTTCCCGCGGGGGCAGCTCATCGCCGGCGTCCTGGTGATCACCGCGTTCGTGTTCTCCGACCTGCTCGACGGCACCATGGCGAGGATGTCCGGCCGGACGTCGACCTGGGGTGCGTTCCTCGACTCCACCCTCGACCGGATGGGCGACTCGGCGATCTTCGGCGGGTTGGTGCTGTACTACGCGAACGTCGTGCACTCCGAGGTGCTCTCTGCGCTCACGCTGTACTGCCTCGTCACCGGCTGGCTGACGTCCTACACCCGTGCCCGCGCCGAGTCGCTGGGCTATGAGGCGAAGAGCGGGATCGCTGCTCGGGCCGACCGCCTCGTCGCGGTCCTCGCGGCCGCTGGGCTCAGCGACATCTTCGATGTGCCCGTCCTGCTCGAGGTGGTGCTGTGGCTGCTGGCCGTGGCGAGCACCGTGACCGTCGTACAACGGATCCTCGCCGTGCGACGTCAGGCACGAGCCACCGTCTGATGGGCCGCAGCCACGCACTCGGCCGGGCATTCTCCGCCGCCTCGCAGCACGTCGGCACCTTCGGCTACCTCGCGGGCTGGCGGCTCGTGCGGCTGCTGCCGGAGCGGACGGCGCTGAGGGTGTTCACCCGGATCGGGGACTCGGTCCACCGCCGAAACGGACGAAGCGTCCAGCGGCTCCGTGCCAACCTTGCCCGTGTGCGACCCGATCTGGACACCGAGGCGCTGGAGGAGCTGACCCACGAGGCCGTGCGCTCGTACCTGCGCTACTGGGCCGAGTCCTTCCGGCTGCCGTCCTGGCCGGTCGAGGACGTCGTACGTCGGGCGCGCATCGTGAACGAGCACCTCCTCCGCGACGCCCATGCCCAGGGCCACGGCGTCGTCATCGCGCTCCCGCACATGGCCAACTGGGACTGGGCCGGCGCATGGGCGTGCTCGACGGGAATGCCACTCACGACCGTCGCGGAGCGACTGAAGCCCGAGCGTCTGTACGACGAGTTCGTCGCCTACCGCGCATCGCTCGGGATGGAGATCCTCCCCGCCGGAGACCCGGCCACGTTTCCGACGCTTCTCGACCGACTCCGCGGCGGGCGCCTGGTCCCTCTCCTCGCCGACCGCGACATGAGCCGTTCGGGCGTCGAGGTGATGCTCTGCGGCCAGCCGGCGAGGATGCCGCGAGGACCGGCCGAGCTCGCCCGTCGTACAGGGGCGCCGCTGATCCCGGCCACTCTGGCGTACGACGGGCCGGAGCTGGTCGTCACCTTCCACGAGGCCGTGCCGCCTGCCGAGGGCGAGGAGGGGATCGTCGCGATGATGCAGGACGTGGCGGACCGCTTCACCGAGGGGCTCCGCGCCCACACAGTGGACTGGCACATGATGCAGTGCGTCTTCACGGCTGACCTGAACCGCTCCACGATCCCGCACGACGGGGGCTGACGGTGCGCGTCGGGCTGGTCTGCCCGTACTCCCTCGACGTGCCCGGGGGAGTGCAGAACCACGTCAAGGACCTCGCGGAGGCGCTCGTCGGCCTCGGGCACCACGTCTCCGTCCTCGCCCCCAGCGAGCGGGAGACCGACCTGCCTGCCTACGTCGTGCCCGTCGGTCGAGCGGTCCCCGTGCCCTACAACGGCTCCGTGGCCCGCTTGTCGTTCGGGCCGGTCGTCGCGTCCCGGGTCCGCAGGTGGCTGCGTGAGGGGCGCTTCGACGTGCTCCATCTGCACGAGCCCGCCACGCCGAGCATCTCGCTCCTGGCGCTGTGGGCCGCCGACGGCCCGATCGTCGCCACCTTCCACTCCAGCAACGTGCGGTCGCGGGCCATGTCGGCCTCGGCGTCGATGCTCCGGCCCTCGATGGAGAAGATCACCGCCAGGATCGCGGTGTCGGAGTACGCCCGTAACACCTTGGTGCAGCACATCGGCGGCGAGCCCGTGGTCATCCCCAACGGCGTGTACGTCGACCGCTTCGCCAAGGCCACGATCCGCGACGACTGGCGCGGGGACGGACCGACCTTGGCCTTCGTCGGGCGCATCGACGAGCCGCGCAAGGGCCTGTCCCTCCTCCTCGACGCGTTCCCGGCCCTGGCCGCGGAGCACCCGGGACTCAGGTTGCTGGTCGTCGGCGGCGGAGACGTCGAGGCGGCCCGTCGAAGGCTGCCCGCAGAGCTCGCCGACGGCGTGGTCTTCCTCGGCGCTGTCCCGGACGCCGACAAGGCCTCGGTCCTCAGGACCGCGGACCTCTACATAGCCCCCAACACCGGCGGCGAGAGCTTCGGGATCGTGCTGATCGAGGCGATGGCCGCAGGCACACCGGTCCTCGCCAGCGACATCCCGGCGTTCCGGCGGGTGCTCGGCGACGGGGCCTACGGCATGTCCTTCCGCGGCGGCGACGTAGGCGACCTCACCGACCGGGCCCTCGCTCTGCTGGGTGACGCCACAAGGCGTGACGCGCTGAGGGACGCCGCAGCCGCCGTGGTGCGCCGCTACGACTGGTCGTCGGTCGCGGCACAGATCGTGCAGGTGTACGAGACGGTCACCGAAGGCAGGGGCGGGGGCGCCGGCTGATGGAGTGGATCTGGGTCGTCCTCGCGCTCGTCGTCGTCGTGGCGCTGGGACTGTGGCTGTCGTGGACGGCACGGCGGCTGGACCGCATGCACCATCGCCTCGAGGTGGCTCGTGTCTCGCTCGACACCCAGCTGCTCCGGCGTTCCGGGACCACGCTGGAGCTCGCGATCTCCGACGTCCTCGACCCCGCGCAGTCGCTGCTGCTGCTCGACGCCGCCCACCACGCCCGGGCAGTCCACGACGGAGACGTCGAGGCGGCGGAGTCGGACCTCTCGCAGGCCCTGCGGGCGGTCTTCGCCGACGCCGAGGAGGTCAAGGCGCTGCGCGCGTCACCGGAGGCCGGCCCGCTGCTCACCGAGCTTTCGGTGGAGTGTCGCAAGGTCGAGCTGGCGCGGCGGTTCCACAACGACGTGGTCTCCTCGGCCCGCGCACTGCGCTCACGCCGCCGGGTCCGGTGGCTGCGGCTGGCCGGGCGGGCCCCGGCACCGACCACCGTGGACCTCGACGACGAGCCTCCCCGGGCGCTGGTCGCGGACTGAGCCGGATTGGGCCCGATCCGGCCCGCCGTCGTAGTCTGGGGTCATCCAGATCTCTCGGCAGGGTTCGTCATGCCCTGCCTGACCCAGAAGGTTCCACGTGACTGACGTCCACAACGACAAGACCGCCGAGACCACGACAGCGACCGGCACCGCAGCGGTGAAGCGCGGCATGGCCGAGATGCTCAAGGGCGGCGTGATCATGGACGTGGTCACGCCGGAGCAGGCCAAGATCGCCGAGGACGCCGGCGCGGTCGCCGTCATGGCGCTCGAGCGGGTCCCCGCCGACATCCGTGCTCAGGGCGGCGTCTCCAGGATGAGCGACCCCGACATGATCGACGGCATCATCGAGGCGGTCTCGATCCCGGTCATGGCCAAGGCCCGGATCGGTCACTTCGCCGAGGCGCAGGTGCTGCAGAGCCTCGGTGTCGACTACATCGACGAGTCGGAGGTACTCACCCCGGCCGACTACGCCAACCACATCGACAAGTGGCAGTTCACGGTGCCGTTCGTGTGCGGCGCGACCAACCTGGGTGAGGCGCTGCGCCGCATCACCGAGGGAGCGGCGATGATCCGCTCCAAGGGCGAGGCCGGCACCGGCGACGTGTCGAACGCCGTGACGCACATGCGCACGATCCGAGCCGAGCTGCGTCGGCTCCAGGGCCTCTCCAAGGACGAGCTGTACGTCGCGGCGAAGGAGCTCCAGGCTCCCTACGAGCTCGTGCGCGAGGTCGCCGAGGCGGGCAAGCTGCCCGTCGTACTCTTCACCGCCGGTGGCATCGCCACCCCCGCCGACGCCGCGATGATGATGCAGCTCGGAGCCGAGGGCGTCTTCGTCGGCTCGGGCATCTTCAAGTCCGGCAACCCGGCGCAGCGCGCCGAGGCGATCGTCAAGGCCACCACCTTCTACGACGACCCGGACGTGGTCGCGAAGGTGTCGCGTGGCCTGGGCGAGGCCATGGTCGGCATCAACGTCGACGAGATCCCCCAGCCGCACCGCCTCGCCGAGCGCGGCTGGTAAGGGATCCGTGGCCGAGTCACTGGCGAGGCAGCACGTCCGCGAGTTCGCCCGGTCGGCCGTGCGCTCGGGCCTCCTCGGGGACCAGGAGCTGTACGACGAGGTGGTGCTCGCGATCACGTCCGAGCTGCCGGACACCGACGAGCCGCAGGCCGTGGCGCAGCAGTGGGTCGCGGAGTTCCGCGACGAGCTGGGCCGCGACGCGGCCTCCTGGCCGGAGGTCACCGACTACGACCGGCTCCAGGCGGCCTTCGCCGAGCTCGAGTCGCGCGGGATCGTCGTGCTCCAGGGCTGCGACGACCACTGGGCGGCGAAGGGCGTGCTCGACGCTCGAGCCGAGGACCCGCCGGCGGGCATCGCCTGGTTCACCCCGCCGGACGTCTGGCACGCCATCGACGAGGGCATGCTCGAGGTGAACGTGTGGCACGCCAGCACCGCCAACGTCGCCCCGGGTGACGCGCTCCTCGACGAGGTGGTCGCCGCACTCGGAAGGCAGGGGCTGTCCGCCCACTTCGACGAGGGCCGGGTGGAGGTCTCAGCGCACTGGCAGCGCAGACCTACCCTTGCACCATGAGCGACCTCGACCCGGACGCGCCGCTGATCGGCGTCTTCGCCCTGCAAGGGGACGTGCGTGAGCACCGCGCGATGCTCGAGCGGGCGGGCGCCCGGACGACCGCCGTGCGTCGGCCGTCGGAGCTGGCCGGGCTCGACGGGATCGTGCTGCCCGGTGGCGAGTCGACGACCATGTACAAGCTCGCCCGCACCTTCGAGCTGTTCGAGCCGCTGCGGCAGGCGATCCGCGACGGGCTGCCGGCCTACGGCACCTGCGCCGGGATGATCATGCTCGCCGACCACATCGAGAACGGCATCGTCGGTCAGGAGACCATCGGCGGCCTCGACATCGTGGTCCGCCGCAACGCCTTCGGCCGCCAGGTCGACTCCTTCGAGGCCGACCTCGACGTCGTCGGCCTCGACCGTCCGTTCAGGGCACTGTTCATCCGTGCCCCCTGGGTGGAGAAGGTCGGCCAGGAGGTCGAGGTCGTCGCCCGCGTCGTATCGGGGGAGGCAGTAGGTAGGATCGTCGCCGTTCGGCAGGCGAACCTGCTCGCCACGTCGTTCCACCCGGAGATCACCGGGGACCACAGAATGCACGCCCTGTTCGTGGACATGGTCCGGTCGCGGCTGGACTCCCCGAACGGTTCACCTGCGAAGCGGAAGTAGAGGCATCCCTCATGTCTGGCCACTCCAAATGGGCGACCACGAAGCACAAGAAGGCTGTCATCGACGCCCGGCGCGGCAAGCTCTTCGCCAAGCTGATCAAGAACATCGAGGTCGCGGCGCGGATGGGCGGGGGAGACCCCGCCGGTAACCCCACGCTCTACGACGCGATCCAGAAGGCGAAGAAGTCGTCGGTCCCGAACGACAACATCGACCGTGCGGTCAAGCGCGGCTCCGGTGCGGAGGCCGGAGGCGCGGAGTACCAGACGATCATGTACGAGGGCTACGGCCCCAACGGCGTCGCGCTGCTCATCGAGTGCCTCACCGACAACCGGAACCGCGCGGCGATGGAGGTGCGCACCGCGATCTCCCGCAACGGCGGCAACCTCGCCGACCCGGGCTCGGTGTCCTACATGTTCAACCGCAAGGGCGTCGTGATCGTCGGGAAGGAGCAGGACGGCAAGGAGATCGCCGAGGACGACGTCCTCGAGGCGACCCTCGACGCCGGCGCCGAGGAGGTCAACGACATCGGCGACTCGTTCGAGGTGATCAGCGAGGCAACGGACCTCGTCGCGGTGCGCACCGCGCTCCAGGCGGCGGGGGTCGACTACGAGTCCGCGGAGGCGTCCTTCGTGCCGACCATGACCGTCGAGGTCGACGAGGCGGGCGCGACCAAGGTCTTCCGGCTCGTCGAGGCACTCGAGGACCTCGACGACGTGCAGAACGTCTTCGGAAACTTCGACGTCCCCGACGACGTGATGGCGGCCCTGGACGCCTGACCGGGTGCCGGAGTCGGTCGACCGCGAAGGTCGGCCTGAACTCGCTGCGGAGTGTCGTACGACGGCCGCGAAGCCCCATCCGTTACGTTTGAGTCCGAACATGTGTTCGGACGAAGCCTGACCAGGAAGGGGCACGAGTGCGCGTGCTCGGGATCGACCCAGGGCTGACCCGCTGTGGTCTCGGCGTGGTCGAGGGATCGGTCGGTCGGCCGTTGCACATGGTCGACGTCGGCGTGGTCCGGACCCCGGCAGACATGCCCGTCGCGCTGCGCCTGTGCCGCATCGAGGCGGAGGTCGAGCACTGGCTCGACGTCCACGAGCCCGACGCCGTCGCGGTGGAGCGGGTGTTCAGCCAGCACAACGTCAGCACGGTCATGGGCACCGCGCAGGCCAGCGGCATCGCGATGGTGGCGGCCGCCAAACGGGGCATCCCCGTCGCGCTCCACACGCCGAGCGAGGTGAAGGCCGCGGTCACCGGCAGCGGCCGCGCCAGCAAGGACCAGATCGGCATGATGGTGACCCGGCTGCTCAGGCTCGCCCAGCAGCCGAAGCCGGCCGACGCCGCTGACTCGCTGGCGCTGGCCATCTGCCACATCTGGCGCGGAAGCGCACAGAGCAGGATCGAGGCAGCGGTGGCCGCTGCCGGGAAGGGAGCGCGGTGATCGCATTCGTCCGGGGGACCGTTGCCGACGTGTCGCTGACCTCGGCCGTCCTGGAGGTGGGCGGGGTGGGCCTGGAGCTCAACTGCACGCCCAACACCCTCGCCTCGCTCCGCACCGGGTCCGAGGCTCGGCTGCCGACCAGCATGATCGTCCGCGAGGACTCGATGACGCTGTTCGGCTTCCTCGACGACGACGAGAAGACGCTGTTCGAGATGCTGCTCACGGCCAGCGGCGTCGGGCCCAAGCTCGCGCAGGCGATGCTCGCCGTACTCTCACCCGACGACCTGCGACGAGCCGTCATGAGCGAGGACATCAAGGCGCTGACGCGCGTGCCCGGCATCGGGCAGAAGGGCGCACAGCGCATCGTGCTCGAGCTCAAGGACCGGATCGGTGCCCCGACCGGCGCGTCGCTCGGCCGCACGCAGAGTGCGCCGACCCAGGCCGCGGCCTGGCGGGACCAGGTGCGTGCCGGGCTGGTGGGCCTGGGCTGGTCGACGAAGGAGGCCGAGAAGGCCGTCGAGGCCGTCGCCCCGGAGGCCGACGGAGACGGCCGAGCCCGACGTAGCCGCCCTCCTGCGCGCGGCGCTCCGTTCACTGAGCAAGGCCTGAGCCGGTGACCGAGCATCCCAGCCGGATGACCGAGGCGCAGTACGACGCGGCGGAGAGCGCCTACGCAGAGAGCCGTTCGCTCGTGACCGCCGAGGCGGAGGGGGACGAGCGAGCGATCGAGGCAGCGCTGCGTCCCCGCAGCCTCGACGAGGTGATCGGGCAGGAGCGGGTGCGCGAGCAGCTCTCGCTGGTGCTGCAGGCGGCAAGGGGCCGGCAGAGCGCACCCGACCACGTCCTCCTGGCCGGCCCACCGGGCCTCGGCAAGACGACGCTGGCGATGATCATCGCCGCCGAGATGTCCGCGCCGCTGAGGCTCACCTCTGGGCCGGCCATCACCCACGCGGGCGACCTGGCCGCGATCCTCTCCGGCATGAACGAGCACGACGTGCTCTTCGTCGACGAGATCCACCGGATGTCACGCCCGGCCGAAGAGATGCTCTACATGGCGATGGAGGACTTCCGCGTCGACGTGGTCATCGGCAAGGGCCCGGGCGCGACCGCGATCCCGCTCGACATCCCGCCGTTCACGCTCGTCGGCGCGACCACGCGGGCCGGCCTGCTGCCGAGCCCGCTGCGCGACCGGTTCGGGTTCACCGCGCACCTCGAGTTCTACGAGCCCTCCGAGCTCGAGCAGATCGTGCGCCGCTCCGCCGGGCTGCTCGGCGTCGACCTGACCGGGGACGGCGCGGCAGAGATCGCCTCGAGGTCGCGCGGCACGCCTCGCATCGCGAACCGCCTCCTGCGGAGGGTCCGCGACTACGCACAGGTGCGGGCCGACGGCACCGTCACGCTCGACGTGGCGCACAAGGCGCTCGACCTCTACGAGGTCGACCAGTCCGGGCTCGACCGTCTCGACCGCTCGGTCCTCGACGCCCTGTGCCGCCGGTTCGCAGGCGGCCCGGTCGGCGTCAGCACGCTGGCCGTGGCGGTCGGCGAGGAGCGCGAGACCGTCGAGGAGGTCGCGGAGCCCTTCCTGGTGCGCATGGGGATGCTCGCCCGGACACCTCGGGGGCGGGTCGCCACGCCCGCTGCCTGGGAGCACCTCGGCCTCCCGGCCCCGGTCGACGCCGCCTTCGGCCTCGGCAGTGCCGGCCAGCCCGACCTGTTCAGCGACGACTAGGTTCCGCGGCTAGACTCGGCCGCCGACCGTCGTACGGTCGTATCGATGAACTCAAGCGCGGCTGAGGAGCCACTTTGACCAACGAAACGCTGGGGACGCTGTTCCCGCTTCTTCTGATCGTCCTCGCCTTCTGGTTCCTGGTGATCCGTCCGGCCCGGAAGCGCCAGCAGGAGATGTCGCGGATCCAGGGGAGCGTCCACGTCGGCGCGGAGGTCATGCTGGGCTCCGGCATCTTCGGCACGGTCGTGTCGGTCGCCGACGAGACCCTGATGCTGCGCGTGGCTTCCGGGACGGAGATCAAGGTGGCCCGCCAGGCCGTCGTACGCGTCGTCGACGACGCCTCCCCGGCCGCGGGCCGACCGACGGTCCGGCCACGGACATCCCCGAACAGCCGTAAGGCGGGGGAGGACCACCGTGAGCGCCACCGGACCCGACGAGGCAGCTCGTCACGACGAGTACCTCGAGAAGCACCTCGACGAGCTGATCCGGGACATCCCGGACTTCCCGAAGCCGGGCGTCGTCTTCAAGGACATCACGCCGCTCCTCGCCGACCACGACGGCTTCTCGGCCGTCATCGAGGTCCTCGCCCGGGCCGGGCGTGACGCCGACGGGAACGTGGTGGTGGACAAGGTGGTCGGGATGGAGGCGCGGGGGTTCATCCTGGCCGCTCCCGTCGCCCTCGCCCTCGGCGCCGGCTTCGTCCCCGTCCGCAAGGCGGGCAAGCTGCCTGCCGACACACACTCGGTCGGCTACGAGCTGGAGTACGGCAGCGCCACCCTCGAGCTCCACCAGGACTCGATCCGCCCGGGCGAGCGTGTCCTCATGGTCGACGACGTGCTCGCCACCGGCGGCACGGTCGCTGCCACGGCCCAGCTGGTCAGGGCCTGCGGCGGTGTGGTGCACGGTGTCGCCGTACTCATGGAGCTCTCCTTCCTTCCCGGTCGGGAGACGGCCGGCGACGTACCTGTCACGGCAATTCGGACGATCTGACCCGCTCGGCGGTCCGAGCGCCCGGTGCATCAGGGGGCCGGGCATAGACTGGGGTCTCGATACGGCGGCGGGAGGTGAGCGGTGCCCGATGATGCAGTGAGCGGTCGCGCCGCGACGCAGTCCGCACCCACGCCCGCTTCCGACGA
The DNA here is from genome assembly GCA_963721165.1 of uncultured Actinomycetota bacterium. Lineage (GTDB taxonomy): Bacteria > Actinomycetota > Actinomycetes > Propionibacteriales > Nocardioidaceae > Nocardioides_C. Next base: position 102,049 of record CAVRIE010000012.1, on the reverse strand, counting down.
GCGTCCTTCGCAGCCGGGTCCCGGAGGGCCGTCCGGACGGCGCATGCGCGCGCGCCTGGCGCGCATGACCACGAAGTCCCAGGCGGGCAACCCGGTGCTCGAGCCGCTGTTCCGGGCAGTGCGGACGAACCACCCGAAGGCGGACCTCGCCCTGCTCGAGCGTGCCTACCTGGTGGCCGAGAAGGCGCACGGCACCCAGACCCGCAAGAGCGGGGACCCGTACATCACGCACCCGCTCGCCGTGGCCACGATCCTCGCGGACATCGGCATGACAGAGCCGACGCTCTGCGCCGCGCTCCTCCACGACACCGTGGAGGACACCTCCTACACGCTGGAGGAGCTGCGCAACGACTTCGGTGACGAGGTCGCGCTGCTCGTCGACGGCGTCACCAAGCTCGACAAGGTCAAGTACGGCGACAGCGCCCAGGCCGAGACCATCCGCAAGATGATCGTCGCGATGAGCCGTGACATCCGCGTGCTCGTCATCAAGCTCGCCGACCGGCTCCACAACATGCGGACCCTGCGGTACCTCAAGCAGGACACCCAGGAGCGCAAGGCTCGCGAGACCCTCGAGATCTTCGCCCCGCTGGCTCACCGCCTGGGCATGAACACCCTGAAGTGGGAGCTCGAGGACCTCGCCTTCGCGACGCTGCATCCCAAGATCTACGACGAGATCGTCCGCCTGGTCGCCGAGCGCGCCCCCTCGCGCGACCAGTTCCTGGCGAAGGTGATCGAGCAGGTCGAGAACGACCTCAAGGAAGCCCGCATCAAGGCGCTGGTCACAGGTCGGCCCAAGCACTACTACTCGATCTACCAGAAGATGATCGTGCGGGGTCGCGAGTTCTCCGACATCTACGACCTCGTCGGCATCCGCATCCTCGTGGAGACCGACCGCGACTGCTACGCCGCCCTGGGCGTGCTCCACTCCCGGTGGAACCCGGTGCCCGGCCGGTTCAAGGACTACGTCGCGATGCCGAAGTTCAACATGTACCAGTCGCTGCACACGACGGTCATCGGCCTCGAGGGCAAGCCGGTGGAGCTGCAGATCCGGACCTTCGCGATGCACCGCCGTGCCGAGTACGGCGTCGCGGCGCACTGGAAGTACAAGGAGCGCTCCACCAAGGGCGACGACACCGACCGCGCCCTGATGACCCAGGGCACGACCAACTCCGACATGGCGTGGGTCAGGCAGCTGCTCGACTGGCAGCAGGAGACCGAGGACCCGGGCGAGTTCCTGGAGTCACTGCGCTTCGAGATCAACACCGCCGAGGTCTACGTCTTCACACCTCGCGGGGACGTGATCGCGCTGCCCACGGGATCGACCCCGGTCGACTTCGCGTACGCCATCCACACCGAGGTCGGCCACCGGACGATCGGTGCGCGCGTCAACGGCCGGCTGGTGCCTCTCGAGTCGCCCCTCGACAACGGCGACGTCGTGGAGGTGTTCACCTCCAAGGCGCCCAACGCGGGACCGAGCCGCGACTGGCTGTCGTACGTCAAGTCCCCGCGCGCCCGCAACAAGATCCGCCAGTGGTTCACCAAGGAGCGCCGCGAGGAGGCGATCGAGCAGGGCAAGGAGCAGATCGCCCGGCTCATGCGCAAGGAGGGTCAGCCCCTCAAGCGCGTGCTCACCCACGACTCGCTGAGCACGGTGGCCGCGGAGATGCGGCTCACCGACGTCTCCGCGCTCTATGCCGCGGTCGGTGAGGGCAACGTCGGCGCACAGACCGTCGTCAGGCGTGTGATCGACCTGCACGGCGGCGTCGAGGGTGCCACCGAGGACCTCGCGGAGGGCGTGTCGCTCACCTCCGAGCGCGCGCGGGCCAAGCAGACCGTCGGTGGCGACGCCGGCGTCATCGTCAGGGGCATCTCCGACGTATGGGTCAAGCTCGCCAAGTGCTGCACCCCGGTGCCCGGTGACAAGATCCTCGGCTTCGTCACCCGCGGCTCAGGCGTCTCGGTACACCGGGCCGACTGCACCAACGCGAACAGCCTCCAGTCCCAGCCCGAACGCCTCGTCGACGTCGAGTGGGCGCCGACCGCCCAGTCGATGTTCCTGGTGAACATCCAGGTCGAGGCCCTCGACAGGGCACGGCTGCTGTCGGACATCACGAAGGTGCTGTCCGACGTACACGTCAACATCCTCGCCGCCTCCCTCACCACCACGCGGGACCGTGTCGCGAAGTCGCGGTTCACCTTCGAGATGGGGGACCCGAAGCACCTGGGGCACGTGCTGAAGGCGGTGCGGTCGGTGGATGGGGTGTTCGACGCTTACCGGGTGACTCAGTAACCCGCAGGTCGACTGCCTGGCTTGCCCGGGGCGCGGCGGCTGTGTCTGTCCGCGGCGGCTGCGCCGGACGACGCGGTTGCGCCGGGTCCGCGGCGGCTGTGTCTGCCCGCGGCGGCTGCGCCGGACGACGCGGTCGCTTCTTGGGCGCCGCAGACTTCCCTGCCGCTGGCCGCGGTCTTGGCGCGGGCGCCCTTTTAGGCTTCCCGCGCCGTCCGGCTCCGCCGCCGCTTACTGCCCAGGTCCCGGCGCTGCCTCCGCTCACTGCCCAGGTCCCGGCGCCGCGGCCGCTCACCGTGCCGTCCGGCTCTGCCACCGCTCACCGCTCGGGTCCCGGCTCTGCCACCGCTCGCTGCTCAGGTCCGGCGCCTCAGGGACAAAATCGTGCACGTGCACGAATTGACGGGTGGCATCTGCGAGATCGGTGCCAGAAGGTCGCAGATGCACGATTTTTGCCGCGGCCGCGGCGCGGCGCGACTCAGGCGGAGAAGTCGTCGAGGGCTCGCCTGGCCTCGACGAGCCAGGCCTGGCGGGTCTCGATGGCGGCGGCGTGCTCGGCGGCCTTCTTCGCGTTGCCGGCAGCCTCGGCCTTCGCCTTCTTCGCCTCGAGCTCCTCGAGCGAGGACTCGAGCTGGGCGACGGTGTCGGCGGCGCGGGCGCGGGCCTCGGGGTTGGAACGCTTCCACTGGTCGTCCTCGACGCCGCGGATGGCCTGCTCGACCTTGCGGATCCGGCCCTCGAGCTCCTTCATCCGGTCGCGAGGCACCTTCCCGGCGGCGTCCCAGCGCTCAGCGATGTCGCGGAAGGCCTCCTTCGCGGCGCGTACATCGGTGACCGGGAGCAGCGCCTCCGCCTCGACGAGCAGCTTCTCCTTCACCTCGGCGTTCGCGGCGTACTCCGCGTCGAGCTTGGCGTTCGTGGCGTCCCGGGCGCCGAAGAACGTGTCCTGCGCGGCGCGGAAGCGCTTCCAGAGCTGGTCGTCGACGCTCTTGGGGGCCGGGCCGGCGGCCTTCCACTGCCGCATCAGCTCGCGGTACTTGCCGGCGGTCGGGCCCCACTCGGTGGACTCGGCGAGGGCCTCGGCCTCGACCACGAGCCGCTCCTTGATCGCCCGAGCGGTCTCGCGCTTCTCACCGAGCTCGGCGAAGTGCGCCTTGCGGCGGCGGGTGTACGTCGTACGGGCGGTCGAGAACCGGCGCCACAGCGCGTCGTCGGTGCTCTTGTCGATGCGGGGGAGCGCCTTCCACTCGTCGAGGAGCTCCCGGAGGCGGTTCGCGCCGTTGCGCCAGTCGTTGCCCTCCGCGAGCGACTCGGCCTCGGTGGCGATCTTCTCCTTGCGGGTCTTCGCAGCCGCCGCGCGACGGGCGCGTTCGGCCTTGCGCTGCTCGCGCTGCTTCTCGATCGTGGCCCGGAGCTCGGTCAGACGGGCGTCGAGCCCTGCGAGGTCACCGACGGCCTGCGCGTCCTGGAGGGTGGCGTGCACCTGGTCCACGGCGGCCGTGGCCTCGTCCGGTGCGAGAGCGCCGGCGGTCACGCGCTGCTCGAGGAGCTGGACCTCGAAGGCGAGCGCGTCGAACCGCTTGGTGTAGAAGGCCAGCGCCTCCTCGGGGCTGGCGCCAGGCATCTGCCCGACCTGCCGCTCGCCCTTCCGCCGTCCGTACGAAGACCGAGCCGTCCTCGGCCACGCGGCCCCACTGCTCCGCTGGCTGACCGGGCTGGGAGTCGTTCACCGGGTTACCTCTTCGAGTTCAGGTGCAGTCCCCACATGGCGAAACCAGGTGGGCGTGCATCGTAGTCAGATCCACCGTGAGTCTAGGTGTCCGCAGCGCCGGGCAACACCGAGTTCCCTACTACGACGCGATAACGGCCGCGGTTTCCGCGAGCCAGCGGGCGGTAGGTAGGCTTCACCGGTCATCCCACCACCCATCGCAGGAGTTCTCACCCGTGTTCATCGCAGGCTTCCCAGCGGGACCATGGGGCACCAACTGCTACGTCGTGGCCACGGCTCCGGGCGCGGAATGCGTCGTCGTCGACCCCGGCAAGGACGCCGCCGCCGGGGTCGCAGAGGTGGTCCGCGAACACAACCTCAAGCCGGTCTCTGTCCTGGTCACCCACGGGCACATCGACCACATGTGGTGTGTCGCTCCGGTCGCCGGAAGCTATGACGCCACGGCGTTCATCCACCCCGAGGACCGGCACCTGCTCTCCGACCCCATGGCAGGGATGTCCCGCGAGACGGCCGGGATGCTGCTCGGCGGGAAGTACGAGTTCGCCGAGCCCGACAAGGTGACCGAGCTCGCCGACGGCCAGGATCTCGAGCTGGCCGGGCTGTCGTTCGTCGTCGACCACACCCCGGGACACACACGCGGCTCGGTGACCTTCCGGTCGCCGTACGACGCCGACGACATCGCCGAGGTGATGTTCTCGGGCGACCTCCTGTTCGCGGGGTCGATCGGCCGCACGGACCTTCCCGGCGGGGACCATCCGACGATGCTCAGGAGCCTGGCGACCAAGGTGCTGCCGCTCGCCGACAACATCGTCGTGCTCCCCGGCCATGGGGAGCAGACGAGCATCGGCCGCGAGCGGGCCACCAACCCCTACCTGCTCGACGTTGCGGGCCGCGACCTCGCCGACCCCGGCGCCGGTCCGGCGACGCTGCGCAACACCCGAGGACTGTGACATGAGCAAGCCCACCCCGCTGAGCGGGTTCCCCGAGTTCCTGCCCGAGCAGCGGGTCGTCGAGCTCCAGGTCATCGACCGGCTCCGTCGTACCTTCGAGCTGCACGGCTTCGCCAACGTCGAGACCCGCGCGGTCGAGCCGATGGACCAGCTGCTGCGCAAGGGAGAGACCTCCAAGGAGGTCTACGTGCTGCGCCGGCTGCAGGCCGACGAGCAGCAGTCCGACGCGGGGATGGGCCTGCACTTCGACCTGACCGTGCCTTTCGCACGCTATGTGCTGGAGAACGCCGGCAAGCTGGAGTTCCCCTTCCGGCGCTACCAGATCCAGAAGGCCTGGCGCGGCGAGCGGCCCCAGGAGGGGCGGTTCCGGGAGTTCACCCAGGCCGACATCGACGTCGTGGCCAAGGACAACCTGCCGTTCCACTTCGATGTCGAGGTCGCCAGGGTCATGGCCGAGGCGCTGTCGGACCTGCCGTTGCCCCCGATGCGGCTTCGCGTGAACAACCGCAAGCTGATCCACGGCTTCTACACCGGCATCGGCGCCGCCGACCCCGCCGGTGTCATCCGCACGATCGACAAGCTCGACAAGCTGCCCGTGGAGAAGGTGGCCGAGCTTCTCGTCGAGGAGCAGGGGCTCACCGAGAAGCAGAGTGCACAGTGTCTGGCCCTCGCGGAGATCGAGTCCACCGACGGGTCCTTCGTCGAGGCGGTGCGTGGGCTCGGCGTGGAGAACGAGCTGCTCGAGACCGGGCTCGCAGAGCTGCAGGCGGTCATCGAGGGCTGCGCCTCCCTGAACAGCGACCGCTTCACGGTGCAGGCCAGCCTGAGCCTCGCCCGGGGCCTGGACTACTACACGGGCACGGTGTTCGAGATCTACATGCAGGGCTTCGAGTTCCTGAAGTCCGTCGGCGGCGGCGGCAGGTACGACGCGCTCGCCTCCGACGGCAAGACGACCTACCCCGGAGTCGGCATCTCGCTCGGAATCTCGCGGACCCTGGTCCCCCTCATCCAGCGCGGTCTGCTGAGCTCGGACCGCAAGGTCCCCTCGGTCGTGCTGGTGGCCCTGGCCGACGAGGGGAGCCGCGGTGTCTCCGACGGCATAGCCCAGCGCCTCCGGGCGCGCGGCATCCCGACCGAGGTCGCCGCGGCGCCGCAGAAGTTCGGCAAGCAGATCCGGTACGCCGAGCGTCGCGGGATCCCCTTCGTGTGGTTCCCGGCCGGCGAGGGCGGACCCGACCAGGTCAAGGACATCCGCAGTGGCGACCAGAAGGACGCCGACGCCGACGTCTGGGAGCCGGCGGCCGCCGATCTCATCCCCACCATCGTCTCGAACACGCCTGAGGAGCTTTCGTGATCCGCACCCATGACGCCGGCAGCCTGCGAGCCGAGAACGCCGGACAGACCGTGACCCTCTCGGGCTGGGTCGCCCGCCGGCGGGACCACGGCGGCGTGGCCTTCCTCGACCTGCGCGAGGGGTCGGGCGTGGTGCAGGTCGTCGTCCGTGACGAGGAGGTCGCCCACCACCTGCGCTCGGAGTACTGCCTCAAGGTGACCGGCGAGGTCGCCATGAGGCCCGAGGGCAACGCCAACCCGAACCTGCCCACCGGTGCGATCGAGGTCATCGCGAACGACGTGGAGGTGCTGAGCGCTGCCGCGCCGCTGCCGTTCCCGATCGACGAGCACGTGCAGGTGGGGGAGGAGGTACGCCTCAAGCACCGCTACCTCGACCTGCGACGGCAGGGCCCTGGCGACGCCATCCGGCTCCGGAGCAAGGTCAACCGGGCTGCACGTGAGGTCCTGGACAAGGCCGACTTCGTCGAGATCGAGACCCCGACCCTGACCCGGTCGACCCCCGAGGGCGCCCGTGACTTCCTGGTGCCCGCACGCCTCCAGCCCGGCAGCTGGTACGCCTTGCCGCAGAGCCCTCAGCTGTTCAAGCAGCTGCTCATGGTGGGCGGCATGGAGCGCTACTACCAGATCGCTCGCTGCTACCGCGACGAGGACTTCCGCGCCGACCGGCAGCCCGAGTTCACCCAGCTCGACCTCGAGATGAGCTTCGTCGACCAGGACGACGTGATCGCCGTCGCCGAGGACGTGCTCCGCGCCGTCTGGGCCCTCATCGGCGTCGAGATCGAGACGCCGATCGAGCGGATGACCTACCTCGACGCGATGCGTCGCTTCGGCACCGACAAGCCCGACCTGCGCATGGGCCTCGAGCTGGTGGAGTGCACGGAGTTCTTCAAGGACACCCCGTTCCGGGTGTTCCAGGCGCCGTACGTCGGGGCCGTCGTGATGCCCGGGGGAGCGGACCAGCCGCGCAAGCAGCTCGACGCCTGGCAGGACTGGGCCAAGCAGCGCGGCGCGAAGGGGCTTGCGTACCTCCTCGTCGGGTCGGACGGGGAGCTCCGAGGGCCCGTGGCCAAGAACCTCAGCGACAGCGAGCGGGCGGGCATCGCCGAGCACGTCGGCGCGAAGCCCGGTGACGCGATCTTCTTCGCCGCGGGGCCCGGCAAGCACTCGCGTTCCCTGCTCGGCGCCGCCCGCCTCGAGATCGGCCGCCGAGGGGGACTCATCGACGAGTCGGCGTGGAAGTTCGTCTGGATCGTCGACGCGCCGCTGTTCGAGCCCGCCGACGAGGCGACCGCCGCCGGTGACGTGGCCGTCGGCAGCGGTGCCTGGACCGCGGTCCACCACGCCTTCACGGCGCCGAAGCCCGAGCACCTCGACACCTTCGACGTCGACCCGAGCGAGGCACTCTCCAACGCCTACGACATCGTCTGCAACGGCAACGAGATCGGTGGCGGCTCCATCCGTATCCACCGCGAGGACGTGCAGAAGCGGGCCTTCGAGGTGATGGGCATCAGCGAGGACGAGGCGAACGAGAAGTTCGGCTTCCTGCTCGAGGCGTTCAAGTACGGCGCCCCGCCACACGGCGGCATCGCATTCGGGTGGGACCGGATCGTGGCTCTTCTGGCCGGCACGGACTCGATCCGCGACGTCATCGCCTTCCCGAAGACCGGTGCCGGCTACGACCCGCTGACCCAGGCCCCGGCTCCGATCACGCTCCAGCAGCGGGCCGAGGCCGGCGTCGACGCCAAGCCGGAGAGCGACGCGGAGGGGTCCGACCGGACTCCCAAGCAGAAGGAGACGGTTCCGACCTCCGCCGGCTGACAGACCGGCGCCGACCGACAGAGCTCAGGCAGACCAGGTTTGCGTAAGTTACGCATGGTTTGCCTGAGTTCGTCATGTCACGTCCGCAAACCGGACAGTCGGGGCTGGTATCAGATCGTTACCTCAGTTGTCCCTGCATGAAACAGGTGTTGGTTTACAGTCCTCTGGGCTGTAAGAGCCGCTGATCCTTTCTTGCGGGCAAATAGTCCTCATGTGATGAAAGACAGGTATGCATGACCACGACAGCGAACCTCGAGAAGTTCGGCGAGGACATCGATGCCGCTGGCGGCGCTGACAAGGCAACCGAGAAGGTCATTGCCGGCAAGTCGCCGACGCGGATCGCGCTCCAGCGGCTGCGCTCCGACAAGGTCGCCATGGTCTCCGGGATCACGGTGATCCTGCTCCTGGTCCTGGGTGTCTTCGCTCCCCTGATCACCTCGGCGTGGGGGTTGTACTACAGCACCACCGACCCCAACGCCCCCCTGCCGAGCGACGTGCTGTCCTACGACGGCTTCCCGTCGGTCGGCCCGCCGTACTACCCCTTCACCTGGGCGCACCCGCTCGGCCTTGCGCCGGGTACCGGCATCGACAACCTCGCCCGTCTGCTCTACGGCCTGAGGACCTCGCTCGCCGTGGCGACCTCGGCCACCGTGCTGTCCACGGTCATCGGTGTCACCATCGGGCTCGTCGCCGGCTTCGCCCGCGGCTGGCTGGACCGGGTCATCTCGTTCATCATCGACCTCTTCCTGTCCTTCCCGTTCATCCTCGGTGCGCTGGCGCTGGCGCCGATCATCGTGTCGCGCTTCTCCACGGACCTCGACAAGCTGGCCAAGGCGCAGGTGTTCGCGCTGGTCGCCGTGCTGGTGGTCTTCGGGTGGATGGGCCTCGCCCGACTGATCCGTGGCCAGGTGCTGTCGCTGCGTGAGCGTGAGTTCGTCCAGGCCGCACAGGTGATGGGCGTCCCGACCCGGCGGATCCTCTTCAAGGAGCTGCTGCCGAACCTCGTCGCACCGATCGTCGTGGCGATCTCGCTCTCGCTGCCGGCGTACGTCGCCGCCGAGGCGGGTCTGTCCTACCTCGGCATCGGCCTGACCGGTGTCCCGTCGCTGGGTCAGACGATCAACGACGCGGTGAACTCCTACAGCAAGTACCCGCTCTACCTCTGGGCGCCGGTGATCACCGTCATGGTGCTGGTCCTGGCCCTCAACCTCCTAGGCGACTCCATCCGAGACGCCTTCGACCCCAAGACTCGCCGGTGACCTACTCACCGCGGGATGCACAAACCAACCAGGAAAGGGTGGGTTAGGAATGCGGTTCAAGAAACCGATCATTGCCGTCACCGCCGTGGGAATGCTTGCTCTTGCCGCTTGCGGCGGCAGTTCGAGCGGTGGCAACGGTGATGACAAGGCTTCCGGCATCGACAAGGAGAAGCTGGGAGCCGCGGGGGCGGGCATGGACGCCTCTCGCAAGGACGGGCCCGTGAAGATCGACGGCGCGAAGGAAGGCGGCACCGTCAAGGTGCTCTCCTACGCCGGTCTGAACAACATGGACCCGAGCGAGGCGTACTACGTCAACACCGCTTCGATCCTCGGCGGTCTCGTCACGCGTTCGCTCACGCAGTACGTCTACGACGAGAAGTCCGGCGACATGGTCCTGATCCCCGATCTGGCCACCGACCTCGGTACGCCGAACAAGGACTACACGGAGTGGAAGTTCACGCTGCGTGACGGCGTGAAGTGGGAGAACGGCAAGGAGGTCACGGCCGAGGACGTCCGCTACGGCATCCTCCGGTCCTTCGACCGCGCGACGTTCCCCGAGGGCGCTGCGTACAGCAACGACTACTTCCTCGACGGCGACAAGTACAAGGGCCCCTACAAGTCGGGCACGGACTACGCCGGTGTCGAGGTCGACGGCAACACGCTGACCCTCAAGATGGCCAAGCCCTTCCCGGACATGCCCTACTGGGGCGCGTTCCCGGCCATCGGCCCGATCCCGAAGGGCGCGGACAAGCCTGAGAAGTACCGTCTGCACCCGCTGGCGACCGGTCCGTACATGTTCGACCAGTACACCCCGGAGAAGACGCTGACCCTCGTGCGCAACCCGCACTGGGACCCGGCTACCGACCCGGGCCGTACGCAGTACCCCGAGAAGTACGTCTTCGACTTCCAGACGGAGAGCACCAAGATCGACCAGCTCATGCTGGCCGACAAGGGTGAGGCGCAGAACACCCTCACCTACGACGACATCCTCGCTCCGGACTTCCGCGACTTCCAGACGAAGTACAAGGACCGGCTCGTCCTCGGTGGCCAGCCCTGCACGTTCTACTGGGCGCCCGACTACCGCGTCGTCACCGACAAGAAGGTCCGCCAGGCCCTCGCCTACGCGTACCCCTACAAGGACGCTGCTCTTGCCGCCGGCTACATCGAGGGCGTGACCCGCATCTGGGGCACCAACCTCATGCCCCCGGGCATCCCCGGCCGTAGCGACTTCAACCCGCTTCCGGACCACGAGGAGGGCACGACCGACGTCGCCAAGGCGAAGTCGCTCCTCGAGGAGGCAGGCAAGACCGGTTACGAGATCAAGTGGCTGTTCCAGAACGACAACCCCGAGGCTGTGAAGGCCAAGGACGTCATCGCGAAGTCGCTCGAGGCTGCCGGCTTCAAGGCCAGCCCGGTCGCCAGCACCGTCGCGGACTTCTCCACCGAGCGCGCGGACCCGAACAACAAGAAGATCAACGTCCGTAGCGCCGGCTGGTGCTCCGACTGGCCGTCGGGTGGCTCGTGGTTCCCGCCGGTCATGCAGTCGACCAACCTCAAGGAGGAGGGCCTCGGGTCGAACTACGCGGTCTTCAAGGAGCCCGCGGTCGACAAGAAGATCAGCGACATCCAGATGATGCCCGCCGAGAAGCAGCCGGCCGCGTGGAACGACCTGGACAAGTTCATCCAGGAGGAGTACTTCCCGCTGTTCGTCACCGGCTACGGCGGTGTCGCCCAGGCGCACGGGTCGAAGATCGAGGGTCACAACGTCGACGCGACCTTCGGCATGCCGACCTGGAAGGACATCTGGGTCAAGTAGTACGCACCAGCCGGTCGGAGTCCGCACTCTGACCGGAGTATGACCAGTGAGTTGTGGGGTGGGGTCCCAGACGGGCCCCACCCCACAACCAAGTTCGGGAAGTAGGTAGTACGTCCATGGCGGGCTTCATTGTCCGGCGCCTCCTGTCGTCGTTCCTTGTCATCGTGTTGACGTCGATGTTCGTCTTCGCGCTCTTCTTCCTCGGCCCCAGCAACCCGGCAGGTCCGGTCTGCGAGGCGCAGGGCCACTGCACGGCGGAGCGTCTGGCGATGCTCGAGGAGCAGATGGGCCTCAACGAAAGCGTCGTCACGCAGTACGGCGCCTTCGTGGGCGGACTGTTCAAGGATCGCAAGGTCGAGCTCGGCGGCGAGTACAACTGCGAGGCACCGTGCCTCGGCATCTCCTACGGCACCCGTGGCGAGGTCCGCAAGGAGCTCGTCCAGAAGTACCCCGCGACGCTGTCGGTCGCGCTCGGTGGCGCCGCCATCTACCTGGTGCTCGGCGTGATCCTCGGCGTGCTCGCGGCGCGCTGGCGCGGGACCACGGCGGACCGCCTCCTCGTCGGCGGCAGCCTCGTCGTCTCGTCGATCCCGTACTACCTCTTCGCGCTGCTGGCGTGGATCTTCCTGACCCTGCGCTGGGACGTCTTCCCGAACACCGGATACACCCCGCTCACCGACAGCCCTGCCGCTTGGGCCGCCGGCCTGTTGCTGCCCTGGCTCGTGATCGGCGTGACGAACTCCACGCAGTACGCCAGGTTCACCCGAGGTTCGATGGTCGAGACCCTCGGCGAGGACTACATCCGTACGGCGACCGCCAAGGGTGTGAAGTCCAGCAGGGTCGTCTTCCGCCACGGACTGCGCGCCGCGATCGTGCCGATCGTCACCATCTTCGGCCTCGACTTCGCCACGCTGCTGGCCGGCACGGTCTTCACCGAGCAGATCTTCAACATCAACGGGATCGGCTGGTGGGCGCTCGACTCGCTCAGGTCGCCCCAGGACTTCCCCGTCATCTTGGCCACGGTCCTCGTCAGCGCGGTCCTCATCGTGATCGCCAACCTGATCGTGGACATCGTCTACAGCTTCCTGGACCCCCGCGTGAGGATGTCATGACCAGCTTTCTGACCGATCAGAGCGCCGTCGCGCAGTCCCGCCCCGCCGACAGCGACTCGTTCCTCGTCGTCGAGAACCTCTCGGTCCAGTTCCCGACCCACGACGGTCTGGTCAACGCGGTCAACGACCTGACCTACTCCGTCAAGACCGGCGAGACCCTGGGCATCGTGGGGGAGTCCGGGTCCGGCAAGAGCGTCTCGTCGATGGCCGTGCTCGGTCTCCACGACGAGAAGCGCAGCCGGATCACCGGCTCCATCCGGGTCGGCGGCAAGGAGATCATCGGCGCCTCCGAGTCGACCCTGCGCAAGGTGCGCGGCAACGACGTGGCCATGGTCTTCCAGGACCCGCTCACCGCCCTGCACCCGTTCTACCCGATCGGCCGTCAGATCGCCGAGGCGCACCGGATCCACAACGACGTGTCGAAGGCCGAGGCACGCGCCAAGGCGATCGAGATGCTCGACCGCGTGGGCATTCCCCAGGCCAAGAGTCGCGTGGACGACTTCCCGCACCAGTTCTCCGGCGGCATGCGGCAGCGCGCGATGATCGCGATGTCGCTGGTCAACGACCCGAAGCTGCTGATCGCCGACGAGCCGACGACAGCCCTCGACGTGACCGTCCAGGCCCAGATCCTGGACCTGCTGCAGGAGCTGCAGCGTGACTTCGGCTCCGCGATCGTGATCATCACCCACGACCTCGGCGTGGTCGCTGAGATGGCGGACGAGGTGCTCGTGATGTACGCCGGTCGGGCGGTCGAGAAGGGCCCGACGCGGGAGCTGCTGACGCACCCGGAGATGCCCTACACGTGGGGCCTGCTCTCGAGCATGCCCGACGTCGCCGCGGACACCGACGGTCGTCTGGTGCCGATCCCGGGGAACCCGCCGAGCCTGCTCAACCCGCCGCCGGGCTGCCCGTTCCAGCCGCGCTGCCCGCACGTGGAGAAGGTCCCCGGCAACCTGTGCTCGACCGAGCTGCCGCCGCTGGTCCCAGGCCTGCGCGGCCTGCACCACACGAAACGCTGCCATCTGCCCAACCCGGACGCGATCTACGAGTCCGACGTACTCCCGATCCTCGCTGTGGACCCGGCTGACGCCGGCGTGGACGAGGGCCGGTGACGAGGAACATGACTTCCATGACGCAACCTGAGGTCGCGACGTCGACCACCGCACCCAACGGCAGCCCGCTGCTCGAGGTGACCAACCTGCGCAAGTACTTCCCGGTGAAGTCGTCCGGGCTGGTGCGCCGCACCATCGCCCAGGTGCAGGCCGTGGACGGCGTCTCCTTCCAGGTCGAGGCCGGTCAGTCGCTCGGGCTCGTCGGCGAGTCCGGCTGCGGCAAGTCGACCACGGGACGCCTGATCACCCGCCTGCTCGACCCGACCTCGGGGTCGATGAAGTTCGAGGGCCAGGAGATCGGCAACCTCAACCGCAAGCAGATGCTGCCGTTGCGGCGCGAGATCCAGATGATCTTCCAGGACCCGTACAGCTCGCTGAACCCTCGTCACACGGTGGGCTCGATCGTCGGCACGCCGCTGCGGGTGCACAAGGTCGTCCCCGAGAAGCAGGTGCTGAACCGGGTGCGGGAGCTGCTCGAGGTGGTCGGCCTGAACCCCGAGCACTACAACCGCTACCCGAGCGAGTTCTCCGGCGGTCAGCGGCAGCGCATCGGCATCGCCCGGGCGCTCGCGCTCCAGCCGAAGCTCCTCGTCGCCGACGAGCCGGTCTCCGCGCTCGACGTCTCCATCCAGGCCCAGGTCGTGAACCTGCTCCAGGACCTGCAGAAGGAGTTCGGCGTCGCGTTCCTCTTCATCGCCCACGACCTCGCGGTGGTCCGGCACTTCTGCCCGGAGATCGCGGTGATGTACCTCGGCAAGGTCGTCGAGATCGCCGACCGCGAGACCCTGTACAACCGGCCGCACCACCCCTACACGCAGGCGCTGCTCTCCGCCGTACCCGACGTCAAGCAGGCCGCCATCGGCGGTCGCCGCGAGCGGATCCGACTCGAGGGCGATGTCCCCAGCCCGGTCAACCCGCCCTCGGGCTGCCGCTTCCGGACCCGGTGCTGGATGGCCCAGGACATCTGCGCGAAGCAGGAGCCGCCGCTGCTCCAGATCGGCGCGAAGCACAAGGTCGCCTGCCACTTCGCAGGCGAGTTCGGTGCCATGCCGGCCTCCCCGATCACCCTGAGCGCGCTCGGGGTGGACAAGGCGGGTACGCCGGTGGCCGGGGCGACGCCCTCCGCGGAGGACCTGAACAAGCCGGGGTTCTCCGAGACGTGGACCGATCTGGAGACGCACAAGAAGTCCTCGGCGGCGATGTCGGGCGAGGGGACCTCGGACAGCCACGAGGGCGCGGCGACGCAGTAGCACGCGGTTAGGGTGTCCGGCGTGGACGGACTATTCGACTACGCCGGCTCCAACGCCTCTGCGGGCGCCGACCCGGCCCGTTCGGGCGGCACGCTGGCGGGGAACACCCATGCCAGCGCGCCGTTGGCGGTCCGGATGCGTCCTCGCACGCTGGACGAGCTCGTCGGTCAGCAGCACCTCCTCGCGGCCGGCTCGCCTCTGCGCCGGCTGATCGAGGGTGACCAGCCGATGTCGCTGCTGCTGTGGGGACCGCCCGGCACGGGCAAGACGACGATCGCCTCGATCGTGTCGGGCCAGACCAACCGCCGTTTCGTCGAGGTGTCCGCGGTCGCGGCGGGCGTGAAGGAGGTCCGCGCCGCCATCGACGGCGCGCGTCACGAGCTCACGCGCAGCGGTCGGGAGACCGTCCTCTTCGTCGACGAGGTCCACCGGTTCACGAAGGCGCAGCAGGACGCGCTGCTCCCCGGGGTCGAGAACCGGTGGGTGACCCTGGTCGCCGCGACGACGGAGAACCCGTTCTTCTCGGTGATCTCCCCGCTGCTGTCCCGGTCCCTGCTGCTCACGCTCGAGCCGCTCACCGACGACGACATCCGCGGCGTTCTCGCAGACGCGCTGGCCGACGAGCGCGGCCTCGCGGGCACCGTCGAGCTCGCCCCAGAAGCTGCCGACCACCTGGTCCGGCTGGCCGGCGGTGACGCGCGACGGGCTCTGACCTACCTGGAGGCCGCCGCCGGCGCCGCGGTGGCCAAGGGTGGCGACGTCGTGGACCTCGCCACGACGGAGACGGCCGTGGACCGGGCTGCCGTGAGGTACGACCGGCAGGGCGACCAGCACTACGACGTGACCAGTGCGTTCATCAAGTCCGTCCGGGGCTCCGACGTGGACGCCGCCCTGCACTACCTGGCCAGGATGGTCGAGGCGGGGGAGGACCCCCGGTTCATCGCCAGGCGGCTCGTGATCCTCGCGAGCGAGGACATCGGCCTGGCCGACCCGACCGCCCTGACCACGGCGGTCGCCGCAGCCCAGGCGGTCCAGCTGATCGGCATGCCCGAAGCGCGGCTCAACCTCGCCCAGGCGACGATCGCCCTCGCGCTGGCGCCGAAGTCGAACGCGGTGATCAAGGCGATCGACGCCGCCAGCGCCGACGTACGCGCCGGACGGATCGGCCCGGTCCCCGCCCATCTGCGCGACGCCCACTACGGCGGGTCGAAGAAGCTCGGTCACGGCAAGGGGTACCGCTACGCCCACGACGAGCCCTACGGGATCGCCGAGCAGCAGTACGCCCCGGACGTCGTCTCCGAGGCTGTCTACTACGAGCCGACCAGCCTCGGGGCGGAGGCGGCGCTCAAGGAACGGTGGGAACGAGTCCGGGCGATGGTGCGCGGCATCGGCTCCCGCGGCGCAAGGTAGGGTCAGCCTCTATGAATTCGGCACTCTGGGCGGCGCTCGGCGGCGCAGCAGCCCTGCTCCTGGTGCTCGTCGGGATCGTGCTGGCTCTGCTGCTCGGCCGGCGGGCCGGGGCACGGGACCAGGCGGCTCTCGCCTCGTCCCGCGCGGACGTCGAAGCCCTGCGCGCGGAGGTCGAGAGGCTCTCGGCGGAGCTCGTGGCCTCCCGTGGGGACGCGCACGTCGTGCCCGAGCACAGCGAGTTCGTCATCACCACCGTCGGGGAGTCGGCCGACGGGGCTCCCGGTCGTCTGCCGCAGGTGCCCGAGCGCGCCGTGCTGTCCGTGACGCTGGGCGAGCCCCTGGTGAAGGCGGCGGCGTTCGGCTACGGCCTGCGCCGTGCCCTCTCGGCGGAGAGCCGCAACCGCATCGGCTTCGAGATGCGCCGTGAGATGAAGCGGGCCCGCAAGGAGCGCAGACGAGCCGCGCGCCGGGCTCGGGTCGCGCCCGCTCGGCCGGAGACCGGCGCCCAGGAGACTGCCGCATGAGGCGGGCCGTCTGGTTCGTGGCCGGCGCCGCGACCAGCGCCTACGCGATCACCAAGGCCCGCAGGGCGGCTGAGGCGTTCACACCTGAGGGGCTGCGCGACCGGCTCGCCGGCTTGACCCTCGGGGCGCAGCTGTTCGGCGACGAGCTTCGCAACGAGATGGCTGCGAAGGAAACCGAGTTGCGCGAACGGCTCGGACTCGGGCTCGATGGAACAACACAGATCGATGCCGCGTCCGCGGCACCGCTGCAACTGACGAGAAAGGGCAACAGCTGATGGACACCGCGGAGATCCGCCGACGGTTTCTCGCGCACTTCGAGGAGCGCGGTCACCAGGCGGTCCCCTCAGCCTCGTTGTTGCTCGACGACCCGAACCTGCTGTTCGTCAACGCCGGCATGGTGCCGTTCAAGCCCTACTTCCTGGGCCAGGAGACGCCGCCGTACAAGCGTGCGGTCAGCGTGCAGAAGTGCGTGCGGACCCTCGACATCGAGGAGGTCGGCAAGACCACACGGCACGGCACGTTCTTCCAGATGAACGGCAACTTCTCCTTCGGCGACTACTTCAAGGACGGCGCCATCGAGCACGCCTGGGAGCTGATCACCGGCTCGCGGGACGAGGGCGGCTACGGGTTCGACCCGGACAAGGTCTGGGTCACCGTCTACCAGGACGACGACGAGTCCGCCGACCTGTGGCGCAAGATCGCGGGGCTTCCGGAGACGCGGATCCAGCGGCGCGGGCTGAAGGACAACTACTGGCACATGGGCGTGGCCGGCCCCGGTGGCCCGTGCAGCGAGATCTACATCGACCGCGGCCCCGAGTTCGGCCCGGACGGCGGACCGGTCGTCGACGAGGACCGGTTCCTCGAGATCTGGAACCTGGTCTTCATGCAGTACGAGCTCGCCAACGTGCGCAGCAAGGAGGAGTTCGACATCCTCGGCGACCTGCCGAGCAGGAACATCGACACCGGTATGGGTCTGGAGCGGGTCGCCTACCTGCTCCAGGGCAAGCACAACCTCTACGAGATCGACGAGGTCTTCCCGGTCATCGAGAAGGCGTCCGAGCTCTCGGGCCGCCGCTACGGCGCGGACCACGCCGACGACGTCCGGTTCCGGGTCGTCGCCGACCACGTGCGCAGCGGCATGATGCTGATCTCCGACGGCGTGACCCCCGGCAACGAGGCCCGCGGCTACGTGCTGCGGCGGCTGCTCCGCCGGGCGGTGCGGTCGATGCGGCTGCTCGGCGTCGAGGACCGTGTCCTCCCCGAGCTGCTCCCGGTCAGCCGGGACAAGATGGAGGTGTCCTACCCCGAGCTCGAGGCGGACTGGGAGCGCATCTCCACCATCGCCTACGCCGAGGAGGACGCGTTCCGGGCCACGCTGCGGGCCGGTACGACGATCTTCGACATGGCTGCGGCCGAGGCCAAGCAGGCGGGTCAGCCGCAGCTGTCGGGAGGCAAGGCGTTCGCGCTGCACGACACCTACGGCTTCCCGATCGACCTCACCCTCGAGATGGCCGCGGAACAGGGCCTCTCGGTGGACGAGGAGGGCTTCCGCCGGTTGATGACCGAGCAGCGCGAGCGGGCGAAGGCGGACGCGAAGGCCAAGAAGGGCAAGCACACCGACGCAACGGCCTACCGCGACATCGCCGACAGCATCGGCCACGCGGTGGAGTTCACGGGATACGACGAGGTGGTCTCGGAGGCGACGGTCCGGGGCATCCTGGTCCCGTCCGGGATGGCGACCTCGGCGCACCAGGGAGACGAGATCGAGCTCGTGCTCGACCGCACCCCCTTCTACGCCGAGGGCGGCGGCCAGCTCGCCGACCACGGCATCATCGAGCTGTCCAACGGCGCGACCGTCCAGATCCACGACGTGCAGTCGCCGATCACCGGCCTGATCGTGCACCAGGCGAAGGTGCTCGCGGGTGAGGTCACGGTCGGCGAGGGCGCGCAGGCCGTCGTCGACATCGAGCGCCGTCGCTCGATCAGCCGGGCGCACACCGCGACCCACATGGTGCACAAGGCGTTCCGGGAGGCGCTCGGCGAGACGGCCACCCAGGCCGGCTCCGAGAACGCTCCGGGCCGGTTCCGGTTCGACTTCTCCGCGTCCGGGGCGGTGCCTGCCTCGGCGATGGCCGACGTGGAGGCGCGCGTCAACGACCTCGTCCTCGCCGACCTCGCGGTCCACGCCGAGATCATGAGCCAGGAGGAGGCCCGCAGGTCCGGGGCGATGGCGCTGTTCGGCGAGAAGTACGGCGACGAGGTGCGTGTGATCTCCGTCGGCGACTGGGCCCGGGAGCTCTGCGGCGGCACGCACGCAGGCCGTTCCGGGCAGCTCGGCGTGATCAAGCTGCTCGGGGAGTCCTCGATCGGCTCCGGTGTCCGCCGGGTGGAGGCGCTCGTCGGCAGCGACGCCTACCGGTTCCTCGCGCGTGAGCACGTGCTCGTGGCGCAGCTCTCCGAGGCGCTCAAGGTGCGCCCCGAGCAGCTGCCCGAGCGCGTCAACGACCTCGTCGAGAGGCTCCGCTCCGCGGAGAAGGAGATCGAGAAGGTCAGGGTCGCCCAGCTGCTGGCGGCGGCGGGTGAGCTCGCCGCGAGCCCCACCGACGTCTTCGGTGTCCGCTTCGTCGGTCACCGTGTGGACGGCGCGAACGCAGGCGACGTGCGCAAGCTCGCCCTCGACATCCGCGGCCGGATGCCGGCCTCCGTTCCGAGCGTGGTCGCGATCATCGGCTCCACCAACGGCAAGCCGGCCGTCGTGATCGCGGTCAACGACGAGGCCCGCTCGTGGGGTGTCTCGGCGAACGCGCTGGTCAAGGTCGCTGCTGGTGCCCTCGGCGGCAGCGGCGGTGGCAAGGACGACGTGGCCCAGGGCGGTGGCGCCGACGTGGCGAACGTCGACCAGGCGCTCCGCGACGTCGAGTACGCCGTCGGCCGCGCTGTGACCGCCGGGCGGGCCTGAGGTGCGTGCTCGGCGCGCGGGTGTCCGCTGGTGAGACGTGGCGTGCGGGTCGGCGTGGACGCCGGCGACGCTCGGATCGGAGTTTCGCAGTCCGATCCGTCGGGAATGCTGGCGACGCCAGTCGAGACGGTTCCCCGGGGCCCGGGTGACCTCGCCCGGATCCGGGAGATCGTCCTCGACAGGGCAGCCATCGAGGTGGTGGTCGGCCTGCCTCGCTCGCTCTCGGGCGGGGAGGGCCCGGCCGCGGCCAAGGTCCGTGAGTTCGCTCGGGCGCTCGCAGAGACCCTTGACCCGGTGCCGGTCCGCCTGTGTGATGAACGTCTGTCCACCGTGACAGCCGAAGCAGTACTCCGTAGCCAGGGCAGGAAGGGACAGAAGCGGCGCGCCGTGGTCGACCAGGCGGCGGCGGTCGTCATCTTGCAGAATGCGCTCGACACCGAACGCAGCTCGGGGGCTGCGCCGGGAGAGACCCTCGACTTAGGACACAAGTGACTCATCTCGGACTGGACCTCGAACCGGAGCCCACGGAGCGCGAGGGGCACCGCGGCAGACGGCGCCGGCACAACGGCCTCGGCTGCCTGGCGGTGCTGATCGCGCTCGCGGTGCTCGCCGGCGGTGCGTACTTCGCCTATGACAGGGGTGCGACGGCGCTGCGGCACTACTTCAGCCCGCCGCCCGACTACACCGGCAGCGGCAGCGGCTCGGTGCTCATCGAGGTGCACGACGGAGACCGCGCCTCGGACATCGGCAACACGTTGAAGGACCAGGGCGTCGTCAAGAGCGTCGAGGCGTTCACCGACGCAGCCACGAAGGACCCTGCGTCCACGGGTATCCAGGTCGGCTTCTACGAGATGCACAAGCACATGTCCGCGCAGTCGGCGCTCGACATCCTGATCGACCCGAAGAACATGGTGCAGAGCGCCGTCACCCTGCGTGAGGGGCTGACGGTCGCGCAGATCGTCGACCTCCTCGCCAAGCACACCGACTTCTCGGCGAAGGAGTTCGAGAAGGTGCTCCGTCAGCCCGGGTCGATCGGGCTTCCGTCGTACGCCGAAGGCAACGCGGAGGGCTACCTGTTCCCGGCGACCTACGAGATCCCGCCCAACGCGACACCGCGCACGATCCTGACGATGATGGTCGACCGCTTCAACCAGGCCGCGGAGAAGCTCGACCTGGTCGCGGAGGCGAAGGCGCGGGGCGTCAGCCCTCACGACGTGATGACGGTGGCCAGCCTGATCCAGGCCGAGGCGAGGTTCGACAAGGACTTCGCCAAGGTCAGCCGGGTGATCTACAACCGGCTCGACGAGCCGATGCCGCTCCAGTTCGACTCCACCGTGCACTACGCCGTTGGCCGCGACGGCGGCGTCGGGACCAGCGACGACGACCGGGCCTCCGACTCCGCGTACAACACCTACAAGAAGTCCGGACTCCCGCCGACCCCGATCATGGCGCCGGGGGAGCAGGCCATCGAGGCCGCGCTCAACCCCGCCGACGGGCCCTGGCTCTACTTCGTCACGACCAACCCGGACACCGGGGAGACGAAGTTCGCGGAGACCTACGAGGAGCACCTGAAGAACAAGGCCGAGTTCGACAAGTGGTGCTCCTCCTCGCCGAACTGCTGAGCGACCGGTGACGACCCGCTGCGCGGTCCTGGGCAGTCCGATCGCGCACTCGCTCTCGCCGGTGCTCCACCGTGCGGCCTACGCCGAGCTGGGGCTCGACTGGGAGTACGACGCCCGCGAGGTGCGCGAGGAGGAGCTCGCCGGCTTCCTCGACGGGCTCGACGACACCTGGCGCGGACTGTCGCTGACCATGCCGCTGAAGCGCGCCGTCGTCCCCCTGCTCGACGAGCTGAGCGGCAGGGCCGGCCAGGCCCGGGCGGCCAACACGGTCATCCTCGAGGGTGGAAGGCGCATCGGCCACAACACCGACGTCTCCGGCGCGGTGGCTGCGATCCGGGAGCGGACCGACGCCGCAGTCCCGACCGCGGTGATCCTCGGTGGTGGTGCCACCGCCGCGTCGACGCTGCTCGCGCTCGCGGACCTCGGCTGCTCGTCGGTGCGGGTGGTCGTGCGTGACCCCACGCGGGTCCAGGAGACGCTCGGCGCGGCCGGGCGCCATCCTGCCCGCCCGATGGTGGAGGTGCTCAGCTTCCGCGAGGCCGCCGGAGTGGCGGAGGCACTGCGCCCTGCCATCGTGGTCTCCACCGTGCCGGCGGAGGCACAGGGTGAGGCGGCCCTGCGGGTGGCGGCCTCGGCACCGGTGGTGTTCGACGTGGTCTACGACCCGTGGCCCACGCCCTTGGGCAGGCTTGCCGCGGCGGAGGGGCGGGTCCTCGTCTCCGGCCTCGACCTCCTGGTCCACCAGGCAGCCCTGCAGGTGACGCTGATGACGGGCTACGACGCGCCGCTGGAGGCGATGCGGACTGCGGGTGTGAGCGCGCTCACCTGACTGGATGGACGCTCTCCCTCAGCTCGAGCATCGCGGATACCGCATGAGGCTGCCTGACCACGGCCTGGTTCGGCGTTAGGCTCTGGCCCCATGAGCGCTGACGCGTGGTTCCCCCTGACCGGCCTGACGATGGCGTTCGTCGGTGCGCTGCTGGGCTGGTTCGTGCCGGCGCTGGTGGCGCGGATCCCGGAGCCGGAGCCCGAGACCGACGAGAGCGGGGACGAGACCGGCGCGGCAGGCGCGGCGGGCGCGGCGGGCGACAGCTCCACCGAGCCGTCGGCCCCCGAGCAGGCCACCCCCGAGCAGGCGGCGACCGAGCCGGCAGCGACCGAGCCGGTCGCCCCCGAGGAGCCGAAGGAGCGCTACGACGCGATCGCGGCGCTCCCGGGCCTGGCCTGGAAGACGGCCCTCGCCTCAGCCGTCGCCTCAGGGCTGGTGGGTTGGCGGATCGGCTGGGACCCCGCCCTCATCGTGTGGGCCTACCTCGTTCCGATCGGGGTCGCTCTGGCTCTCGTCGACTGGCGCACCCGGCTGCTGCCCACGAGAGTCATCGCCCCGTCGTACGCCGTGGTCGTCGCGCTCACGCTGCTGGCCGGCGCGCTCAGCGGCGACTGGGACTCGGTCGTGCGGGCGGGCTGGGGCTGGCTCGTCGCCGGCGGCACGTTCTTCCTGCTCTGGTTCGTCTACCCCCGCGGCCTTGGGTACGGCGATGTCCGTCTCTCCGGGCTGCTCGGCATCTCGCTCGGCTACCTCGGCTGGGGTGAGCTCCTCACCGGCGTCTATGCCGGTTTCCTGCTCGGGGGCGTCGGCGGCCTGCTGCTCTCGGTGCTGCGCATCGTGGACCGCAAGGCCTACCCCTTCGGGCCGTTCATGCTCGTGGGCGCGGTCGTCGGGCTGCTCGCCGGACCGGGTGTCGCTGCCTGGTACGCCTGATCTGCCGTCTTCGCAGGCGTGAAACACTGTCGCCATGCTGCGTTGGCTTACTGCGGGCGAGTCCCACGGACCCGCTCTTGTCGCTGTGCTCGAAGGTCTACCCGCTCACGTCGAGGTGACCTCGGGCGACATCGCCGACGCCCTGGCCCGTCGACGCCTCGGGTACGGCCGCGGTGCGCGGATGAAGTTCGAGGCCGACGAGATCGAGATCATCGGAGGTCTCCGGCACGGGCGCACGCTCGGTAGCCCCGTCGCGATCCGGGTGGGCAACAGCGAGTGGCCCAAGTGGGAGAAGGTCATGGCCCCCGACCCGGTGGACGCCGAGGAGCTGGAGAGCCTCGCGCGGAACGCGCCGCTGACCCGCCCTCGCCCTGGCCACGCCGATCTGGTCGGCATGCAGAAGTACGACTTCGACGAGGCCCGTCCGGTACTCGAACGCGCCTCGGCCCGCGAGACGGCCGCGCGGGTTGCGCTGGGGGCGGTCGCCATGAAGTTCCTCGAGCAGGCCGTCGGCGCCCGGGTGGTCTCCCACGTCGTGGCGATCGGTACGGCGAAGGCCCCGCACGGCTCGGTACCCACACCCGACGACGTCGCCCGGCTCGACGCCGACCCGGTGCGCTGCCTCGACGCAGACGCGAGCAAGGCGATGGTCGCCGAGATCGACCAGGCCCACAAGGACGGCGACACCCTCGGCGGTGTCGTCGAGGTGGTCGTGCACGGCCTGCCGCCGGGGCTCGGGTCGCACGTCCACTGGGACCGCAGGCTCGACGCGCGCCTTGCGGGTGCGCTCATGGGCATCCAGGCCATCAAGGGCGTGGAGGTGGGCGACGGCTTCGAGCTGGCGGCAACCCCCGGCTCCCGGGCCCACGACGAGATCGTGGGCACCGAAGAAGGCATCCGGCGTACCTCCGGTCGCTCCGGCGGCACCGAGGGCGGCATGTCCACCGGTGAGGTTCTGCGCGTCCGGGCGGCGATGAAGCCGATCGCCACCGTCCCTCGCGCCCTGCGCACCATCGACGTGGCCACCGGGGTCGAGGCAGTCGCCCACCACCAACGCTCCGATGTCTGCGCCGTGCCGGCCGCCGGCATCGTCGCGGAGGCGATGGTCGCGCTGGTGCTGGCCGAGGCCGTGCTCGAGAAGTTCGGCGGGGACTCGGTGGGGGAGACCCACCGCAACGTCGAGGGGTACCTCTCCTCGCTGAGGTTCGCGTGAGCGCCGGCCGCCCCCGGGTCGTGCTCGTCGGCCCGATGGGCGCGGGCAAGACCAGCGTGGGGGAGCTGCTCGCCTCGGCGTGGGGCGTGGACCTGCGCGACACCGACCGTGACGTCGAGGATGCGGCGGGACGTCCGATCTCGGAGATCTTCGTCGACAGCGGCGAGCAGCACTTCCGCGAGCTGGAGCGCGCCGCGGTCGCCCAGGCGCTGACCGGGCATGACGGTGTCCTCGCCCTCGGTGGCGGCGCGGTGCTCGACCCCGAGACCAGGGCGGCGTTGAAGGAGCATCTCGTCGTGTTCCTGCACGTGGGGCTCTCCGACGCCGTCAAGCGGGTCGGGCTGGGCACGGCGCGGCCTCTGCTGCTCGGCAACGTGCGCGCCCGGATCAAGGCGCTGCTCGACGAGCGCCTGCCGATCTACCAGGAGGTCGCCACCGTGACCGTCGAGACCGACGGCAGGAGTGCCGAGGAGGTCGCGGACGAGGTCCGGTCGACCGTCGAGAGCATCGAGAGCGGCCCAGGAGACGGCCCAGGAGACGGCCCAGGAGACGGCCCAGGCTGCCCGGGAGACGGCAGAGCCCGCGCAGGGCGAGGGGGAACGATGAGCGATCTGTCCACGCTGCACGTCGGAGGCGGTTCGCCGTACGACGTCGTCGTCGGCACCGGGCTGCTCGGCGAGCTGCCGAGCATGCTCGGCGAGGGCGTCCAGCGGGTCGCCGTGATCCACCCGCACGCCCTCGCGGCCACCGGTGAGGCGATCCGTGCCGACCTCGCGGAGCAGGGGTACGACGCACACGCGATCGAGATCCCCGACGGCGAGGAGGCCAAGCTCGCACCCGTCGCGTCGTTCTGCTGGCAGGTGCTCGGACAGACCGGGTTCACGCGGTCCGACGCGATCGTCACCGTGGGCGGCGGCTCCACCACGGACATGGGCGGGTTCGTCGCGGCCACGTGGCTGCGCGGGGTCAAGGTGGTGCACATGCCCACCACGCTTCTGGGCATGGTCGACGCGGCCGTCGGCGGCAAGACCGGGATGAACACCACCGAGGGCAAGAACCTGGTCGGCGCCTTCCACGAGCCGTCGGGGGTCCTCTGCGACCTCGCGACGCTCGAGACCCTGCCGCGCAACGAGCTCGTCAGCGGCCTGGCCGAGGTCATCAAGTCCGGGTTCATCGCCGACCCGGCGATCCTCGACCTCGTCGAGGGCGACCCGACCGCGGCCACCACGCCCGGCACGGACGTGCTGCGAGAGCTCATCGAGCGGTCGATCCGGGTCAAGATCGACGTCGTCGTGGCGGACCTGAAGGAGACCGGCGGCGCTTCGGGACACCCCGGGCGTGAGTCGCTGAACTACGGCCACACCCTCGGCCACGCGATCGAGCGGGTCGAGCGGTACAAGTTCCGTCACGGCGCGGCCGTCGCGATCGGGATGACCTTCGTCGCGGAGCTCGCACGCCTCGCCGGGAAGCTCGACGAGGCGACCGCCGACCGGCATCGCTCGGTGCTCGAGCTGGTCGGCCTGCCCACGACGTACCGCGGCGGCGTCTGGGGGCAGCTCCAGGAGGCGATGAAGGTCGACAAGAAGTCTCGGGGCGACCAGCTGCGGTTCGTGGTGCTCGAAGGCCTGGCCCGCCCCACGATCCTGACCGCTCCCGACCCGGCGCTGCTCACGGCGGCCTACGCCGAGATCTCGCGCTGACGGATCCGTCCCACCGACCCATGGCCCGATGAACTGCCCGAGGAGGCTCGAATGAAGGTGCTCGTGCTCAACGGCCCGAACCTGGGCCGGCTCGGCTCCCGCGAGCCCGAGGTGTACGGGGCGACGACCTACGACGACCTCGTGGCCGCCTGCAAGGAGGCAGGGGCTGAGCTGGGCCAGGAGGTCGAGGTCCGGCAGACCGACTCCGAGGCCGAGCTCGTCGGGTGGCTGCACGAGGCGGCGGACCAGGGCTGGCCGGTGGTGCTCAACCCCGCGGCTTTCACCCACTACAGCTACGCGCTCCGTGACGCGTGTGCACAGCTCCCCGCGCCGCTGGTCGAGGTCCACATCACCAACCCGCACACACGCGAGGAGTTCCGTCACACCAGCGTCATCTCGGGCGTGGCGACCGGGGTGATCGCAGGGTTCGGTATCGAGTCGTACCTGCTCGCGCTCCGCGCAGTCGCGTCCCGGGGCTAGGAAACGTCCGCCAGCACGACCGGCACCATCTGCCTCCCGTCGAACTCCCAGTGCAGCAGCTCCACGCGGGTGTCCACCTCGCCGAGGTCGTGACGCCGGCGAGCACCCACCCAGTCGACCAGCTCCCTGGGCGCGTCGAGCGGCCCGGTGAAGTGGACCAGGTTGGAGTACCAGATCGACCGGTCGAAGTCCGCTTCGTACCATCCGTGCTCACCGAGCTCCTCGGCGAGCGCCTGGGCGAAGACCTCGGCGGACGGGCCGACCGGCTCGGCGGTGGCCATGACACTGGCCGGTGTCAGGGTCAGGCCCGTGAGGCGTAGCCGCACCGGCCCTGCCGCCGCCGCGGCGCGACCCATCGCGGCCGCCTGTCGGCGGATCATCGTCGTCGTCGGGAGTCAGGTCCCCGCGGTAGCGGTCGAGCACCCGGACCGTGAAGTGGCTCGAACGTGCAGCCCCCGTGGGCCAGTGACCCTGCCCGGCGTACCGGATGGCCTCCTCGGCCAGCGAGGCCAGCGCCGGCGCGGCCTGCTCGTCCGGGCGGAGGCAGACCGAGGGACCCCATCGCTCGCCGGGGAGCCGCGGCGGGGCGTCGACGACGTGCTCACCGGCCAGCACCGCACGGCTGCCTTGCTCGTAAGAGACGGTCGAAGATCTGGGCGCTCACCCGGCGATGGTTACACGTCGCACCCCGGCCGGGCGCGGGTTCTGGCATCACCGACGCTGCCGTTAGACTTGGCGGCTGCACCCACCCCACGGCTCGAGGAAGAGCAGGTTCCCACGCGCATGGCCACCACGAACGACCTCAAGAACGGCATGGTTCTCAACCTCGACGGACAGCTCTGGTCCGTCGTGTGGTTCCAGCACCACAAGCCCGGCAAGGGCGGCGCCGTCGTGCGTACCAAGCTCAAGAACATCGAGTCCGGCAAGACCGTCGACAAGACGTTCAACGCCGACGTGAAGGTCGACGTCGCCAACGTCGACAAGCGCACGATGCAGTACCTCTACAACGACGGCACGTCCTACGTGTTCATGGACACCTCGACCTACGACCAGATCGAGGTCGCGCCCGAGATCGTCGGCGACGCGCAGAACTTCCTCCTCGAGAACCAGGAGGCGATCGTCGCCACCAACGACGGCCGCGTGCTCTACATCGAGCTTCCCGCGTCGGTCGAGCTCCTGGTGGAGTACACCGAGCCCGGCCTCCAGGGTGACCGGTCGACCGGCGGCACCAAGCCCGCCAGGCTCGAGACCGGCCACGAGATCCAGGTGCCGCTGTTCATCACCACCGGCGAGAAGATCAAGGTCGACACCCGCGACAGCAGCTACCAGGGTCGAGTCAGCTCCTGATGGCTGCCCGGTCGAAAGCCCGCAAGCGCGCCCTCGACGTCCTCTTCGAGAGCGAGGCTCGTGGCGTCGAGCCCCTGACCGTGCTCGAGGAGCGCGTGTCCGCGGACGACCCGCCGGTCAACGAGTACACCGTCGCCCTCGTGCGCGGCGTGTCCGAGCACTTCGCCCGGATCGACGAGCTGCTCACGGCGTACGCCCAGGGCTGGACCATCGACCGGATGCCGGCCGTCGACCGCAACGCCCTCCGGATCGGCGTCTACGAGATGCTGTACGTCGACGACGTCCCGGACGCGGTCGCGGTGAGCGAGGCCCTGAACCTGGTTCGGGAGCTGTCCACGGACGAGTCGCCGACCTTCGTCAACGGGGTGCTCGGCAACATCTTGAAGAACAAGCCCGCGCTCTCCGCCTGAGCGGCAACCTGCCGAGATCGAGACAGCGGCGCCGTCGTGCCCCCGTGGCCCGGCGGCGCCGCTGTCTCCGTCACCCCACAGCAAGGGGGCGACCTGGTCCCGACCAGGGCCAAGGCGGCCCACGGCCGACGAGTCTAGGCTGGATCGATGGCTCACGAGGCGGATGTGGTGGTTCTGGGGCTCGGCCCCGGAGGTGAGGCTCTGGCGACCCGGCTCGCCCGGGCGGGTCTCGAGGTGGTCGGCATCGACCGGCACCTGGTGGGAGGGGAGTGCCCCTACTACGGGTGCATCCCGACGAAGATGATCGTCCGTGCGGCAGGCGCCCTCGAGGAGGCGCGGCGTGTCCCGGGCCTTGCGGGGGATGCCGAGGTGAAGCCCTCCTGGCAGCCTGTTGCGGACCGCATCGCGTCAGAGGCCACCGACTCCTGGGACGACCACGTCGCCGTCGAGCGTCTCGAGGCGGCGGGGGTGCGGTTCGTCCGCGGCCACGCCCGGCTCGTTGGGCCGCGCCGGGTGGAGGTCGAGGGTTCGGAGTTCCTCGCACGTCGGGGCGTCGTCCTCAACACGGGCACCGAGCCCGCCGTACCCCCGATCGAGGGCCTGGCCGAGACGCCGTACTGGACGAACCGGGACGTGGTCGCCCTCGACGAGCTCCCGGGGTCGTTGGCCGTCATCGGCGGCGGGGCGATCGGGGCCGAGCTGGCCCAGGCCCTCTCGCGCTTCGGCGTGCAGGTGACGGTGGTCGAGGCCGCCGACCGCATCCTCCCGTCGGAGGAGCCCGAAGCCGGGGAGCTGCTCTCGGAGGTGTTCGCACGTGAGGGCATTCGCGTGCTGGCCGGTGCGACGGTCCGGTCGGTCGGGTACGACGAGGGGCGGTTCGTCGTGCGTCTCTCCGACGACCAGGTCACCGCCGACAAGCTGCTCGTGGCCACGGGGCGACGGCCCAACTTCCGTGACCTCGGCCTGGAGACGGTCGGGCTCGACCCGTCCGCGAGGGCGCTCGAGGTCGACGACCGGATGCGTGCCGGCGAGGGCCTGTGGGCGATCGGCGACATCACGGGCAAGGGCGGGTTCACCCACATCTCGATGTACCAGAGCGTGGTCGCCGCCCGGGACATCCTGGGGGAGACGGGGCCGGCGGCCGACTACCGCGCCGTGCCGCGGGTCACCTTCACCGACCCCGAGGTCGGGTCCGTCGGCCTGACAGAGGCGCAGGCTCAGCAGGCGGGGCTGCGCGTCAGGGTGGGCAGGACGGACCTCTCGAGCTCGACGCGTGGCTGGATCCACGAGAGCCAGGGGCTGGTGAAGCTCGTGGAGGACGCCGACCGGGGCGTGCTGGTCGGCGCCACGGTCGTGGCTCCCTCCGGCGGTGAGGTGCTCTCGATGCTGACCACCGCGGTCCACGCGCAGGTCCCCACCGAGGCCCTTCGGTCGATGATCTACGCCTACCCGACGTTCCACCGGGCCGTCGAGAGCGCGCTCGGCGACCTCAGCTGAGCAGCACCCGTGTCCAGAGGTCGCGCAGGTGTCCGGCGTACCTCTCCGCGGACCAGCCGCGCGAGCGCAGCAGTGAGTAGTACTCCACGGAGTTGGTCGACCACACGATGTCGGCGACCTCGTCGTCGGTGAGGTCCTGACGCAGACGTCCGGTGGCGCGGAGGTCTGCCGCGAACAGCCTCATGTTGGCGGCTCTCCGGTCCTCGAGGTCCTTGCGCGCGCGTGCACAGCCTGCGTCGGAGAGCGCCCCTTCACGGAGCGCAGAGAGCAGGGGAGCGGTGGTGGGCATGACATCGCGGAGGCCGTCGGCGTACGCCTGGATCTTCTGTTCCGCCGTGCGTGCCGAGCGGATCGCCTTCACGTAGCCGCGCTGGTCGGCCGGCACCGGTTCGTCGGAGCCGCCGAGGGCCATGTCGATGACCGCCAGGAGGAGGTCCGGCTTGCGGCCGACACTGGCATAGACCGTGTCCAGCGACACTTCCGCCCGTCGTGCGATCTCCGCGACCGTCGTACCGGGAAAGCCCTGAGCTGCGAACAGGTCGCGCGCCGCCCCGAGAACCTGGCGCCGGGTCCGGGCAGCCTGTTCTTCGCGCACCTCCGAGGTGTAGCGACGGGTCTTGACCGGCTCCTGCACGAGGTCTACCTTACCAATATTCGTCCGAAGCACATTCGGACCAATTCTTCGGAGGTCGTCATGACCACTGAGAACGTCCAGTCCACCGGCGTCGTGATGCGTTCACCCGGAGAGGGCCCGATGACCTGGGCCATGGGGTCGCTGTTCGAGCGCCTGGTCGGGCCGGAGGACACCGAGGGTCTGCTCGGGATCTCCCTCGTCACCCAGCCTCCGGGGATCGCGACGCCGTTCCACGTCCACACGCACGAGGCGGAGGCGTTCTACCTGCTCGACGGCGAGCTCACCTACCGCGCCGGTGACGAGTACTACCAGCTGACCGCGGGGTGCTTCATCTACCTGCCGAAGGGCGTGCCGCACGCGTTCCGGATCACGGGCACGCGGCCCGCGCGGATCCTTGCCGGCACCGTGCCGGGCGGACTGCTGAGCCTGTACGACGAGGTGGGGATCCCCGCGAAGGAACGTCGGCTCCCCGGCGACGACGGCCTGAGCATGGACGTCGAGATCAGCAGATGGAACGAGGTCGGACCCCGCTACGGGCTCCAGGTGGTCGGCCCACCCATTCCCGAGTGAACGGTCCGGCGTGACATGCGACCCACCAGGCGTGCGCGTTGCCGGCAGGGCGGCGGTCGGCTGGTAGGGTTCACATCGTTCGACATCCTTTAACGAGCCGTCCCGTGAGGCGGAGAAGGAGGTCCGGCTCGCTCATGCCTGCCGACACGACGGCACCATTTGGCGAGGACGGCCGCACGGTCCTCGACGCGCGTGACATCTCCCGCGCTCTCACCCGCATCGCCCACGAGATCCTCGAGCGCAACAAGGGCGCCCAGGACCTCGTCCTGCTCGGCATCCCGAGCCGGGGCGTCCCGCTCGCGAAACGGATCGCGGCCAGGATCGCGTCGGTAGAGGGGGTGGAGATCCCGGTCGGCTCCCTCGACGTCACGATGTACCGCGACGACCTCCGGATGCGGCCGGCACGGACCCTGCTCCCCACCGCCATCCCGCCCGGCGGCATCGACGGCAAGACCGTCGTGCTCGTCGACGACGTGCTCTTCTCGGGGCGCACCATCCGGGCGGCCCTCGACGCGATGAACGACGTCGGCCGGCCGAAGTCGGTGCGGCTCGCGGTCCTCGTGGACCGCGGCCACCGGGAGCTGCCGATCCGCGCCGACTTCGTCGGCAAGAACCTGCCCACGTCGCTCGTGGAGAAGGTCTCGGTCCGCCTCGAGGAGTTCGACGGCGCCGACTCCGTGGTCATCGCCGGCGGAGCCGTGCCGGCCGAGGAGGGAACGGCATGAACCGACACCTGCTGAGCACCGGCGACCTCACCCGCGACGACGCCGAGCTGATCCTCAACACCGCGCAGGAGCTGCGCTCGCTCGCCGACCGGCCGATCAAGAAGCTTCCCGCTCTCCGCGGCCGCACGGTGGTGAACCTCTTCTTCGAGGACTCCACGCGCACCCGGATCTCGTTCGAGGCCGCAGCGAAGCGGCTCTCCGCGGACGTCATCAACTTCGCCGCCAAGGGCTCCAGCCTGAGCAAGGGCGAGAGCCTGAAGGACACCGCACTGACCCTGGAGGCGATGGGCGCCGACGCCGTGGTCGTCCGGCACTGGGCTTCTGGCGCCCCGCACGTGCTGGCCAACTCCGGCTGGGTCCGGTCGAGCGTGGTCAACGCCGGCGACGGCACCCACGAGCACCCGACCCAGGCGCTCCTCGACGCGTTCACGATGTGGCGCCACCTCGGGAGCCTCGACGGCCGTCGCGTCGCGATCGTCGGCGACATCCTGCACAGCCGGGTCGCCCGCTCCAACGCGCTCCTGCTCCGCACACTGGGCGCCGAGGTCACCCTGGTGGCGCCCCCGACGCTGTTCCCGGTCGGCGTGGAGAGCTGGGACGCCGACACGTCGTACGACCTCGACTCCGTGCTGCCCAAGACCGACGCGGTGATGATGCTGCGGGTCCAGCGCGAGCGGATGAACTTGAAGGGGGGAGGCTTCTTCCCCACCCAGCGGGAGTACAGCCGCCGCTACGGCCTCGACGCGAGGCGCATGGGCATGCTGCAGGACCACACCCTGGTGATGCACCCCGGGCCGATGATCCGCGGGATGGAGATCACCGCCGACGTCGCAGACTCGGACCGCTCGGTGATCGTCGAGCAGGTCACGAACGGCGTCGCCGTGCGGATGGCGGTGCTCTACCTACTTCTCAGTGGAAACGAGTCCGACAGCGGGCGTACGACGGGCGCCGCACCCACCCAGACCATCCCCGACACCAACGGAGCGACGGAGTGAGCCGCTACCTCGTCAAGAACGCCAGCATCCTCGGTGGCGAGCCGACCGACCTGCTGCTCGCCGACGGCCTGATCGCCGAGGTCGGCACCGACCTCACCGCCGATGGCGCGGAGGTCGTCGACGCGGACGGGCTCATCGCGCTGCCCGGCCTGGTCGACCTCCACACGCATCTACGTGAGCCCGGCCGCGAGGACGCCGAGACCGTGGAGACCGGCACCCGGGCCGCCGCGCTGGGCGGGTTCACCGCGGTGCACGCGATGGCCAACACCGACCCGGTCGCCGACACCGCCGGCGTGGTCGAGCAGGTGTGGCGCCTCGGACGGGAGGCGGGCCACTGCGACGTCTTCCCGGTCGGCGCGGTGACCGTGGGCCTGGGCGGAGAGCGCCTCGCCGAGCTCGGTGCGATGGCCGACTCCGCCGCCAGGGTCCGGGTGTTCTCCGACGACGGCAAGTGCGTCTCCGACGCCGTCCTGATGCGCCGTGCGCTGGAGTACGTCAAGGCGTTCGACGGCGTCATCGCCCAGCACGCCCAGGAGCCGCGCCTCACCGAGGACGCGCAGATGAACGAGGGCGAGCTGTCGGGCCGTCTCGGCCTGCGCGGCTGGCCGGCCGTCGCCGAGGAGGCGATCATCGCCCGCGACTGCCTCCTCGCCGCGCACGTCGGTTCCCGCCTGCACATCTGCCACGTGTCCACCGCGGGCTCCGTGGAGATCGTGCGCTGGGCCAAGGGCAAGGGCTGGAACGTCACGGCCGAGGCGTGCCCGCACCACCTGCTGCTCACCGACGAGCTCGCCGCGACCTACGACCCGATCTACAAGGTCAACCCGCCGCTGCGGTCCGCGGCCGACGTCGAGGCACTGAAAGAGGGCCTCGCGGACGGGACCATCGACATCGTCGCGACCGACCACGCCCCGCACCCGCTGGAGGACAAGGACTGCGAGTGGCAGGCCGCGGCCTTCGGGATGGTCGGTCTCGAGACGGCGCTGTCCATCGTGCAGAAGACCATGGTCGACCCGGGGCTGCTGGACTGGGCGGGTGTGGCCGAGCGCATGTCCTACGCCCCGGCCCGCATCGGGCGGCTGGAGGACCACGGCCGGCCGCTGGAGCAGGGGGCGCCGGCGAACGTCGTCCTCTACGACCCGAGTCACTTCCACGTCGTCGACCCCACCGAGCTGGCGTCGCTCTCGCGCAACACCCCCTACAACGGCCGGGAGCTGCCCGGGCGGGTCGTCGCCACCTTCCTCCGAGGCCGCGCCACCGTCCTCGACGGGAAGCTCGCATGACCCACGCGGCAGAGCACCAGCTCAACCCGCTCGTCCCGCAACTCCCCGAGTGGGTGCTGCCGGTGACGATCCTCGTCGTCCTGCTCGCGCTGGCCTACCTCGGGATGTGGCTGGGCTGGCGCAAACGGGCGCGCAAGCACGACCTGCCGCCCCTCGTCCCGGCCCCGGCGGTCGCCGAGCTGCCGGCCGCCAAGCTCGAGGCAGGCGCCCGCTACTTCGGTACGACGGTCAGCGGCGACTGGCTGGACCGCGTGGTGGCGCAGGGGCTCGGGCCGCGGAGCATGGTCCGCCTGCGGCTGTCCACGGAAGGGCTCGACGTCATCCGCGTCGGCGGGAGCTTCCGGATCCCCGTCGAGGCGCTCCGCGGCGCCCGCCAGGACCAGGGCATCGCCGGCAAGGTCGTCCCGCCGCAGGGAGTGCTGGTGGTCACGTGGAAGCACGGCGACCTCGTGCTCGACAGCGGCTTCCGGCTCGAGCCGCCGCCCGACCGGCCGCGGGTCAGTGACACCCACAGTGACTGGATCCGCTCGATCAGCAAGCTCGTCAGGGACCACAAGGAGCGCACCGCATGACCAGCAACACCAGCCGCACCGTCCCGCGGCCCGCACTGCTCGTCCTCGAGGACGGCCGCACCTTCCACGGCGAGGCGTTCGGTGCCGAGGGGGAGACCTTCGGCGAGGCGGTGTTCTCGACCGGCATGTCGGGCTACCAGGAGACGCTGACCGACCCGTCGTACCACCGCCAGGTGGTCGTGATGACCGCGCCGCACGTGGGCAACACCGGCATGAACGACGAGGACCCGGAGTCGCGGCGGATCTGGGTGAGCGGCTACGTGGTGCGCGACCCGGCTCGCGTGCCGTCGAACTGGCGGAGCCGCAGGTCCCTCGACGACGAGCTGCGGGAGCAGGGCGTGGTGGGCATCTCCGGCGTGGACACCCGCGCCCTGACCAGGCACCTGCGCGAGCGCGGTGCGATGCGTGTGGGGATCTCGACCACCGAGGCCGATCCCGTGGCGCTGCGTGAGCGGGTGCTCGGGTCGGCGGAGATGACCGGCGCCGACCTCACCGCCGACGTCTCCACCGACCAGACCTACGTCGTGCCGGCGCAGGGTGAGAAGCGCTTCACGGTGGCCGCCCTCGACCTCGGGATCAAGTCGATGACGCCGGCGATGATGGCCGAGCGAGGCATCGAGGTACACGTGATGCCGGCCAAGTCGTCGCTCGAGGAGGTCCTCGCGGTCGGGCCCGACGGCGTGTTCTTCTCCAACGGGCCCGGCGACCCGGCGGCGACGACCCACGAGATCGCTCTGCTCCAGGGGATCCTCGAGCGGGAGGTCCCGTACTTCGGGATCTGCTTCGGCAACCAGCTGTTCGGCCGTGCGCTCGGGTTCGGCACCTTCAAGCTGAAGTACGGCCACCGCGGCATCAACCAGCCGGTGATGGACCGCACGACCGGCAAGGTCGAGGTGACCGCCCACAACCACGGGTTCGCGGTCCAGTGGCCTGACGGGTGCCGTCGGACGAGGGTGTCACGACGCCGTACGGCGAGGCGACGGTCAGCCACGTCTGCCTCAACGACGACGTCGTCGAGGGCCTCGAGCTCCGCGACGCGGCCGGCACGTTGAAGGCGTTCTCGGTGCAGTACCACCCCGAGGCCGCGGCCGGTCCCCACGACGCGGCGTACCTCTTCGACCGTTTCTGCGACCTGATGGCCGGCTCGGTGCACGAGCCCTCCGACGGAGCTCAGCAACCACCTGTCGAGACCTCGAACAACGGGAAGGGCGCCTGATGCCCAAGCGCGAAGACATCCGCAGCGTCCTGGTCGTCGGCTCCGGGCCGATCATCATCGGGCAGGCGGCCGAGTTCGACTACTCCGGGACCCAGGCGTGCCGGGTGCTGCGGGCCGAGGGCCTGCGCGTCATCCTGGTGAACTCCAACCCGGCGACGATCATGACCGACCCGGAGTTCGCCGACGCGACCTACATCGAGCCGATCACGCCCGAGTTCGTCGAGAAGGTGATCGAGAAGGAGCGCCCCGACGCGCTCCTGGCCACCCTCGGCGGGCAGACCGCCCTCAACGCCGCGATGGCGCTCGACGCCGCGGGTGTCCTGGAGAAGTACGGCGTCGAGCTGATCGGCGCCTCGATCGACGCCATCGAGCGGGGCGAGAACCGCGAGTCCTTCAAGCGGATCGTCGAGGAGCTCGGGGGAGAGGTGGCCAAGTCGGTCGTCTGCCACTCGATGGACGACTGCCTCGACGCAGTCCTCGGTGAAGGAGGGCTCGGCTTCCCGGTGGTCGTGAGGCCCAGCTTCACCATGGGCGGCACCGGCTCCGGCATGGCCTTCGACGAGACCGACCTGCGCCGGATCGCAGGCGCGGGCCTCGCTGCCAGCCCGACCACCGAGGTGCTCCTCGAGGAGTCGATCCTCGGCTGGAAGGAGTACGAGCTCGAGGTCATGCGCGACAAGGCCGACAACGTCGTGATCGTCTGCTCGATCGAGAACCTCGACCCGATGGGCGTCCACACCGGGGACTCCATCACCGTCGCGCCGGCGATGACGCTGACCGACCGGGAGTACCAGAAGATGCGCGACCTCTCGATCGGCATCATCCGCTCGGTGGGCGTGGACACCGGCGGCTGCAACATCCAGTTCGCGGTCGACCCGAGCAACGGCCGGATGATCGTGATCGAGATGAACCCGCGCGTCTCCCGCTCGAGCGCGCTCGCCTCGAAGGCCACCGGGTTCCCGATCGCCAAGATCGCGGCGAAGGTGGCCATCGGCTACACCCTCGACGAGATCCCCAACGACATCACCCGCGAGACCCCGGCGAGCTTCGAGCCGACGCTGGACTACGTCGTGGTGAAGGTCCCGAGGTTCGCCTTCGAGAAGTTCCCGACCGCCGACCCCAGCCTCACCACGCACATGAAGTCCGTGGGCGAGGCGATGGCGATCGGCCGCAACTTCACCGAGGCGCTGCAGAAGGCACTGCGCAGCCTGGAGAACAAGGCCGCCATCTTCGACTGGAGCGGCGAGCCCCCGGCGCTCGAGGAGCTGCTGGAGTCCGTCAAGGTCCCGCACGACGGCCGGCTTCGCGAGGTCATGGACGCGATCCGGGCCGGCGCGACCGCCGAGGTGCTGCACGAGGCGACCAAGATCGACCCGTGGTTCCTCGACCAGCTCTTCCTGCTCGACGAGGTGGCCACAGTGGTCGCCGCAGGCCGACGACCTCGACCCCTCGGTGATCCGGCTCGCGAAGCGGCACGGGTTCTCCGACGCCCAGATCGCCCGCATCCGCGGGATGCGGGAGGACGTCGTGCGCGGTGTCCGCTGGGCCCTCGGTCTTCGCCCGGTGTACAAGACCGTCGACACCTGCGCGGCCGAGTTCGCCGCGAAGACGCCGTACCACTACTCCTCCTACGACGAGGAGTCGGAGGTGCTGCCGCGCGAGCGTCCCGCGGTGATCATCCTCGGCTCGGGCCCGAACCGGATCGGCCAGGGGATCGAGTTCGACTACTCCTGCGTGCACGCCTCGCTGGCCCTCTCCGAAGCCGGCTACGAGACGATCATGGTCAACTGCAACCCCGAGACCGTCTCCACCGACTACGACACGAGCGACCGGCTCTACTTCGAGCCGCTCACGCTCGAGGACGTGCTCGAGATCGTCAACGCCGAGGAGCAGGCCGGCCCGGTGGCCGGGGTGATCTGCCAGCTCGGCGGCCAGACCCCCCTCGGCCTGGCCCAGGGCCTCGAGGACGCCGGCGTGCCGATCGTCGGCACGACGCCCGAGGCGATCCACCTCGCGGAGGAGCGCGGCGCGTTCGGTCGCGTGCTCGCCCAGGCCGGCCTCCCGGCGCCCAAGCACGGCACCGCGACGTCGTACGCCGAGGCCCGCGCCATCGCCGAGGAGATCACCTACCCGGTCCTCGTTCGCCCGTCGTACGTCCTCGGCGGCCGCGGCATGGAGATCGTGTACGACGACGAGTCGCTGCGGGGCTACATCACCCGGGCGACGGAGATCTCGCCGGAGCACCCGGTGCTCGTCGACCGGTTCCTCGACGACGCGGTCGAGATCGACGTCGACGCGATCTACGACGGGGAGGACCTCTTCCTCGGCGGCGTGATGGAGCACATCGAGGAGGCCGGCATCCACTCCGGCGACTCGAGCTGTGCGCTGCCTCCGATCACCCTGGGACGCGAGACGATCGAGCGGATCCGGCACTCCACCGAGGGGATCGCCCGCGGCGTCGGGGTGCGGGGGCTGCTCAACGTGCAGTACGCCATGACCTCCGACGTGCTCTACGTCCTCGAGGCCAACCCCCGGGCCTCGCGCACGGTGCCGTTCGTGTCGAAGGCGACGGCCACCCCGCTCGCGAAGGCGGCCGCACGGGTGATGCTGGGCGAGTCGATCGCCTCCCTCCGGGAGCAGGGCATCCTGCCGGCGCACGGGGACGGCGGCGACCTGCCCTCCGACGCGCCGATCGCGGTCAAGGAGGCCGTGATGCCCTTCAACCGGTTCCGCACCGTCGAGGGCCGCTCCGTCGACACGGTGCTCGGCCCCGAGATGCGCTCCACCGGCGAGGTGATGGGTTTCGACGCGGTCTTCGGCACCAGCTTCGCGAAGGCGCAGACCGCGGCGTACGGGCCGCTCCCCACCGAGGGCAAGATCTTCGTGTCCGTGGCGAACGTCGACAAGCGGCACATGATCTTCCCGATCAAGCGGCTCTACGACCTCGGCTACGAGATCCTCGCCACCGCGGGCACGGCGGAGGTGCTCCGCCGCAACGGAGTCCCCGCGTCGGTGGTGCGGAAGCACAGCGAGGGAGAAGGAGCCGACGGGGCGCCGACGATCGTGGGCCGGATCCTCGCCGGCGACGTGCGCCTGATCGTGAACACTCCTCACGGCACCACCTCCGGTGGGTCGCCGCGACTCGACGGCTACGAGATCCGGACCGCCGCGATCCTGAGCAACATCCCCTGCATCACGACGATCCAGGGGCTCGCTGCAGCGGTGCAGGGCATCGAGGCGGTGCGGGCCGGCGACATCGGGGTGCGGTCGCTCCAGGACTGGGTGCCGTTCGTCACCACCGACGGAGCCCGGTGAGAGAGTGACGGTGTACCGCTGGGTGTTCGACCACGCCCTCACGCGCGTCGACGCCGAGACCGCCCACCGGGCCGGCTTCGGCCTGCTGCGGGCGGGCCGTCCGGTCGTCGCGAGGCTGCCGCTGGCGGCTCCCGCCGCCCCGGTGCAGGCGATGGGCCTTACCTTCCCGGGCCCGCTCGGGCTCGCGGCCGGCTTCGACAAGAACGCCGAGGGCATCGACGCCCTCGCGGCCCTCGGCTTCTCCTTCGTCGAGGTCGGGACGGTCACCGGTGAGCCGCAACCCGGCAACCCGAGGCCCCGGCTGTTCCGGCTCCCCGCGGACCGTGCCGTGGTGAACCGGATGGGCTTCAACAACGACGGGGCCGAGGCCGTTGCCCGCCGGCTCGAGGCGAGACGCCGACGCGCCGGCGGCGCCTCCGTCGTCCTCGGCGTGAACATCGGCAAGACCAAGGTCGTCCCCGAGGACCGGGCCGTCGCCGACTACGAGAAGAGCACCCGCCTGCTGGCGCCGTACGCCGACTATCTGGTGGTCAACGTCAGCTCACCCAACACGCCGGGTCTACGGGACCTCCAGGCGGTCGAGAAGCTCCAGCCGCTCCTCGAGGCGGTACGACGCCAGGCCGATGCCGTCACGGAGCGGCGGGTGCCGCTGCTCGTCAAGATCGCACCCGACCTGAACGACGACGACGTGCTCGCCGTCGCCGACCTCGCGGGGGCGATCGGGCTCGACGGCGTCGTGGCGACGAACACCACCATCGCCCGTGACGGACTCGCCTCCAGCCGCGAAGAGGTGGAGCGGGCCGGCGCCGGGGGACTCTCCGGAGCCCCACTGCGCCGACGTTCGCTCGAGGTCCTGCGTCTCCTCCGGGACCGGCTCACCCCGGAGACCACCGTGATCTCGGTCGGAGGGATCAGCACCGCCGCCGACGCGCGCGAACGCCTCGACGCAGGTGCCACCCTGCTCCAGGCCTACACCGCGTTCATCTACGAAGGCGCGCGGTGGCCGTCGAAGATCCAGCGCGAGCTCGCCGGAGCCGCCCGATGACCGAGGTGGCCCGCGGACCGGTCCAGGTCGCCGGCGAGGTGCTGAGCAACAAGCGCGCCGGCGCCTACCAGCACCTGACTCTCGTGGCCCCCGGGGTCGCGGAGCGCTTCCGGCCCGGCAACCTCGTCGCGCTCGCGGTAGGTGGCCAGTTGTCGGACCGGCTGCTGCGACGCAGCTTTCCGATCTACCGCGCGCGGGCGACGGGGGCCTACGGCAGCACCGTGGAGGTCGTCTTCGCCGCCTCCGAGCCCGGGCAGTCCTGGCTCGCGGGGCTGCCGAACGGCGCCGAGGTCGACGTTCTCGGGCCGCTGGGCAGGCCCTATGCGCTTCCCAAGGAGCCGGTGGCCTGCACCCTCGTCGGCAACGGCCACGCTGCGGCGCCCCTGTTCAGCCTCGCCGACCGGCTCCGTGAGCGCGGCTGCGCGGTGCACGTGGTGCTGGCGGCGACGAGCGAGCGCGAGCTGTTCGGTGCCCTGGACGCCAAACGCGCGGCCAAGACGGTGGTGGTCACGACCGAGGACGGCTCCCTCGGCCTGCCCGGTGGTGTGCCTCAGGTGCTTCCCGACCTGCTCCGACGCACCGGCAGCGACGTCGTCTACGCCGCTGGACCGGCTCGGATGCTCCACGCCGTCGCAGCCGCGGCCGAGCAGCACGGGGCGTGGAGCCAGACCGCGCTCGACACCCACCTGGTCTGCGCCACGGGCTCGTGCCTGACCTGCGTGGTGCCCGCGTTCGGTGAGGACGGCGTCTCCCGGATGTTCCGGGCCTGCGTCGAGGGACCTGTGTTCCGCGGCGACCGCGTGCGCTGGGCCGACATCGGCACCGTGCCCGCCGACACCTGGGGCACCACCCATACCGGAGGCAACGAGTGACCGGCCCAGACCTCACCACCTCGATCGGGGAGCTGGCCGCTCGCCAACCCCGTGATGGTCGCCGCCGGCTGCGCGGGCACCGGCCGCGAGGTGGAGCCGTTCCTCGACCTCGCGGAGCTCGGAGGCCTGGTCACCCGCTCCGTGACGCTCGACCCGCGGGCCGGAGAGGCGCCGCCCCGTGCGGTGGAGACCCCCGCGGGCGTGCTCAGCGACACCGGTCTCCAGGGGCCGGGGCTGCAGGGGTTCCTGGCCCGGGAGCTGCCCTGGCTCGCCCAGCGCCGGGTGCGCACGGTGGTGTCGATCGCGGGGCAGAACCTGGGGGAGTGGGCCGAGCTCGCCCGTCGGGTGGGGCTGAGCCCCGGCGTCGCGGCGGTCGAGGTCAACCTCGCCTGGCCGCCGGACTCCGCCGCGGCGCGCGACTCCTACCAGGCCGGCAAGATCCTGGCCGCCGTGCGCCGGGACATGCCGCGAGGCATACCCGTGCTCGCCAAGGTCGCACCGATCGTGCACACCGTCGTCGACGTCGCGCGAGCCGTGGTCAAGGCAGGCGCCGACGCGGTGGTGGTCGGTCACGGCCTGCCCGGCCTGGCTCTGGAGCGGGCGACACTGCGGCCGGCGCTCGGCAGCGGCAACGGGTTCCTGAGCGGCCCGGCAGTCAACGCGGTGGCGCTGCGCTGCCTCTGGGAGGTCCATGCCACCCTCCCCGACGTGCACCTGGTCGGCGGCGGAGGCGTCCGCACCGGCTTCGACGTGCTGGCGATGCTCGCCGCGGGAGCAAGGGCGGTGCAGGTCGGCAGCGCCGTGCTGCACGACCCCGCGGCACCGCAGCGCATCGTCGCCGAGCTCGCCGGCGAGCTCGACCGCCGCGGCATCCCCGACGTGGCCAGCGCCATCGGCCGCGCGCACCGACCCGACGACGACCCGACTGGAGAGACACGATGACGTTCGGTTCCCGGCTCCGTGAGGCGATGGACGCCCGCGGGCCGCTGTGTGCGGGGATCG
The DNA here is from genome assembly GCA_963721165.1 of uncultured Actinomycetota bacterium. Classification (GTDB taxonomy): domain Bacteria; phylum Actinomycetota; class Actinomycetes; order Propionibacteriales; family Nocardioidaceae; genus Nocardioides_C. The sequence continues at coordinate 60,210 of CAVRIE010000012.1, read as the reverse complement.
ACCCGCACCCGGCACTGCTCGACGCCTGGGGGATGACCGACAGCGCCGTGGGCCTCGAGCGGTTCTCGCTGACCGCCGTGGAGGCCCTGGCAGGCTGTGTCGCCGCTCTCAAGCCGCAGTCGGCCTTCTTCGAGAGGCACGGGTCCAAGGGGGTCGCGGTGCTGGAGAAGGTCATCGCCGAGGCCCGCGGGATGGGGGTGCTCGTGATCCTCGACGTCAAGCGCGGCGACATCGGATCCACGGCCCAGGCCTACGCCGACGCCTACCTCGACCCCAGCTCGCCCCTGGCCGTCGACGCCATCACCGCGAGCCCCTTCCTCGGGTTCGGCTCGCTGGACCCGATGATCGAGACGGCGCTCGCGAACGACGCCGGGGTGTTCGTGCTCGCCCTCACCTCCAACCCCGAGGGGGCGGAGGTCCAGCACGCGACGACCGCTGACGGCCGCACGGTCGCCGGTACGGTCCTCGACGCCATCGCCTCGCGCAACGCCGGTGTCGAGCCGATGGGCTCGGTCGGCGCGGTCGTGGGTGCCACGATCGGCGAGACCGACGAGAACCTCGCCGTGAACGGTCCGCTGCTCGTGCCCGGGCTCGGCGCCCAGGGCGGCACCCCGACCGACGTACGCCGGATCTTCGGGGCGGCATCGGTCAACGTCCTGGCCAGCAGCTCCCGGGAGATCCTGACGGCGGGACCGGACAAGGCCACCCTCCACGCCGCGGCGCTCGAGACGGTGCGTGACCTCGCTGTGCTGGCGGACGCATGAGAGCGGTACGACGGTCGGGGCCGCTCGTCCTCGCAGGCGTCCTCGTGGCCGGTCTGCTGGGAGGCTGCGCGAGCGACACCGACCGTTACTGCAGCGAGCTCAAGCAGCAGAAGGAGACCCTCGCCGACCTCGCCGTCCGGTCCGAGAAGCCGGGCAACGACGTGCTCACGCAGACCCTCGACGCGTGGCGGACCCTGCAGGACAAGGCACCGGGCGACATCGCCGACGAGTGGTCGACGCTCGTCTTCGCTCTCGAAGGCGTCGTGGAGGCGTTCGACGCGGCCGGGACCTCACCGGGCGAGTACGACCCCGCCCACCGCCCCGCGGGCGTCAGCGACGCCGAGGCGAAACGCATCGAGGACGCCGCCGCGAAGCTGACCTCCTCCCGGGTCGAGAAGGCAGGATCCAGCGTCGAGCAGCACGCGCGCGACGTGTGCCAGGTCGACCTCGGGCTCAGCGGAGCCGGGTCCGGCTGAGGACTCGGGGTCGCGTTGCGGGCTTCCTTCGGGACTGACTAGATTTCTCACCTGTCCGTGCTCGCTCCGGTGAGCCCTGCTTCGCCGACTGATGGGGACTGCATCGTGGCCCTTCCGCCACTCACACCTGAACAGCGCAAGGCTGCGCTCGACAAGGCAGCCGCCTCGCGCCGGGAGCGTGCCGAGGTGAAGAACCGCCTCAAGCACTCGGGTGCCTCGCTCGCGGAGGTCCTCAAGCAGGGGCAGGAGAACGAGGTCATCGCGAAGATGCGGGTGATCGACCTGCTGCAGTCGATGCCGGGCCTGGGCAAGGTGCGGGCACGCCAGGTGATGGAGCGGCTCAACATCTCCGAGAGCCGCCGGGTGCGCGGGCTCGGCGCGAACCAGGTCGCCGCGCTCGAGCGTGAGTTCGGCTCCACCGAGTGACCCCCGCCGAAACCGGAGGCAACGCCGCGGCCAGTCGGCTCACCGTCCTGGCCGGACCGACAGCCGTCGGCAAGGGGAGCGTCGCGGCGCACATCCGCCAGCACCATCCCGAGGTGTGGATCTCGGTCTCGGCGACCACCCGGAAGCCACGACCCGGTGAGGTGCACGGCCGCCACTACTGGTTCGTCACCGAGGAGGAGTTCGACGAGCTCGTGGCGTCGGGCCAGCTGCTCGAGTGGGCGGTGGTGCACAAGGGCGCGAGGTACGGCACGCCTCGCAGGCCGGTCGAGCAGGCGCTCGCCGAGGGCCGCCCCGCGCTGCTCGAGATCGACCTCCAGGGTGCGCGGCAGGTACGCCAGTCGATGCCCGACGCGCTCTTCGTGTTCCTCGCCCCGCCGTCCTGGGAGGAGCTCGTCCGCCGGCTCGTCGGCCGGGGCACCGAGACCCCCGAGGAGCGGGAGCGCCGGCTGGAGACCGCCCGGGACGAGCTCGCCGCCGAGCCGGAGTTCGACGTGACGGTCGTGAACCACGAAATTCACGCTGCGAGCGAAGAGTTGGTAGCCTTGATCAAGAACGTGACGAGTCGTCCCTGACTCGACCCATCAACTGACTCTGTGAGGCCTACAAGCGTGTCTGGCTCCCTGCCCGTTGCCGAGGGCATCACCAACCCGTCCATCGACGAGCTTCTGACGAAGACCGACTCGAAGTACAAGCTGGTGCTCTACAGCGCCAAGCGTGCGCGGCAGATCAACGCGTACTACTCGCAGCTCGGTGAGGGCCTCCTCGAGTACGTCGGCCCCCTCGTCGACACCCACGTGCAGGAGAAGCCGCTGTCGATCGCCCTCCGGGAGATCAACGCCGACCTGCTCACCTGCGAGGACATCGACCCCGACGCAGAGACCGCTGAGACCCCCGAGGCCTGATCATGACCTCGGCCGGGTCACCGGTTGACGGCATCCGCCGCCCTCACGTCGTCCTCGGCGTGAGTGGCGGCATCGCTGCATACAAGGCCTGTGAGCTGCTTCGCCGGTTCACCGAGTCCGGCCACGACGTGACCGTCGTCCCGACCGCCTCCGCCCTCGAGTTCGTGGGTGCGCCGACCTGGGCTGCCCTCTCCGGCAAGCCGGTGGCGACCGACGTCTGGTCCGAGGTCCATCAGGTGCCGCACGTCCGCATCGGGCAGAGCGCGGACCTCGTGGTGGTGGCACCCGCCACCGCGGACCTGCTCGCCAAGGCGGCACACGGCCTCGCCGACGACCTGCTCACCAACACCCTTCTGACCGCGCGATGTCCGGTCGTGTACGCCCCCGCGATGCACACGGAGATGTGGGAGCACGCCGCCACACAGGACAACGTCGCGACGCTGCGTGCTCGTGGCGCCCTGGTCGTCGAGCCCGCCGAGGGCCGCCTGACCGGCGCCGACACCGGCAAGGGACGCCTCCCCGAGCCGGGCGAGATCTTCGAGATCTGCACCGGCGTCCTCGCGCGCGGCGACGCCGCGGACCTGACCGACCTCTCCGGCCTGCACGTCGTCGTCTCCGCCGGCGGCACCCGGGAGTACCTCGACCCGGTGCGCTTCCTGGGCAACCGCTCCTCAGGCCTCCAGGGCTACGCGTTGGCGCGTGCGGCGGTCACACGGGGTGCCGAGGTGACGCTGGTCGCGGCCAACGTCGCGCTTCCCGACCCGGCAGGCGCCAAGGTCGTGCGGGTCGAGACGACCGAGGAGCTGCGTGAGGCGGTGCTCGAGGCTGCCGCCAACGCCGACGCCGTCGTGATGGCAGCCGCGCCCGCCGACTTCCGGCCGGCCACGTTCAGCGACTCGAAGATCAAGAAGTCCGACGACGGGTCCGCACCGGCCATCGAGCTGACCCAGAACCCCGACATCCTGGCCGAGCTGTCGCGCAGCCGCCCGGCGCCGAACACCGTCGTGGTCGGCTTCGCAGCCGAGACGGGGGACGCCACCGCGTCCGTCCTCGACCACGCCCGGGCCAAGCTCGCGCGCAAGGGGTGCGACCTGCTCGTCGTCAACGACGTCAGCGGCGGGAAGGTCTTCGGCTCCGCGGACAACGAGGCCGTCGTGCTCGGTGCCGACGGGTCGACCACGCCTGTACCCCCTGGGTCGAAGACGGCTCTCGCGCACGTCATCTGGGACCAGGTGCTGTCGCGGGTCGAGACCCCCTGAGCGTCTGCGCGGACACGGGTTATCGTTCACTGCGCAACACAGAGTCGAAATTCAACGAAGTAGAAGCCGAAGGATGCGTCGAGACCGCGACGCGGACAGGGGACAACACCAGTGGCAGGACGTCTTTTCACCTCCGAGTCCGTGACAGAGGGACACCCGGACAAGATCGCCGACCAGATCAGCGACACGATCCTGGACGCCCTCCTGACCGATGACCCCATGAGCCGCGTGGCCGTCGAGACCCTGGTCACGACCGGCCTGGTCGTCGTCGCAGGTGAGGTCACCACGACGACGTACGCCCCCATCGCCGAGCTGGTCCGCAAGAAGGTCATCGAGATCGGCTACGACTCGTCGCTCAAGGGCTTCGACGGCTGGTCCTGCGGCGTGCAGGTGGCCATCGGCGGGCAGTCGGTCGACATCGCACAGGGCGTCGACGACGCCTACGAAGAGCGCCACAACCACTCCATGGACCCGCTCGACCGCCAGGGTGCGGGCGACCAGGGCCTCATGTTCGGGTACGCCTGCGACGACACGCCCGAGCTGATGCCGCTGCCGATCATGATCGCGCACCGGCTGTCGCAGCGGCTCTCCGAGGTGCGCAAGAACGGCACCATGTCCTACCTTCGCCCCGACGGCAAGACCCAGGTCACCATCGAGTACGACGAGAACGACCGCCCCGTGCGGATCGACACCGTCGTCGTCTCCACGCAGCACGCGGCGGACATCCACCTCGAGGAGATGCTCACCCCGGACATCAAGCGGCACGTCGTCGACCACGTGCTCCAGCAGTTCGACATCCCCTCGGACGACTACCGGCTTCTGGTCAACCCCACCGGCCGGTTCGAGATCGGTGGCCCGATGGGTGACGCCGGCCTGACCGGGCGCAAGATCATCATCGACACCTACGGCGGCATGGCCCGCCACGGCGGCGGCGCGTTCTCCGGCAAGGACCCGTCGAAGGTGGACCGGTCGGCTGCGTACGCCATGCGCTGGGTCGCCAAGAACGTCGTTGCCGCCGGTCTCGCCCGGCGCTGCGAGGTCCAGGTCGCCTACGCCATCGGCAAGGCGCACCCGGTGGGCTTCTACGTCGACTGCTTCGGCACCGAGAACGTCTCGGTCGAGACGATCCGCAAGGCTGTGCTCGAGGTGTTCGACCTCCGGCCGGCCGCGATCATCCGCGACCTCGAGCTGCTCCGGCCGATCTACGCCCAGACCGCCGCCTACGGCCACTTCGGCCGCGAGCTGCCCGCCTTCACCTGGGAGCGCACCGACCGCGTCGACCTGCTCAAGAAGGCCGCCGGCATCTGACCTCTGGGTCGGTGCCTGCGGGCCGTCGGCCGGAGGGTTCCCCAGGTTCACTCGAGAAGACGTGACCTACCTCGACGAGCTCGTCGAGGTAGGTCACGTTTCCATGGGTAAGTCCGGTCGTCGCTGTCCACAACGCGCGGAAGCGGGGTGACCGCTCGTCGGTGACGGCTGGAAGGATGTCCGCGTGACCGAGCCCGAGGACCCCGACACCGCCGGTGGAGCGGCTGAGAGCGACGCCGGGCAGCCTTCGCTCATCCCGGAGCTGGCCAGGGCCCGGGCCACGGCGCGCGCCGCCAAGCAGCACTCACAGCGACGGTCGAAGAGCACGTCGAAGGGCCCGCTTGAGCCGGCTGCCCAGGACCCGGTCGCGCAGGTCCTGGTGGACGTGCCGCTGGCTCACCTCGACCGGCCGTTCGACTACCTGGTGCCGGAGAAGATGTCCGCCGACGCCGTCCCCGGCGCCCGGGTCAAGGTGCGCTTCGCCGGGCAGGACGTCGACGGCTTCGTCCTGGCCCGGGTCGCCGAGAGCAACCACCAGGGCCGGCTCGCGCCGCTGCGCCGTGCCGTCAGCCCCGAGCCGGTGCTCTCCCCGGCCGTCGCGGCCCTCTCGGCCTCCGTCGCCGCCCGTTACGCCGGCACCCGCTCCGATGTGCTCAGGCTCGCCGTTCCCGCCCGTCATGCAACTGTCGAGAAGCAGCAGTCGACACCTGCACCGACCTCGAACATCGACATCGCCGCGGCAGAGAAGGCCTGGTCGCCCTACACCGGTGGTTCCGCGTTCGTCCGCCAGCTGACCGAAGGCGGCATCCCCCGGGCGGTGTGGTCGGCCACGCCGGGGGAGGACTGGCCCACGATGCTGGCGCAGGCCGCGGCCGCGACGTACTCCTCGGGCCGCGGAGTCCTGCTGTGCGTACCCGACCACCGCGACGTCGAGCGGGTCGACGAGGCCCTTCGAGCGGTCCTCGGGTCCGGCCACCATGTCGTCCTGACCGCCGACCTCGGGCCGGCGGAGCGCTACCGCTCCTTCCTCGCCGTCTCCCGAGGCGCCGTGAAGGTCGTCGTCGGCACGCGCGCAGCCGCCTTCGCGCCGGTGCGGGACCTCGGCCTGGTGGCCATGTGGGACGACGGCGACGACCTCTACGCCGAGCCGAGGGCGCCCTACCCGCACACCCGCGAGGTGCTGCTGCTCCGCGCGCAGGAGGAGTCCTGTGGCGCTCTCGTGGGCGGCTTCGCGCGGACCGTCGAGGCCGAGTTCCTGCTCCGGACGCGCTGGGCCCACGAGATCTTCGCCCCGCGCGAGGTGATCCGGGAGCGTGGAGCGCGGATCGCGGTCACCGGAGCCACGGACGTCGAGCTGGAGCGCGACCCGTTCGCCCGGTCGGTCCGGCTGCCGAGGACCGCGTTCGACGCGATCCGGTCCGGGCTCGAGCACGGCCCGGTGCTGCTCCAGACACCGCGGCAGGGCTACGCCACGAGTCTGGCCTGTGACCGATGCCGGACGCCGGCGCGGTGCAGCGTCTGCTCCGGGCCGCTGCGCCTGACCGCCGCGCACCGGCCGCCCACGTGCGCCTGGTGCGCGCACGAGGAGCGCGCCTGGTCCTGTGGCGAGTGCGGCGGGCGGGGCCTGCGTGCTCCGGTGCGTGGCGACCGTCGTACCGCCGAGGAGATCGGCCGGGCGTTCCCGTCAGTCCTGGTGCGGACGTCCTCCGGCGACCGGGTCCTCGCCACGGTCCCGGCGACGCCGTCCGTCGTCGTCGCGACGCCCGGGGCCGAGCCGGTGGCCGAGGGCGGCTACTCCTGCGTGGTGCTGCTCGACACCTGGCTGATGCTCGCCCGCACCGACCTGCGCACCACCGAGGAGTCGCTTCGCAGGTGGATGAACGCCGCGGCCCTGGCCCGTCCCGCCGGCGCGGGTGGCCGCGTCGTCGCTGTGGGGGAGAGCCAGGAGCCGGTGCTCCAGGCCCTCCTGCGGTGGGACCCGGCCGGGTTCGCCCAGCGCGAGCTCGCCGACCGCCAGTCGGCGCACCTTCCGCCCGCGTCCCGGCTGGCCACCCTCACCGGCTCGGCCGAGGCCGTCGAGGGCGCCGTCGAGGCGCTCACCCTGCCGGAGGGTGCGGAGGTGCTCGGTCCCGTGCCCGTGGAAGGGCGGTCCGGAGGGCAGCCGGCGCCGGAGCACCCGCTCGTCCGGGTCGTCGTGCGGGTCCCGCGTGCGCACGGTGCTGCGCTCTCCCGTGCGTTGGTGGAGATGCAGGGGGTCCGGGACGCCAAGAAGCTCGAGGGGCTGCGGGTCCAGGTCGACCCGGTCGGGCTGGGGTGAGCAGCGGCTGGCAACCGGGGTCCGTAGACTGGTCAGTCGCCCGCACCCCGGCGGTTCACCGCCACGCACGCCAAGGAGACCATGTGGCCGTCCAGCCGATCCGCCTCTTCGGAGACCCGGTGCTCAGAAGCCGGGCCGCCGAGGTCGTCGACTTCGACAAGGAGCTGCGCCGCCTCGTCGAGGACCTCACCGACACCATGCGCGACGCGCCCGGGGCGGGCCTCGCCGCTCCCCAGATCGGCGTGGAGCTGCGGGTGTTCACCTGGTACGTCGACGGCGAGCTCGGCCACCTGGTCAACCCGGACCTCTCCCTCTCCGACGAGGAGCAGGACGGCCCCGAGGGGTGCCTCTCCATCCCGGAGCTGACCTTCGACTGCAAGCGGGCGATGTCGGTGGTCGCCAAGGGCTGGAACATGTACGGCGACCCGGTCACCGTCGAGGGCTCCGAGATGCTCGCCCGGGCGATCCAGCACGAGACCGACCACCTCGACGGCGTGCTGTTCATCGACCGGCTGGACCGGGAGACCCGCAAGCTCGCCATGAAGGCGATCCGTGAGGCCGAATGGTTCGGCGAGACCCCGCCGGCGGTCAAGGTGTCGCCGCACGCCATGAAGGGGTTCGGCCTCTGATGCGGGTCGTGTTCGCGGGCACGCCCGAGGTCGCCGTCCCGGCGCTGGACGCGATCGCCCAGAGCCGGCATGAGCTGGTCGGCGTCGTGACCCGGCCCGATGCCCCGGCGGGCCGAGGGCGCAAGCTCGTGGCCTCCCCGGTGGCCCAGCGTGCCGAGGAGCTCGGTGTCCCGGTGCTCAAGCCCGGCCACCCGAAGGACCCGGAGTTCCAGGCAAGCCTGAAGGAGCTCGGCCCGGACTGCTGCCCGGTCGTGGCCTACGGCGCCTTGCTGCCACAGAGCGCCCTCGACATCCCCGAGCACGGCTGGGTCAACCTGCACTTCTCGCTGCTGCCCGCCTGGCGGGGGGCGGCGCCGGTGCAGCACGCGATCTGGGCGGGCGACGAGATCACCGGCGCCACCACGTTCCGGATCGTGAAGGAGCTCGACGCGGGGCCGACCTTCGGCGTCGTGACGGAGACCGTGCGCCCCACGGACACCGCCGGCGACCTGCTGACCCGCCTCGCCCACAGCGGCGCAGGGCTCCTGGTCGCGACCCTCGACGGCATCGAGGACGGCTCCATCGAGGCCAGGGAGCAGCCCTCCGAGGGCGTCAGCTTCGCCCCGAAGATCCTGGTGGAGGACGCCGAGATCGACTGGGCCGAGCCCGCGATCGCGGTCGACCGCCGCATCCGCGCGTGCACGCCGGGACCGGGCGCGTGGTCGACGTACTCCGGTGAGCGGGTCAAGATCGCGCCGGTCGCCCTTGCCGAGGGCCGCGACCGGCTCGCACCGGGTGTTCTCGAGGTGACCAAGAACGCCGTGTTCGTCGGCACCGGCACCGACCCGGTGCAGCTCGGCGAGGTCAAGGCGTTCGGCAAGAAGCAGATGCAGGCCGCCGACTGGGCCCGGGGCGTCCGGCTGGGCTCCGGCGAGACACTCGGTGGCTGACCCCCGACGCCGCCCCCGCGCGGGGAGACCCCGGCCCGGGAAGGCCGCCGGCGCCAAGGTGGACGCCCCGCGGCTGCTCGCCTACGACGTGCTCGCTGGAGTGCGCGAGCAGGACGCCTACACCAACCTGCTGCTGGCCTCGATGCTCCGCGAACGCGGGATCGCCGGCCGCGACGCCGCGTTCGCCACGGAGCTCGTCTCCGGGACGGTGAGGCGACAGGGGACCTACGACGCCGTCCTGGCGGGCTGCGTCGACCGTCCGCTCGCGAAGGTGGACCCTGCGGTGCTCGACGCACTCAGGCTCGGGTGCCACCAGCTCCTGGCGATGCGGGTCCCGACCCATGCCGCGGTGTCCACGACCGTCGACCTGGTCCGGCAGCGCGTCGGTCACGGGCCGGCGGGCTTCGTCAACGCCGTGCTGCGCAAGGTCGCCGCGCACGACCTGTCCGGGTGGGTGCGACGGGTCGCGCCGGACCCGGCGACGGACCCGGTCGGGTTCGCGTCGGTCGCCTACTCACACCCGCGGTGGGTGGTCGAGGCGCTCGACGCCGCGCTCGGCGGCCCGGCCCGCTCCGGGTCCGACCTCGAGGCCCTGCTGGCCGCCGACAACGCATCGCCGAAGGTGACTCTGGTCGCCCGCCCGGGTCTGTCCACCGCGGACGAGCTCGTCGAGGCCGGCGGAACCGCCTCGGCGATGTCCCCCTACGCCGTCGAGCTCGCCGCCGGCGACCCGGCGTCGGTTCCCGCGGTCGCCGAGGGGCGGGCGGGGGTCCAGGACGAGGGCTCCCAGCTCGTCGCGCTCGCCGCTGGCGGCCGCAGACGTCGAAGGCCGCGACGAGCGGTGGCTCGACATGTGCGCCGGCCCCGGCGGGAAGTCCGCGCTGCTCGCGTCCCTCGCCGCGGGGCGCGGAGCGCACGTCCTCGCGTCCGAGCGACAGGTGCACCGTGCCGGTCTGGTGCGGCGGGCGACGGCCACCGCGTCGGCAGGACTCGCGGGGGTCATCGCCGCCGACGGCACGGCACCCGCCTGGTCGGCGGGCACCTTCGACCGGGTGCTGGTGGACGCCCCCTGCTCGGGGCTCGGCGCCCTGCGCCGTCGGCCTGAGTCGCGCTGGCGTCGTACGCCCTCCGATCTCGACACGCTCGTCCCGCTCCAGGAGAGCCTCCTGCGCTCGGCGATCGATGCCGTGCGGCCCGGGGGAGTGGTGGCCTACGTGACCTGCTCGCCGGTGCTGGCGGAGACGTCCGAGGTGGTCGAGCGCGTGCTGGCGGAACGGCCCGACGTCGCCCTCGAGGACGCCGCGCCGCTGTTCGCCGGGGTGCCCGACCTGCGCGCCGACGAGGCCCGGCTCCCCGGCACCGTGCAGCTGTGGCCACACCGACACGGCACCGACGCGATGTTCTTCGCGCTGCTCCGCAAGCGTCAGGAGCGGTAGCGTCGGCGGCATGTCCGCCAAGTCATCGGGGTCGCCTGCCGTGGAGGTCGAGGTCGACGACAAGGTCGTGCGGATCTCCAACCCCGACCGGGTGTACTTCCCGGCGCGTGGAGAGAGCAAGCTCGACCTCGTCGAGTACTACCTCTCGGTCGGCGACGGGATCGTGAACGCCCTCCGCGAGCGGCCCTGCATGCTGCACCGCTTCCCCGAAGGCGTCGCGGGGGAGAAGGTGCACCAGAAGCGGGTGCCGCGTGGCGCACCACCGTGGCTGGAGACGGTGCGGGTGAAGTTCCCGCGCTACGACAGGTACGCCGACGAGCTCTGCGTCACCGAGCTGGCGAGCGTGATCTGGGCGGTCCAGATGTCCACGGTCGAGTTCCACCCCTGGAACTCCCGCCGCGCCGACACCGAGAAGCCCGACGAGTGGCGGATCGACCTGGACCCGATGCCGGAGTGCCCCTTCGACGACGTGCGCCGGGTGGCGCACGTCGCACACGAGGTGCTCGACGACCTCGGGGCGGTGGGTTGGCCGAAGACCTCCGGTGGCAACGGCCTGCACGTCTACGTCCGGATCAAGCCCGACTGGGGTTTCCAGGACGTACGCCGGGCGGCGCTGGCGTTCGCGCGCGAGGTCGAGCGGCGGGCGCCGGACCTGGTCACCACCACGTGGTGGCGCAAGGACCGGGACCCCCGGAAGCTGTTCGTCGACTACAACCAGAACACCCGCGACCACACCATCGCCAGCGCCTACTCCGTCCGCGGCAACCCCGAGGCGACAGTCTCCACCCCGATCCGCTGGGACGAGGTCGACGACGTGGCCCCACGCGAGCTCACCATCGCGACCGTCCCGAAGAGGTACGCCCAGCTCGGCGACCTCCACGCCGGCATCGACGACGCGGTCTTCGACCTGAGCCCGCTGCTGGAGTGGGCCGATCGCGACGAGCGGGAGGGCGCGGAGCCGCCGGCCGACCCCGACGCCTAGGATCAACCCCGCCATGGGTATCCAGATCTCACCGAGCATGCTCGCCTCAGACTTCGCCAACCTCGCCGCCGAGGCGGAGCGCGTGTCCAATGCCGACTGGCTCCACGTCGACGTGATGGACAACCACTTCGTCCCGAACCTCACGCTCGGGATGCCGGTCGTCGAGGCGCTGGCGAAGGCCACGGACACGCCGCTGGACTGCCACCTGATGATCGAGGACCCGGACCGCTGGGCGCCGGGCTACGTCGAGGCGGGCGCCTCCTCGGTGACCTTCCACGTCGAGGCCGCCACGGCGCCGGTCCGGCTCGCCCGGGAGCTCCGGGCGAAGGGCGCGAAGGCCGGGATGGGCCTGCGGCCGGCAACCCAGATCGAGCCCTACGAGGACCTGCTCCCCGAGCTCGACATGCTGCTGGTGATGACCGTCGAGCCGGGATTCGGCGGGCAGGCGTTCCTCGACCTGTGCGTGCCGAAGATCCGCCGCACCCGTGAGCTGATGGACAAGCACGGTCTGGAGATGTGGCTGCAGGTCGACGGCGGGATCTCGCTCGAGACGATCGAGCGGTGCGCCGAGGCGGGCGCGGACGTGTTCGTCGCCGGCTCCTCGGTCTTCCGCGCCGACGACCCCAACAAGATGGTCGAGCAGCTGCGCGCCGCGGCGACGGCTGCCTCCTGCGTCTGACCCACGCCTGTGGGCCGTGGGCAGTCGCGGAGTGGCCGGCGCTGCTGACCGCCGCTGGCGTCGTACACCGGCAGGCAGGAAGTCGGTACCTGGGCCGGCGCCAGGCGGGGCTCCGGAGCTCGATCGAGACTTTGTCCTGTCGGTGTACGTGCCCGGCGCGGCCGGACCACCCGCGCCACCCCGCGCGTCTCGGTGGGAGAGGTCACATGGCCGTCGCTTCGGTGGATGTGGCACGCTTTGCGTGACGAGTGAAGAGCTCGCGTGCTCTGGGGTCGGTGTAATTCCGAGCCGGCGGTGAAAGTCCGCGACCCGTCCGCATCCAGCGGCCGGTTGACCAGGTGGAACTCCTGGACCGACGGTGAAAGTCCGGATGGGAAGCGCACGCAGCTGTCCGCCGTACGCCGTGACGACCGAGCAACGGCTCGGGTCCCACCGCGTGGGCGGCAGCCGTTCCATGGCCCCGGAGTCCGCGAAGGACGAGAGGGGCAGCGATGACGTTCAGCCCGGCGGAGCGCCGCGCGATGGGGCGCGCCCTCGAGCTGGCCCGGACCCCTGGTGTCCCGACCGGCCCCAACCCCCGGGTCGGCTGCGTCCTGCTCGCCCCCGACGGCACGCTGGTCGCGGAGGGGCTCCACCGCGGCGCCGGCACGCCCCACGCCGAGGCCGACGCCCTCGCGAAGGCAGGTGCCTGCGCCAGGGGTACGACGGCCGTGGTGACTCTCGAGCCGTGCAACCACACCGGCCGCACCGGACCGTGCGCACAGGCACTCCTCGACGCAGGTGTCGCCCGCGTGGTCTACGCGCAGGCCGACCCGAACCCCCTCGCCGCAGGTGGAGCCGCAACGCTCCGCGAGGCAGGGGTGGACGTCGCACACGGGCTGATGGCCGAGGACGCGCAGCGCATCAACCGGGCCTGGACCTTCTCGGTCCAGCACGGGCGGCCGTTCGTGACCTGGAAGTTCGCCGCCACCCTCGACGGGCGCAGCGCCGCCGCCGACGGCACCAGCCGCTGGGTGAGCTCCCCGGCGGCGCGCCTCGACACCCACCGGCTCCGTGCGCTGAGCGACGTGATCCTCGCCGGCACGGGCACCGTCCTCGTCGACGACCCGGAGCTCACGGTCCGCGACGCCGACAACAGGCCGCTCCCGCACCAGCCGCTGCGCGCCGTGATGGGTCTGCGGGAGATCCCGCCCGGTCGCCGGGTCCTCAACGACGTCGCCGAGACCGTCGTACTCCCGACCCGCGACCCGGCCGAGGCACTGCAGGAGCTGCACGAGCGCGAACGCCGGCACGTCTTCCTCGAGGGCGGCCCCACGCTCGGCGCGGCGTTCCTCAAGGCCGGGCTGGTCGACGAGGTCGTCGCGTACGTCGCGCCGATGCTCCTCGGAGCCGGGCTGAGCTCGGTCGCCGACCTCGGCGTCACCACGATGGCGGAGGCGGTGCGCTTCGACGTCGTCGACATCTCCGTCGTGGGTGAGGGCAACGACGCCAACGCCCGCTTCACGCTGACCCCCATCACGAGCAAGGAGCACTGATGTTCACCGGAATCGTCGAGGAGCTCGGCGTCGTCGAGGGGGTGGTCGACCAGGGCGACGCGGTCCGGCTGACGGTCCGCGGCCCCCACGTCACGCTCGACGCCGGGCTCGGCGACTCGATCGCCGTCAACGGCTGCTGCCTCACCGTGGCCGAACGCGACCAGGAGACGTTCACCGCCGACGTCATGCACGAGACGCTCGACAAGACCTCCCTCGGCGGCCTCGCACCCGGCGACCGGGTGAACCTCGAGCGCGCGGTCACCCCGAAGACGCGGCTCGGCGGCCACATCGTCCAGGGACACGTCGACGGCACCGGCGAGATCGTCGGCCGCACCCCGAGCGAGCACTGGGAGGTCGTCGAGATCGGCCTCCCGGCGGACATCGCCCGCTACCTCGTCACGAAGGGGTCGATCACCGTCGACGGCGTCTCGCTGACCGTCGTCGAGGTCGGCACCGACTCGTTCACCGTCTCGCTGATCCCCGAGACCCTCGCCCGCACCACGCTCGGCTTCAAGGAGCCCGGCGACCGGGTGAACCTCGAGGTCGACGTCATCGCCAAGTACGTCGAGCGGCTGCTCGACCCCACCACCCGGAAGGACCCCGCGTGAGCCTCCTGCACTGGCTGCTCGAGGGCAGCATCACCCTCGGCTCCTCGGCGATCCTCGTGCGCGAGGTGGTCGGGAACGTCTTCGGCCTGGCCAGCGCCGTGGGTGGCATGCGGCGAAAGGTCTGGGCCTGGCCGGTCGGGATCGTCGGCAACCTCGTGCTCTTCACGGTGTTCGTCGGGGGCATCCTCGACAAGCCGCAGGTCCACGACCTGTGGGGACAGGCCGGAAGGCAGGTGTTCTTCCTGGCCGTGTCGGTCTACGGCTGGTGGCGCTGGCGGCAGAGCCGCCGGGAGGGCGAGAGCGCCGACGGGGGCGCGATCACGCCGTCCTGGGCCGGCCGGCGCGGCTGGGCGCAGCTGGTCACCTTCGCGGTCGTCGGCACGGGCGTGTTCTACGTCGTGCTGAAGGCACTCGGCTCGTGGGGGCCACTGCCCGACGCCTGGATCCTCACCGGGTCGATCCTCGCCACCTACGGCATGGCCCGCGGCTGGACCGAGTTCTGGCTGATCTGGATCGCGGTCGACGTCGTCGGAGTGCCCCTGCTGCTCCAGGCCGGCTACTACCCGTCCGCTGCCCTCTACCTGCTCTACGGAGCGTTCTGCGCCTGGGGCTTCTGGACCTGGCTCCGGGTGCGGCAGGCGCTCGAGACCGACCGCACCGACGTACCGGAGGAGGTGCCCGCATGAGCGGCGCGCCCAATGTCAGGCTCGACACCGTCGAGGAGGCGATCGCCGACATCGCGGCCGGCAAGGCCGTGGTCGTCGTCGACGACGAGGACCGGGAGAACGAGGGCGACCTCGTCTTCGCCGCGAGCAAGTCCACGCCCGAGCTGATGGCGTTCACGATCAGGTACTCCTCGGGCGTGATCTGCGCCCCCATGACGGCCGCGACGCTCGACCGCCTCGGGATCCCGCTGATGACCCCCCACAACCGGGACCGCCACCGCACCGCGTACACCGTCTCCGTCGACGCGCGGGACGGTGTCAGCACCGGCATCTCGGCGGCGGACCGGTCGCGAACCGTGCGGGTGCTCAACGACTCCGCCACCGAGCCGTTCGAGATCACCCAGCCAGGACACGTCTTCCCGCTGCGCTACCAGGAGGGCGGCGTGCTGGTCCGCCCCGGGCACACCGAGGCGGCGGTCGACCTCGCGCGGCTGGCCGGCCTGTCCCCGGCCGGCGTGATCTCGGAGATCGTCAACGACGACGGCACGATGAAGCGTGGTCGCGAGCTGCGTGAGTTCGCCGACGAGCACGGCCTGAGGATGATCTCCATCGAGGACCTCATCCACTACCGCCGCCGGCACGAGAGCCACGTCTCGCGGGCCGCGGAGACCAGGCTCCCCACCGCGCACGGGGACTTCATCGCCTACGGCTACACCATCACCATCGACCACTCCGAGCACATCGCCCTCGTGTACGGCGACCTCGGCGACGGCACGGACGTGCTCACCAGGGTCCACTCCGAGTGCCTGACCGGCGACGTCTTCGGGTCGCGCCGGTGCGACTGCGGGCCTCAGCTCGACGAGGCGCTCGAACGGATCGTGACGGAGGGGCGCGGCGTCGTCGTCTACCTGCGCGGCCACGAGGGCCGGGGGATCGGCCTGGTCGCGAAGCTGCAGGCCTACCAGCTCCAGGACGGCGGTCGCGACACCGTGGACGCGAACCTCGACCTCGGCCTCCCCGCGGACGCGCGCCACTACGGCGCCGCCACCCAGATCCTTCGCGACCTGGGGGTCAGGTCGGTCCGGCTGCTCACCAACAACCCCGCGAAGACCACCGGGCTCGAGGACTACGGCGTGACGGTCACCGAGCGGGTCCGCCTCACGCCACACCCGAACGACCACAACCTGGCCTACCTGCTGACCAAACGCGACAGGATGGGGCACGACCTGCCCCACCTGGGCGCGGCAGAGAACGAAGGAGAGCTGGCATGAGCGGCGAGGGCTCACCGACCGTCACCCCGATCGACTGCCACGACCTGCGGGTCGCGGTGGTCGCGGCCAGCTGGCACGACCAGGTCATGGACGGCCTGCTCGCCGGCGCTCGACGGGCGCTCACCGACCACAAGGTCGAGGCGGCCACCGTCGTACGCGTGCCCGGCTCCTTCGAGCTCCCGGTCGTGGCGGCAGCCCTCGCCGAGAAGGGCTACGAAGCCGTCGTCGCGCTCGGTGTCGTGATCCGCGGAGGCACGCCGCACTTCGAGTACGTCTGCTCGGCGGCCACCGACGGCCTCAACCGGGTGGCGCTCGACACGGGCGCGGCCATGGGGTTCGGCCTGCTCACCTGCGACACCGAGGAGCAGGCCCTCGACCGGGCGGGGCTCGACGGCTCCCGGGAGGACAAGGGCTACGAGGCCACCGCCGCCGCGCTGCAGACCGCCACCACCCTTCGGGAGATCCGGCGCGGCTACGCCAGCTGAGGTCACGAGCGCGACAAAAGGGACGTAGGTCCCGCCGAACACCTGCCGCACGGCCGGTGTCGACGGCATGGGGGAGCGGCGAGGGTAGGGACGTTGTCCGACCGGACACCCCCGACGCACCCACCACAGAGGCCCACCCGTGATCGCAACCCTGGCCGACCCGTCCATGCACGAACGCTGGTTCGTCGAGCAGACACCAGGCAACGACTGGTCGTTCTTCCTCTCGCCGCTCCCGCTCGCGCTCACCCTCGTCATGGTGCTCGTCACCCTGGCGTGGAGATGGGCGGCGTTCCGGCTGCCCAGTCCCGAGCTGGCCGTCCTCGCGCCCCTGGGTCGGCTCTCGCCGTGGGTGCCGCGCCTCCTCGGCATACACCTGGGAGTGACCCTGCTCGCGCTGGCCGCTTCCGGGGCCTTCGTCACGCCGTCGGTCCACGAGCTCAGCGGGGTCACCGGATCCGGTCTGCTGCTCGCGGAGGCCGGGCTCGGCGTCTGGCTCGTGACCGGCTTCCGGGTCCGGCCGGCGGCCGCGCTGACCCTCGCCCTGGGGCCGGCTCTCGCGATCTTCGCGGGGCCGGTCGCCCTGCTGGAGTGTGCCAACCTGGCCGCCGTCGCCGCCTTCCTGGTCGTGCTTCCGCCGGGTGAGAACGCCCACGGCCGGGTCGAGGCCCGGCCGGAACGGCTTCGCACAGCCCTGCTGGTGCTGCGGCTGGGCGTGGGCGTGGCCCTGATGTCGCTCGCCTTCTCGGAGAAGTTCACCAACCCGGCAGATGGCGACGCACACGCTGGCGGAGTACCCGTCGCTCGACGTCCTCGGCCTCGTAGGCATCCACCTCGAGCCGACGACCTTCGTCGCCGTCGCGGGGGCGGTCGAGCTGCTGTTCGGCCTGCTGGTCGTCTCCGGGGCGATGCCGCAGGTCGCGGTGCTCGTGGCGATGGTGCCGTTCAACGCCACCCTGGCGCTGTTCGGCCAGACCGAGCTGGTCGGCCACCTGCCGGTGTACGGCGTCTTCCTGGCTCTCCTCGTGTACGGCTCGGACATGGAGACCGCTCGACTCGTGCGCTGGCTCCCGTCGCGCCGGCCCGTCCCGGAGGTCCGGACGCTCACCGAGACCCCCGCGTGACCGACGTCTCGTGAGCGAGGAGCCGCGGCCGGTCCGCCTTCACCACGCCGTAGGCTGGTGCCGCTTCCCGCACGCCCGCGGGAGCGGCACGCCCACACGGAAAGGCCTCGATGAAGACGTTCGACGAGCTCTGGGCGGAGCTCAGCGAGAAGGCCGAGACCCGGCCCGCCGGGTCCGGCACCGTCAAGGAGCTGGACGCCGGTGTTCACACGATCGGCAAGAAGCTGGTCGAGGAGGCCGCGGAGTCGTGGATGGCGGCGGAGCATGAGGGACCCGAGCGTGCCGCGGAGGAGATCAGCCAGCTGCTGTACCACGCGCAGGTGCTGATGATCGCCTGCGGACTCACGACCGACGACGTCTACGCCCACCTGTGAGCAAGCCAGAGAGGCCCGACATGTCCACGAACAGCACCCTCAGGGTGGCGATCCCGAACAAGGGCTCGCTGTCCCTGGCCGCCTCGGAGATGCTGCGCGAGGCCGGCTACCGCCAGCGCTCGGACTCCAAGGAGCTCACGCTCACCGACCCGGAGAACGACGTCGAGTTCTTCTACCTGCGCCCCCGCGACATCGCGCTGTACGTCGGTGAGGGAACGCTGGACATCGGCATCACCGGCCGTGACCTGCTGCTCGACTCCGGCGCCAAGGCCGAGGAGGTGCTGACCCTCGGCTTCGGCAGGTCCCGCTTCCGGTTCGCCACCCGCCCCGGCACGGTGAGCACGGTCGAGGACCTGCGCGGCAAGCGGATCGCCACGTCGTACGACGGTGTGGTGCGCCGGTTCCTGGAGGAGCAGGGCATCGACGCCACGGTCACGAGGCTCGACGGCGCGGTGGAGACCAGCATCCAGCTCGGCGTGGCCGACGTGATCGCCGACGTCGTCGAGACCGGCTCGACGCTGCGCCACGCGGGCCTCGAGGTCGTGCTCGACACGATCCTGGAGTCCGAGGCGGTCCTGATCACCCGCGCCGGCGCCGAGACGCCCGCTGGCTTCGAGGTGTTCCAGCGACGGCTCGAGGGCGTCCTGGTCGCACGCTCGTACGTGATGATGGACTACGACATCCGCACCGAGCGGGTCGAGAAGGCCGTGGCGCTCACGCCCGGCATCGAGAGCCCGACGATCTCCGCGCTGCACCGCGAGGGCTGGGTCGCCGTCCGTTCGATGGTCCCGCGCGACGGTGCCCAGCGGCTGATGGACGAGCTGTGGGAGATCGGCGCGCGCGGCATCCTCGTGACGGACATCCATGCCTGCCGGCTCTGACCCGGAGCCCCTGCCCGTGACCTTCCGCCCGTTCGGCGTGCGGATCGCCGTCCTCGTGCTCGGCGTTCTCCTGGTGGCCGTCTGCGCCGTCATCTGGCTGGCCTTCCCGCAGCACGTCCGTGACCAGTTCACGTTCCTCCAGCGGCTCACGCTCATCGCCTTCGGGCTGGCGGCGGCCACCGGCGGCTACGCCCTGGCCCGGTCGCGGGTCGAGGCGCGCGCGGAGGGCCTCGTCGCCGTCAACGGCTACCGCTCCCACACGTACTCCTGGGACCAGGTCGCGGGCGTGACCCTCCGGGCCGGCGGCCCGTGGGCGATCCTCGAGCTCGCGGACGGGTCTACCGCCTCGGCGATGGGGATCCAGGGCTCGGACGGCGCCCGGGCGGTCGCCCAGGTGAAACAGCTCCGGGAGATCATGCGGTCACGCCACGGCGGCCGGGCGGGCTGAAATTCGGCTGCGGGCAGCCAGGCTGCGGCCCTAGCCTCGTCGCCGTGAGTACCGAGCCGCGGCTGCGCCCGCTGACCACCGCCGACATCCCCGCCTGGAACCGCCTCCTCGCCGAGGTCGAGAAGGTCGACCGGACCGGCGAGCACTACAACGAGGCAGACCTCGCCGAGGAGATGGCGAACCCGGACGTCGAGCTCGGCAAGGACATCGTCGGCGCCTTCGTCGGAGACGACCTCGTGGGCCACTTCACGGTCTACCCACGCACCGCCGCGGGTGAGCTGCACAAGGTCGGCATGGACGGCACCGTGCGGCCCGACGTGCGAGGCAAGGGGATCGGCACCCTGCTCGCCACCGCTATGCGTCAGCGGGCGCTGGAGATCCACACCGAGCGCCACCCTGACCTCACCGCGCTCCTCATGTCGCGCGGCCTCTCCGAGAACACCGCCCAGCACCAGCTGATGGCGGACATCGGCCTCCGGCCCGAGCGCTGGAGCTTCGTCATGCGTGCCGACCTGACACGCGAGGTCACGGCGCCCGCGATGGTCCCCGAGGGACTCGAGCTGCGCAGGTACGACGACACGCTGGCTGCGGCCATGCACGAGGCGCACAACGCCGCCTTCGTCGACCACCCGAACTTCACCCCGTGGTCGGAGTCGATGTGGAAGCAGTGGGTCACCGACAGTCGCAACTTCCGCCCGGAGCTGAGCTTCGTGGTCGTGGACCCCGCCCGGGACGGCGAGGTCGTGGCCTACGTCCAGACCAACGAGTACGACGCCTACTACGCGATGACCGGGAAGCGGGAGGCCTACGTCGCCAAGGTCGGTACCCGCCGTGAGCACCGCGGCCGGGGACTGGCCAGCACACTCCTGGCACACGCGCTGGCCGAGCACCGGGCGGCCGGCTTCGACGAGGCCTCGCTCGACGTGGACTCCGAGAACCCGACCGGCGCCCTGGGGATCTACGAGAGGGCCGGCTTCGAGGTGGAGAGCCGCTGGACCGACTACGCCGCAAGGGTCGCCCCCGGAAGCCACTGAGCGAGGGCGCTCGGCAGTGCTCGGCGTGCAGCGCGGTGCCGGGCGACCGGCGAGAGACCTGGCCGGCGAGGCTCAGGGCAGCGCGACGGGGCGCTCCGGGTCGCCGCTGCCGTCGACGATCACGTCGGCCCGCTCCCGGGTGCGCTCGCGCCGGAAGAGGGCGTCCTCGTCGGCCATCCACTGCAGCCACCGCGGACGCATCGCCTCGCCGTCGCGGGCCATGCCGCGAGCCAGGCGCAGCTCCCCAGGCGCGTCGACCCAGACGAGCGTGGTGGTCGACGACGAGTACGACGCCGCGCCGGACCCGACTCCCTCGACGACCAGGATGTCGACGGGCTCCACCAGGTGCGCCTCCGCGAACCGCTCGAGAACCCAGTCGTAACGGTGGTAACGCCCCGGCCTGCCGTCCCGGAGCGGTGTGAGCACGTCCCGGTCGAGCGTCCGGCTCACCCGAGCCAGCCCCGACCAGCCGTCCAGCAGGTCGTCGAGGTGGATCAGGTACGAGCTGCCGAAGGTGGAGGCGACGGCGTGCACCGCACGGCCGAGGGTGGACTTCCCGGACCCGGCGCGCCCGTCGATGCAGACCAGCCTGTTGCTGCCGAGCGTGGGTGCGGCCCGGCGTGTGCGGTCGACGACGGTCCCGGCGACCTCGACGACGCGGGCGTGCCAGGGGTTCTCGGCGTCGAGCTCGGTCGCGCTGTGGCTCACGAGATGCCGTGTCGCTTGAGGATCGCCTCGATGTCGGCCATGTCGTCGTCGTCCGCCCCGGTGCCCGTCGTACCCGTGGACCGTGCGGGAGGCTGGGAGGTCTTGCCGGGCAGGGCCTGGGCCGTCCCCTTGGCCCCCCTTCGGCGACCCGGACGACGACTTTCCGGCACCCCTGCGGCGGAGCACGCCGGCGAGGAAGAACAGCGACAACGACGCGGCCGCGAGGATCACGCCCAGCCAGACGGCCGGACTGAACGCGAGGCGCAGGGCCCACGAGACGAACGCGTCGCCGATCTCCCAGATCAGTCGCAGGGTCCCGGTGAGGTACGCCGCCGCCGGGAGCAGCGTGACCGCGAGCATGCGCAGTCCGGCGACCGGACCACGAACGCGCCAGAACGCAACCGTGCCGACCAGACCCGCAAGGGTGAGGATCAGGGTCAGCGCCTGCCAGGTGATGCTGTCGAACGAGCCCACGCCTCCAGCCTGTCACACCCGAGGGCACGAGCGGAGGCCTGCGTTGGCAGACTGTCGGGATGCGCACCATCCCAGACCCGGGCTTCGCCGGCGACGACGGGTCGGTGGACCCCGGGGTGGCCGCCGCGCTGGCCGCCTATGCCGGTGACCCGGACGGCCTCCATCACCGGACGCTGGCGGCTCTCCAGGACAGCCGCCTGCTGGTACCGGTCGTCGCCGTGCTCGGTGAGGTGGAGTACGACGAGCAGGGGCTCGCGCATGACAAGACCTCCGACATGGCGACGGTCCTGATGCGCGGGCGGGACGGTCGCCTGGCCCTGCTCGCGTTCACGGGCAGCGAGCCCCTCCACCGGTGGAAGGCCGACGCCCGCCCGGTCCCGGTCTCGGCCCGGCAGGCGGCGGAGGCCGCGCTGCACGACGACGCAGCCGCCCTGCTCGTCGACGTCGCAGGGCCGGTGATGCTGGTGGTCGAGGGAGAGGACCTGCGCTCGCTGGCGGAGGGCTACCGGCTCGTGCAGGCCGGGGACCGCTGGGCGTGGGCGCGGGTCAGCGACGCTGCTGGGGACGAACCGGACCGGTGAGCTTCTCGCCCGGGCCCTCGCCGGGGGCGTCCTCGATGTCCGAGGCCTCCCGGAACGCGAGCTGGAGGCTGCGCAGGCCGTCGCGCAGCGGCGCGGCGTGATGGTGGCCCAGGCGGGGAGCGGACGCGGTGACCAGGCCGGCGAGCGCCTCGATCAGGGTGCGCGCCTCGTCGAGGTCCACGTGGTCCGGCAGGTCCTCCGCGAGCCCGAGGTTCACCGCGGCGGAGCTCATCAGGTGCAGCGCGGCGGTCGAGACGATCTCGATCGCGGGGACGTCGGCGATGTCGCGGGAGGAGGGGGCGATCCCCTCGGCGGGCATGTCGGTCATGGGGGCAAGGGTGTCACGGCGTCATCGATGTGCGTGCGGCGGCAGTCTCTTGCTAGCATTGGCGCGACCGATCTCAATTGATCGGCTGTCTGTGAGTCCCGGATGGAACAACCGGAGCGTGCAGATGGTTGATCAGTGCGAGATCTGACAAGCGGAGAACACTCTCCCACCCGCATCGACACGAGTCGTCGGGTCCGGTCGCGAGAAGAGCAGTGCGAAGGCGTTCGCCCCGCACGGTGACTCTCGCCAGGCGCTTTCTGGCCGTGCGGTGACAGCCGCCACGACCGGTGGAGTGTCGGGGCTGGCTTCCGCTTGTGGGTCGTGCGGGGGCCTTTTTTCGTGTCCGGTGACTTCCGGCACGGGGAGCGGGTTTCGCGCGACAGGTCAGCCACCGTAGACCCACCCCAGGAGGACCCATCAGCACAGAGCTGCGCATCAACGACCGGATCCGGGTACCCGAGGTCCGGCTCGTCGGCCCGAACGGCGAGACCGTCGGCATCGTCCGCATCGATGACGCCCTGCGTCTCGCCCAGGAAGCAGACCTCGACCTCGTCGAGGTGGCCCCGACCG
Organism: uncultured Actinomycetota bacterium; assembly: GCA_963721165.1. Classification (GTDB taxonomy): domain Bacteria; phylum Actinomycetota; class Actinomycetes; order Propionibacteriales; family Nocardioidaceae; genus Nocardioides_C. The sequence goes on along the minus strand of CAVRIE010000012.1, from coordinate 36,999 downwards.
CGCGTCCGCCCGTCTGCAAGCTCATGGACTACGGCAAGTTCAAGTACGAGAACGCGCAGAAGGCACGCGAGGCCCGTCGTAACCAGACGAACGTGGTCATCAAGGAGATGAAGCTCCGGCCGAAGATCGACGCGCACGACTACGAGACCAAGAAGGGTCACGTCGTGCGGTTCCTTCGCCAGGGCGACAAGGTGAAGATCACGATCATGTTCCGTGGTCGCGAGCAGCACCGCCCCGAGCTCGGGTTCCGGCTGCTGCAGCGTCTCGCAGAGGACGTGAGCGAGCTCGGCTTCGTCGAGTCGGCACCGAAGCAGGATGGTCGCAACATGATCATGGTGCTCGGGCCGCACAAGAAGAAGTCCGAGGCGAAGGCGGAGGTCAAGGCCGAGAAGGCCGAGAAGGCCGCCGAGCGCGAGGCCGAGAAGGCCGCCGAGCACGCGGAGCGCTCTGCCGGGGCGACCGCTGAGACCGGTGGCAAGAAGCCTCGCCGTCGCTCGGAGAACCTCGACCCAGACATGTGACCCAGTCATGAACACGGGTGCGCCCTCACCGGCGCACCCATGAGAGAAGGACAAGTAATGCCGAAGATGAAGGCGCACTCCGGTGCGAGCAAGCGCTTCAAGGTGACCGGCTCCGGCAAGCTCCGTCGGCAGAAGGCCGGTCGGCGCCACCTGCTCGAGCACAAGCCCTCGACCCTCACCCGCCGTCTCGCCGGCACCGAGGACGTCGCCAAGGCTGACGTCAAGAAGGTCAAGAAGCTGCTCGGCAGGTGACCTGACGGTCCTCTCGCCGACCCCCAACGTTGCAAGCATCAAGGAGTATTAAGTGGCACGCGTCAAGCGGGCAGTCAACGCCCAGAAGAAGCGCCGGGTAACCCTCGAGCGCGCGTCCGGTTACCGCGGTCAGCGTTCGCGGCTCTACCGCAAGGCCAAGGAGCAGGTCACCCACTCGCTGGTCTACAGCTACCGTGACCGTCGCGCCAAGAAGGGCGAGTTCCGCAAGCTGTGGATCCAGCGGATCAACGCCGCGGCCCGCGCGAACGGGATGACCTACAACCGGTTCATCCAGGGCCTCAAGGCCGCCGGTGTCGAGGTGGACCGCAAGATCCTCGCGGACATGGCCGTCAACGACGCCGCCACGTTCACCTCGCTGGTGGAGCTGGCCAAGGCCAACCTCCCCGAGGACGTCAACGCGCAGACCACTGCCGAGGCGTCCGCCTGATCGACCCTGATGGTCAGCCAGCTGACCACGGGCGATCCAGCACGACACACGTCGATGGCGAGTCTCCCTGCCGAACTCCCGCTGCTCTCGGTGAAGAGCGGACGGGTGAAGGCGGCACGGAGGCTCGCCCGACGTGTTTCCCGGGCCGAGACCAGGCGGTTCCTGGCCGAAGGTCCACAGGCGGTCCGTGAAGCGCTCGACCTCCCCGGCTGCGTGGAGGAGGTCTTCGCGCTTCCCGGTGCGGCCGACGCGCACCCCGACATCCGGGCCCGCGCGGCCGACCACGACGTGGCGTGGCACCTCGTCGACGACGCCGCCCTGGCGTCCCTGGCCGAGACCGTCCACCCTCAGGGGCTCGTCGCCGTCTGCCGGTTCGTCGACAGGCCGCTGTCCGACGTACTCCCGGAGAGGCCCGCGAGCGGGTCTTCCCTGGTCGCGGTCTGCGCCGACGTCCGAGACCCCGGCAACGCCGGAACGGTGATCCGGTGCGCCGACGCCGCGGGCGCGACCGCCGTCGTGCTGACCGGCAGCTCGGTCGACCCGTACAACGGGAAGGCGGTCCGGGCCAGTGTCGGGAGCCTCTTCCACCTCGGTCTCGCGGTCGACCCGGACAGCGACTCGGTCATCTCCGCGCTCAAGCTTCGCGGCTTCCAGGTGCTCGCGGCCGACGGCGCCGGCGAGCTCGACCTCGACGACGCGCTCGACGAAGGGCTGCTGACGCAGCCGACAGCGTGGCTGTTCGGCAACGAGGCGTGGGGACTGCCCGACGAGGTCGCAGCCCTGGCCGACCACCGCGTGCGGATTCCCATCCACGGCCGCGCGGAAAGTCTCAACCTCGCCACCGCCGCTGCGGTGTGCCTCTACGCCTCCGCCCGCGCGCAACGCCGCCCCGGGGTGCGGCGGGTCGCCTCCCAAGGGCTCAACCACTAGCCTGGGCGGGTGACGTCGACTCCCGGGCCCCTTGCGCAGGTGACTCTCGACGCTGTCCCCGACGGAGTCGTGTTCGCCGACGAGACCGGCCAGGTCACCGCCATGAACGTCGCGGCCCGGACGATGCTGCGCGTCGCCGACGGGGTCGGGAAGCACCTGGCCGACGTGGTCGCGCTGCAGGACCAGGCAGGGAACGACTGGTTCTCGACCCTGAACCTGTACGACGGGCCCAGGCTGCGCTCGCGGATCCCGGAGCAGTCCTGGTTCCTCGCCGACGGCACCGAGCTCCTGCTGACCGTCGGCATCGTGCGCGACGGCAGGCAGGGCCCGACCAGGGGTGTCGCGGTCAGCTTGCGCACCTCCCGTGCCCGCGCCCGGCTCGACCGTGAGCGCTCGGACCTGGTCGCCACGGTCGCTCACGAGCTGCGCTCCCCGCTCACCGGTGTGAAGGGGTTCGTCGCGACCCTGCTCACGAAGTGGGACCGGCTCAACGACGACCAGAAGAAGCTCATGCTCACCACGGTCAACTCCGACGCGGACCGGCTCACGCGGCTGATCGCGGAGCTGCTCGACGTGGCCCGCATCGACACCGGCCGGCTCTCGCTCTACCCGCGGCCGATCGACTTCACCCCGGCCGTGGAGAAGGTGCTCGACTCGATCCGGGCCGGCACCGGCCGCGAGATCGTGCTCGACGCGGCACCGGACCTGCCGATGGTGTACGCCGATCCGGACAAGTTCGTCCAGGTGGTCACGAACCTCGTCGAGAACGCCGTGCGGCACGGTGAGGGTGTCGTGCGACTCACCCTGACGCCGCTGGGCAGCGAGGACCCCTTCGCCGGCGTGCGGCTGTGCGTCGACGACGAGGGGGAGGGGATCAGCCCCGAGATCCGCAGCCGGGTCTTCACGAAGTTCTGGAAGCACGGAATTCGTGGCGGGTCCGGTCTCGGGATGTACATCGTGCACGGCCTGGTCACCGCTCACGGCGGCCGCGTGGAGATCGGCGAGGCACCCAGCGGTGGCGCGCGGATCATCATCGTCTGGCCCGCGGACGACCGCCGGGCCGACTGAGCCCGTCCCAGCACCGCAAACCGGTTCGCCCCTGCCAGGCGGCACTTCCTAGACTGATGCTGCACCCCGGTGCCACGCCAGTCTCACCCCTGTAAGACGCACCCCCGTGAAAGGCAGCCATGTCGGGCCCGAACACCGATTACGACCCTGTGGAGGTCACACCGTTGCGTGCGGACGAGGTCGACGCGATGCGCGAGGCGGCGCTCGAGGCCATCGCCGGCGCGAGCGACCTCGAGGAGCTCAAGTCGGTCCGCCTCGCCCACACCGGGGAGCGGTCGCCCCTGGCCCTCGCGAACCGGGAGATCGGTGCGCTTCCGCCGCAGGCCCGCAAGGAGGCCGGCATGCGCGTCGGCCAGGCGCGGGGTGTGGTCAGCAAGGCGCTCGCCGCCCGCCAGACCGTCCTCGAGGCCGAGCACGAGGCCCGGATGCTCGTCGAGGAGACCGTCGACGTCACCGTCCCGTGGGACCGTGAGCCGCAGGGGGCCCGCCACCCCCTCACCACGATCCAGGAGCTCGTCGCCGACGTCTTCGTGGCGATGGGCTGGGAGGTCGCCGAAGGCCCGGAGGTCGAGGCCGAGTGGCTGAACTTCGACGCCCTCAACCTCGGCGCGGACCACCCGGCCCGGACCATGCAGGACACGTTCTGGCTCGAGCCGGCCGAAGGTGGGCTCGTGCTGCGCACGCACACCTCGCCGGTGCAGGCCCGCACCATGCTCACGACGGAGCCGCCGATCTACGTGATCTGCCCCGGACGCGTCTACCGGACCGACGAGCTCGACGCCACGCACACCCCGGTCTTCCACCAGGTCGAGGGGCTCGTGGTCGACAAGGGAATCTCGATGGCCCACCTCAAGGGCACCCTGGACCACTTCGCGGAGGCGATGTTCGGCGAGGGCATCACGACACGCTTCCGGCCGTCGTACTTCCCGTTCACCGAGCCCAGCGCCGAGGTCGACCTGGTCTGCTTCGTCTGCCGTGGCCAGGCACCTGCCGTGGACGACTGCCGCACCTGCAAGGGCGAGGGCTGGATCGAGTGGGGCGGCTGTGGCGTCGTCAACCCGCGCGTGCTGACCGCCTGCGGGATCGACTCCGACGTCTACTCCGGCTTCGCCTTCGGCATGGGCCTCGAGCGCACGCTCATGTTCCGTCACGGCATCGAGGACATGCGCGACATCGTCGAAGGTGACGTCCGGTTCACCCTGCCCTTCGGAACGGAGATCTGATGCGGGCCCCGCTTTCCTGGCTGCGCGAGTACGTCGACCTGCCGGCCGACCTGACCGCCGCCCACCTGGCCCACCGGCTCACCGCCCTCGGCCTCAAGCTCGAGGCCCTCGAGGCGCCCGGCTCCGACATCTCCGGACCGATCGTCGTGGGACGCGTCCTCGCATTCGACGAGGAGCCGCAGAAGAACGGCAAGATGATCCGCTGGTGCCGCGTCGACGTGGGGCCAGTCCATAACGAGCTGCACAACGACGACGAAGGTGGCAGTGCCGAGTACCGGGGGATCGTCTGCGGCGCCGACAACTTCGCCGTGGGCGACCTGGTCGTCGTGTCCCTGCCCGGCTCGGTCCTTCCCGGGCCGTTCGCGATCTCCGCGCGCAAGACCTACGGCCACGTCTCCGACGGGATGATCTGCTCGACCCGGGAGCTGGGGACCGGCGAGGACCACGGCGGCATCCTGGTGCTCGACCCACGCCTCGACTCCGACGCCGCGGTCAAGCCCGGTGACGACGCGATCGAGCTGCTCCACCTGCGTGACGACGTGATCGAGTTCGAGATCAACCCCGACCGCGCCTACGCGCTCTCGCTGCGGGGGCTGGCCCGCGAGTCCGCGCTCGGCCTCGGTGTCGAGTTCCACGACCCGGCCGTGCGGCAGGTCCCTGCGCCGAACGACTCGGGCTACCCGGTGCGCGTGGAGGCCGAGGACGGCTGCCCGGTCTTCGCGACCCGGACCGTCACCGGCTTCGACCCGACGGCACCGACGCCCCGTTGGCTGGCCCGCCGGGTCCAGCTCGCCGGCATGCGCCCGATCTCCCTGGCCGTCGACATCACGAACTACGTGATGCTCGAGCTCGGCCAGCCGATCCACGGCTACGACGGCGACAAGCTGTCCGGACCGATCGTCGTGCGCCGCGCGACGCCGGGGGAGCGGCTCACGACGCTCGACGACGTGACCCGCGAGCTCGACCCCGAGGACCTCCTGATCACCGACGACCGTGGGCCGATCGGCCTCGCCGGCGTCATGGGCGGCCAGGAGACCGAGCTCGGAGACGCGACCACGCACATCGTGATCGAGGCCGCCCACTTCGACCCGGTCTCGATCTTCCGCACCGCCCGGCGGCACAAGCTCCCCTCCGAGGCGTCGAAGCGGTTCGAGCGCGGTGTCGACCCGCTGCTGCCTGCTTTCGCCGCGGACCGCGTCGCGGAGCTCCTCGTGGAGCACGGCGGCGGCACCATCACCCCGGGCGTGACCTACGTCGGCCGTCCTCCGGAGGGTCGCACGGTCACCATGGCCGCGACCCTGCCCCAGCAGATCACCGGCATCCCGATCGACGCCGACAACGTCGTGGACCACCTCCGCGCGGTCGGCTGCACGGTCGTCGCCGAGGGGGACCGACTCACCGTCGCGCCGCCGTCGTGGCGGCCGGACATCAGCGACCCGTACGACCTCGTCGAGGAGGTCGCGCGCATCGTCGGCTACGACCGCGTGCCGTCGGTGCTCCCCACCGCGCCGGCCGGGCGAGGGCTGACCCGAGCCCAGCGGCTCCGTCGCCGGGCCGGGCTCGCTCTTGCCGGAGCGGGATACGTCGAGGTGCTGACCTACCCGTTCGTCGGCGACGCCGACTGGGACGCCCTCGAGCTGGCGGCCGAGGACGACCGACGTCGCACCGTGCGGATCGCGAACCCGCTGTCCGAGGAGGAGCCGGTGCTGCGCACCACGCTCGTCCCCGGGATCCTCAAGACGCTCGCGCGCAACATCGGTCGCGGCATCAACGACCTCGCGCTCTTCGACCAGGCGCCGGTCTACCTGCCGACGCCCGGCGCCGGCCCGGCAGCCATCCTCGGCGTCGACCGGCGCCCCACCGACGAGGAGTGGGAGGCCCTCCAGGCGGCGGTCCCGCGGCAGCCGCTTGCACGTGGCGGTCGCCCTCGCGGGCGACCGTGAGCCGTCCGGCTGGTGGGGCAAGGGCCGTCCTGTGTCCTGGGCGGACGCTCTCGAGGCGGTGCGCACCCTGGCCCGTTCCTTCGCCGTCGAGGTGGAGCTCCGGTCCGCGGTGTACGCGCCCTGGCACCCGGGGCGTTGCGCCGAGGTGCTCCTCGACGGGGTCGTGATCGGCCATGCGGGGGAGCTCCACCCGAGGGTGTGCAAGGCCTTCGGCGTTCCCGCGCGCACGGCGGTCGCCGAGGTGGACCTCGACGCCTTGATCGGCGTCGCGGTGCCCGTCGTACCCGCTCCGGTCTTCTCGACCTACCCGGTCGCCAAGGAGGACGTCGCCCTCGTCGTCGACGTCGACGTCCCCGCGGCGGCAGTCGCGGCCACGCTCCGCGAGGGAGCCGGCGAGCTGCTCGAGTCGGTGCGGCTCTTCGACGTCTACACCGGTGAGCAGATCGGTGCGGGGAAGAAGTCGCTCGCCTTCGCGATGCGGTTCCGGGCACCCGACCGGACGCTCACCGACGCAGAGGTGGCCGAGGCCCGCGAGGCCGCGGTCGCCCTGGCCGCCGAGCGGCACGGAGCGGTCCACCGGTCCTGACCGCGTTCGCATGACCATGCAGACTCCTGTATGGTCATGCGCATGTCGGCCGAAGCCAGCTCAAAGACCAGATATCGGGTAGCCGTCGCCGGAGCCAGCGGCTACGCAGGCGGTGAGGTGCTGCGCCTCCTGCTCGCGCACCCCTCGGTGGAGATCGGCGCACTGACCGCCGGGTCGAACGCCGGTGAGCGGCTCGGGTCGCTCCAGCCGCACCTCGTGCCGCTGGCCGACCGGGTCCTCGAGGACACGACGGTGGAGGTGCTCTCCGGCCACGACGTGGTCTTCCTGGGCCTGCCGCACGGCCAGTCCGGCGAGATTGCCAAGGCGCTCCCGGACGACTGCGTCGTGATCGACTGCGGTGCCGACTTCCGGCTCACGGACCCGACGGACTGGGAGAAGTTCTACGGCGGCGACCACGCCGGCTCCTGGCCCTACGGTCTCCCCGAGCTCGGCGGCCAGCGTGAGCTGCTCCAGAAGGCCACCCGCATCGCCGTACCGGGCTGCTACCCGACCGTCTCCAGTCTCACCCTGGCCCCGGCCGTCGCCGCCGGCATCGTCGACCCGAGCGACATCGTGGTCGTCGCCGCCTCGGGCACCTCCGGCGCCGGCAAGGCCGCCAAGCCGCACCTGCTCGGCTCGGAGGTCATGGGATCGGCGAGCGCCTACGGCGTCGGCGGCACCCACCGGCACACCCCCGAGATCGGCCAGAACCTCTCCGGCCTGACCGAGGACCCGGTCGCCGTCTCCTTCACCCCGCTGCTCGTGCCGATGCCCCGCGGCATCCTGGCGACCTGCTCCGCGCCCGCCCGGGAGGGTGTCACCGCCGAGGAGGCCTACGCCGTCTACGAGGTGGCCTTCGCGAACGAGCCGTTCATCCACCTCCTGCCCGCGGGGCAGTGGCCGCAGACCAAGTCGGTGATCGGCTCCAACGCCGTCCACGTGCAGGTCACGGTCGACACCGACGCGGGCGGCCGCGCAGGCCGACTGGTCGCGGTCGGCGCCGTGGACAACCTGGCCAAGGGCACCGGCGGCGCGGCGGTCCAGTGCATGAACCTCGCGCTCGGGCTTCCCGAGACCACCGGCCTGAGCACGGTCGGGCTCGCGCCGTGAGCCACACCCTGCTGCAGCACGCCGAGGAGCTCGCCGTCGTCCGGCTCGGCCCCGGCGCCGACATCCCGGCCTGGGCCGCGTCCGGCTCTCTGTTCTCGGTGACCGCCACCGCCGCCGAGACCTCGTTGGTGTGCGGCCGGGCAGGCGTGCCCCGCAAGGCCCGCCAGGAGGGACCCTTCACCGCCTTCGCCGTCGAGGGGCCCCTGGACTTCGCGCTGACCGGCGTGCTCAGCACCCTGCTGAAGCCCCTGGCGGAGAGCGAGATCCCGGTGTTCACGATCTCCACCTTCGACACCGACTGGGTCCTCGTGCCCGCCGACCGAGCAGAGAGCGCGGCGGAGGAGTGGCGACGATCCGGCCACACAGTCCGAGCCGCAGACGAGCCCACCGACCAGTCATCAGAAGGAACGACAGCATGAGTGTCACCGCCGCCAAGGGATTCCGCGCCTCCGGGGTCGCCGCCGGCATCAAGTCCACCGGAGCCCGGGACATGGCGCTCGTCGTCAACGACGGGCCCGAGTACTCCTCAGCCACCGTGTTCACGTCCAACCGCTGCAAGGCCAACCCCATCCTGTGGAGCCAGGAGGTGGTCAAGGACGGCATCGTCCGAGCGGTGATCCTCAACTCGGGTGGAGCGAACTGCTACACCGGCGCCGAGGGCTTCCAGACCACGCACGCGGTCGCCGAGAAGACCGCGGAGTCACTCGGCATCGGCGCGATCGACGTCGTGGTCTGCTCCACCGGCCTGATCGGCCTCAAGAACGACCGGAACCACCTGCTCGCAGGGGTCGACGCCTGCGCGTCCACGCTCTCCACTGACGGCGGCGCCGACGCGGCCGAGGCGATCATGACGACCGACTCGGTGAGCAAGCAGGCCGTTGTCGAGGGGAGCGGCTGGACGGTGGGCGGGATGGCCAAGGGCGCCGGGATGCTCGCCCCTCAGCTCGCCACCATGCTCGTCGTACTCACCACCGACGCGAAGATCACCCCCGCCGAGGCCGACCAGGCGCTCAGAGCAGCGACCCGGGTGAGCTTCGACCGGCTCGACTCGGACGGCTGCATGTCCACCAACGACACGGTGACCCTCCTCGCGAGCGGTGCGTCCGGGATCACCCCCACGCTGGACGACTTCACCGAGGCGCTCACCCGCACCTGCACCGACCTCGCCATGCAGCTCCTCGCCGACGCCGAGGGCGCCGACCACGAGATCGCGATCACCGTGCTGAACGCCGCTGACGAGGACGACGCGGTCGAGGTGGGCCGCTCGGTCGCGCGCAGCAACCTGTTCAAGGCCGCCGTCTTCGGCAAGGACCCCAACTGGGGCCGGGTACTCGCCTCGATCGGCACCACCTCGGCCGCCTTCGACCCGGCCGACCTCGACGTGGCGATGAACGGGGTCTGGGTGTGCCGCTCCTCGGAGCCGGCCGAGTCGCCCGAGCTGGTCGACCTGTCGGGCCGCGAGGTCAGCGTGACGATCGACCTCAAGGCCGGCGATGCCCGCGCCACGGTGTGGACCAACGACCTCACCCACGCCTACGTCCACGAGAACTCCGCCTACTCGAGCTGAGGACCACCCATGACGACGAACGAGTTCCTGTTGGACGCCGGCAAGAGCCCCGACGAGTGGAAGCAGATCACCGCGAAGGCCACCACCCTCGCGGAGGCGCTGCCGTGGCTGAAGGAGTACCACGGCAAGACGATCGTCATCAAGTACGGCGGCAACGCGATGACCGACGAGGGGCTCAAACGTGCCTTCGCCGAGGACATCGTCTTCCTCAGGTACGCCGGCTTCCGGCCTGTCGTGGTCCACGGCGGCGGACCTCAGATCAGCAAGATGCTCGACCGTCTCGGCATCGAGTCCGAGTTCCGCGGCGGCCTCCGCGTCACCACGCCGGAGGCGATGGACGTCGTCCGCATGGTCCTGGTGGGGCAGGTCAGCCGGGAGCTGGTCGGCCTGATCAACCAGCACGGGCCTCTCGCGGTCGGGCTCTCCGGCGAGGACGCAGGCCTCTTCACGGCCCGTCCGACGACCACGATGGTCGACGGCGAGGAGATCGACCTCGGCCTCGTCGGCGAGGTCGAGCAGGTCCGGCCGGAGGCGGTGAAGGACCTCGTCGAGGCCGGGCGCATCCCCGTGATCTCCTCGGTGGCTCCGGACCAGAACGGCTTGGTCCACAACGTCAACGCCGACACCGCGGCCGCCGCCCTCGCGGTTGCGCTCGGTGCGGAGAAGCTGCTCGTCCTGACCGACGTCGAGGGTCTCTACCGTGACTGGCCCGACAGCGACGACGTGATCGGCCAGATCAGCCCCGAGGCGCTCGCTGAGCTGATGCCGACTCTCGCCAGCGGGATGGTGCCGAAGATGCAGGCCTGCCTGACGGCGGTCACCGGCGGGGTCCCCAAGGCGACCGTGGTCGACGGCCGCGAGCCGCACGCCGTCCTGCTCGAGATCTTCACCGACGAGGGCGTGGGCACCCAGGTGCTGCCCGGGGTGGAGACGAAGGTACGCACCGCCCTGCGGAAGGACCAGTGACATGAACGACAAGACAGCCACGACCAGCGACGCCGTACAGGAGCGGTACGCCCACGCTCTGATGAACACCTTCGGCAAGCCCAAGCTCGTGCTCACCCGCGGTGCGGGCGCCCGGGTCTGGGACGCCGACGGCAAGGAGTACCTCGACCTGCTCGGCGGCATCGCGGTGAACGCGCTCGGCCACGCGCACCCCGCGCTGGTCTCAGCCGTTACCGAGCAGCTCTCGACCCTGGGGCACGTCTCCAACTTCTTCGCGACGGAACCACAGGTCTCGCTCGCGGAGCGGCTGCTCTCGCTGCTCGGCGTCGAGGGACGGGTCTTCTTCGCCAACTCCGGCGCGGAGGCGAACGAGGCCGCGTTCAAGCTGACCCGTCGCACCGGGCGCACCCAGGTGATCGCCACCGAGGGCAGCTTCCACGGCCGCACCATGGGCTCGCTCGCCCTGACCTCGAAGGCCGCCTACCGCGAGCCGTTCGAGCCGCTGCCGGCCGGGGTGACCTTCGTTCCCTACGGCGACGCCGAAGCACTGGCCGCCGCCGTCACCGACGAGACGGCCGCCGTCGTGCTCGAGCCGATCCAGGGCGAGGCCGGTGTGGTCATGCCCCCGGAGGGCTACCTTCGCGCGGCCCGCGAGGTCACGACCCGGCACGGGGCGCTGCTCTGGTTCGACGAGGTGCAGACCGGCATGGGCCGCACCGGTGACTGGTTCGCGCACAGCCGGAGCGGCGTGACACCCGACGTGGTCACCCTCGCCAAGGGCCTCGCCGGGGGGATCCCGATCGGAGCCTGTGTTGCGGTGGGGGAGTACGGTCGGCTGCTCCAGCCCGGGAACCACGGCACGACCTTCGGCGGCAACCCGGTCGCCGCAGCGGCGGCGCTCGCGGTCATCGACACGATCGAGAACGACGACCTGCTCGAGAACGTCCGGAAGGTCGGCGCGCAGCTCGCCGACGGGTTGAAGGACGCGCGGGTCACCGAGATCCGCCAGGCCGGTCTGCTCATCGGCCTCGACCTCGCCGAGCCGGTCGCGGCCAAGGCGACCGCCGCCGCCCTGCAGCACGGGTTCATCATCAACGACTGCGCGCCGGACCGGATCCGGCTCGCGCCGCCGCTGGTCCTCACCGAGAAGCAGGCCGCCTCGTTCGTCGAGGCCTGGCCGGCGATCCTCGACGAAGCCTTCGCGGAGGAGTCACCATGACCCGGCACTTCCTGCGCGACGACGACCTCGGCCCCGGCGAGCAGGCCGAGGTGCTGGCGCTCGCCGCCAAGCTCAAGGCAGACCGGTTCAGCGCACGCCCGCTCGAAGGACCCCGGACGGTGGCGATCCTCTTCGACAAGCCCACGTTGCGCACACAGGCCTCCTTCACCTCAGGCATCGCCGAGCTCGGCGGGTTCCCGATGGTGATCGACGCCCGGCTCGCCCAGGTCGGCCAGACGCGAGTCCGTCGCCGACACGGCACGGGTCCTCGGCCGCCAGGCCACGGCGATCGTGTGGCGGACCTTCCACCAGTCCAGCCTGGAGGAGATGGCGGAGTACGCCGGGGTGCCGGTCGTGAACGCGCTCACCGACGCCTTCCACCCGTGCCAGGTGCTCGCCGACCTCCTCACCGTGCAGGAGCACAAGGGCACGACGGCCGGCAGACGCCTGACCTTCCTGGGCGACGCCGCCTCGAACATGGCCCACTCCTACCTGCTCGGGGGAGCCACGGCCGGGATGCACGTCACCGTGAGCGGTCCCGAGGGCTTCGAGCCCGACGCGGACGTGCTCGCCAAGGGCACAGGAGATCGCCGGTACGACGGGCGGCAGTGCGTCGTACGAAGCCGATCCCGCCGTGGCGGTGACGGGCGCAGACGTGGTCGCCACCGACACCTGGGTCTCCATGGGCAAGGAGGAGGAGGCCGACCAGCGGGCCGAGCCGTTCCGGTCCTACTCGGTCACGGCGGAGTCTCCTGAGCAAGGCCGCCGCCGACGCGATCGTGCTGCACTGCCTTCCGGCCTACCGCGGCAAGGAGATCGCGGCCGACGTGATCGACGGACCCCAGAGCGTCGTGTGGGACGAGGCCGAGAACCGGCTCCACGCCCAGAAGGCCCTGATCACCTGGCTTCTGGAGCACCGGGAGGTGACGCGATGACCAGCCGGACGCACGGCTCGAGCGCCATGCCGATGACCAAGAACGCCCGCCAGCAGCGGATCGTCGAGCTCCTCGGCAAGCACCAGGTGCGATCGCAGACCGAGCTCGCCGAGCTTCTCGCCGAGTCCGGCGTCGGCGTCACGCAGGCGACGCTGTCCCGCGACCTCGTCGAGCTCGACGCGGTGAAGGTACGCATCCCCAACGGCGGCCTGGTCTATGCCGTCCCCGCCGAGGGCGGCGACCGCACCCCGCGGCCCGGTGGCGAGCACGGCGCGGCGGAGGCGAGGCTGGCCCGCCTGCTCGGCGAGCTGATGGTGTCGGCCGACGCGTCGGCGAACATGGCGCTCCTGCGAACCCCGCCCGGGGCCGCGCAGTTCCTGGCATCGGCGTTCGACAAGGCGGACATCGCCGGGATCCTCGGCACCGTCGCCGGCGACGACACCGTCCTGGTGATCAGCAGGGACCCCGCCGGCGGCGCCGCCCTCGCCCAGAAGCTGCTGGCCCTGGCCAACCACCCGCACGGTCCCGCGCGGAGCGAACACGCACCCCGAGCCCTGACCGGTCAGCGCCGATGCGGCGCGCTCGGACACCGGCTCGGTGCTGGACACCACTCGAACTCGAACCATGAAGAGGAACATTCACGTGAGCAAGGTCCTGACCTCCCTGCCCGTCGGCGAACGCGTCGGCATCGCCTTCTCCGGAGGGCTCGACACCTCCGTGGCCGTGGCCTGGATGCGTGAGAAGGGCGCCGTCCCCTGCACCTACACCGCCGACATCGGCCAGTACGACGAGCCCGACATCACCGGCGTCCCTGACCGGGCCATGCAGTACGGCGCGGAGCTCGCCCGCGCCGTCGACTGCCGCCGGGCCCTGGTGGAGGAGGGCTTCGCCGCCATCGCCTGCGGTGCCTTCCACATCCGCTCCGCCGGCCGGGCCTACTTCAACACCACCCCGCTCGGACGGGCCGTGACCGGCACGATGCTCGTGCGCGCGATGCACGAGGACGGCGTCGACATCTGGGGCGACGGGTCCACGTTCAAGGGCAACGACATCGAGCGGTTCTACCGGTACGGCCTCCTGGCCAACCCGTCGCTGATGATCTACAAGCCTTGGCTCGACGCCGACTTCGTGAGCCAGCTCGGTGGCCGCAACGAGATGAGCCAGTGGCTGACAGAGCGCGGGCTGCCCTACCGCGACAGCCAGGAGAAGGCCTACTCCACCGACGCCAACATCTGGGGCGCCACCCACGAGGCCAAGACCCTCGAGCACCTCGACGTCTCCCTCGAGTCGGTGGAGCCGATCATGGGCGTGAAGTTCTGGGACCCCTCGGTCGAGATCGACCCCGAGGACGTGAGCATCCGTTTCGAGCAGGGCCGTCCGGTCGCGGTCAACGGCAAGGAGTACGACGACCCGGTCGAGCTGGTCCACGAGGTCAACGCGATCGGCGGCCGGCACGGGCTCGGCATGTCCGACCAGATCGAGAACCGCGTCATCGAGGCCAAGTCGCGCGGCGTCTACGAGGCACCCGGCATGGCGCTGCTCTGGATCGCCTACGAGCGCCTGCTCAACGCGATCCACAACGAGGACACCATCGCGAACTACCACGCCGAGGGCCGTCGGCTCGGGCGCCTGCTGTACGAAGGCCGCTGGCTGGACCCGCAGGCGCTCATGCTCCGCGAGGCGATACAGCGCTGGGTGTCCTCCGTGGTGACCGGCGAGGTCACCCTGCGGCTGCGCAGGGGAGAGGACTACACGATCCGCGACACGCAGGGGCAGGGCTTCTCCTACCACCCGGACAAGCTCTCCATGGAGAAGGTCGAGTCGGCCGCCTTCGGTCCGACCGACCGGATCGGCCAGCTGACCATGCGCAACCTCGACATCGCCGACTCACGCTCCAAGCTCGAGATGTACGCAGTGCAGCCGCAGGACCAGGGGCACGTCCTGGTCGAGCACGGGAACCTGCTGGGCGCGCTCGAGCCGGGCGGCGCCGACCAGATCGCCGAGAATCCCGTCGAGCCTGGTGCCCTCGACGACGAGGCCCTGGACCACGCCGCGATGGAGTCCGGCACCGACTGACCGGGAAAGGTCGCGCAGCCACACGCCGTACCCAACCAACTGATACGAAGGACGACGTGAGCGAAGACTCGAAGACGAACACCGGGGCGCTGTGGGGCGGGCGGTTCGCGGGCGGGCCGTCGGAGGCCCTGGCGGCACTGTCTAAGTCGACCCACTTCGACTGGCGGCTCGCGCCCTACGACCTCGCCGGGTCGAAGGCGCACGCACGCGTGCTGCACCGCGCCGGTCTGCTCAGCGACGACGACCTCGAGGGCCTGCTCAAGGGGCTCGACTCACTGGCCGCCAAGGTGGCCTCGGGGGAGGCCGTGGCGGCGGAGTCCGACGAGGACGTGCACGGGGCGCTCGAGCGGCTGCTGATCGAGGAGGTCGGCCCCGAGCTCGGTGGTCGGCTGCGTGCGGGCAGGTCCCGCAACGACCAGGTGGCCACGCTGTTCAAGGCCTTCCTGCGCGACCACGCCCAGGTCATCGCCGGCCAGGTGCTCGACCTGGTGGAGGCGCTCGCCGAGCAGGCCGAACGTCACCTCGGCGCGCCCATGCCGGGCCGGACGCACCTGCAGCACGCCCAGCCGGTGCTGCTGTCCCACCACCTTCTGGCGCACGCCTGGCCGCTGCTGCGCGACGTCTCGCGGATCCGGGACTGGGACGCCCGTGTCGCCGTGGACTCGCCCTACGGGTCCGGCGCCCTGGCCGGCTCGTCCCTTGGGCTGGACCCGCAGCAGGTGGCGCGCGAGCTGGGCTTCACGGACTCGAGCGCGAACTCCATCGACGGCACCGCCGCCAGGGACTTCGTCGCGGAGCTGGCCTTCGTGCTCGCCATGGTCGGCGTCGACGTCTCCCGGCAGGCCGAGGAGGTGATCCTCTGGGCGACGAAGGAGTTCGGCTTCGTCGACCTCGACGACGCCTACTCGACCGGGTCGAGCATCATGCCGCAGAAGAAGAACCCCGACATCGCCGAGCTCGCCCGCGGAAAGGCCGGCCGCATGATCGGCAACCTCGCCGGGCTGCTCGCGACGCTCAAGGCGTTGCCGCTGGCGTACAACCGGGACCTCCAGGAGGACAAGGAGCCGGTCTTCGACTCCGTCGACACCCTCGAGGTGCTGCTCCCGGCGTACACCGGGATGGTCGCCACCCTCCGGTTCCGGACCGAACGGATGGCCGAGCTCGCCCCGCAGGGCTTCTCCCTGGCCACCGACGTCGCGGAGTGGCTGGTCCGGGAGGGCGTGCCGTTCCGGGTGGCCCACGAGGTCGCCGGTGCCTGTGTCCGCCGGTGCGAGGAGCTCGGGTGCGACCTCGACGAGCTCACCGACGAGCAGTTCGCCGAGATCTCGCCGCACCTCACGCCGGGTGTTCGCGAGGTGCTCACCGTCGAGGGGTCGATCGCCTCCCGATCCGGGCGAGGCGGCACGGCGCTCGACCGGGTCACCGAGCAGCTCACCGAGGTACGCGCAGCGGTGACCGAGAACCGTGCCTGGCTTGGCTGACGCCCTCGCCGGGCCGGTCCTCGAGGTCGCCCCGTCGCTCCTGGGCGCGGTCCTGCGACACGAGACGTCCGAAGGTGCGGTCGCGGTGCGCCTCACGGAGGTGGAGGCGTACGCCGGTGAGCAGGACCCCGGTTCGCACGCGTACCGCGGCCCGACCCAGCGCAACGAGGTCATGTTCGGCCCGGCCGGCCATCTCTACGTGTACTTCACCTACGGGATGCACTACTGCTGCAACGTGGTGGTCGGCGAGCCGGGCCACGCATCCGCCGTACTCCTCCGGGCGGGGGAGGTCGTCGAGGGCGCCGAGCTGGCCCGGACTCGACGCCGCAACGGCCCGGACCGTGACCTGGCGCGAGGCCCGGCCCGGCTGTGCCAGGCCCTCGGCATCGACCTGACCTGCAACGGGGTCCTCCTGGACGAGGGCGCCCTGACGCTGACCCTCCCCGAGACCGTCCACACCCTCGAGGAGGTGCTGACCGGACCCCGCGTCGGTCTCCGCCACGCAGCGGACCATCCGTGGCGATTCTGGCTCCGCGACGAGCCGACCGTCTCGGTCTACCGACCGGCGAAGAAGCTCGACGGCCCGGCCTAGCCTGGAGGCATGGACCGGGGCACGCTGCTCCTCCTCGCCGGGGACGTCATGACGGGCCGGGGGATCGACCAGATCCTCCCGTCACCCGGGATCCCCGCGGCTGCACGAGCAGTACGTCGTCGACGCCCGGTCCTACGTCGACCTCGCCGAGAAGGTCAACGGCGCGATCCCGAAGCCGGCGGACCCGGCGTGGCCGTGGGGCGACGCACTCGCCGTCATGGAGACCGCCGCACCCGACGTCCGGGTGATGAACCTCGAGACCAGCGTGACCACCAGTGACGAGTTCGCACCAGACAAGGGCATCCACTACCGGATGAACCCGGCGAACCTCTCTTGCCTCACCGCCGCCGGCGTCGACGTGTGGGGCCTCGCCAACAACCATGTCCTCGACCACGGGGTGCCGGGGCTGCTCGAGACCCTGGAGACCTTGCACGCAGCAGGCCTCCGCACGGTCGGCGCCGGCCTCGACGACGACCAGGCGTGGCGACCGGCGACCGTCGAGAGCGCCGGCGGCCGTGTCGTCGTGTCCTGCCTGGCCCACGTCTCGAGCGGGGTGCCGCGCTCGTGGGCGGCAGCGCCGAACCGGCCCGGTGTGGCGCTCCTCCGCGACCTCTCCGACGCCGAGGCGGACCGGGTGGGGGAGCTGGTGCGGCGCGAAGGCCGAGCGGGCGACCTGCGGGTGGTGTCGGTCCACTGGGGCGGCAACTGGGGGTACGACGTGCCGGACGACCAACGACGCTTCGCCCACCGGCTCGTCGACGCCGGCGTGCACGTCGTACACGGGCACTCGTCGCACCACCCACGGCCGATCGAGGTCTACCGGGGCTGCCTCGTGCTGTACGGGTGCGGGGACCTGGTCAACGACTACGAGGGGATCGGGGGCTACGAGCAGTACCGCGACGACCTGCGCCTGCTCTACCTTCCCCGGCTGAGCGGCTCGGGCGCGCTCCTGGAGCTCACCATCGTCCCGTTCCAGGCGCGGCAGCTCCGCCTCTGGCGCGCCGGGCAGGACGACGCAGCCTGGCTCGCGCGGACCCTGGACCAGGCCTGCCGCGGCCTCGGCACCTCCGTCGTCCAGACCGCGGACGGCTCGCTGTGCCTCCGCACAGGAGCATGACATCCACAACGCGGGAGGCCGGGACCATCGACCCGTGCTGTCCCTCATCGCCGCCCCTAGCGTGGGAGTGCGGGAGCAACTTGGAGGTGACCGACGTGTCCACGACCGATGTCACTCTGATCGAGGAGAGCGCGAAGAAGACCCGTCTCTGGCTCGACGAGCTCGCCGAGGAGCTGGGCCGCCCTGGCGACCAGCGCTACGCCATGCGGGCCCTGCGCGGGTTCCTGCACACGCTCAGGGACCGGCTGCCCGTCCCGGAGACCGCCCACCTGGGAGCCCAGCTCCCGGAGCTCCTACGCGGCGTGTTCTACGAAGGATGGCGCCCCACCGGGCAGCCTCAGCGCTACCACGACCTCGACACGTTCCTGGCCCGGGTGGCCGCGGCAGGCCAGCTGGCCGGTGAGACGGAGGCCGCCTACGCCGCGGAGGCCGCCGCCCGGGTGCTGAACCGTCATGTCGGCGCCGGGGAGCTCGGCAAGGTACGTGCCGTCCTGCCTCATCAGCTCGTCGGTGTTCTCGCCGCCGGCAGCGAAGGAGGCGACGATGTCCAGCCGTAGACCCACTGCCAGCCCCGCGACCGTCGACGTGCAGGTCCATGGGCCTGTCCCCGAGGACGCGGTGCCGTACGCATCGGACAAGGTGCGCCACGTCATCGAGTACGCCAACCAGCCCGTCCTCGCCGCAAGGGTCGTCCTGACCATGGCGCCGGACCCCGCGATCGAGCGGCCGGCTCGTGCCGAGACCTCGCTCGACGTGAGCGGCACCCAGGTGCGCGCCCATGCCATCGCCTCGGACATGTCCGGAGCCGTCGACCTGCTCGAGGGCAAGCTCCGGCAGAACCTGCTCCAGCACCAGGAGCGGGAGCGCACGCGGCACCGCTGGATCGGCGAGACCACCGAAGGCAGCTGGCGGCACGGCACCCTTCCCACGTCACGCGAGGCCCACTACCCGCGGCCGCCGGAGGAGCGAGAGGTCATGCGTCGCAAGACGTTCGCGGTGGGGCCGATGACACCCGACGAGGCCGCCTACGAGATGGACCTCCTCGCCCACGACTTCTACCTCTTCACCGACCGGGCCGACGGGGGAGGACTCCGTGGTCTTCCGGGACGACGGCGGGTGGCGCGTGGTCACCGACGGCGCTTTGCTGACCGAGGCGGAGGCGATCACCAAGCTGGAGCTGAGCGGTGAGCAGTTCGTCCTCTACCGCGACGTCGAAGGCGGCCGTGGTCGCGTCCTCTACGTGAGGTACGACGGGCACTACGGCCTCATCACCGCCGCCTGAGCGCCGCACCCGAAGTCCGGGCGGGAGCCTGACCGCCGGCCGCGGACGTGCCGGATCTTCCAGGACTCAGCCGGTCGACCTCGTAGGGTCGGGCTGTGCGACGGAGGCGACCATGCTGATCCACCCCTGGGACGCTGCCACCCGCGAGGAGTGGGAGGCGGTCCTGCGACGCCATGACTTCGGCCAGCTCGTCGTCGGGGGAGACACGTGGCCCTACGTCGTGCCCAGCCACTTCGTCTTCGACGGCGGCGACCAGATCTGGCTGCATCTGGCCAGGCCCAACCCGGTGTGGCCGGCGGTCGAGCTGAACCCCAGGGTGCTCTTCACCCTGGTGAGCGACTACGTCTACGTCGAGGCGGCCTGGAACGCCGACGGCGGCCTGCCTCCTGAGCACGGGGTGCCGACGTCGTACTACACCGCGGTCCAGTTCCGCTGCACGGCCGAGGTGGTCGACGACGACGCCGGCAAGCTCGAGATCCTGCGCCGTCAGCTGTCCCGTCTCGAGCCGTCCGGCTCCCGGCGGCTGCCTCCGTCGTCCGAGATCGACAGCGACCGTCGCCTGCTGCCGGGCATCCGTGGCCTTCGGCTGACGATCGAGGAGGTGCTGGCCAAGATGAAGTACGGCGGCAACAAGACACCGGAGCAGCGTGAGCTGATCGCCGAGCGGCTCTTGGAGCGCGACGGTCCCATGGACGCCGAGGCACGCGAACACCTGCTCCGCCGCGGGGAACGGGCCTAGCCGGGCGTTATCCGATTGCCCTTGGAGGCGGTCGATAAGGCAGGCTTGTGGTGTCAAGCAGTACGACGGTCGCCCCGACCGTCGTACGTCCGAGGCAGGAAAGGCCCTGAGGTGACCACTGACCAGCACGTCCTCGACGAGCTCGAGTGGCGCGGTCTCATCGCGCACTCGACCGATCTCGACGCCCTGCGCGCCGAGCTGTCCGAGGGCATGGTCAAGGTGTATTGCGGGTTCGACCCGACCGCGCCGAGCCTCCACATGGGCAACCTGCTGCAGATCCTGACGCTCAGGCGGCTCCAGGACGCGGGCCACAAGCCGTACGGCCTCGTCGGCGGCGCCACCGGCATGATCGGCGACCCGAAGGAGACCGGCGAGAGGCAGATGAACAGCCTCGACACGGTCAAGATGTGGAGCGCCAACGTGCGGTCGCAGCTCGAGCGGTTCCTCTCGTTCGAGGGCTCCAACGCCGCCACCGTGGTGAACAACTACGACTGGACCGCCGGGCTCTCGACGATCGAGTTCCTGCGCGACATCGGCAAGCACTTCCCGGTGAACAAGATGCTCGCTCGTGAGGTCGTGAAGTCTCGCCTCGAGACCGGGATCAGCTACACGGAGTTCAGCTACGTCCTGCTCCAGTCGATGGACTACCTCAACCTGCACCGCGACTTCGGCGTCACGCTGCAGACCGGAGGCAGCGACCAGTGGGGGAACATCACCGCTGGCGTCGACCTGATCCGCCGGGTCGAGGGCGCCCGGGTCAACGCCCTCGCGACGCCCCTGGTCACCAAGGCGGACGGCACGAAGTTCGGCAAGACGGAGTCGGGGACGGTCTGGCTCGACGCGTCGATGACCTCGCCGTACGCCTTCTACCAGTTCTGGCTCAACACCGACGACCGGGACGTTGTCGACCTGCTGAAGTACTACACGTTCCGGACGCGCGAGGAGATCGCCGACCTCGAGGCGCAGACGCGCGAGAAGCCGTTCTTGCGTGCCGCGCAGCGTGCGCTGGCCGACGACGTGACCACGCTGGTCCACGGTGCGGAGGAGACCGCGCGGATCAAGGCGGCGGCCGCCGCTCTCTTCGGCGGCGGCGAGCTGACCGACCTGAGCGTCGACACGCTCGGAGCGGCTCTCCGCGAGGCGGGGTCGGTGCAGGTGAAACGCGGAGAGGGCATGCCAGGCCTCGTGGACCTCCTCGTGGACACCGGCCTGGTCGCCAGCAAGGGCGCCGCGCGTCGCACGATCGGCGAGGGCGGTGCCTACCTGAACAACCGGCGCGTGGAGGACCCGGAGTTCGTCCCGGGCCCCGGCGACCTCATCGGCGGGACCTGGATGGTGCTCCGGCGAGGGAAGAAGCATCTCGCCGGCGTCGAGGTCGTAGAGGCCTAGGGGGTCGACGGTGGACCGGTGGACCGAGCACCTCGAGGACCTCGCGCGGAAGGTCATGCCCGAGGCGGTTCACCGGTACGTCCGCCAGGGCGCCCGGGACGGGGTCAGCACGGCCGAGGCGGTCGCGGCGTGGGACCGCTTCCGGTTCCTCCCCGCGGTGCTGCGCGACGTCACGGAGATCGACTGCACCACAGAGCTGCTCGGAACCCCGGTCCGGACACCGTTCGCGATCGCGCCGACCACGATGCAACGGGCGATCCACCGCGACGGTGAGCTCGCCATGGCACGCGCCGCCACCGCGAGTGACACGCTGATGGTGGTCTCCAGCAACGCCGGCACCACCTTCGAGGAGATCGCCGAGACGGGAGTCACCTGGTGGCTCCAGATCTACATGCCCGCCGACCGCCTGGTCTGCAAGCCGCTCCTCGACCGTGCCGTGCACGCCGGCGCCGCCGCCGTGGTGCTCACCGCCGACAGCCCGGTCGTCGGCACCAAGTACGACTCGGGAGTCGAGACCGTCTGGGACATGGCCGAGTCCGGCTGGCTGCATGCGAACTTCCCCGAGGAGTACGGCGAGCTTCCGGGACACGAGAAGGCGGTCGACCTCGGCCCCCAGGACATCGACTGGCTCCGGAAGACCACGGGTCTCCCGGTCGTGGTGAAGGGCGTGCTCAGGGCAACGGACGCGCGACGATGCGTCGACGCCGGAGCGGCGGCCGTGTGGGTCTCCAACCACGGCGGCCGCCAGCTCGACCGCGTCGCGAGCACCGCGGACTGCCTGCCGCTCGTGGCTGCCGAGGTCGGAAGGGACGCCGAGGTGTACGTCGACGGGGGAGTGCGTAACGCCAGGCACGCGCTGACTGCCCTTGCGCTCGGCGCCAAGGGCGTGTTCCTGGGACGCCCCCCGCTCTACGCCCTCGCGGTCGACGGCGAGGCGGGGGTGGTCCGCCTGCTCGACGGACTCTCCGAGGAGCTCGTCGAGAGCATGCGTCTGGCCGGGTGCAACCGCCTCCGGCACGTCACCGAGGAGCTCCTCGCACGCAGGTGACGGGCGCCACCAGACCACGATTTGCGTTGCAGGCAAGGGATACGTAATCTTTTCTCTGTCGCCGGGTGCGGCGGGACGCAAGGCCGAGAGGTCGGGAGTCCGGCTCCGGAGACGCCCCCTCAAACTCTCACCTTCTCGGGTGGTCGATGAGTGCGCCTCGAGCGCAGTGATCGGCCGGTCGAGCTGGCGGAGTGCGAGGAACCGAGGAAGGCCAGGCCGAGTTGATCGGCCCGGCAAGATCCGGTAAGTTTGATCGGGTTGCCCCAGACCGAGGCCTGTGAGGGTTGAGGGTGGTGTGCGTTTGATCTTTGAGAACTCAACAGTGTGCTAAAAGTCGACGAATTAATTTGTATCGCCAGTCGGCAGGCTGCCGGGGCCCTTTTGGGGTTCTTGGGTGTCTGTTGGTTGTTTGATTCCTTTAGGTTAGACGGTTGCTCCTGCTCTTTGTGGGGGTGGCCACTTCTAGCCTGGATGGATCTCTTCTTATAGTGTTGATGATTCGCCTCTTCGGGGGTGGTTGTCGTAATACTTCA
This sequence comes from uncultured Actinomycetota bacterium, assembly GCA_963721165.1. Taxonomy (GTDB): domain Bacteria; phylum Actinomycetota; class Actinomycetes; order Propionibacteriales; family Nocardioidaceae; genus Nocardioides_C. The sequence goes on along the minus strand of CAVRIE010000012.1, from coordinate 13,995 downwards.
ACGGAGAGTTTGATCCTGGCTCAGGACGAACGCTGGCGGCGTGCTTAACACATGCAAGTCGAGCGGTAAGGCCCTTCGGGGTACACGAGCGGCGAACGGGTGAGTAACACGTGAGCAATCTGCCCTTCACTTTGGGATAACCACCGGAAACGGTGGCTAATACCGGATACGACCATCCCAGGCATCTGGTGGTGGTGGAAAGTTCTGGCGGTGGAGGATGAGCTCGCGGCCTATCAGCTTGTTGGTGGGGTAATGGCCTACCAAGGCGACGACGGGTAGCCGGCCTGAGAGGGTGACCGGCCACACTGGGACTGAGACACGGCCCAGACTCCTACGGGAGGCAGCAGTGGGGAATATTGGACAATGGGCGAAAGCCTGATCCAGCAACGCCGCGTGAGGGATGACGGCCTTCGGGTTGTAAACCTCTTTCAGTAGGGACGAAGCGCAAGTGACGGTACCTACAGAAGAAGCACCGGCCAACTACGTGCCAGCAGCCGCGGTAATACGTAGGGTGCGAGCGTTGTCCGGAATTATTGGGCGTAAAGGGCTCGTAGGCGGTTTGTCACGTCGGGAGTGAAAACTCGGGGCTTAACCCCGAGCCTGCTTCCGATACGGGCTGACTAGAGGTATGCAGGGGAGAACGGAATTCCTGGTGTAGCGGTGAAATGCGCAGATATCAGGAGGAACACCGGTGGCGAAGGCGGTTCTCTGGGCATTACCTGACGCTGAGGAGCGAAAGTGTGGGGAGCGAACAGGATTAGATACCCTGGTAGTCCACACCGTAAACGTTGGGCGCTAGGTGTGGGACTCATTCCACGAGTTCCGTGCCGCAGCTAACGCATTAAGCGCCCCGCCTGGGGAGTACGGCCGCAAGGCTAAAACTCAAAGGAATTGACGGGGGCCCGCACAAGCGGCGGAGCATGCGGATTAATTCGATGCAACGCGAAGAACCTTACCTGGGTTTGACATATAGAGAAATCCTCCAGAGATGGGGGGTCCGTAAGGGCTCTATACAGGTGGTGCATGGCTGTCGTCAGCTCGTGTCGTGAGATGTTGGGTTAAGTCCCGCAACGAGCGCAACCCTCGTCTTATGTTGCCAGCACGTCATGGTGGGGACTCATAAGAGACTGCCGGGGTCAACTCGGAGGAAGGTGGGGATGACGTCAAGTCATCATGCCCCTTATGTCCAGGGCTTCACGCATGCTACAATGGCCGGTACAAAGGGCTGCGAAACCGTAAGGTGGAGCGAATCCCAAAAAGCCGGTCTCAGTTCGGATTGGGGTCTGCAACTCGACCCCATGAAGTCGGAGTCGCTAGTAATCGCAGATCAGCAACGCTGCGGTGAATACGTTCCCGGGCCTTGTACACACCGCCCGTCACGTCACGAAAGTCGGCAACACCCGAAGCCGGTGGCCCAACCCCTTGTGGGAGGGAGCCGTCGAAGGTGGGGCTGGCGATTGGGACGAAGTCGTAACAAGGTAGCCGTACCGGAAGGTGCGGCTGGATCACCTCCTTTCTAAGGAGCAACTTGGCCGCGCACCCGTTGGGGTGTGGGGTCCATGTCTGTCTGTTTCGTGGCCGCGTGTGCCACGGCAGCGGATGCTCACTAGTGGAACGTCGACTATTCACATCTCTCGTTCGATGTCTCGTCAGTACTGCCGGCTGGCCCCTGTGGGGGTGGGTGGGTGTGGAACCTCGGGGCGGAGGTGGGGGGTGTGGGCACACTGTTGGGTCCTGAGGGATCGAGCTGGCATCTTTGCTGGTTGGGTTGACCTCTTCGGGCCGTCTTTCCTCGTGAACCACCGGTGCAGCGGACTCGCTGGCTCGGTAGGCGTGGGGGTGTAGGTGGGGTCCCGTTCGTTGTTTGAGAACTACACAGTGGACGCGAGCATCTTTGTAGTAATGACAAGCTACTAAGTGCACATGGTGGATGCCTTGGCACCAAGAGCCGATGAAGGACGTAGGAGCCTGCGATAAGCCCCGGGGAGTTGGCAACCGAGCTGTGATCCGGGGATGTCCGAATGGGGAAACCCAGCTGGAGTCATGTCCAGTTACCGCTGTCTGAACACATAGGGCAGTTGGAGGGAACGTGGGGAAGTGAAACATCTCAGTACCCACAGGAAGAGAAAACAACAGTGATTCCGTGAGTAGTGGCGAGCGAAAGCGGAAGAGGCTAAACCGAGGGCGTGTGATAGCCGGCAGGCGTTGCGCTTTCGGGGTTGTGGGGCCGCTTGGCCAGTTCTGCCGAACTGGCGCAGAGTGATAAACCATCAGTGAAGTCGAAGCAGGTTGGAAAGCCTGGGCGTAGAGGGTGATACCCCCGTAGACGTAAGCTGGTGGCTCTGGAGCGTTACCCCAAGTAACACGGAACCCCTGAAATTCCGTGTGAATCTGGCGGGACCACCCGTTAAGCCTAAATACTCCTTGGTGACCGATAGCGGACAAGTACCGTGAGGGAAAGGTGAAAAGTACCCCTGGCGGGGAGTGAAATAGTACCTGAAACCATGTGCATACAATCCGTCGGAGCAGTTGCTTGCAACTGTGACGGCGTGCCTTTTGAAGAATGAGCCTGCGAGTTAGTGTTATGTGGCGAGGTTAACCCGTGTGGGGAAGCCGTAGCGAAAGCGAGTCCGAATAGGGCGTTTGAGTCGCATGATCTAGACCCGAAGCGGAGTGATCTATCCATGGGCAGGTTGAAGCGCCGGTAAGACGGCGTGGAGGACCGAACCCACCAGGGTTGAAAACCTGGGGGATGACCTGTGGATAGGGGTGAAAGGCCAATCAAACTCCGTGATAGCTGGTTCTCCCCGAAATGCATTTAGGTGCAGCGTCGCGTGTTTCTTGCTGGAGGTAGAGCACTGGATGGTCTAGGGGGCCCACAAGCTTACCGAAATCAACCAAACTCCGAATGCCAGTAAGTGAGAGCGCGGCAGTGAGACTGCGGGGGATAAGCTCCGTAGTCGAGAGGGAAACAGCCCAGACCATCAGCTAAGGTCCCTAAGCGATAACTAAGTGGAAAAGGATGTGGAGTCGCACAGACAACCAGGAGGTTGGCTTAGAAGCAGCCACCCTTGAAAGAGTGCGTAATAGCTCACTGGTCAAGTGATTCCGCGCCGACAATGTAGCGGGGCTCAAGTTATCCACCGAAGCTATGGGATTCACACGTGTAACCAGGCCCGGACTTGATCCGTGGTCCAGGTGTGTGGATCGGTAGGGGAGCGTCGTGTGGGGAGTGAAGCGGCGGAGTGATCCAGCCGTGGACGCCACACGAGTGAGAATGCAGGCATGAGTAGCGAATGACAGGTGAGAAACCTGTCCGCCGAATGATCAAGGGTTCCAGGGTCAAGCTAATCTGCCCTGGGTAAGTCGGGACCTAAGGCGAGGCCGACAGGCGTAGTCGATGGACAACGGGTTGATATTCCCGTACCGGCAAAACAGCGCCCATGACGAACCCGGTGATGCTAACCGCCCGACGCCACGGATCCCTTCGGGGTGAGGTGGCTGAGCGCGGGACCCGATCTGGTAGTAGTCAAGCGATGGGGTGACGCAGGAAGGTAGTCCAACCGTGGCGATGGTAGACCACGGCTAAGGATGTAGGCCGAGACATAGGCAAATCCGTGTCTCATGTGGCTGAGATCTGATGGGGAGCCCGTTGGGGTGAAGTGGATGATCCTATGCTGTCGAGAAAAACCTCTAGCGAGCTGTGCGCCGCCCGTACCCCAAACCGACTCAGGTGATCAGGTAGAGAATACCAAGGCGATCGAGTGAACCATGGTTAAGGAACTCGGCAAAATGCCCCCGTAACTTCGGGAGAAGGGGGGCCGGATCCGTGACCCACCTTGCGTGGGAAAGCGGTGATGGCCGCAGAGACCAGGCCCAAGCGACTGTTTACTAAAAACACAGGTCCGTGCGAAGTTGTAAGACGATGTATACGGACTGACTCCTGCCCGGTGCTGGAAGGTTAAGGGGACGTGTTAGCCAGCAATGGCGAAGCGCAGAACTTAAGCCCCAGTAAACGGCGGTGGTAACTATAACCATCCTAAGGTAGCGAAATTCCTTGTCGGGTAAGTTCCGACCTGCACGAATGGAGTAACGACTTGGGCGCTGTCTCAACCGTGGACTCGGCGAAATTGCACTACGAGTAAAGATGCTCGTTACGCGCGGCAGGACGGAAAGACCCCGGGACCTTTACTACAACTTGGTATTGGTGTTTGGTTCGGCTTGTGTAGGATAGGTGGGAGGCTGTGAAGCGGCGACGCCAGTTGTCGTGGAGCCATCGTTGAAATACCACTCTGGTCGTACTAGATGTCTAACCTAGGTCCATTATCTGGATCAGGGACAGTGCCTGGTGGGTAGTTTAACTGGGGCGGTTGCCTCCTAAAATGTAACGGAGGCGCTCAAAGGTTCCCTCAGCCTGGTTGGCAATCAGGTTTCGAGTGTAAGTGCACAAGGGAGCTTGACTGTGAGACAGACATGTCGAGCAGGGACGAAAGTCGGAACTAGTGATCCGGCGCTGGCATGTGGAAGCGGCGTCGCTCAACGGATAAAAGGTACCCCGGGGATAACAGGCTGATCTTCCCCAAGAGTCCATATCGACGGGATGGTTTGGCACCTCGATGTCGGCTCGTCGCATCCTGGGGCTGGAGCAGGTCCCAAGGGTTGGGCTGTTCGCCCATTAAAGCGGCACGCGAGCTGGGTTTAGAACGTCGTGAGACAGTTCGGTCCCTATCCGCCGCGCGCGCAGGAAACTTGAGAAAGGCTGTCCCTAGTACGAGAGGACCGGGATGGACGAACCTCTGGTGTGCCAGTTGTTCCGCCAGGAGCACGGCTGGTTAGCTACGTTCGGAAGTGATAACCGCTGAAAGCATCTAAGCGGGAAGCACGTTTCAAGATGAGGTTTCCCACCGAATCAATCGGGTAAGGCCCCCAGTAGACGACTGGGTTGATAGGCCGGAGGTCGAAGGCAGTAATGCACGGAGCCGACCGGTACTAATAGGCCGAGGGCTTGTCTTACAAAGATGTTGCGCGTCCACTGTGTGGTTCCCGAGTAACGACCGGGCAACCGTGTTTGATTACTCCATAGAGTTTCGGCGGCCATAGCGAAAGGGAAACACCCGGTCCCATTCCGAACCCGGAAGTTAAGCCTTTCAGCGCCGATGGTACTGCACACGCGAGTGTGTGGGAGAGTAGGACGTCGCCGGACATAAACTTGGGCTAATGGCCACCCCGATCGGGGTGGCCATTAGTCGTTTCCGGACCTGTCGTGCCCCGCTGTGGGTGCCGGGTCCGCGGGATTGCATCATTGTGCGGAGTCGCCGTGGCCGGCGTAGACAGCTGCAGGGCCCGCATCCAGGAAGGGAAGACCAGAAGTGGCTCAGGAACGACGTTCGAACGACCCGCGGGGCAAGGGCCAGGGGGGCGGTGCAGGACGCCGGGGTGGCGGTGGCCCGACCTCGCGCTCCGCTGGAGCCGGCGGCCGAGGACGGGGCGACGCGGGGAAGGACCGACGCCGCGACGGCCAAGGTGCAGGCAAGGCACGGGACAAGCAGTGGAGCCGGCCGCGCGGCGACGAGCGTCCACGTCAGGAACGCCCCCGCTCAGAGGACCAGGCCAGGTACGACGGGCCCCCGATCGACGAGTCGATCACCGGTTCGGAGCTCGACCGTTCGATCCGCCAGCAGCTGCGCGGCCTGCCCGAGAAGCTTGCGGCACGCGTCGCTCGGCATCTTGTGGCGGCAGGCCAGCTGATCGACGAGGACCCGAAGACGGCGTACGAGCACACCCTCGCTGCTCGCGCACGCGCGGCGAGAGTAGCGGTGGTCCGCGAGGCGTGCGGCGAGGCGGCCTACGCAGCGGGCGAGTACGCCGACGCCCTCTCCGAGCTTCGTGCGGCCAAGCGGATGAACGGCTCGACCGAGTATCTGCACGTCATGGCCGACTGCGAGCGCGCCATCGGCAGGCCCGAGCGTGCGCTCGCCCTTGCCAAGAGCCCGGCCGTGGCAGACCTGCCGCCTGAGCTCCAAGCGGAGATGACGATCGTCGAGGCAGGTGCGCGCCGTGACATGGGCGACCTCGATGCGGCGGTGCGGACCTTGGAGAACGCGCCGCTGCGTTCACGCTCTCGCTCTGACTGGGTGGTCCGGCTGCGTTACGCCTATGCCGACACGTTGCTTGCCGCCGGTCGACGTGACGAGGCGATCGAGTGGTTCCACCGGACGGTCGGGATCGACGGCGAAGGCGTGACCGACGCCGCCGAGCGCGTCGCCGAGCTCGAAGGCGTCACGTTCGTCGACGAGGACGACGAGTCCGGAGACCGCTGAACGGGCCAGGTGCTCTCCACAGCGTGACGATCAGCGGCGCTGGTCCCCAGGCCGGACTCTCGAGATGTCCCGTCTGGCCCTCCGGCGACAGGCTGTCGGTGGAGGTGGACCTATGAGTTCAGTACAAGAGGTGCCGGCCGTAGCGCGGAACGAGGTTTCGCTCAGCGGCCGGGTTTCGTCGTCGCCGCTCGAGCGTGAGCTTCCCAGCGGTGACCGCGTGGTGACGTTCCGGCTCGTGATGAGTCGCGACCGGACACCGATGACCGCCAAGTCCAAGCAGGTGTCGGACTGGGTGGACGTTGCAGCGTGGGGCGGCCGGGTGCGGCGCACCGTGGCGTCGTGGCAGGTCGGCGACCAGGTGGAGATCGAGGGAGCGCTTCGTCGCCGGTTCTACCGCGACGGCGGCGGGACCTCGACCACCCGCCTCGAGGTCGAGGTGCTCGCCGGGCGCTGTGTGGAGCGGGCTCGCTAGAAGACCGCGTCGGTGCGGGTCAGGCGTCGCGCAGGTCCCGGAGCACGAGCCCCATCCGAGGCTTCGGGCTGAAGGAGGTCGACTTGCGCGGCATCCGCTCTCCGCGGGCGGCGCTCGTCATGACCTGCTCGAGCTTGGGAGGGCGGACCCCGACCACGATGCCCGGCTGCCGCGCGGTGTTGTGCAGCGCCTGGTCCAACGAGTGGTGGTAGCCGACCTGCTCGTCGGCGACGTTCCAGGCTGGGAAGAGCTGGTTGTGGAGCACAGCGGCGTCGACCTCGTGCTGCCGCTTCGTGCTCAGCACGGCCCACGTGTGGCCGTCGGAGAGCACGAACTCCGCAGTCTCCTGGCTGCGCTCGGAGGCGGCCGGGGCCAGGGCGGCAAGCGCGGACTCGCGGTCTGAGCACATGGTGACCTCGTCACCGCGCTCGGCGGAGAGCTCGAGCACGTCGGACAGGGTGAGCGCCGCGACCGAGCGGTGGATCGGGCCGATCGTGAGCGGGTAGTCGTTCTGGTCGACCAGCATGGCCAGCCCGAAGTCCCAGGGCGAGTCGCCCGGAGCGGCCCAGGGGTCGCGGAGACGGCGCTGCAGCTCGAGGTACGCCGCGTAGCGGTGGTGCCCGTCGGCGATGAGGGCCTGCCCCGGAGCGAGCTGCTCGGCGATCGCCTCGGTGTCTGCTGGGTCGGTGATGGACCAGAGCCGGTGGTGGCTGCCGTCACGGCCGTCGAACTCGACGAGCGGCGCCCGGTCCGTGGTCGTCCCCAGCAGCTCGCGAAGTCGCTGCGTGCCTTCGTGCACGAGGAGGATGGGCTCGGGGTTCGTGCGGGTCGTGCGCATCAGGACAGTACGGTCCTCGACCGGCCCCGGCATGACGTCCTCGTGGGGGAGGATGACCTGCTCGCTCGCCTCGCGCAGGGCGACCAGCCCGATCAGGCCTCGGACCGTGACGCCTTCGACGGTGTACTGGTAGAGGTACAGCGCAGGTTCGGGGTCGGGAGCGAGACAGCCCTGGGCCCGCCACTTCTCCAGCCGTTCGCGGACGGCGCGATAGGGCCGCTCGTAGTTGCGTGCCAGAATCAGACGCACGATGTTGCGCCGGTTCCCGGCTTCGAGCTCCCGGACCGTGTCGGCGTCGAGCACGTCGTACGGAGGCGAGATCACCGAGCCCAGGTCGCCGACGAGGTCGGCGTCGAAGCGCAGCCCCCGGAACGGGGCCATCACGAGGGGCGCGCGGGCGGCGGTGCTGGGCATCGCTGCATCGTATGAGACCAGTGGGCAGGGATGCCAAGAAGAGAGGCACAGAGCGTGTTGAAGCAGAGCGACGAGGCGTTGTGGCAGCTGTACGACCTCGCCATGCTCGACCTCGACGGCGTGGTCTACATCGGCCCTGACGCCGTGCCGGGTGCGGCCGAGCGCCTGGAGGCAGCGTCGTCCGCGGGCATGCACCTCGCCTACGTCACCAACAACGCTTCACGGCCGCCTCGCGAGGTTGCCCGGCACCTGACCGAGCTCGGGATACCGGCGGGGGAGGCCGACGTCGTGACCTCGGCCCAGGCCGCTGCTCGGCTGCTCGCGGAGGACCTCGCGCCGGGGTCCCCGGTGTTCGTGATCGGTGGCCCCGGTCTCTTCGAGGCGCTCGAGGAGCAGGGCCTGCGCGGCGTCCAGTCGTCCGCGGACGATCCGGCAGCGGTGGTCTCCGGCTACTACGCCGACCTGAGATGGCGCACGGTCACCGAGGGCGCGATCCTCGTGAAGGCGGGCCTGCCGTGGGTGGCGTCGAACACCGACGTCACCGTGCCGACGCCGCAAGGTCCTGGTCCCGGCAACGGCGTGCTGGTCGAGGCGGTGGCACGGTTCGCGGACCGCGATCCTGTGGTTGCCGGGAAGCCGCTGACTCCCTTGTTCGAGGAGACCCGGCGACGGGTCGACGGCTCCCGGCCGCTGGTGGTGGGAGACCGGCTGGACACCGACATCGAGGGCGCTCACAACGCGGGGCTGGACAGCCTGCTCGTGCTCACCGGGGTCACCGGGGTGGCGGAGCTCGTGTCGGCGACGCCGGGCCAGCGGCCGTCGTACATCTCACTCGGTCTCGAAGGGCTGGGCGAGCCGCATCCGGTGCCCGAGCGGGGCGACGGTGGGTTCGAGCTGGGTGGCTGGCGCGCCCGAGCGGAGCACGGCGGCGTGAAGATCGAGGGTGACGGCGACCTCGTGGACTGGTGGCGCGTGCTGGCGGTCACGGCCTGGGAGTACCTCGACGAGACGGCTGAGAGCGTCGACGTCTCCGCGGTGGCACCGCCGCGGTAGCGTTTGAGGAACATCGAGCAGCACGGAGTGGTGAGGCAGTGAGCGAGCAGATCGACCGCGCAGAAGAGCACGAGGCGGAGCACGAGGTGCCCCTCACCGGTCACGAGGCCGTCGACGGCGTGCTGCGCTCCCTCGACGGCTTGGAGCAGAAGCCCGTCGACGAGCATGTCGCCGTCTTCGAGGCGGCCCACGAGACGCTGCGAGCCGCCCTCGCCGACGCGGGCGGCCGTCCGGCCGGACCCAGCGGCAGCTGAGCCGGACCTCCTGACGGCCCCGATGCCTCGACGACTGCGACTGGACGCCGAGCTGGTCCGTCGCGGCCTCGCGCGGTCGCGCGAGCACGCGAGTGAGCTGATCACCGCCAAGCGGGTGAAGGTCGGCGGCGCCGTCGCGACCAAACCCGCGACCGCGGTGACCACCGACGTGGCGCTGGTCGTCCTCGAGGACGACCAGAGTCCTGACTACGTCTCGCGCGGCGGGCACAAGCTGGCCGGCGCGCTGGCGGCCTTCGAGCCGCAGGGGCTCGTGGTCACCGGCCGGCGCTGCCTGGACGCCGGGGCGTCGACGGGCGGGTTCACCGATGTCCTGCTGCGTCACGGGGCCGCCGAGGTGATGGCCGTGGACGTCGGCTACGGCCAGATGGCCTGGAGCCTGCGCCAGGACCCACGGGTCAAGGTCCACGACCGCACCAACGTGCGTGAGCTGACGACGGAGCAGATCGGCGGCCCGGTCGACCTCGTGGTCGGCGACCTCTCGTTCATCTCCCTGCTGCTTGTCCTGGATGCGCTGCTCGGTGTGACGAAGCCCGACGGCGACCTCGCGCTGATGGTCAAGCCACAGTTCGAGGTGGGCAAGGACCGGATCGGCAAGGGCGGCGTGGTCCGCGACCTCGGGCTCCGCGCGGAAGCGGTCGGCAAGGTCGCCTCCGCCGCCGCCGAACGGGGCTGGGGCGCCCGTGCGGTCGTCACGAGCCCGCTGCCCGGGCCTTCGGGCAACGTCGAGTTCTTCCTGTGGCTGAGACGTGGTCCCGCGACCGTCGACGGCCGAGGACGTCGACCGCGAGGTCCGTCGTACCGAAGAAGCGTCGGTGGGCAATGAGAAGGTGGGACCGTGAACTCGCCCGACGCCCCCGACCGCCGCGTCTTCGTGATCGCCCACACCGGGCGCAAGGAAGCCCGTGACGTCGCCCGCCAGTTCTGCTCTGCCCTGCATTTCCACGGGCTCGGCGTCCGGCTGCTCAAGGACGAGGCCGAGGACCTCGGCCTGGAGCTCGAAGGGCTCGAGACGGTCGAGTGCGGCGACGACGCGGCGATCGGCTGTGAGCTCGCGGTGGTGATCGGCGGGGACGGCACCATCCTCCGCGCGGCCGAGCTCACCCGCGAGTCGGGGACGCCCCTGCTGGGTGTGAACCTCGGCCACGTCGGGTTCCTCGCCGAGGCGGAGTCCGACGACGTGGAGTTCACCATCGACGCGATCGTGAACCGTCGCTACACCTCCGACGAGCGCCTCACGATCGACGTGCGTGTGTACCAGGACCGTGAGCTCGTCGCCTCGACGTGGGCACTGAACGAGGCGAGCGTCGAGAAGGCATCCCGGGAGCGGATGATCGAGGTCGTCGTGGAGGTCGACGGCAGACCGTTGTCGCGCTGGGGCTGCGACGGGGTCGTCTGTGCGACGCCGACGGGCTCCACCGCCTACAACTTCAGTGCCGGCGGGCCGATCGTGTGGCCTGGTGTGGAGGCGCTGCTGATGGTGCCGATCAGCGCGCACGCGCTGTTCGCGCGTCCGATGGTCGTGTCCCCGTCCTCGGTGCTCGCGGTCGAGCTCCTGGCGCGCACCGACGGCACCGGGGTGCTGTGGTGCGACGGGCGGCGCACCGTCGACCTTCCGCCGGGTGCCCGGATCGAGGTCCGCCGCGGGAGAGCGCCGGTGCACCTGGTCCGCCTGCACCAGGCGCCGTTCACCGACCGGCTCGTGGCCAAGTTCGACCTCCCCGTGGCCGGCTGGAGAGGCGCGGCCGAGCGACGGCGGGCCCGCGACAACGGAGGCGACAATGCTTGAGGAGCTGCGGATCACGTCCCTCGGCGTGATCGAGGAGTCCGTTCTCGACGTGGCGCCGGGCCTCACCGTGATCACGGGCGAGACGGGCGCCGGCAAGACCATGGTGGTCACGGCGCTCGGCCTGCTCCTCGGCGGGCGGGCGGACTCGGGAGCCGTGCGCACCGGCGCCAGGTCGGCCCGCGTCGAGGGTGTCGTGAACGTCGAGGCTGCCGGACCCGACCTGGTCGAGCTCGTGGAGGAGCTCGGGGGAGAGGTCGAGGACGGCCGGCTGCTGCTTGCGCGCCAGATCTCTGCGGAGGGACGCTCCCGCGCCTTCGCGGGCGGTGTCTCGGTCCCCGCATCCGCGCTGAACGAGCTCGTCGACCCGCTCGTGGCAGTCCACGGACAGTCCGACCAGCACCGGCTGCTGCGCCCTTCGGCCCAGCGGGAGGCGCTGGACAGCTTCGCGGGTCCGGCCACCGTGCGGAAGAGGGAGCGGTACGCCGACCTCTACCGCCGGCTCAAGCAGACCGAGGCCGAGCTCGACGAGGTGGTGCGCTCCGCCCGCGAACGGGCCCGAGAGGCGGACCTGCTGCGCTTCGGCCTCGACGAGATCGAGCAGATCGACCCCGAACCGGGCGAGGACGCCGCCCTTGCCGCGGAGGAGGCGCGCCTCGGGTTCGCCGACACCCTGCGAACGGCCGCGGTGCAGTCCCGGGAGCTGCTGTCCTCCGAGGACGGCGCGCCCGACGCACTGGCGGCGGTCTCCGCCGCCCGGAAGCTCCTCGACGGTGTCCGGGACCACGACGCCGAGGCGGGCGGCCTCGCGGACCGGCTCGCCGAGGTCAGCTACCTGCTGTCGGACGTGGCGGCGGACGTGTCGTCCTATGCCGCGGGTCTCGACACGGACCCGGCCCGGCTCGCCGCGGTCTCCGAACGCCGTGCCGCACTGACCGCGCTGACCCGCAAGTACGGCGAGACGATCGACGAGGTGCTCCTCTGGTCCAAGCAGAGCGCCGAGCGGCTGCTCATGCTCGACGACACCGAGGGACACATCGAGACCCTGCGGGCCCGCAGGGAAGAGCTTCGTGCCGAGCTCGCCGAGGTCGGCGCCGCGCTGAGCGACCAGCGAGCCAAGGCGGCGGTGCGGCTGGGCAAGACCGTCACCGCCGAGCTCGCCTCCCTCGCGATGCCTCACGCCACGCTGAGTGTCGCGGTCACCCAGAGCCCGGCCGAGGACGGTCTGCGAGTAGGGGAGCGCACGCTGGCGTTCACCGCCTCCGGCATCGACGAGGTCGAGATCCTGCTCGCCGCCAACAAGGGCGCCGAGCCGAGGCCCCTGGGCAAGGGCGCCTCCGGCGGAGAGCTCTCGCGCGTGATGCTGGCCATCGAGGTGGCGCTGGCGGCCACGAACCCGGTCCCCACGTTCGTCTTCGACGAGGTCGACGCCGGAGTGGGCGGGAAGGCCGCTGTGGAGGTGGGGCGTCGACTAGCGATGCTGGCGCGCCACGCCCAAGTGCTCGTTGTCACACATCTGCCCCAGGTGGCCGCGTTCGCGGACCAGCACCACGTGGTCGCGCAAGAGCAACGACGGAGTGGTCACGACCTCCGGCCTCGCCCGGCTCAGCGAGGCGGAACGCGTGCGTGAGCTGTCGCGGATGCTGGCCGGGCTGGAGGACTCCGAGACCGCCATGGCGCACGCCCAGGAGCTGCTCGCGACGGCCCAGGAGGCACGTACGCCGACCCGCTGAGGCGCGTCAACCTCCTCAGAACTCGTTGGTACCCGTGGCAGGATTGCTGCGCGATGAAGTTCCCCTCACGACAGAAACCTGACGCAGGCGTGCCCGGATTGACCGGGACGGTCCGCGCGGACCGGCGTACCAGCACGCTCGTGCGACGGCTGAAGCCCGGCGACATCGCGGTCATCGACCACCTCGATCTCGACCGCGCGAACGCAGAGGCACTGCTCGACAAGGGCGTCGTCGCCGTCGTGAACGCCTCGCCGTTCATCTCCGGTCGCTATCCCAACCTCGGTCCCGAGCTGCTCGCCCGCTCCGGCGTCGTGCTGATCGACAACGTGGGCTCAGACGTGTTCGGGAAGCTGCACGACGGTGCAGAGGCGCGGATCCACGAGGGCCAGGTCTTCGTGAAGGACGAACCGGTCATCGCGGGTGCGCAGCTCTCGGCCGACGACATCGCGTCGATGATGGAGGAGGCGCGGGGCGGCCTCTCGACGCAGCTGCAGAGCTTCACGCACAACACCACCGAGTTCCTGAGGCGCGAGCAGGACCTGCTCCTGCACGGACAGGGGGCTCCCGAGCTTCGCACCCGGCTCGCCGGCCGGCCGGTGGTGGTCGTCGTCCGCGGCTACGACTACCGGGAGGACCTGCGCCGACTCAAGCAGTACATCCGCGAGCAGCGACCGGTGCTGATCGGGGTGGACTCCGGTGCCGACGCACTCCTCGAGGGCAGGGCATCGGCCCGACATCGTCGTGATCGGTGAGACCGGTCTGGCCTCAGGCAACTACGCGGGCGAGGTCGCCTCCGTGTCGGACAAGTCTCTCCGCGGCGCCGAAGGAGGTCGTGCTCCACAGCGACCGGGCGGGCAGAGCGGTCGGCTCGGAGCGCCTCGACCGGCTCGGTGTCCGCGCCCAGAACTTCTCCGCCTCCGGCACGAGCGAGGACGTCGCCCTGCTGCTCGCCGACCTCGCCGGCGCGTCCCTGATCGTGTCCGTGGGCACCAACGCCACGCTGGCGGAGTTCCTCGACCAGCACCGCTCCGGACTCGCCGAGCACCTTCCTCACCCGCCTGCGGGTCTATGGAGTCTGGTAGACGCCAAGGGTGTTCCGCACCTGTA
>CAVRIE010000011.1:0-92515 GCA_963721165.1 uncultured Actinomycetota bacterium | reverse complement strand
CGCCCCCTTATCGCACGTGCGGCCTCCCCGTTTTGACCCTGCTCCGGCGAGCCGGTAATCTTTTTCAGCGTGCCTGGCTCGACCCAGGCCATCGCGTGTGCTCCGAAGCGGAACCAGCGCCCAGACCAGCACGACGGGCAGGTTTCACCGCGAGCCACGTGGCTGCGATCGCAGCGTTCAACCGAAGTGCTTCTCTGCCGCGGCGAGTTCCGCGGTGAGTCGCGGAGTGGGCGACACGCCCGACCGCGGGGGGAGCGCCCAGGGAGGACGGGGGCCTCGGTCCCGAGCAGTCGCCGGCGCAGCACGACCTAGACAGCATCACCGAAGAGGAAAGAGAACCGCGCGGTGCCCACCATCCAGCAGTTGGTCCGTAAGGGCCGCCAGGACAAGGTGTCGAAGAACAAGACGCCCGCTCTGAAGGGTTCGCCCCAGCGACGTGGCGTGTGCACGCGTGTCTACACGACCACCCCGAAGAAGCCGAACTCCGCACTCCGCAAGGTCGCCCGTGTGCGTCTCTCCAGCGGCGTCGAGGTCACGGCCTACATCCCGGGTGTCGGCCACAACCTGCAGGAGCACTCGATCGTGCTCGTGCGTGGCGGTCGTGTGAAGGACCTCCCCGGTGTCCGCTACAAGATCATCCGCGGCTCGCTCGACACCCAGGGTGTGAAGAACCGCAAGCAGGCTCGCAGCCGCTACGGCGCGAAGAAGGAGAAGAGCTAATGCCGCGCAAGGGTCCCGCCCCGAAGCGTCCGGTCGTCGTCGACCCGGTCTACGGCAGCCCCGTCGTCACCCAGCTGGTCAGCAAGATCCTCCAGGACGGCAAGAAGCAGGTTGCCCAGCGCATCGTCTACACCGCGCTCGAGGGAGCTCGCGAGAAGACCGGCACCGACCCGGTCGTGACGCTCAAGCGAGCGCTCGACAACGTCCGTCCGTCCCTCGAGGTCCGCAGCCGCCGTGTCGGTGGCGCGACCTACCAGGTCCCGGTCGAGGTCCGTGCGAGCCGTCAGACCACGCTCGCGCTGCGCTGGCTGGTCCAGTACTCCCAGGCCCGCCGCGAGAAGACGATGGCCGAGCGCCTGATGAACGAGATCCTCGACGCCTCCAACGGCCTCGGTGCCGCTGTGAAGCGCCGCGAGGACACCCACAAGATGGCCGAGTCCAACAAGGCCTTCGCGCACTACCGCTGGTGATCCGGCGGTACGACGGGCGGCCGAGTCCCACAAGGACAGCCCGCCCGTCGTACCCCTCATCAACGCAGTGGTCCACCTGACCTGAGCACCAAACCGAGGGAACTGACAAGTGGCCGTCGACATCACCACGGACCTGAACAAGGTCCGCAACATCGGCATCATGGCGCACATCGACGCCGGCAAGACCACCACCACCGAGCGGATCCTGTTCTACACCGGCATCACGTACAAGATCGGTGAGGTCCACGAGGGCGCTGCCGTCATGGACTGGATGGAGCAGGAGCAGGAGCGCGGCATCACGATCACGTCCGCCGCGACGACCTGCTGGTGGAAGGACCACCAGATCAACATCATCGACACGCCCGGCCACGTGGACTTCACGGTCGAGGTGGAGCGCTCGCTGCGCGTCCTCGACGGCGCGGTCGCGGTGTTCGACGGTGTCGCCGGTGTCGAGCCGCAGAGCATGACGGTGTGGCGTCAGGCCAACAAGTACTCCGTCCCGCGGATGTGCTTCGTCAACAAGCTCGACCGCACGGGCGCCGACTTCTTCCGCTGCGTCGACATGATCGTGGACCGCCTCAACGCCACCCCGCTGGTGCTGCAGATCCCGATCGGTGCCGAGTCCGACTTCATCGGCGTCGTCGACCTCGTCGGCATGCGCGCGCTCACCTGGCGCGGCGAGACCAAGATGGGCGAGGACTACGACGTCGAGGAGATCCCCGCGGAGCTGGCCGACCAGGCCGCCGAGTGGCGCGAGAAGCTCCTCGAGACCCTCGCCGAGGCCGACGACGAGATCATGGAGATGTACCTCGAGGGCGAGACCCCCTCGGTGGAGCAGCTCGAGGACGCGATCCGTCGCGCCACCCTCGCCGACAAGCTGAACCCGGTGCTGACCGGCACGGCGTTCAAGAACAAGGGCGTCCAGCCGCTTCTCGACGCGATCGTGAAGTACCTCCCCTCGCCGCTCGACATCGAGGCGGTCGAGGGCCACAAGGTCGGCGACGAAGAGACCATCATCAAGCGCAAGCCGAGCGACGACGAGCCGTTCTCCGGCCTGGCGTACAAGATCGCCGCGGACCCGCACCTCGGCAAGCTGACCTACGTCCGGGTGTACTCCGGCAAGCTCGAGGCCGGCCAGACCGTGCTCAACTCGGTCAAGGGCCGCAAGGAGCGGATCGGCAAGATCTACCAGATGCACGCGAACAAGCGTGAGGAGATCGCGTCGGTCGGCGCCGGCCAGATCGTCGCCGTGATGGGTCTGAAGGACACCACCACCGGCGAGACCCTCTGCGTGCAGAGCGACCCGGTCGTGCTCGAGTCGATGACCTTCCCCGCCCCGGTGATCGAGGTCGCGATCGAGCCCAAGACCAAGGGCGACCAGGAGAAGCTCGGCGTCGCGATCCAGCGGCTCTCCGACGAGGACCCCACCTTCACCGTGAAGACGGACGAGGAGACCGGCCAGACGATCATCGCCGGTATGGGCGAGCTCCACCTCGAGATCCTCGTCGACCGGATGAGGCGCGAGTTCCGCGTGGAGGCGACCGTCGGCAAGCCGCAGGTCGCCTACCGCGAGACCATCCGCCGCGAGGTCAAGAACCACTCGTACACCCACAAGAAGCAGACGGGTGGGTCCGGCCAGTTCGCGAAGGTCGTCGTGTCGCTCGCCCCGAGCATCGACCCGGAGACCGGCGCGGGCGCCGGCTACGAGTTCGTGAACAACGTGACCGGTGGTCGCGTGCCGCGCGAGTACATCCCGTCGGTCGACCAGGGTGGCCAGGAGGCCATGGAGTTCGGTGTCCTCGCCGGCTACCCGATGGTGGACGTCAGGTTCAGCCTCGAGGACGGCGCCTACCACGACGTGGACTCCTCGGAGCTCGCGTTCAAGATCGCCGGCAACCAGGCCTTCAAGGAGGCCGCGCGTCAGGCCAAGCCGGTCCTGCTCGAGCCCATGTTCAAGGTCGAGGTCACCACGCCCGAGAACTTCCTCGGCGACGTGATCGGCGACATCAACTCGCGGCGTGGGCAGGTGCAGTCGATGTTCGAGCGCTCGGGCGACCGGGTGGTCGAGGCCCTTGTTCCGCTGTCAGAGATGTTCGGGTACGTTGGCGACCTGCGTTCCAAGACTTCGGGTCAGGCTTCGTACTCGATGGAGTTCGACTCGTACGCCGAGGTTCCCCAGAACGTCGCCGACGAGATCATCAAGAAGGTCCGCGGCGAGTAACTGTCGGTAGGCAGAGCCCGGCGCCCAAAACAAGACGAGTCAAGAAAACTAGCTAGGAGGAGCCCCAGTGGCTAAGGCGAAGTTCGAGCGGACTAAGCCGCACGTCAACATCGGAACCATCGGTCACATCGACCACGGCAAGACGACGTTGACCGCAGCGATCACGAAGGTGCTGCACGACAAGTACCCGGACCTGAACCCCTTCACGCCGTTCGACGAGATCGACAAGGCCCCTGAAGAGCGTCAGCGCGGTATCACCATCTCGATCGCGCACGTCGAGTACCAGACCGAGTCGCGCCACTACGCGCACGTCGACTGCCCGGGTCACGCCGACTACATCAAGAACATGATCACCGGTGCGGCTCAGATGGACGGCGCGATCCTCGTGGTCGCCGCCACCGACGGCCCGATGCCGCAGACCCGCGAGCACGTCCTCCTGGCCCGCCAGGTCGGCGTCCCCGCCCTGGTCGTCGCCCTGAACAAGTGCGACATGGTGGACGACGAGGAGCTCATCGAGCTCGTCGAGATGGAGGTCCGCGAGCTCCTCAGCGAGTACGAGTTCCCCGGCGACGACATCCCCGTGGTCCGCGTTGCTGCCTTCCCGGCGCTGAACGGCGACGAGAAGTGGGGCAACTCGGTTCTCGAGCTCATGAACGCTGTGGACGAGTACATCCCGCAGCCCGAGCGTGAGGTCGACAAGCCGTTCCTCATGCCCGTCGAGGACGTCTTCACGATCACCGGTCGTGGCACCGTCATCACCGGTCGTATCGAGCGCGGCATCGTCAAGGTCAACGAGACCGTCGACATCATCGGCATCCGTGAGGGCAAGCAGACCACCACGGTCACCGGCATCGAGATGTTCCGCAAGCTCCTCGACGAGGGCCAGGCCGGTGAGAACGTCGGTCTGCTGCTTCGTGGCACCAAGCGCGAGGACGTCGAGCGCGGCATGGTCGTCATCAAGCCGGGCACCACGACCCCGCACACCAACTTCGAGGCTTCGGTCTACATCCTCTCGAAGGAGGAGGGCGGCCGTCACACGCCGTTCTTCAACAACTACCGTCCGCAGTTCTACTTCCGCACCACGGACGTGACGGGCGTCGTGACCCTGCCCGAGGGCACCGAGATGGTCATGCCCGGCGACAACACCGACATGTCGGTCGAGCTGATCCAGCCGATCGCCATGGAGGAGGGCCTCCGCTTCGCTATCCGCGAGGGTGGCCGCACCGTCGGCGCAGGCCGCGTCACCAAGATCACCAAGTGACCAAGATCGCCAAGTGATCTGACAGCAGTCAGCCGAGAGGCCCGGTCCCGTTGGGGCCGGGCCTCTTGCCGTTCCCTGTGCTGCCCACGGCAAGTGGTCGAAGGAGCCCGGTCCAGGCCCGCGAACCACGTCACCTGTGACCACTTGCTCTGCACAACCGACCGAATCCACGCGAGGAGCTCCATGTCGAACCAGGTCCGGCCCGCACGTCCGCACACCGGGCTGACCGAGGACGGTAGGCGGCTCGCGCAGGTGCTCACCTACACCCGCCGGGGGAGCCGGCTCAACGAGCGGCAGTCCGCGGCGTGGGAGCGACGACGCGACGCCTGGTGGATCCCCGACGAGGCCGTCGACGCCGACGACTTCGACATCCGCGACTGCTTCGACCGCGACGCCCCCCTGATCGTGGAGATCGGCTCGGGCGTGGGCGAGGCCACGGCGGCCCTGGCGGCAGCCCGGCCGTCGTACAACGTGCTCGCCTTCGAGGTCTGGCACCCCGGCATCGCCGACACGTTCATCCGGCTCGAGGAGAGCGGCGCGACCAACGTCCGCCTGGCCAGTGTGGATGCGGTGTGGTCGATGGAGCACCTGCTCGGCGAGGAGGAGGTCCACGAGCTGTGGACGTTCTTCCCCGACCCCTGGCCCAAGAAGCGACACCACCGCCGCCGGTTGGTGAGCCCGTCCTTCGCGGGTGTCGCCGCGAGCCGGCTCGTCCCCGGCGGGCTCTGGCGCCTCGCGACGGACTGGCCGGAGTACGCCGACCGGATGGCGGAGGTCCTCGACGCCGAGCCACTCCTGGAGAGCGTGTACGACGGGCCCGCGCCGCGCTGGTCGGACCGCCCGGTGACCCGTTTCGAGCGGCGCGGCATCCGTGCCGGGCGGCCGATCGCCGACCTCGCCTACCGCCGCAGGGGCTAGCCCGAGCCGGCGGGCGGGACCGCAGCCGGGGAGCCGGCCTCAGGCCGTGTCGGACGCCTCGAGGATGGCCAGCTCCTCCTCGACGTAGGAGTCCTTCTCCCCGGCGGCGTCGAGGTCGGCCTTGAGCGCACGCTGCATCGCAAGCGCCTCGTCGACCCGGCCGAGGAGGCGCAGCGTCCACGCGACCATCCACCGCGCGACCCGTGACTCGGCCACTTGGGCGCGCCGTTCGCGCAGCTCGAGCGCCTCCTGGAACGACCCGAGCGCGGCGTCGAGGTCGCCCAGGTCGTGTTGGGCCATGCCGAGGTTGTTCAGCAGAGAGGCATCCCAGCGACGTGCGTCGTCGGCCGTGGCCGCCCTGGCCACGGCGAGTGCCTCCTGCGTCCGTCGCAGCTGCTCCGCCGGGTCGTCGCCGAGCAGGGCGAGCATGTGCAGGGCATCCAGCTGAAGTGCCTCGAGGCCGGCGGCCTCCGCCTCGGTCGCGGCCTGCTCGAACAGCGGAGCGGCCTCGGCCTCCCGACCCGCGGAACGCAGCAGGCGGCCGCGCTCGAGGGCGCATCGCGTCGAGACCTCCGGTGACGCCCCGACCGGGTCGGCGGCGACGCCGTCCAGCACGTCGTGCCCCTCGTCGTACCTCTTCTGGAGCCCGAGGGCCCGGGCGGCCTGCGTCAGGGCGACGAGGCGCCGCTCGCCGCGTGAGTCAGCGGCGACGCCCCGGAACCGTTCCTCTGACCCGGCAGGGTCCGACCAGTCCCAGAGCTCGGTCCAGGCAACAGGTGCAGTGCTCTCGTCGTCGGTCATGCCGCACATTGTGGACGGCCGGTCGGCGGTGACGCGAGCACGCCGCTCGAGGTCCGCGGAGGATTTGGCCGGGGATGCATAATGGGACATGTCTCCGCACAGGCGCGTTGCGCAACCGTGCGGAGGGCTCGATTTGATATGGGCCCCCGGAGTCTGACAAGATAGTCCGGTTGCTCCGGCGGGGTCGCCGGGGTGCGCCACCAGGTACGTCGAACTCAGATGTGCCGGCTGCACCGAACCAGGAGATCCCAGTGAGCCCGACAAACCCGTCGGGCGCCACCCCAACAAGAACAGATCGTCGTCGGCTGTGCGCGTGGAAGTTCGCGCGACACGCCCGACCTCGGGGGTCGGTGGAAGCAAGGGCGGAGTACTCCTCCCGGAGTGCGACGAGATACTCAGCGGTACACGAGTAGAAGGACGAACTGAGAGCTATGGCGGGACAGAAGATCCGCATCAGGCTCAAGGCCTATGACCACGAGGTGATCGACACCTCGGCGCGCAAGATCGTTGACACGGTCACCCGTACGGGCGCGAAGGTCGCCGGCCCTGTGCCCCTCCCGACCGAGAAGAACGTCTACGTTGTCATCCGCTCGCCCCACAAGTACAAGGACAGCCGCGAGCACTTCGAGATGCGCACGCACAAGCGTCTCATCGACATCATCGACCCCACGCCGAAGACGGTCGACTCGCTGATGCGCCTCGACCTCCCTGCCGGTGTCGACATCGAGATCAAGCTCTGAAGGCCTGAGATCCCATGAGCACTAATGAACGCAACGTCCGCGGGCTGCTGGGCACCAAGCTCGGCATGACCCAGACCTGGGACGAGAACAACCGCATCGTTCCCGTGACGGTCGTCGCGGCGGGCACCAATGTGGTCACGCAGGTCCGCCTGCCCGAGACCGACGGCTACAACGCCGTCCAGCTCGGCTTCGGCGAGATCGACGGCCGCAAGGTGAACAAGCCGCGCGCCGGTCACTTCGAGAAGGCCGGGGTCACCCCCCGCCGCCACCTGGTGGAGATCCGCACCGCGGACGCCGCGTCGTACTCCGTCGGCCAGGAGGTCAGCCCCGAGCTGTTCACCGCCGGCGACGAGGTCGACGTCACGGGCACCAGCAAGGGCAAGGGCTACGCCGGTGTCATGAAGCGCCACGGCTTCCACGGTCTGCGCGCCTCTCACGGTGTGCACCGCAAGCACCGCTCGCCCGGCTCGATCGGCGGCTGCGCCACGCCCGGTCACGTCTTCAAGGGCACCCGGATGGCGGGCCGCATGGGTGGCGACACGGTCACGACCCAGAACGTCACCATCCACGCCGTGGACGCCGAGAAGGGCCTGATCCTCCTGAAGGGCGCCGTTCCCGGTCCCAAGGGTGGCCTCGTGGTCATCCGGTCCGCCGCCAAGTCGACCGTCAAGGAGGCCTGACCGTGACCGCCAAGACCGTGAAGGTCGATCTCCCCGCGGAGATCTTCGACGTCCAGGTCAACATCCCGTTGATCCACCAGGTCGTCGTGGCCCAGCAGGCTGCTGCCCGTCAGGGCTCCGCCTCCACCAAGACCCGCGCCGAGGTGCGCGGCGGTGGCCGCAAGCCCTACAAGCAGAAGGGCACCGGTCGTGCCCGCCAGGGCTCGACGCGCGCACCGCAGTTCGCCGGTGGTGGCATCGTGCACGGCCCGACGCCGCGCAGCTACGACCAGCGCACCCCCAAGAAGATGAAGGCCGCCGCTCTGCGCGGTGCCCTCTCCGACCGGGCTCGCGCCGGCCGCATCCACGTGGTCGAGGGCCTCGTCGACGGCGACGCTCCCTCGACCAAGCTCGCGCTCGCCGCGCTGGCCGGTCTCACCGACCGTCCCCGCACGCTCGTGGTGCTCGAGCGCTCCGACACCGTCTCCTGGCTGTCGCTGCGCAACGTCACCGAGGTGCACCTGATCGCGGTCGACCAGCTCAACACCTACGACGTCCTGCTCTCTGACGACGTGGTGTTCACCAAGGGCGCCTACGACGCTTTCGTCGCCGGCCCGCAGGCCGGCAAGTCCGTGAAGGCTGTCGCGACTTCCACCGAGGCCGAGAACAACGGAGTGGAGGCTTCCGCAGAATGAGCACCTTCCACAAGGACCACCGCGACGTTCTGATCGCGCCGGTCGTCAGCGAGAAGAGCTACGGCCTGCTCGACGCGAACAAGTACACCTTCCTGGTGCACCCGGACGCCAACAAGACCGAGATCAAGATCGCGGTCGAGAAGGTGTTCAACGTCAAGGTGACCTCCGTCAACACCCTCAACCGTCAGGGCAAGACGCGTCGCACCCGCTTCGGGATGGGCAAGCGAGCCAACACCAAGCGCGCGATCGTCAGCCTCGCCGAGGGCCAGCGCATCGACATCTTCGGAGGTCCGGTCTCCTGACCGGGCGGATAGAGGACTGAGAATTCATGGCAATCCGTAAGTACAAGCCGACCACGCCGGGCCGTCGTGGCTCGTCGGTCGCCGACTTCGTCGAGGTGACGCGGTCGACGCCGGAGAAGTCGCTGGTGCGCCCGCTTCCGAAGAAGGGCGGCCGCAACAACCAGGGCCGCATCACCACCCGTCACCAGGGCGGTGGCCACAAGCGCGCCTACCGTGTCGTCGACTTCCGTCGCTACGACAAGGACGGCGTGCCGGCCAAGGTCGCGCACATCGAGTACGACCCGAACCGCACCGCGCGCATCGCGCTCCTGCACTACGTCGACGGCGAGAAGCGCTACATCATCGCGCCGCAGGGCCTGGGGCAGGGCACCGTGGTCGAGGCCGGCCCGAAGGCCGACATCAAGCCCGGCAACAACCTGCCGCTGCGCAACATCCCGGTCGGTACGACGATCCACTGCATCGAGCTCCGTCCCGGCGGCGGCGCGAAGATCGCCCGCTCCGCGGGCAACAGCGCCCAGCTCGTCGCGAAGGAAGGCAGCCGCGCGCAGCTGCGCCTGCCCTCCGGCGAGATGCGGTACGTCGACGTCCGCTGCCGCGCCACGGTCGGCGAGGTCGGCAACGCCGAGCAGTCGAACATCAACTGGGGCAAGGCCGGCCGCATGCGCTGGAAGGGCAAGCGCCCGACCGTTCGCGGTGTCGTCATGAACCCGGTCGACCACCCGCACGGTGGTGGTGAGGGCAAGACCTCCGGTGGTCGCCACCCGGTCTCGCCGTGGGGCAAGCCCGAGGGCCGTACGCGTAAGCGCAAGGCCAGCGATGCCCTCATTGTCCGTCGCCGCAAGTCCGGCAAGCGTCGCTGAGAAAGGACCTGAGCACCCATGCCACGTAGCCTGAAGAAGGGTCCCTTCGTTGACGACCACCTGATGAAGAAGGTGGACGGACAGAACGAGAAGGGCACCCACAACGTGATCAAGACCTGGTCGCGTCGTTCGATGATCGTGCCGGCCATGATCGGCCACACGCTCGCCGTACACGACGGCCGGAAGCACGTTCCCGTGTTCGTGACCGACGCCATGGTCGGCCACAAGCTGGGGGAGTTCGCCCCCACCCGCACCTACCGCGGGCACGTCAAGGACGACCGGAAGAGCCGCCGCCGCTGAGGCGGGGGTCCGACGAGCTGACTACGAAGTCGAGAGAGTCGAAAGAACTATGAGCGTTATGGAGCGGAGGCGCGTGAGCGCCCGACGCGAGAGCCTGCTGGGCGACGAGCCCGGGGCTTTCGCCAGCGCACGCTTCGTCCGGATCACCCCGATGAAGGCCCGCCGTGTCGTCGACATGGTGCGCGGTCTGGGTGTCGACGAGGCGCTCGCGCTGCTGCAGTTCGCGCCGCAGGCTGCCAGCGAGACGGTCTACAAGGTCCTTGAGAGTGCAGTCGCGAACGCGGAGGGCACCGAGAACCTCGACCGCAACACCTTGGTCGTGACCAAGGCGACGGTCGACGAAGGCCCGACGATGAAGCGCTGGCGCCCCCGCGCCCAGGGCCGCGCGTCGCGGATCAACAAGCGCACGAGCCACATCACGCTCGTCGTGCAGCCCGTGTCGGACGACGCAGCGGCGCCGAGCAAGAACACTAAGAAGGGACGGAAGGCCTGATGGGTCAGAAGATCAACCCGAACGGTTTCCGCCTCGGCATCTCCACCGACCACCGGAGCCGTTGGTACGCCGACAAGCTCTACAAGTCCTACGTCGGTGAGGACGTCGCGATCCGCCGCCTGCTCTCGAAGGGCATGGAGCGCGCCGGCATCAGCCGGGTCGAGATCGAGCGCACCCGTGACCGCGTCCGTGTGGACATCCACACCGCGCGTCCGGGCATCGTGATCGGTCGTCGTGGCGCTGAGGCGGACCGCATTCGTGGCGAGCTCGAGAAGCTCACCGGCAAGCAGGTCCAGCTGAACATCCTCGAGGTGAAGAACCCCGAGATCGACGCGCAGCTCGTCGCCCAGGGCGTTGCCGAGCAGCTGTCGGGTCGTGTGGCGTTCCGTCGCGCGATGCGCAAGGCGATCCAGACCTCGATGCGCAGCGGCGCCAAGGGTGTCCGGATCCAGTGCTCGGGTCGTCTCGGTGGCGCCGAGATGTCGCGCTCGGAGTTCTACCGCGAGGGCCGCGTGCCCCTGCACACCCTCCGCGCGGACATCGACTACGGCTTCTACGAGGCCCGGACCACCTTCGGCCGCATCGGCGTGAAGGTCTGGATCTACAAGGGCGAGGTCGCCGGCACCCGCGCAGAGCGTGAGGCCCAGGCTGCCGCTCGCGCCGCCGCTCCTGGCCGCGGTCGTCCGTCGCGTGGCGGTGACCGTCCGAGCCGTGGCAGCCGTGGCGACCGTCCGTCCCGCGCGGACCGTGGCGCGCAGTCGGCTCCGCAGAACGAAGCACCCGCTGAGGCCCAGGCCGCTCCGGCCGCGGCCGAGCAGCCACAGTCCGGACAGGAGGGCTGACCGACATGTTGATGCCCCGCAGGGTCAAGCACCGCAAGCAGCACCACCCCAAGCGGACCGGTGCGGCCAAGGGCGGCACCCAGGTCACGTTCGGTGACTACGGCATCCAGGCTCTCGAGCCGGCGTACGTCACCAACCGTCAGATCGAGTCCGCTCGTATCGCGATGACGCGTCACATCAAGCGTGGCGGAAAGGTGTGGATCAACATCTACCCCGACCGCCCGCTCACCAAGAAGCCGGCCGAGACCCGGATGGGTTCCGGTAAGGGCTCCCCCGAGTGGTGGGTCGCGAACGTCAAGCCGGGCCGGGTCATGTTCGAGCTGTCCGGCGTCGACGAGGCGGTCGCCCGTGAGGCGATGCGCCGCGCGATCCACAAGCTCCCGATGAAGTGCAAGTTCGTCACCCGTGAAAGTGGTGAATTCTGATGGCTACCACTGCACACGAGCTTGACTCGCTGACCAACGGCGACCTCGAGCAGAAGCTCCGCGAGGCGAAGGAAGAGCTGTTCAACCTGCGCTTCCAGGCCGCCACCGGTCAGCTCGAGAGCCACGGCCGTCTTCGCACGGTCAAGCGTGACATCGCGCGCATCTACACCGTGGTGCGTGAGCGTGAGCTCGGGATTCGTCAGAACCCGGGCAGTGAGGACGGTGCCGCATGAGCGAGGAAAGCAACGTGACTGAGACTCAGCAGTCGGCCCAGCGGTCGGCCCGCAAGGTCCGTGAGGGCCTGGTGGTCAGCGACAAGATGGAGAAGACGGTCGTCGTCTCCGTCGAGGACCGCGTGAAGCACGCGCTCTACGGCAAGGTCCTCCGTCGTACGAGCAAGCTCAAGGCGCACGACGAGCAGAACCAGTGCGGCGTGGGCGACCGGGTCCTGATCATGGAGACCCGTCCGCTCTCGGCCACCAAGCGCTGGCGAGTCGTCGAGGTCCTCGAGAAGGCCAAGTAACACAAGACGTCATCCGGTCGGGGTGCGAGCCCAGCCCGGTACGAAGACAGCCCAGCGGTACTCCGCTGGACGAACCGTTACGTTCCACAAGGCTCGGCCAAGGCCGAGAACCGGTGCGACAAGGAGAAAGAGATGATCCAGCAGGAGTCGCGACTCAAGGTCGCCGACAACACCGGTGCGAAGGAGATCCTTTGCATCCGTGTTCTCGGTGGCTCGGGTCGGCGCTACGCCGGCATCGGCGACGTGGTCGTCGCCACCGTCAAGGATGCGATCCCGGGTGGCAACGTGAAGAAGGGCGACGTGGTCAAGGCCGTCGTCGTCCGCACCGTCAAGGAGCGCCGCCGTCCCGACGGTTCCTACATCCGGTTCGACGAGAACGCAGCCGTGATTCTCAAGAACGACGGGGAGCCGCGTGGAACCCGCATCTTCGGCCCGGTGGGTCGCGAGCTGCGTGAGAAGAAGTTCATGAAGATCATCTCGCTGGCTCCGGAGGTGCTCTGAGATGGCGAACAAGAAGAACCTGAACATCAAGAAGGGCGACGTCGTCCGCGTCATCGCCGGCAAGGACAAGGGCGCCGAGGGCAAGGTCATCGCCGTCCAGGCCGAGAAGTCCCGCGTGATCGTCGAGGGTGTCAACCGCGTCAAGCGGCACACCAAGGTCGTCAACCAGGGTGGCTCCGCCGGCAACACGGGCGGCATCGTCACCCAGGAGGCCGCGATCCACGTCTCGAACGTGATGCTGCTCGTGGACGCCCCCAAGGGCAGCGACCAGAAGGGCAAGGTCACCACGCGCGTCGGCTCCCGCCGCGACGAGGTCACCAAGCGCCGCCCCGACGGCTCGACCTACACCGCTCAGCGCAGTGTCCGCGTCGCGCGCAAGTCCGGTGAGGAGATCTGATGACCACCGCAGCCAATGAGACCCAGAGCATGCCGCGGCTCAAGCAGCGCTACCGCGAGGAGATCCTCCCGGCCCTGCGCGAGCAGTTCGAGTTCGCCAACGTCATGCAGGTGCCCGGTCTGACCAAGATCGTGGTCAACATGGGTGTCGGCGAGGCCGCTCGCGACTCGAAGCTGATCGAGGGCGCCGTGCGCGACCTGACCGCGATCACCGGTCAGAAGCCGCAGGTCACCAAGGCCCGCAAGTCGATCGCGCAGTTCAAGCTGCGCGAGGGCATGCCGATCGGCGCGCACGTCACGCTGCGCGGCGACCGCATGTGGGAGTTCCTCGACAGGCTTCTCTCGCTCGCTCTTCCGCGTATCCGTGACTTCCGGGGGCTCTCGGGCAACCAGTTCGACGGACGCGGCAACTACACCTTCGGTCTGACCGAGCAGGTCATGTTCCACGAGATCGACCAGGACCGGGTCGACCGCTCGCGGGGCATGGACATCACGGTCGTGACCACCGCAACAAACGACGACGAGGGTCGCGCGCTGCTCAAGCAGCTCGGGTTCCCGTTCAAGGAGCAGTGAGACGATGGCGAAGAAAGCACTGGTCGTCAAGGCGTCGCGCAAGCCGAAGTTCGCTGTGCGGGGTTACACCCGTTGCCAGCGTTGTGGCCGGCCCCGGGCCGTGTACCGCAAGTTCGGCCTCTGCCGCGTGTGCCTTCGCGAGATGAGCCACCGGGGCGAGCTGCCCGGCGTCACCAAGAGCTCCTGGTAGAGCACGCATCAACATCCTCTCGACTTATCAAGCAACCAGATCGCTGAAGGTCGCCCGCACTCGCGGACGAAACCACGGTGGGAAAGGGCCCTTTCGGCCATGACGATGACTGACCCGATCGCAGACATGCTCACCCGTCTGCGCAACGCCAACCAGGCGTACCACGACTCGGTGTCGATGCCTTACAGCAAGCTGAAGGCCGGCGTAGCCGAGATCCTCCAGCAGGAGGGTTACATCACCTCCTGGAAGGTGGAGGACACCCCTGAGGACCAGGTGGGCAAGACCCTCAGCCTGACCCTCAAGTACGGCCAGAACCGTGAGCGCTCGATCGCCGGGCTCCGGCGCATCAGCAAGCCGGGTCTGCGTGTGTACGCCAAGGCCACTGGCCTCCCGAAGGTGCTCGGCGGCCTCGGCGTCGCGATCATCTCGACGAGCCAGGGTCTGCTGACCGACCGCCAGGCCAACCAGAAGGGCGTAGGTGGGGAAGTCCTCGCCTACGTCTGGTAACGACGAGACCAGGAGGAGAGAGAAGCATGTCGCGCATTGGCAAGCTCCCCATCACGGTCCCGTCCGGTGTTGACGTGGCCGTCGAGGGAAGCAAGGTGACCGTGAAGGGGCCCAAGGGCACCCTCTCGCACAGTGTTGCTTCCCCGATCACCGTCGCTCGCGGAGAGGACGGCGCCATCGAGGTGGCCCGTCCCAACGACGAGCGCATCAGCAAGTCCCTGCACGGCCTGACCCGCACGCTGATCGCCAACATGGTGACCGGCGTGACCCAGGGCTACGAGAAGCGTCTGGAGATCACGGGCGTGGGTTACCGAGTCCTGTCCAAGGGCCCGACCCAGCTGGAGTTCCAGCTCGGGTACTCCCACCCGATCACCTTCAACGCTCCCGAGGGGATCACGTTCACCGTCGACGGCCCGACCAAGCTCGGCGTCCAGGGCATCGACAAGCAGCTCGTCGGCGAGGTCGCTGCCAACATCCGCAAGCTGCGCAAGCCCGAGCCGTACAAGGGCAAGGGTGTCCGCTACGCGGGCGAGCAGATCCGTCGCAAGGTCGGAAAGGCTGGTAAGTGACGATGGCTATCGCACTCAGGGCTGGCAAGAACACTGCCGCACGCACCGCGTCGCGCCTGCGTCGTCAGGTCCGCGGTCGCAAGAAGATCGCCGGTACGTCGGACCGTCCGCGCATGGTCGTCACCCGCTCCACCAAGCACATCACCGTGCAGGTGGTCGACGACCTGGTCGGCAAGACGCTGGCCTCGGCCAGCACGATGGAGACCGACCTGCGTTCGTTCGACGGTGACAAGTCCGCCAAGGCCAAGCGGGTCGGCGAGCTCGTCGCCGAGCGCGCCAAGGCGGCCGGCATCGACGGTGTGGTCTTCGACCGCGCCGGCAACAAGTACCACGGGCGCGTAGCCGCCCTCGCCGATGGCGCCCGTGAGGGCGGCCTCGCGTTCTGATCGCGAATCGACTGAGAAGGAAGAGGTAGTTCGAATGAGCGGATCCCAGCGCCGTAGCGGCGGTGGCGACCGTCGCGGTGGCCGCGACGACCGTCGTGGCCAGGCTGCGGACAAGACCGCCTACATCGAGCGTGTCGTCGCGATCAACCGTGTCGCCAAGGTCGTGAAGGGTGGTCGTCGCTTCAGCTTCACCGCCCTCGTGATCGTCGGTGACGGCGACGGCATGGTAGGTGTCGGGTACGGCAAGGCCAAGGAAGTTCCCGCGGCGATCGCCAAGGGTGTCGAGGAGGCCAAGAAGAGCTTCTTCAGGGTCCCCCGCATCCAGGGCACGATCCCGCACCCCGTCCAGGGTGAGAAGGCAGCGGGCGTCGTCCTGCTGCGCCCGGCTGCTCCCGGTACCGGTGTGATCGCCGGCGGACCGGTGCGCGCCGTGCTGGAGTGCGCCGGCATCCACGACGTTCTGAGCAAGTCGCTCGGCTCGTCGAACCAGATCAACATCGTGCACGCCACGGTCGAGGCGCTTCGCAGCCTCGAGGAGCCCGAGGCAGTGGCGAAGCGTCGCGGCCTGCCGGTCGAGGACGTGGCCCCGGCCGCGCTGCTCAAGGCTCGGGCGGAGGTGAGCCAGTGATGGCACGCCTCAAGGTCGAGCAGAAGCGGTCGACGATCGGCTGCAAGCAGAACCAGCGCGACACGCTCCGCACGCTTGGGCTCAAGCGCATCGGCGACGTCGTCGTCAAGGAGGACCGCCCCGAGATCCGGGGCATGCTCCAGACGGTCAGGCACATGATCGTGGTCGAGGAGGTCGACTGACATGACGCTCAAACTGCACCACCTGCGTCCCGCCCCCGGAGCGAAGACTGCCAAGACCCGCGTGGGTCGCGGCGAGGCTTCGAAGGGTAAGACCGCCGGTCGCGGCACCAAGGGCACGAAGGCCCGGTACCAGGTGCCCTCGAGCTTCGAGGGTGGCCAGATGCCGCTGCACATGCGCCTGCCGAAGCTCAAGGGCTTCAAGAACCCGTTCAAGGTGGAGTTCCAGGTCGTGAACCTCGACCGCCTGAACGAGCTCTTCCCCGAGGGTGGCACGGTCGGCGTCGAGGAGCTCGTCGCCAAGGGTGCCGTCCGTCGTGGCCAGCCCGTCAAGGTGCTCGGCTCCGGAGACGTCTCGGCGGCGCTCCAGGTGAGCGCCCACGCGTTCTCGGCCAGCGCCAAGGAGAAGATCGCTGCCGCTGGCGGCAGCACCACCGAGCTGTGAGCTGACAGCTCGGCACAGTTCAACGAGCAGGGGCGTGGTCGGCGCGAGCCGGTCGCGCCCCTGCTCGCATGACCAGGGGGCACAGTTCGACACCGGTCAGACCGTGGCCTGAGCCCTGTTAGGCTTCCGGGGTCCCGCTGCAAAGGCGGAGATACCCGCACGTGTAGAAAGAGGACCAGGTGCTAGGCGCTTTCGCCAACGCGTTCCGGACGCCGGACCTGCGACGCAAGCTGTTGTTCGTCCTGCTGATCGTCGCGATCTTCCGGCTCGGATCCCAGGTGCCCGCACCCGGGGTCAACGTCGCCAACGTCCAGGGTTGCTTCCAGCAGATCTCGAACGAGGGTCTGTACGGGATGATCAACCTCTTCTCGGGCGGCGCACTGCTGCAGCTGACGATCTTCGCGCTCGGCATCATGCCGTACATCACCGCGAGCATCATCCTCCAGCTGCTCGTGGTCGTCATCCCACGTCTGGAGACCCTCAAGAACGAGGGCCAGGCAGGGCAGACCAAGATCACGCAGTACACCCGATATCTCACCCTTGCGCTGGCGATCCTCCAGGCGACGGGCATCACCGCCCTGGCCCGCAACCGCGCGCTGCTCCAGAACTGTCCCGACGCGCTCCTGCACAACGAGGACTCCATCTGGACCATGGTGATCATGGTCATCACGATGACCGCCGGCACCGCCGTGATCATGTGGCTCGGCGAGCTGATCACCGAGCACGGCATCGGCAACGGCATGTCGCTGCTGATCTTCACCCAGGTCGTGGCCACGTTCCCCGGCTCGCTGTGGTCGGTGAAGACCGCCCACGGGTGGTTCACCTTCGGCATCGTCGTGGTCATCGGCGTCATCATCATCGCCGCGGTCATCTTCATCGAGCAGGCCCAGCGGCGGATCCCCGTGCAGTACGCACGGCGGATGGTCGGGCGCAAGATGTTCGGCGGCTCGTCGACGTACATCCCGCTCAAGGTCAACCAGGCCGGCGTCATCCCGGTCATCTTCGCCTCGAGCCTGCTCTACCTGCCGGCCATGGCCGCGCAGTTCGGTGGCGGCAGCTCGGCGTTCTCGCAGTTCGTGCAGACGTACCTCGCCAGGGGAGACCACCCGCTCTACATGGCGATCTACTTCGCACTGATCATCTTCTTCACCTACTTCTACGTAGCGATCACCTTCAACCCCGTGGAGGTCGCCGACAACATGAAGAAGTACGGCGGCTTCATCCCCGGGATCCGGGCGGGCAAGCCGACCGAGGAGTACCTCGCCTACGTCCTGTCCCGCATCACGTTGCCCGGCTCGCTCTACCTGGGTCTGATCTCGTTGATCCCGCTGGTGGCCTTCGGGCTCATCGGGGCCAACCAGAACTTCCCCTTCGGCGGTACCTCGATCCTGATCATGGTCGGCGTCGCCCTCGACACGGTGAAGCAGATCGAGAGCCAGCTGCAGCAACGCAACTACGAAGGATTCCTGCGCTGATGAACCACCCCACGGGCATGAGGCTGATCCTGATGGGCCCTCCCGGTGCCGGTAAGGGGACCCAGGCCAAGGTGATCTCCAGTCGCCTGGGCATCCCGGCGGTCTCCACCGGTGACATCTTCCGGGCGAACGTGTCCGAGGGGACGCCCCTCGGCGTCGAGGCCAAGCGCTTCATGGACGCCGGCGACTACGTGCCCGACGAGATCACCAACGGCATGGTCCGCGACCGGCTGGCACAGGACGACGCCGCCGGGGGCTTCCTCCTCGACGGGTACCCCCGCACGGTGGCGCAGGTCGAGGAGCTCGACTCGATGCTCGCGGACGTCGGCCACGCCCTCGACGCCGTGGTGGTCCTCACCGTGAACGACGAGGAGCTCATCCAGCGGCTGCTGAACCGTGCCGCGACCGAGGGGCGCACCGACGACACCGAAGAGGTGGTCCGCCACCGCCAGGACGTCTACAACGAGCAGACCGCGCCGCTGCTGGCGGTGTACGCCGAGCGGGGCCTCCTCGTCGAGGTCGACGGCATGGGCTCGGTCGACGAGGTCAGCGAGCGGATCTTGACCGCACTGGACGGGGTGCGCGGCTCCGCCGCGAGCTGACCGTGGTGTTCAAGGACCGCGGGATCGAGATCAAGACCCCCGAGCAGATCGAGAAGATGCGGGTCGCCGGCCTCGTGGTGGGCGAGACGCTCGAGCTGCTCCGGGAGTCCGTGCGGCCCGGCGTCACGACGCTGGAGCTCGACCGCATCGCCGAGGACAGCATCAGGTCCTCCGGCGGGACCCCGTCGTTCAAGGGCTACCACGGCTTCACCGGGAGCATCTGCGCCTCGGTGAACGACGAGGTCGTGCACGGGATACCCGGTGACCGGGTCATCAAGGACGGCGACGTCGTCTCCATCGACTGCGGCGCGATCGTGGACGGCTGGCACGGCGACGCAGCGATCACCGTCGCCGTGGGGGAGGTTCCCGACGAGGCGCTCGAGCTGATGCGGGTCACCGAGGAGGCGATGTGGCGGGGGTTCGCCGCCGCACGGCTCGGCGGCCGGGTCACCGACATCTCCCACGCCGTGGAGAGCTACATCCGGGGCCAGGGGAACTACGGCATCGTCGAGGACTACGTCGGCCACGGCATCGGCACAGCCATGCACCAGCCGCCCAACGTGCCCAACTACGGCAAGCCGGGCAGAGGCCCGCGTCTCGTCGAGGGGCTCGCGCTCGCCGTCGAGCCGATGGTCGTGCTCGGCGACCACTCCACCCACGTCCTGCCGGACGACTGGACGGTCAAGACCGATGACGGCTCGTACGCCGCTCACTTCGAGCACACGTTCACGCTGACCCCGCAGGGTGCCTGGGTGCTGACCGCCATCGACGGCGGAGAGGCCAAGCTGCGCGAGCTCGGCGTCCCCTTCGGGGGTTCCTGAGCCTGTCGAAGGGTGGTTCCTGAGCCCGTCGAAGGACGGTATGTCCGCAATCGCCGGGTCAGCGGGCGCGCAGCCGACGCCGATTAGGGTTTACAGGGCGGTTTCCCGTAGACTTGCACGTCGGCCCAACGTGGGCCTGTTTCGTGGTGCCCTGCGGCTGCCCGGCAACTGACACGATCCCTCGCCAGAGTGAGCGTGTCGCGCCCGGGATGGGGTTCCGCTGCAGGCCGCACGAGGTCCACCCAGCACCGCTGGGAGGTTCCCGGGCCACGGTAGACCAGCCATCAACAGATTGCGGAGGACATGCCGAAGAAAGAAGGCGTGATCGAGATCGAGGGCACGGTTGTCGAGGCGCTCCCGAACGCCATGTTCCGGGTTGAGCTGAGCAACGGGCACAAGGTCCTCGCCCACATCAGCGGCAAGATGCGTCAGCACTACATCCGCATCCTTCCCGAGGACCGAGTCGTCGTCGAGCTCTCGCCGTACGACCTGACCCGCGGACGGATCGTCTACCGGTACAAGTAACCCTCACGGCGGCCCTGCCGCCGTGGCCGGCTGGTTGCGTCCGCAGCCCGTCGGGATCCAGCCGTCGAACCGAGAAGAGCTTCGAACATGAAGGTCAACCCGAGCGTCAAGCCGATCTGTGACAAGTGCAAGGTGATCCGTCGCCACGGCCGCGTCATGGTCATCTGCGAGAACCCTCGCCACAAGCAGCGCCAGGGCTGAGCCCCAGCACTGCACGTGAGACACAACTGAATCCGGGCCCGTTACAGCAACTGGGCCCACCGATCGTGACCGCTCATCCGTCGCGTCCGTCCTAGGACGGTCAGCCGGATGCGACCCCCGGGCCGGAGGCCGGGGCCCTGCCGAGGCGGGTAGGGACGCGGCACGAACAGACACCTCCGACAAATCGAAGGGAACCGCCTTACATGGCACGCCTCGTTGGTGTGGACCTCCCGCGCGACAAGCGCATCGAGATCGCACTCACCTACATCTACGGCATCGGCCGTACCCGCGCCCAGCAGCTCCTGGCCTCGACCGGAGTCGACCCCAACATGCGGGTCCACCAGCTGGGCGACGAGGAGCTGGTCAAGCTCCGCGACGAGATCGAAGCCAACTTCAAGATCGAGGGTGACCTCCGTCGCGAGGTCCAGGCAGACATCCGCCGCAAGATCGAGATCGGCAGCTACCAGGGCCGCAGGCACCGTCAGGGCCTGCCCGTCCGTGGTCAGCGCACCAAGACCAACGCGCGTACCCGCAAGGGCCCCAAGCGCACCGTCGCCGGCAAGAAGAAGGCCAAGTGACATCTGGTTCGGCTCTGGCCGTTCCGTCACAGGTCGACTTCCTCGAAACGCTTAACCAGACAATCCTCAGGAGAAACTGAATGCCTCCCAAGAGCCGTCAGGCTGCCGGCGCCAAGAAGGTGCGCCGCAAGGAGAAGAAGAACATCGCCCAGGGCGAGGCTCACATCAAGAGCACGTTCAACAACACGATCGTCACGATCACCGACCCGACCGGTGCGGTCATCTCGTGGGCCTCGGCCGGCACGGTCGGCTTCAAGGGCTCGCGTAAGTCCACGCCGTTCGCCGCTCAGATGGCAGCCGAGGCTGCTGGTCGTCGGGCGATGGAGCACGGCATGAAGAAGATCGACGTCTTCGTCAAGGGTCCGGGCTCGGGCCGCGAGACGGCGATCCGTTCGCTCGGTGCGATCGGCCTCGAGGTCGGCACCATCGCGGACGTCACGCCCACGCCCCACAACGGATGCCGCCCGCCCAAGCGCCGCCGCGTCTGATCCCGACCCCAGCGAATTCAAGGAGTTTCTGAAACATGGCCCGCTACACCGGCCCCATGACGAAGAAGTCGCGCCGCCTGGGTGTCGACCTCGTCGGTGGCGACCAGGCTTACGAGCGTCGTCCCTACCCGCCCGGCCAGCACGGCCGCGGCCGCATCAAGGAGAGCGAGTACCTCCTCCAGCTTCGCGAGAAGCAGAAGGCGCGCTTCACCTACGGCGTCCTCGAGAAGCAGTTCCACAACTACTACACCGAGGCCAGCCGTCGCGCCGGCAAGACCGGTGACAACCTGCTGCAGATGCTCGAGTGCCGTCTCGACAACGTCGTCTACCGCGCCGGCTTCGCCCGGACCCGTCGCCACGCGCGTCAGCTCGTGGTGCACGGCCACTTCCTGGTGAACGGCAAGAAGGTCGACATCCCGTCGTTCCAGGTCAGCCAGCACGACGTCATCGACGTTCGTGAGAAGTCGAAGGAGATGACGCCCTTCATCGTCGCTCGCGAGACGCACGGCGAGCGCAACGTCCCGGCCTGGCTCGAGGCGCTGCCGAACCGGATGCGCATCCTCGTGCACCAGCTTCCGGTCCGCGCGCAGATCGACCTGCCGGTCCAGGAGCAGCTCATCGTCGAGTACTACTCCAAGAAGTAGTTCCCGACAGCAACACGCCCTCTCCCTTTTAGGTTCGAGCCCGTCAAATAGCGGGTGGGCTCGGAAAGGAAAATCCAGTGCTTATCGCTCAGCGCCCGACACTGTCGGAAGAGGTCGTCGACGAGTTCCGTTCGCGGTTCGTCATCGAGCCGCTGGAGCCCGGCTTCGGCTACACCCTCGGCAACTCGCTGCGCCGCACGCTGCTCTCGTCGATCCCCGGTGCCTCGGTCACGAGCATCAAGATCGACAGCGTGCTGCACGAGTTCTCGACGGTCGAAGGGGTCAAGGAGGACGTCACCGAGATCATCTTGAACCTCAAGGATCTCGTGGTCTCCTCCGAGCACGACGAGCCCGTCACCATGTACCTGCGCAAGCAGGGCCCCGGTGACGTGACCGCCGCCGACATCGCGCCCCCGGCCGGTGTCGAGGTTCACAACCCGGACCTGAAGATCGCCACCCTGAACGACAAGGGCAAGCTCGAGATGGAGCTCGTCGTCGAGCGGGGCCGCGGCTACGTCAGCGCGGTGCAGAACAAGGCCGGCGACGTCGAGATCGGCCGGATGCCGGTCGACTCGATCTACTCGCCGGTCCTCAAGGTGACCTACAAGGTCGAGGCCACCCGTGTCGAGCAGCGCACCGACTTCGACAAGCTCGTCATCGACGTCGAGACCAAGCCGTCGATCCGTCCCCGCGACGCGATCGCCTCGGCGGGCAAGACCCTGGTCGAGCTCTTCGGCCTGGCCCGTGAGCTCAACGTCGAGGCCGAGGGCATCGACATCGGTCCGTCGCCGGTGGACGAGCAGCTCGCCGCCGACCTCGCCCTTCCGGTCGAGGACCTGCAGCTGACCGTCCGCTCCTACAACTGCCTCAAGCGTGAGGGCATCCACACCGTGGGTGAGCTCATCTCGCGCTCGGAGCAGGACCTGCTCGACATCCGCAACTTCGGTGCGAAGTCGATCGACGAGGTCAAGGCCAAGCTCGTCGAGATGGGCCTCGCGCTCAAGGACAGCGCTCCGGGCTTCGACCCGCAGGCTGCCCTCGCCGCGTACGAGGACGACGACGACAGCTTCGTCGAGGACGAGCAGTACTGATCGACCTGCAACACCGTAGGACAGTCCGGCGGGAGGGACACCCCCTCCCGCCACGGCTCCCATCCAGCTGAATCGCTACCCGGGTACCTGGTACGGCTCGGGAGAATCGAGAAAGACACAATGCCTACCCCCAAGAAGGGCGCTCGCCTCGGCGGCAGCCCGGCTCACCAGAAGCTCATCCTCGCGAACCTCGCGACGAGCCTCTTCGAGCACGGCCGGATCACCACGACCGAGGCCAAGGCCCGCGTGCTGCGGCCCTACGCCGAGCGGCTGATCACCAAGGCCAAGAAGGGCGACCTGCACAACCGTCGCCAGGTGCTCCGCGTCATCCGTGACAAGGGCGTCGTGCACGAGCTGTTCGAGGAGATCGGTCCGCGCTTCGCGGAGCGTCCCGGTGGCTACACCCGGATCACCAAGCTCGGCCCCCGCAAGGGCGACAACGCCCCCATGGCGGTCATCGAGCTGGTGACCGAGGAGTACGTCGCCAAGGCCAAGACGGTCCGCACGGAGACCGCTCCGGCCGCTCCGGCTGCGCCCGCCGAGGAGGCACCTGCTGCCGAGGCGACCGAGGCTCCGGCCGAGGAGACCGCTGAGGCGACCGCCCCCGAGGCAGAGGCCGCAGAGGCGACTGCCGAGGAGGCTCCCGCTGAGGAGAAGACCGAGGCCGGCGAGGACACCAAGTCCGAGTGAGCTGATCTCGCTCCGCCTCTCCGAGAAGGCTGTACGACGAGGGCCCGTCACCGTTCACCGGTGGCGGGCCCTCGTGCATGTCGAACTCGCGCCGCCCCTGCGCCGTCGTAGACCGACAGGCACAAGTCACCGACTCGGGCCGTGATCCCGCGTACCAACCAGGCACGCATCGGACTTATGCCCGTTCGTCTACGAGGTGCCGCCGCTCAGTCCCAGGCCTGCTCGACGAGCCGGAGCGCCTCGGCCCTGGTGAGTCCCGCGCGCCGGACGAGCCGGACGTAGTCGTCCGCGGCCTCGCGAGCGGCCGCGGCGGTGTCCGACGTACCGTCCACCACGGCCGAGCGGACGAACGTGCCCTGCCTGCCTCGGGTGACCACGACGCCGTCGGCCTCGAGCTCGCGGTAGGCCCGGGCCACCGTGTTGACGGCCAGGCCCAGCTCGGCCGCGGTCTGGCGAACCGTCCCCAGCCGTGTGCCCGGCGGCAGCTCGCCGCTCGCGACCAGCCCGGCGACCCGGGAGCGGAGCTGCTCGAACGGGGGGACGGTCGAGTCGTGGTCGATGCTGATCTGCTCCATGCTCGCGAAGATACGCGTCCCGAGCGACCGAGGCGTTCTGAGAGGATACGCAGGTGCGCCTGCGACTCGACCTTGCCTACGACGGCACGGACTTCCACGGGTGGGCCACCCAGCCGGGGCTGCGCACCGTGCAGGGCACGCTCGAGGCGGCCCTCGCTCAGGTGCTGCGGACCGAGGCGGCGCCCCTGACCGTCGCGGGGCGCACCGACACCGGGGTGCACGCCCGCGGCCAGGTCACGCATCTCGACGTCGAGGACGAGGTGCTCGCAGCGGCCGCCGGCCGCAGCACCAGACCTCCGGCAGAGGCGCTGCTGCGACGGCTCAACGGGATCCTCCCCGACGACATCCGGATACACAGGGTCTCGACCGCGCCCGCGGGCTTCGACGCGCGGTTCTCGGCGGTCTGGCGACGCTACGCCTACCGCGTCGCGGACGCTCCTGAGCTGGTCGACCCGCTGGTACGGCGGTCGGTGCTGGCCTGGCCGCGCGAGCTCGACCTGGTGGCGATGAACGAGGCGGCCACGGCGCTGCGCGGCGAGCACGACTTCGCGGCCTTCTGCAAGAAGCGCGAGGGCGCGACCACGATCCGCACCCTCACCGAGCTGTCCTGGGCGCGCGACGACCGCGGCGTGGCCGTCGCCACGGTGCGCGCGGACGCGTTCTGCCACAACATGGTCCGCGCCCTGGTCGGAGCGATGATCGCCGTGGGGGAGGGGCGCCGCGAGCCCGCCTGGGCCGGCGAGGTGCTCCGGCGCGGTGTCCGCGACGCCGGCGTGACCGTCGTACACCCGCACGGACTGACGCTCGAGGAGGTCGGCTACCCGGCCGACGCGGACCTGGCTGCTCAGGCAGGGGCGGCGAGGCGGGTCCGCACGCTGCCGGGTCTCGACAGGCTCGA
Source organism: uncultured Actinomycetota bacterium (assembly GCA_963721165.1). Taxonomy (GTDB): domain Bacteria; phylum Actinomycetota; class Actinomycetes; order Propionibacteriales; family Nocardioidaceae; genus Nocardioides_C. Next base: position 67,323 of record CAVRIE010000011.1, on the reverse strand, counting down.
CCAACGCGAGGGTCTCGACGGGCTCGACCAACGTGAGGGTCTCGACCAGCGTGGAGCCACGCATGGATGACCACTACTTCTCGGCCGACCCGGGCGTCGCCTTCCGGCGCACTCCGGTCCAGGCCCGGGTCTGGGGCCACGACCTGTCGCTGACCAGCGGTTCGGGGGTGTTCGCGCAGGGCCGGCTCGACATCGGCACCGCCGTGCTGTTCCGGGAGACCGAGCCGCCGAACGGCGGGACGTTCCTCGACCTCGGCTGCGGCTACGGCGTCATCGGCCTGGCGATCGCGGTCGCCGCCCCGGGCGCACGGGTCTGGGCGGTGGACGTGAACGAACGAGCGGTGCTGCTGGCCAACGAGAACGCCGCCGCCCTCGGTGTCACCGACCGCTACACGGCGGTGACGCCTGATGCGGTGCCGGCGGACCTCGTGTTCGACGAGATCTGGTCCAACCCACCGATCCGGGTCGGCAAGGAGGCGCTGCACGACCTGCTGCTCACGTGGCTGCCTCGGATGGCCCCGGACGGCCGCGCGGTGATGGTGGTCGGCAAGAACCTCGGTGCCGACTCGCTCCAGCGCTGGCTGGGCGAGCTGGGCTTCCCCACCGAGCGGCTGGCCAGCGCGAAGGGCTTCCGGGTCCTCGAGTCGCGACGAGGCCATCCATGACGTCGCTGCCCGGACCCGTGCGACAGGTGACCGACCTGTTCCTGTCGCTGGTCGACGAGGCGGCGCCGGGCCTCGTGGAGGGTCTGTACCTGCACGGCTCCCTCGGGTTCGGAGAGTGGTACGACGGGCGCAGCGACGTGGACTACGTCGCGGTGCTCGCCGACCGACCCGACGCCAAGACCGTCGACCTGCTGCATCGGGTGCACGACGAGCTCTCCACGACCTTCCAGCGGCCGGCCTTCGACGGGTTCCACCTGACCTGGGACGACCTGGCCCGGTCGCCGTACTCCTGCCCCGACCTGCCGTGCACGCAGGGAGGCCTCTTCCACGAGGACGCCCGTCTCGACGTGCATCCGGTGACGTGGCACGAGCTGGCCCGGCACGGGGTGACCGTGCGCGGCCCGGCGCGGTGCGAGGTGGACGTCTGGACCGACGATGAGACGCTGCGCCGCTACACGCACGACAACCTGGCGACCTACTGGCGGCAGGAGGCCGAGGCCCTCGCGCGGTTCCCGGCCGAGGCCGGCGACCCGGACACCGTCGCCTGGTGCGTCCTCGGAGTGAGCCGGCTGCACCACCTGCTGGCCACCGGCGCGCTGACCTCGAAGACCGGCGCGGGGAGGTACGCCGCGACGACTTTCGGCGAGCGCTGGCGGCCGATCGTCGTCGAGGCGCTGGCTGTGCGGGTGACCGGGACGACCAGCGGCGCCTACGAGGGCGCGCCGGAGCGTCGTGGCGAGGACACAGCCGCTTTCACTGAGATGGTCGTCTCCGACGGTCTCGCTCTTCCGGTGTGACCAGAAATCTTCCTGCTCAGGTCAACGCGACACGGGTCCTGCTCCGTCTGAGCAGTGAGAGTGTCGAGCCCTAGGAGAGTCAATGCGCAGGAGCGAGCCCGAGTTCGCGACCTTCGTGGCCGCGCGCCGGCCACACCTGCGACGCATCGCGTACGCACTGTGCGGTGACTGGCACCAGGCAGAGGACCTGGTTCAGACGGCGCTGGCGAAGCTCTACGTGGCCTGGCCGCGGTTGCACAAGGAAGGCGCGGAAGAGGCGTACGCGCGCCGGATCATGGTGCGAGCCAACATCGACGAGTCGCGCCGCCCGTGGCGCCGGGAGCGCCCTGGTCTCGAGCACCACGACCGTCCGGTCGACGCCGACCACTCCGAGGACGACCGCTCTGAGCTCGTCCGGGCGCTCCAGCTCCTCCCGCCGATGCAGCGAAAGGTCGTCGTGCTCCGGCACTGGCTCGACCTGTCCGTCGAGCAGACCGCCGGGGAGCTCGACATCTCGACCGGAACCGTCAAGAGCCACACCTCCCGTGCCCTGGCCACGCTGCACAAGCTGCTGACAGAGGACGCCGTGGACGCCGTGGACGCCGACCGCGTGAGGAGCCTGTGATGACCGACCAGAAGCTGATGGACCCCGCTCACTTCGGCGACCGCATGGCCGACTCGTTCGGGGTCGAGCCGCCACACGCCGACCTCGACGCCGACCTGGTCCGGGGGCGACGGCGGCTGCGGCGGCACCGCGCCGCGGTCGCCCTCGGTGGCCTAACCGTCGCCGCTGTCGTCTCCGGTGCGGCCCTGGCCGTCCCCGGGGCGCTGTCCGGAGCCCTGCAGGCGCAAGAGCAGGGAGCAGTGGCCGCGGGGGGACGGGTGAGTGCACAGGAGATCGTGGCGACCTGCATGCGCAAGGAGAACGTCATGCACCTGGACCAGGCAGGGCGCGGCGTCTCCGAGGGGGCCACCCTGCGGCTGATGGGGAAGCCGCGGCTGATGAGCAGCGCCGTGACCGACAACCGCGTCGAGGCGACGCTGCTGTCCGAGGACGGGACGCGGTGGGGCGAGTGCCAGTTCGGCCGCCGGCCGGACAACGGCGTGAAGCACACGATGAGCGTCTACCCGACGGACGTGTCCTTCACCCGACACGTCGTCAGCGGCGTGCCGGCCTACGAGGCCCCCTACGTCAACGACCCGCGCCTCGAGGGGACGGCCACCGTCTCGGTCCCGGACTTCGAGACACCGTGCGTGAGCCCCCTGACCGACGAGGAGCGGTGGGCCGTCGACGCCAAGTGTCCGCAGTTCACGATGCACTGGAACGACCGGCGACCCGCCGACGTGGCCGCGGTCCGGGTCACGACACCCGACGGGGTCCAGTCCTGGGCTGACGTGCGGCGGGGCTACCTGTCGTTCACCTATACCGGGAGGATGACGCCGAAGATCGCCGCCCAGGTCGCCGCCGGCGAGGCGCCCGGTGCGCAGCGGGTCGTCTTCTACGACAAGGAGGGCAACGTTCTCGTCGACGACCGCCACCCCGGGCACCTGCCGCAGGACGGGTCGATCTCGATCGGGAACTTTCCGTCGCTGGCGTGGTGGACCAAGGTGAAGTCCTAGAGGCGACGGCCAGGCGAGCGCCGGCGGGGCTCCGAGGAGACGGAGGGTCGCCCCCGCAGCCGGGTCTGCAGGGCGAAAGGGCAGACTGGTCTGCCATGACCGAGTACGAGGCAGCCGCAGACCGCTACGACACGATGGAGTACCGCTTCACGGGCAGGAGCGGGCTCAAGCTCCCGGCCATCTCGGTCGGCCTGTGGCAGAACTTCGGCGACGACAAGCCGGCCGACGTGCAGCGGGCGATCCTTCGACGTGCCTTCGACCGGGGCATCACGCACTTCGACCTCGCGAACAACTACGGCCCGCCGTACGGGCAGGCGGAGATCAACTTCGGTCACTTCCTGAAGCACGACTTCGCGCCCTACCGCGACGAGCTGGTCATCTCGACGAAGGCCGGCTGGGACATGTGGCCGGGGCCGTACGGCCAGGGCGGCGGCTCGCGCAAGTACGTGCTCGCCAGCCTCGACCAGTCGCTCGACCGGATGGGCCTGGACTACGTCGACATCTTCTACAGCCACCGCTTCGACCCCGAGACGCCGATCGAGGAGACGATGATGGCGCTCGACCACGCCGTGCGGTCGGGGAAGGCGTTGTATGCCGGGATCTCGTCGTACTCCGCGAAGAAGACCCGCGTGGCCGCCAAGATCGCCCGCGAGCTGGGCACCCCGTTGCTGATCCACCAGCCGTCGTACTCCATGCTCAACCGCTGGATCGAGGAGGACCTGCTCGACGAGCTCGAGGAGCAGGGCATGGGCTGCATCGTCTTCACCGCCCTGGCGCAGGGCCTGCTCACCGACAAGTACCTCGAGGGTGTCCCGGCGGACTCCCGCGCCGCCAGGGAGGGGTCACTCCCGGAGGAGCACCTGGACGAGTCGGTGCTGCGCAACGTCCGCGCGCTCAACGACATCGCCCGCGAGCGTGGCCAGAAGCTGGCGCAGATGGCGCTGCAGTGGGCGCTGCGCGACAAGCGGGTGACGTCGGCCGTGGTGGGCGCCTCCTCGGTCGAGCAGCTCGACATGAACCTCGACGCGCTGTCCGGCGCCCCCTTCACCGACGAGGAGCTGCGCCGGATCGACGAGTACGCCGTCGATGCGGGTGTGAACCTCTGGGCGGAGCAGACCAAGGACTGAGGTCCGCCCCGGCAGCGTCCCGACAAACTGGGTCGAAGGTCCCCTGACCTGGCCGATGGGTGTGGTGCATGATGCCCTCATGACCCAGTACGTGTTCGCATTCGCAGAGGGCAGCAAGGACCAGAAGGATCTTCTCGGGGGCAAGGGCGCGAACCTGTCCGAGATGACGAACCTCGGGTTGCCGGTGCCACCGGGCTTCACGATCAGCACCGAAGCCTGCCGCGCGTACCTCGAGCAGGGCGACGAGCCCGCGGAGATGGCCGCCCAGGTCGCACAGCACCTCGCCGAGCTCGAGAAGACGATGGGCAAGAGCCTCGGGCAGCCCGACGACCCGCTGCTGGTCTCGGTCCGCTCGGGGGCGAAGTTCTCCATGCCCGGGATGATGGAGACGGTCCTCAACATCGGCCTCAACGACGAGTCGGTGCACGGCCTTGCGGCTCAGTCGGGCGACGAGCGGTTCGCCTACGACTCCTACCGCCGGCTGCTGACGATGTTCGGCAAGACCGTGCTGGGCATCGAGGGTGAGCTCTTCGAGCACGAGCTCGACGTGAAGAAGCACGCCAAGGGGTCCAAGAGCGACCTCGACCTCGACGCGGCAGACTTCCGCGACCTGGTGTCGACGTACAAGCAGATCATCAAGGAGCACGCCGGGATCGACTTCCCGCAGCACCCGCGGGAACAGCTCGACATGGCAGTGCGTGCCGTCTTCGACTCGTGGAACACCGAGCGCGCCGTGCTGTACCGCCGCCAGGAGCGGATTCCCTCCGACCTCGGCACCGCCGTCAACGTGATGGCGATGGTCTTCGGCAACGTCGGCATGGACTCCGGCACCGGCGTCGCGTTCACACGTGACCCCGCCTCGGGTGCGCAGGGTGTGTACGGCGACTACCTGCAGAACGCACAGGGCGAGGACGTCGTGGCCGGCATCCGCAACACCGTCCCGCTCGCGGACCTCGAGAAGCTCGACAAGAAGTCGTACGACGACCTGATGCAGATCATGCAGACGCTCGAGGAGCACTACCGCGACCTGTGCGACATCGAGTTCACCGTCGAGCACGGCAAGCTGTGGATGCTGCAGACGCGGGTCGGCAAGCGCACCGCCGAGGCCGCGTTCCGGATCGCCGTACAGCTCGTCGACCAGGGCCTGATCGACATGGACGAGGCGGTCCGCCGGGTCAACGGGGCCCAGCTCGCGCAGCTGATGTTCCCGCGCTTCGACGACAAGGCGGAGAAGGACCTCGTCGCGAAGGGCATGAACGCCTCGCCGGGTGCCGCCGTCGGCAAGGCGGTCTTCGACTCGCACACCGCCTTCGAGTGGGGTGAGCGCGGCGAGGACGTGATCCTCGTGCGTCGCGAGACCACCCCGGACGACCTGAAGGGCATGGTGGCGGCGAAGGGGATCCTCACCAGTCGCGGTGGCAAGACGTCCCACGCAGCCGTCGTGGCGCGCGGCATGGGCCGCACCTGTGTCTGCGGCGCGGACTCCCTGGACGTGGACGTGAAGGGCAGGAGGTTCACCAGCGCGGACGGCCAGGTGGTCAGCGAGGGCGACGTCATCTCCATCGACGGGACCACGGGCGAGGTCTTCAAGGGCGCGGTCCCGGTCAGGGACAGCCTGGTCGTGCGCCACTTCGAGGGCGACGAGAGAGCCGAGGGCGACGAGCTCGTCGCGGCCGTCGAGCGGATCATGGACCACGCCGACCGGACCCGCCGGCTCGCGGTCCGGGCGAACGCCGACACTCCCGACGACGCGGCTCGCGCACGCAGGTTCGGGGCGCAGGGGATCGGGCTCTGCCGCACCGAGCACATGTTCCTCGGTGAGCGTCGCGAGCTCGTCGAGCACCTGATCGTGGCGGAGACGGAGGAGGACCAGGAGAAGGCGCTCTCGGCGCTGCTCCCGCTCCAGCGGCAGGACTTCATCGAGATCCTCGAGTCGATGGACGGTCTTCCGGTGACCATCCGACTGATCGACCCGCCGCTGCACGAGTTCCTGCCGGACTACACCGAGCTCTCGGTGCAGGTGGCGATGGAGGACGACCACAAGCAGCGCGACAGCAAGCACCACAAGCTGCTCGACGCCGTGAAGCGCCTGCACGAGCAGAACCCGATGCTCGGTCTGCGAGGCGTGCGGCTCGGCATCGTCATCCCCGGGCTCTTCACGATGCAGGCCCGGGCGATCCTCGAGGCAGCGGCCGAGCGGAAGCAGGCCGGAGGCGACCCGCAGCCGGAGATCATGATCCCGCTGGTGGCGACCGTCCAGGAGCTGGAGCTGGTCAAGGCCGACATCATCGCGGTCGCCGCGGAGGTCGAGGACGAGACCGGCGTGGACCTCGACTTCAAGGTCGGCACGATGATCGAGCTGCCTCGCGCGGTGATGGCCGCCAGCGAGATCGCGGAGGCCGCGGAGTTCTTCTCCTTCGGCACCAACGACCTGACCCAGATGACCTGGGGATTCTCCCGCGACGACGTGGAGGCGTCGTTCTTCGGCGTCTACCTCGACAAGGGCATCTTCGGGGTGTCGCCGTTCGAGACCCTCGACCGGGACGGTGTCGGCCAGCTGGTCCGGATCGCGGTGGAGAAGGGCCGGGCGAGCCGTCCCGACCTGCACCTCGGTGTCTGTGGTGAGCACGGGGGAGACCCGGACTCCATCCACTTCTTCGACGAGGTCGGCCTCGACTACGTCTCCTGCTCGCCGTTCCGGGTGCCGGTCGCGCGCCTCGAGGCGGGCCGGTCCAACGTGTCGGACCAGAGCGACACCGCCTGACGCACTCTCACCACGTGAACAGCCCGGTCGCCGCGGCGCCCGGGCTGTTCGACGTCCGGAGCCTAGGAGACGATCCGCAGCGCCAGGAGGGGACAGGAACCGACCGCGTGCTCGGCGTGCTGCATGAGGCGGGTCGGGATGGTCGGCTCCCGCTCGCCCGACCTCGGCAGCGGGTAGCCCCACTCGTCCGAGCCGAGCAGCTCGGGGAGCAGCTCGGCGCAGAGCCCGTGGCCGTCGCAGCGGGTCCAGTCAACGTGCAGCCGGGGCACAGCAGCCTCCTCTGAGGTGGGCGTCGACCTCGTCCGCGAAGACCCGCATCGTGCTGCGGACCATCCGGGAGGTCCCGTCGGGGTGGGAGCACGCCCCACGGCCCGTGACGAGCGCCTGCATGCGGCTCACCTGCTGGACCAGCCGCGGGTCGGCCCGCCCCCCGGCCAGCTCCTGAAGTGCGTCGGCCATCCTCGGCAGCCCGTTCACGCACGGCCCGCACTGTCGCGCGCTCTGGTCCGCGAGGTAGGTCGCGATCTGCGACGCCACGACGAGGGGGCACCGGTCGGTGCCGAGCACGTACACGACGCCCGCGCCCGGGGACGCGTCGTACGCCGCGAGCGAGGCTCGGCTCATCGACACGTACGGCACGGCAGGAGCCGGGACCCAGGCCCCGTGGAACCCGCCCACGAGGACCGCCCGCACCTCCGTCGTCGTCGCGCCGGCCCGCGCCAGGAGTTCGGCCAGGGGAACACCCATGGGCGCCTCGAGCACCCCCGGGTGGCGCACCGCTCCGTCGATGCTCGCGAGGAACGTCCCCGGCTCCTTCGGTGTGCCCTGGCTGCGGAACCACTCGACGCCGTAGCGGGCGACGAGGGCCAGGTGCGCCAGCGTCTCGACGTTGTTCACGAGGGTCGGGCGGCCACCGAGCCCCTTCTCGAAGACGCGGTACAACCGGTCACGCGGCACGCCGGGCCGACGGTTGAGGGCGTTGACCAGCGCCGACTCCTCACCGGAGACGAACCCGTGGTCGAGAAGGCGTACGTCGACCCGCGGGTCGTCGAGGTGGGCGGCACGCCGCTCGGCCAGCGCCCGCCGGACCCGCGCAGCCGTCTCCGCGTGGCCGGTGGCCAGCACGACCGTCCTGGCATCGACGGCGTGCGCGACGAGCGCGAGGCCGTCGAGCACCAGGTGCGGGTTGTGGGCGAGCAGGGTCTCGTCCTTGATGCTCAGGGGCTCGCCCTCGAGCGCGTTCGCCACGACGGCGACCCCGGACTTCCCGAGGACCGCCTCGAGCTTGCGCACGGACGGGAAGCCGGCGCCCCCGCGACCGGTCAGTCCTGATCCGCTGACGAGTGCGACGAGCGCGGAGGCGCTGAGCGTCGGGCGAGCACCGAACCTGTCCTGGTGCGCTGCCAGGGAGGGCCCGTCGTGGTGGAGCAGCCGGGCGTGACCGGCGGGGGCACTCGGGCTCACGGGCGGTGCGACGGTCATCGGGGGCTCACCTCTCGGGGGATGCGGGTGCGGCCGCGTTCGGCGAAGGCCGGCGTGAGACGCCAGGCTCCGGCGATGGCGACCAGGGCGGCACATCCCGCGGCCATGGCGGTGAACCATGACGAGACCGCGTCGGTGCCGATGCCGAGGCCGTGCACGAGTGCGAGCGGCCACAGGGCGTACGTGAACCAGTGGACGGCCCGGAACACCCGCGGGCCGAGCCGGTGGCGCAGCAGGCTGGTGACGACCACGAGGCCGACCAGGTCCAGGGCGAGCGTGCCGAGGCCGAGGTAGACCGGGCGGTACTGCCCCTGGAACGGCAGCACGAAGTCGAGCAGCCGCAGCTGTGCGTAGGGGTCGAGGAGCAGCGACGTGATGTGGACGACCAGCAGGCCGGCTCCCGTGAGGCTCGCCGTGCGGTGCAGGTCGGTGACCGAGAACCGGGGCAGGCCCGGCAGCCGCCGGCCCGACCTGGTCAGGATCCCGAGGCAGACCGACAGCGTGAGCAGGAGCAGGGCGCCGACACCGGTGCCTCGCCCGAGGTACCAGAGGGCTGCGGAGAGGGTCGCGCTCATGCCGCTGCCCTCGGCCAGGCGTTGAACGCGAGGACCTCGCCGTCATGACCGAGCAGTCGCGCGGGGAGGCCGAGTGACATCAGCCAGGGGCACGCCGCCTGACCGATCACGAGGCTGCCGGTCGAGGCGGTGTTCGCCTCGACGCACGTGCTCGCTGCCACGGTCACGCTGCGCCAGGGCGTCCTGGCAGGAAGTCCGGTGGCGGGGTCGACGATGTGGTGCATCCGGCTGGTCCCGCGCGACCATGCGCGGGAGACGGTGCTCGAGGTCGCCAGGGCGTCGCCGGGTCCCAGCGTCACCTGGACCGGAGGGTCCTCCGGACGGTCCTGCACCCGCACCTGCCATCCACCCGCTGGTGCGGCACCGGCCGTGGCGATGTCGCCGCCAAGGCCCACGAGCACGCCGGTGCCGAGTGACTCCGACACGAGTGCGGCGCAGCGGTCGGCGGCGACGGCCTTGGCCGTGGCGCCGAGGTCGAGCTCGATCCCGTGGGGCACTCTCAGCCAGTTGCCCCGCAGCGTGACACGCCGCCAGCCGGGCACCGGCCGGACGACCGCCGACACCGGGGCGCCGCCGCTGAGCACGAGCTCGATGTCGCGGTCGTAGCCGATCCGACGCATCGCCGTCCCCACGGTCGGGTCGACGGCACCGTTGCTGCGTGCTGCGGCACGAAGCGCCTCCGCCACGAGGTCGGCCAGCACGTCGCTGATCCGTGCGACACCGTTCTGGTCCCGAGCCAGCCGCACGATCTCGGAGTCGTCCCGGAACCGGCTCGCCGCGAGCTCCACCTCCGCGAGGTAGTCCTTGACCAGTCCGGTCGCACGCTCCAGCTGCGAGTCATCGGTGACGACGAGGGTTGCTGTGGTGCTCCACAGCGACCACGAGGTCGATGCCGTGCCCATCTCAGGAGCCTCCCGAGGTGGCGTGGGGCGGGGCCACGAGACCGCCGCCGCCGTTTGCGTTGCTGCCGGTGCCACCGCCGTTCGCGTTGCTGCCGGCGCCGCCGCCGAACTGCTGGGACGGTTGGACCGGGACCCACTGGCCGCCGTCGTCGGACTCGCCGGCCTCGCCGTGCTCACCGCCGTCGTCACCCCCGACGAACGTCCACTTCTGGGCGGGGTTCCCGCCACCGTCGTCACCTCCGCCGGAGGTGCCGCCGTTCGGGGCAGTCGCCCCCGAGCTGGTGCCGGCCGAGCCGGCCCCACCCGTGCCTGGTGCTCCTGGGTTGACCGCCGCTGAGAGTCCGAGGGCCCCGGCGATGCCGAGCGACCCCGCGACGGCGCCGAGGACGAGGCCTCGCCGTGCTATCCGTGATCGGCGCAGGGAGCTGACCCGCTCTTGCGCCGGGTCGATGTTGTTCATGACCCGAGCGTGCGCCCGAACCCTGAGAGATCTCTGGGAAGTTACCTGTGACCCGGCTGTGGCTCGGAACTCGTGGTGCCTGCTTTGCGTGGCTATCGGGTCGAGCACCCGGTTCGGGGGCCGGCTGCGGCTCAGGCGGAGGGGCGGAGGACCTCCTCCCCAAGCCGTTGGTCCCCCGCTGGGCAGTCGCCCTGGCCGTCGTACCGACCGGCGGATATTGCGGTGCGGGACCGACCGCTGTCAGGGAGGATGGAGCGTTGTGGGCCACGTAGACGTCGCAGGTGTCAGGTACGAGCTCCCGGACGGCCGGGTGCTGCTCGACGACGTCTCGTTCCGGGTCGGTGAGGGCGCCAAGGTCGCGCTCGTGGGCGCCAACGGCGCCGGGAAGACCACCCTGCTGCGGATCATCACGGGCGACCTCGTGCCGCACGAAGGCGCAGTGACCCGCAGCGGCGGGCTGGGCGTGATGCGCCAGATGGTCACCCAGGAGAACGCCGGCAAGACCGTGCACGACCTGTTGCTCGCGGTCTCGCCGCCCCGCGTCCGGGCCGCCGCCGCGACCGTCGACGCCTGCGAGCTCGCGATGATGGAGAGCGACGACGAGGCGAACCAGATGAGGTACGCCGCCGCGCTGGCCGAGTGGGCCGACGCCGGAGGCTACGACATCGAGGTCACCTGGGACGTCTGCTGCACCGCGGCACTCGGCATCTCCTACGACAAGGCGAAGTACCGCGACCTCACCACGCTCTCGGGCGGGGAGCAGAAGCGGCTGGTGCTGGAGTTCCTGCTGCGCGGCCCGGACGAGGTGCTGCTGCTCGACGAGCCGGACAACTTCCTCGACGTCCCCGGCAAGACCTGGCTCGAGCAGCGGATCAACGAGTCGCAGAAGACGATCCTCTACATCAGCCACGACCGGGAGCTCCTCGCGAACACCGCGACGCGGGTCGTCACCGTCGAGCTTGGCGCCGCCGGCAACACGGTCTGGGTCCACCCGGGCGGGTTCGCGTCCTACCACGAGGCCCGCCGGGCGCGGTTCGAGCGGTTCGAGGAGCTGCGTCGCCGCTGGGACGAGGAGCACGCCAAGCTCAAGGCGCTGGTGCTGCGCTACAAGATCAAGGCGGAGTACAACGACGGGCTCGCCGCGCAGTACAAGGCCGCCCAGACCCGGCTGCGGAAGTTCGAGGAGGCCGGCCCGCCCCAGGCCATCCCGCGGGAGCAGCAGGTGACCATGCGGCTCACCGGCGGACGGACCGGAAAACGTGCGGTGGTCTGTGAGCAGCTCGAGCTGACCGGGTTGATGAAGCCGTTCGACCTCGAGGTCTGGTACGGCGAGCGGGTGGCCGTGCTGGGCTCCAACGGGTCGGGGAAGTCGCACTTCCTGAGACTGCTGGCCGCGGGCGGGTCCGACCCCGACGTCGAGCACCGCCCCGTCGACGAGGCCACGATCGAGCCGGTCCGGCACACCGGGCGGGCGCGACTCGGGGCGCGGGTCCGTCCAGGGTGGTTCGTCCAGACGCACGAGCACCCGGAGCTTCGTGGGCGGACGCTGCTCGAGATCCTGCATCGCGGCGACGAGCACCGGCACGGCATGCCACGCGAGCAGGCCTCTCGGGCGCTGGACCGGTACGAGCTCGCGCACGCGGCCGAGCAGCGGTTCGAGTCGCTGTCGGGCGGGCAGCAGGCGCGCTTCCAGATCCTGCTGCTCGAGCTCTCCGGCGCGACGCTGCTGCTGCTCGACGAGCCGACCGACAACCTCGACGTCGAGTCGGCGGAAGCCCTCGAGGAGGGGCTCGCGGCCTTCGACGGGACGGTCGTGGCGGTCACGCACGACCGCTGGTTCGCCCGGGGTTTCGACCGGTTCCTGGTGTACGGCGCCGACGGGTCGGTCTACGAGTCCACGGAGCCGGTGTGGGACGAGGGCAGGGTCGAGCGGGTCCGGTGACCGGGTTCCGACCCGCCTCCCGGTCGCGCGTAGCTAGTCGGCCAGGCCTTGTGCGACTTCCCAGCTGTGGCCCGCAGGGTCGGTGAACGTCGCGACCCGCATGCCCCAGTCCTTGTCCTCCGGGCCGCTGAGAAGGGTCACTCCGCGCTTCTCCAGGTCGCGGCACACCTCATCCACGTCGTCCACCCAGATGCTGAGCTGGAAGCGCGAGCCGGCATGTGGACCGGCGACGGATCCTTGCCCGACGAGCGTGTGGGCTTCGGAGACCTGAAGCAGGTTGACGATCAGGTTGTCGAACTTCACGGCCGCGGACACCGGGTCCTCGTAGACGACCGGGACGTCGAAGACCTCCTGGTAGAACGACTTCGCCTCCTGCAGGTCCTCCACGAACAGGCTCATGGCGCTGATCTTCTTGAGCGACTCACTCACTGTCACGCTGCTTCCCCCGCTGCGAACGCCGCGGATTCCTCTGTGGTCCACCTGATCCCGACAGCTCGAGACCATAGTCCGCCGGCTCACGGGTGAGCCCCGATGGGCTATGGCCTCCCGACCGGGGCCGCTGCGACGATCGCAGCGTCGCACCCACTCCATCCTCGGGCCTGTCTCACAAGGAGGGTGCAATGGCGGACAGAGTCGTTGACAGGCGGATGCTTCTCCGGGGCGCCGGCGTGGCAGGCGCAACGGCCATCGGTGGTACTGCGCTGGCAACGTCGGCCCACGCCGACAGTGACAACGACGTCTCCGGCGCGTGGGTGATCGCCACAGGGACGACCCGCCGGCCGAGCCGACCCGGGCACACGGTCATCGCCTTCGCCGAGGGTGGGGTCTTCATCGCCCAGGACATCGCTCCCTGTCGCCCCCGGTGGCGTCGGCGCCTGGAGTCGCGAGCAGTGGCGACCGGGTCAAGGTGAACTTCTGGACGGGCTTCCCGGCAGAAGGTGGCTCGCCCGCGGTCGCGCTCAACATCAAGGCTCGTGGCAAGGTCGACCACGACTCGATCTCGGGGACCTACACCGTCACGGTGCACCCCGCGAAGAACCTGAGGAAGGTGCTCCAGAGGGCGAGTCCGGCAAGTTCAAGGGCCACCGCCTCGAGGCGTGACGCGGTCGGTTCAGGTGTTCTTGCAGGAGCGCATGAAGTTCGTCGCGGGCTTCTGGTCCCGCACGATGCAGTAGTGCCGGTTGCTGGTGGCCTTGTTGGGCAGCCTGACGCGCACCTTCCACGACCTGCTGATCACCGGGCAGGTGGAGCCCTTCTGGTAGGTGATCGTCTTGCGCGCCGGGAAGCTGCGACCGTCCTTGAACACGCGTGCTCGCGCGGTCATCCCGCCAGGGACGTAGATGTCGTAGGTCCAGCTGCTGGTGCGGGCGGCACTCGTCGTGGTGCCGCGGTTCCAGGTGTGGTTGTACTTCGCCGACACGACCCCGTAGTTGACTCCGCCCTCGACGGTGTCCGACGACGAGTGGCTGCTGCCTGCGGTCGAGGTCTTCGACACCGTGCGACTGATGCGACCCGGTCCCGCGACCCAGATGCTGGCGACGTTGGTGCCGATCCAGATCCGGTATCCCTCGCCCAGGATCTTGTAGCTCACGTTGTCGACCCGGCAACCGGCCGCAGCGGCGGGCGCCGTGGTGGCCATGGTGCCAGTGGTGGTGACGGTCGTGATCAGCGCAAGGCCGGCCAGCAGCGGCCCCAGACGTCCGAGAGTGATTCGCATGGAGGCTCCCCTTGAAGGTCGCTCATGGCGGGCGCCACGGGCCAGGGCAGTTATACCGCACCCAGACCAGGTGCAACCAGGGCAAAGCCGGGCGCAGCGACCGCTCAGTGCGTCACCCGGAACAGCCCGTGTGCGCCTCGCTCGGCGTCCACCATGACGTGGGACACGAACGGGTAGCTTCCCGGCTCGGGGAAGGTCAGCTCGACGAAGCCGCCCTGGGCCGGGGCGAGCGCGAGACTCTGAGCGCCGCCACTGCCTCTATGCAGGAGATACGCGCCCTCGGCGTACACGGTGTCGAACTGCCCGCCCACGACGTGGAAGGACGTCCGGCGGTTCGGTCCCGCGTCCAGCACCCACACCCTGACCCGTTCGCCGGTCCGGGCGACGAGCGGACGGGCGTCGTACTGGTTGGCGTAGCCGTTGAAGACCACCGCGTCGGGCTGCTCGGCGCGCACCTTGTCGAAGTCCACCACGCCGCCTTGCTCGCCGAGGTAGAGCTCGGACTGGACGAGGAGGTAGCTGCGGTCGACCTTCGGCAGGTCGGGCGGTTCGATCACGACGGCGCCGAACATGCCGTTGGCGATGTGGCCCGACATCGGCATCGAGGAGCAGTGGTACATCCAGACGCCCGCCTTGGTCGCGGTGAACCGGTACACCAGCGACTCGCCCGGTGCGATCGTCCGCATCGGCCGGTCGGGCGCGAGCGAGCCGGCGTGGAAGTCGACGGAGTGGCCGATCGTGCCGTCGTTGACCAGCCTGATCACGAACGTGTCGCCCACGCGGCCGTGGAGCACGGGACCGGGCGCGGAGCCGTTGTAGGTCCAGAGCCGCTGGGTGACTCCGGGTGCGACCTCGCGCTCGGTCTCGGTGACCGTGAAGGTACGTCGATGCACCCGACCGGGCTCGAGCGGAGGAAGCTCCGCGTCGTGGGCCGAGAAGCCCTTCCCAGGACGCGCCATGGGGTCGAACCTGGCGTCGCTCCCGGCCGGCGCTGCCATGTCGTGCTGCGTCATCGGGTCGGGCTGCGTCGGGTCGTCCTGGGCCGCGCCGGGACCGTGCTGATGACCGGCGTGGCCGTTGCCGGCGCCGGGAGCGTTCGCGGGGGAGCCGGTCGCCTTGATCGCCAGCACCATCCCCATCTGGCGGTGGCCCAGCACCGAGCACCAGCCGTCGACGTCGCGGCCGACCACGCCGACGTCGACGGTGGTGGAGTCACCGGGCGAGAGCCGGCCGCTGTCCTGACCGGAGTCGAGCACCAGGTCGTGGACGTCCTGGTCGTCGGTGTTGCTGAGCTTGATCACCAGCCGGGTGCCGGCCGGGACCTCGATCGTGGCGGGGGTGAACCGCATGTCGTGCGCCTTCACCTCGACCGTCCGGGTCTCGCCGTTCGCGGCGACACCGGCCGAGGCCGCGGCCGCGTTCCGAGCGCCGGCGAGGGCAGCGGGGTCGAGTGCCACCCCGAGAGCGACAGCCAGGACGACGGTGGCCAGACCGGTCCCCGCGAGGCCGACGACCTGGCCGGCCGGACGCTCCCCCTCGGGTCTCGCGGGCCGGCGTTCCATGACGGGCGCCGTAGCGGTGGCAGGGGCCGCCTTGGCCTGGTGGGAGGCCCGGATGGACAGCACCAGCAGCGGCACGAACGCGACGAGGCCACCCAGCACGAGGATCGAGGAGACGACCCGCACCACGCTGGGGACGGGTAGCACGCAGACGAGCAGGCCCGCGTTGACCAGGGTCACCCGCAGGGCACCGCCGCGGTCGAGGACCGTGTTGGCCGCGCGCACCGCAGAGGGTCCACCGCCGAGGGCCATCGGGACCAGGTAGGACAGCGCGCCGAGCAGCACCTGCGCCCCGAACCCGGCGGCGAGGAACGGAGTGAGCCACGAGACCCGGTCGTCGACCACGCTCCACGACGGGGCCGTCGCGACGCCCACGGCGAGTCCCGCGAGCGAGCCCACCAGCCAGGCCAGCCCGCCCAGCACCGACCAGGTCGGGTACGACGAAGGCCGCTTCGCGATGGCCGTGCGCACGAACGGCGCGGCGACGAGCCCCAGGCCGGTGAGGTACCCGGCCAGCCCGAGTACGACGGCCGTCCGGGTGCCCAGCAGCGCTCCGCCCGCCGTGACGAGCACCGAGATCGTCAGCACCGGGAGGGCATGCCGTGCGGCGCGCTCGGTGCCCTCGGCCATCCGGGTGCGCAGCATCGTGGGCC
Organism: uncultured Actinomycetota bacterium; assembly: GCA_963721165.1. Lineage (GTDB taxonomy): Bacteria > Actinomycetota > Actinomycetes > Propionibacteriales > Nocardioidaceae > Nocardioides_C. The sequence goes on along the minus strand of CAVRIE010000011.1, from coordinate 51,081 downwards.
AGAGGGTGACGAGCGTCCCGACGACGGTCAGGCCCATCCAGCCGAGCAGGTTGGTCGACGCGTGGGCCAGCTTCATCTGGCCGTGCGCCGGGTCGGGGAGCCCCTTGGCGAGGATCGTGCCGAGGGTGGCCCCGAACGGCAGCAGCGCCGCCGCGACGACGTAGTAGCGGACGGTCGCCCCGAAACGTGACGGCAGGGCGCGACGCAGCTGCAGCACCAGGGCGACGCCGTGCCAGGCGACCGCTCCCACGACGAGGACCGCCCCAGCCACGGTCAGGGGCCAGACGTCGCCCAGCACGCCGCTCACGACCAGAACCACGCCGACGTTGAGCAGGAGCAGCCGGACCGACTGCACCCTCCGGTCGCCCTCTCGCGGAGCGGTGTGCAGCAGTGCGTCGGCGAAGTGCCTGCTCCAGACGAGGATCGCGTGGGTGGCCGCACCGAGCAGCAGCAGGTGGATCATCAGCCAGCGGGGCGCCGGCACGAACGGGTGCACGAGCGCGGCCACGCCGGTGGCGACCAGCCAGAACACGACCGGCAGGTCGCGCAGCGGCCAGAAGCCGCGGGTGGCCTTGCTCATCGCCGGGCTCCGGATCGTGCCGTGCGTGTCAGCACCCAGACCACGACCGCCACGAAGCCGAGCAGGGAGGCGATGTTGAGCGCCCCTCCGACCTGCCACGCGAGCTGGTGGCCGAGCGAGTCACCGACCCACAGCCGGAGGGCGAGTGAGAGGTGAAGCGCGACGGCCGGCACGAGCAGCGCGGGGTGGTAGGCCATCGGCCGTCGGAGCACGGCGGGAAGGATCACCGGGGCGTGGGCCATGATCATCGAGATCGTGAAGCCCAGGAACACCGCGTGCACCAGTGCGTCGTACCTCACTCCGTCTGGTCGTCGGTCCGCCGACCAGCCAGACCGATCCCGCGACCGCGAGCCAGAAGTAGCCGGCCAGCATGCTCGCGGCCATGAACCGGACGAGTCCGTCGGAGCGGACGGTACGACGGGCGACGTCATGCACCGCCAGCCAGCCGACGAGCACGACGAGGACCAGACCCAGGGCGGGGGCGCCGACCGCGGGCCAGAGCAGGGAGGCGGTCACGGTGACGAGCACGCCCGCCGCGAGCAGCACCAGGGTGCGACCGGCTCTGGGTCCCATGGCGATCCGCGCCAGCTCGAGCCGTTCTCCGGCGATGGTGAGCACGATGAACCCGACCAGCCAGGGCAGCAGGCTCGGCACGCGGACGCCGCCGAGCCACAGGGTGGCCGCGCCGACGGCGAGCACCGCGCCGAGCGCTTGGACGAGCACCGCGTCGTCGCGCTGCCGGCGCCACAGGGGGATGTAGACCGCCGCCAGGGCGACCGTTCCCGCGAGCAGCGTGCTGCGGCCGGCGACGAGCGGCGCGGGCGACACCAGCAGGACGGCCCCCGCGCCGAGGAGACCCGGAGCCAGGAAGCCGGCGCGGTGGCCGAGCGCCACAGCTCGCTCGAGGGCGATCAGGGTGCCGACGAAGCCGAGCACGAGCAGCATGCCGTGGACGTCGGGAAGCCGGTCGGCCGACACCGGGGCGGGGAGGCCGATCAGCATCAGCGCGGCGTCGAGGCCGGCGAAGAGGGCGACTGCGCCGGGGACGAGGAAGGGGAGCCGTCCTGAGCCCCACCCGATGGTTGGTGGTGGGAGCCTGCGTCCGGGGTGCAGCGGCGACCGTCGCTGTCATGGACGGGCCGTCCGGGTGAGCAGGCCCAGGCGGCAGGCGCCGGGCTCCGAGAACGGCTCGAGGTCGGTGCGCGTGCTGTCGGCGCCGTACTCGTCGAGGGCGCCGCGGACGATCCCGAGGTGCACCCCGCACACCACGTCCGGGAACTCCTTGGCCGTCTCGAGCAGGGGGCAACGGGTGAGCCGTGCGGTGGTGGCGCGGTCGTCGGTCTCGGGGGAGAAACCGATGTCGTCGAGCAGGTCGACCACCTTGCGCCTGGCGGCCACGGCGCCGGAGCCCTCAGGCGAACCGGACTTGCGGGCCAGGTCGTGTCCCCAGGCGTTCCCGGCCGCGACCGCGTCGGCCCGGGGGTCCTCGCTGGTGCGGCTGATGTGGGCGGCAAGCGTGGCTGCGAGGCCGGCGTACTCCGAACCGGCTGTGTCGACGTCCGGCTCCGTCGCCTCGTAGAGCCAGGCGGGCCGGCCGCGGCCGCTCGGCTCAGCATGGAAGCGACGCACGAGGCCGCGTGCGACGAGTGCTTCGAGGTGCTCCCGCAGCGTGTTCGCGTGCAGACCGGTCGCCTCGCTGAGCTGGGCGAGAGTGGTCGGCCCCGTGGCGTCCCGCAGGCTGTCGAGCACGCTCGCCCGGGAGGCCGAGAGCGGCCGCCCGCTTCGGACCGCCGTGGTGGGTCGGGGGCCGTACCCCGGCCGGCTGAAGTTGCCGGGAATATTTTTCACGGTGTTCACTGTAGTAAATTAATGAAGAGGTCGCCAGCCGACGGCCCCGGGAACGAAGCCAATGAAGGCGGAGGAAGAGATGGACATCGTGATCGCGTCAACCGAGGCGGACGCACGGGCGGCGGAGGCGGTCGAGCAGCACCACGCGCAGATGGCGGGTGCCCTGGCCGCGCAGGTGGAGGCGCTCGTGGCCGCAGCGGCGGCGGGTGACGAGGTTGCGGCCGGCGTCGTGCGCTCCGACCTGGTCGCCTGGTGCGAGAGCGAGCTGGTCCCGCACGCGCTGGCCGAGGAGAAGGCGATGTACCCCGCGGCCCAGGAGAAGCCCGAGGGTCGCCTGCTCGTCGAGGGGATGCTCGGAGAGCACAAGGTGATCACGGGACTGGTCGAGCAGGTCCGGGCGACGGAGGACCCGGTGCGCGCGGCTGCGGCAGCGAAGGCGCTGCAGGTGGCCTTCGAGAGCCACCTGGCCAAGGAGAACGAGCTGGTCCTGCCGCTGCTGGTCGGCGCTCCCGACGTCTCGGTGGCGCAGCTGCTCGGCGGGATGCACGAGCTTCTCGGTGCGGGTGAGCACTCGCACGAGGGCGCGGAGCATGGCAACGCCGTGGAGACGGAGGCGCACCAGCCGGCCCACGGCGGTCACAGCTGCAACTGCGGCGAGGTGGACGGCCCGGGCTACCCCGAGCTCGACGCCCGTCAGGTGCCCCACGCGATCCGGCACGCCACGATCTTCGGCGCCCTCGACGCCGTGCGTCCCGGAGGAGGCATGGTCCTCGTCGCACCGCACGACCCGCTGCCGCTCCTCAGGCAGATCGAGCAGCGCTCACCTGGTGCGTTCGAGATCACCTACGTCGAGCGCGGCCCCGATGCGTGGCGGCTCGCGTTCGCCCGCCGCGCGGCCGGCTGAGGGCAGGCGCTCAGGAGCCCGCCGGCGCGAGCGGTAGGCCGCGCCGGCGCAGGTCCTCGCGCAGGTGGCCGGTGTCGGTGAACAGGATCGCGTCCATGCCCGCCCGTGCTGCCGCGGCCACGTTGGCCGGGCCGTCGTCGACGAACACGCAGTGTTCGAGCGGCAGACCGGTGCGGCGTCGAAGGACCTCGAAGATCGCCGGGTCGGGCTTGGCCAGCCGCTCCTCGCCGGAGACGACGATGTCGTCGAACAGGTCGAGGAAGGCGAACCGCTCGCGGGCGTGCGGGAACATGTCCGCAGACCAGTTCGTGAGCGCGAACAGCGGGACCCGCGCCCGGTGCAGCTCCGCGAGCACGTCGACGGTGTCCTCGATCGCCCCGATCAGCGAGTGCGCGAAGTTGGCCCGGTAGCCGCGGAGGTGGGGCAGCCACTGCGGGTGGGTGCGAGCCGCATCGGCCACGGCGTCGTCCCACGGACGGCCCGCGTCCTGGGCGTGGTTCCAGGCTCCGAAGTCGAAGTCTTCGGCGGCGAGCAGCCGGGACGCCTCCTCCGCGCCGACGGCCGCCGCGACAGCCGGGTGCGGGTCCCACCGGATGAGCACGTTGCCGAGGTCGAACACCACCGCTGCTGCACCCATGACCCCGACCCTAGCCGTGACCACACCAGCCCGGCCGTCGTACCGCCGCCGCCCGCACCCCCAGGCTGGCGTCGCTCTCCCAGGTCCCCCTGGGAAAGCAGCACTCCCCTCGGTGAATCACCGAGGGGAGTGCTGCTTCATCAAGGTCGCTCGGGAGAGCGATGGCCGCGGGGCCGCTCAGGTCACTTCCAGCGTTCGGTCGCGGGGACGAACTCCAGGCTGCGCTGGCCGGTGTAGATCTGCTTGGGGCGCGCGATCTTCTGCTCCGGGTCCTGCACGAGCTCGAGCCACTGGGCCAGCCAGCCCGAGGTGCGCGGGATCGCGAACAGCACCGTGAACATCTCCGGCGGGAACTGCAGTGCCTCGTAGATCAGGCCGCTGTAGAAGTCCACGTTGGGGTAGAGCTTGCGCTTGACGAAGTACTCGTCCTCCAGCGCGATCTTCTCGAGCTCCAGCGCGATCTGCAGCAGCGGGTTGACGCCGGTCACCTCGAAGACGTCGTCGGCGGCCTTCTTGATGATCTTCGCCCGCGGGTCGTAGTTCTTGTACACCCGGTGGCCGAAGCCCATCAGGCGCTCCTTGCCGTTCTTCACGCCCTCGATGAAGTCGGGGACCTTGTCCACCGAGCCGATGCGGCGGAGCATCCGGAGCACGGCCTCGTTGGCGCCACCGTGGAGCGGGCCGTAGAGGGCGCCGATGCCCGAGGTCACCGCGGAGTACGGGTCGACCTGAGTGGAGCCCACGGCGCGGACCGCGTTGGTCGAGGCGTTCTGCTCGTGGTCGGCGTGGAGGATGAACAGCACCTCGAGCGCGCGGACCAGCCGCTCGTCGGCCTGGAACTTCGGCTCGCTCATCTTGAACAGCATCGCGAGGAAGTTGGCGGCGTAGCCGAGGTCGTTGTCGGGGTAGATGTAGGGCTTGCCCTGCGCGTGCCGGAAGGACCAGGCGCCGAGGGTCGGCATCTTCGCGATCAGCCGCACGATCTGCATGTGGCGGTTGTCGCCGTCGGAGATGTTGCGCGACTCGGGGTAGAACGTCGAGAGCGCGCCGACGGAGGCCAGCAGCATGCCCATCGGGTGCGCGTCGTACCGGAAGCCCTCCATGAAACGGCGGACGTTCTCGTGCACGAAGGTGTGGTAGGTGATCTCGTGCACCCACGAGTCGTACTGCTCCTTGGTGGGCAGCTCGCCGTGGATGAGGAGGTAGGCGACCTCGAGGTAGGTGGACTTCTCGGCCAGCTGCTCGATGGGGTAGCCGCGGTACTCGAGGATGCCCTTGTCGCCGTCGATGAAGGTGACCGAGCTGCGGCAGGAGGCGGTGTTCACGAAGCCGGGGTCGTAGACCGCGAGGCCGGGGCTCTCCTCGTCGACGCGGATCTTGCCCACGTCGGCGGCCTTGATCGCGCCGTCGAGGATCGGTACCTCGTACTCTTGGCCGGTCCGGTTGTCGCGGACGGTGAGGGTCTCGCCGGTCTTGGCGGCGCTGCCCGAGTTTGATTCAGTGGCCGTGCTGTCGGTCACGTCGGCTCCTCGCTGAGTCGGGACCGTCCTGGGCCCGTCACGCGCCTTGGGGCAAAGTGCGCGTCGGGGGACGTCGTACTGTTAGGTCACACTGCAGTCACAGTTAGTCCTGTCTAACTTATGCCGGAAGTGTCCCCGGACGGAAACCGGGGTCGTTTTGACCGACGGCAAGGGCCGCCGGTAGTCTTGGCGGTCGCGGCATGTTCTGGCATGGGCTCCTCGCAGTCCGCTGTTTTGGCCGCCCCCGGCTCGTGACACGGGTCGACTGACAACCGATTTCGATGAGAAGGCAAACAACCGTGCGTACGTACAGCCCGAAGCCCGCTGACATCCAGCGCGAGTGGCACGTCATCGACGCCACCGACGTGGTGCTCGGACGCCTCGCCGTCCAGACCGCGACGCTGCTTCGCGGCAAGCACAAGCCCACGTTTGCCCCGCACGTCGACGGTGGCGACTTCGTCATCATCGTCAACGCCGGGAAGGTCGCCCTGTCCGGCACCAAGTCCACCACCAAGATGGCCTACCGCCACTCGGGTTACCCGGGCGGTCTGTCGTCCACCCCGTTCGGCGAGCTGCTCGAGAAGGACCCGCGCCGGGCCATCGAGAAGGCCGTGTGGGGCATGCTCCCGAAGAACCGTCTCGGCCGCCAGATGCTGAAGAAGCTCAAGGTGTACGCCGGCCCGGAGCACCCGCACCAGGCGCAGCAGGCAAAGCCGTTCGAGATCACGCAGATCTCCCAGTAACCAGTCCGCGTAAGACAGCAGTCGTTAAGTGAGGAACATCCGTGGCTGAGACCACTCCCGAGGCCGTCGAGGAGACCTTCGAGGTCAACGAGCAGGGCATCGCCTACAGCTCCGAGAGCGCACCGTCCGAGGGCGCCGAGGTTCGCCCCGCGACCATCGCCCCCGCAGCGGCCACCGGCCGTCGCAAGGAGGCGGTTGCCCGCGTTCGCCTCGTCCCGGGCACCGGGCAGTGGACCGTCAACGGCCGCACCCTCGACAGCTACTTCCCGAACAAGCTGCACCAGCAGGTCGTCAACGAGCCCTTCGTGACCACCGACCTGGCCGGCCGGTTCGACGTGATCGCCCGCATCCACGGTGGCGGCATCACCGGTCAGGCCGGCGCGCTGCGTCTCGGCGTGGCCCGTGCGCTCAACGCCATCGACGTCGAGGCGAACCGCCCGTCGCTCAAGAAGGCCGGGCTGCTCACCCGCGACGCTCGCGTGATCGAGCGCAAGAAGGCCGGTCTGAAGAAGGCCCGCAAGGCGCCTCAGTTCAGCAAGCGTTGATCCGCTACCTCCTGTAGTGGCACGCCTCTTCGGCACCGACGGTGTACGCGGGCTCGCGAACGGTCAGCTGACCGCCGAGCTCGCCGTGGACCTGTCGGTCGCCGCAGCGCACGTCCTCGGCGAGGCCGGTGTCTTCTCCGGACACCGGCCCGTCGCCGTCGTGGGACGTGACACCCGCATCTCCGGCCAGTTCCTCGAGGCCGCGGTCGTCGCCGGCCTCGCCTCCGCCGGGGTCGACGTACTCCTCCTCGGGGTGCTCCCGACGCCCGGCGTCGCCTACCTCACCGACGTCCTCGGCGCGGACCTCGGCGTGGTCCTCTCGGCCAGCCACAACCCCATGCCCGACAACGGCATCAAGTTCCTGGCCCGAGGCGGCATCAAGCTCGACGACGCGATCGAGATCGCGATCGAGAAGCGGCTCCGCGAGCCCTGGGAGCGGCCCACCGGGGCAGCCGTCGGGCGAGTCTCGACCTACGACGAGTCCGTCGAGCGGTACGCCGCCCACCTCGTCTCCACGCTTCCGCGCCGTCTCGACACGGCCTCGGGCGCCGGCTCCGAGCGACGTCCCATCCGGGTGGTCCTCGACTGCGCCCACGGCGCGGCCTCCGAGGCAGGCCCGAAGGCACTCGCCGACGCGGGTGCCGAGGTCATCGCGATCTGTGCAGAGCCGGACGGCCTGAACATCAACGACGGCTGCGGTTCCACACACCTCGAGGTGCTCCAGAAGGCGGTCGTCGAGCACGGCGCAGACGTGGGCTTCGCCCTCGACGGTGACGCCGACCGCTGCCTGGCCGTCGACCACGAGGGCAACGTCGTGGACGGTGACCAGATCCTCGCGGTCCTCGCCCTGTCGATGCGCGACGAGGGCCGCCTCCACGCGGACACCGTCGTCGCGACCGTGATGAGCAACCTCGGCTTCGTCCAGGCGATGCGCCGCGAGGGCGTCGGGGTGCGGCAGACCAAGGTCGGTGACCGGTACGTCCTCGAGGCGATGAAGGCCGGCCGCTACGGCCTCGGCGGTGAGCAGTCCGGCCACGTGATCATGAGCGACCACGCCACCACCGGTGACGGCATCCTCACCGCGCTGCATGTCCTGTCGCGGATGGCCGAGAAGGACGCCTCGCTGGCCTCGCTGGCCGACGTGATGAACCGCCTGCCGCAGGTGCTCGTGAACGTGCCGGAGGTCGACAAGTCCCGCGCCGACGAGGACCCTCTGCTCGCGGCTGCCGTGGCCGAGGCGGAGGCCGAGCTCGGTGACTCCGGGCGCGTGCTGCTGCGGCCCTCGGGCACCGAGCCGCTGGTCCGCGTGATGGTCGAGGCGCAGACCGCCGACCAGGCACAGGCCGTGGCGGACCGGCTCGCCGGTGTGGTCCGCGAGCGCCTCGCGCTCTGACCCTTCCCGTTCGCCGGGAAAAGCGGGTGCGGCGGGCTCGTCGTACACCTAGCCTCCTCGCGTGCACATCCGCGAGATAGACCCGGCCGACGAGGACTCTGACCTACCGCCTCTGGGAGATCGGAAAGGCCGCCGACGAGCAGGGGCGGCCCTGGAGCGGCTACTGGTCCTGGCCGGCCGCGCGGGAGGCCTTCACCGCGAGCGAGCCGGTGAACAGGAAGGTGCTCCTCGCCGCATTCGACGGTGAGACCATGGTCGGCGGGGCTGAGATCTCGCTGCCTCTTCTCGACAACACGCACACGGCACGGCTCGAGGTGTACGTCGACCCGCGGCACCAGCGACGTGGTGCTGGAACGACGCTCGCCCGGGCCGCGGCCGAGCGGGTGGGAGAGCACAGCCGCACTGTCGTGCTCTCCGAAGTGGCCACACCTCTCGGACGACCGGAGTCGCCGGGGCTGCGGCTCGCGCGCCGTCTCGGCTTCCGGACCGAGCTGGTCGACGACATGAAGATCGCGGACCTGGTGGAGACGGAGCAGCTCTGGGAGCCGATCCTCGCCGAGACGCAGCCGCTGGCTGAGGGGTACGTCCTGCGCAGCTGGTGGGGACGCTGCCCCGACGACCTCGTCGACGGGTTCTGCCGGGTGATCGGGACGTTCTTCAGCGAGGTTCCCACCGGCGAGCTCGACGTCGAGCCGCAGCGTTGGGACGAGAAGAGGCTCCGCGAGAAGGAGAGCCGCTTCGAACGCGCGGGCCGCCACGAGACGACCACTCTCGCCGTGTCGCCACACGGGGAGATCGTCGGGATGACGGAGGCCATGGTGAGCGAGCACGCGCCTGACAGGGCCTTCCAGGGGGCGACGGTGGTCGCACCGGACCACCGCGGACGCCGGCTCGGGCTGCGGCTCAAGGCGACCAACCAGCAGCTGCTTCTGGAGGCGTTCCCGGCCTGCCGGACGATCCTCACCGGAAACGCCGACGTGAACGCCGCGATGAGCTCGGTCAACGAGCGCCTCGGGTTCCGGTCCGTCGAACAGGTCCACGAGATGCAGAAGCAGCTGGGGAACGCATGAGGATCGAACAGCTCGACGCCCACGACGCGGCAGCGATGAAGGCCTGGCACGACACCTACCTCGACTCGCAGCGCCACCAGCGGCCCTTCGCCACGCCGTGGATGCTCGAGGAGATGCGCGCCCAGCTCACCGCTGACCTCGACGCGGAGCGGAACCTCGCCTTCAGCGGCCTCGTCGAGGGTGCGGTCGCGTGCGTCGGGACGTGCTACCTGCCGATGCGGGACAACGTCGACCAGGCCCATGTCGAGGTCCAGACCCACCCCGCCTTCCGCGGTCGGGGCCTCGGCAGCGCGATGGCCGGCCACCTCGAGCAGGTCGCGAGCGACCACGGCCGCAAGGTCCTGCTCACCCAGATCGCCTACCCCTACGACGCCCCGGCCGACGGTGTCGGGACGGCCCACGCGGACTTCGCCACGAAGCGTGGGTTCACCTTCGGCCTCGGCAACGTCCAGCGGGTCCTCGAGCTGCCCGTGGACGAGAAGCTTCTCGGAGACCTCGTGGCCGAGGCGGAGCCGCATCACCGCGGCTACACGTTCCGCCGGTTCGCCGGCCGGATCCCCGACGACATCGTGGACTCCTTCGCGGCGATCCTCGGCACGCTCATGACGGAGGCCCCCACGGGGGAGATCGAGCGTGAGACCGAGGAGTTCGACGTGGCCCGTATCCGGGCGGACGAGAAGGTCTTCGAGGAGTCCGGGCGCACCAAGTTCACGACCGTCGCGCTCGACGCCGCCGGTGAGGTCGCGGCCTACAGTGAGCTCGTGCTTCCGAGGTACGACCCTGGCCGCGTCTACCAGTGGGGAACCCTGGCCCGTCCGCAGGACCGGGGTCACCGTCTCGGGCTCGCCACCAAGGCACGGAACCTGTTGTGGGCACAGCCCAGGCTCGGGGACGCCACGCTGGTCACCTACAACGCAGAGGTGAACCGGCACATGATCGGCGTCAACGAGCAGCTGGGGTTCCGCCCCGTCGAGCGGGTCGGGGAGTTCCAGAAGCGCCTCGCCTAGACCTGGAGAAGGCGCTGGAACATCGGCAGCACCGCGACCGGCTCGAACCCGAGGCGGTCGTTGATGTCGACCATGTTCTGGTTCACCTCGGCGTTCGAGGTCACGACCTCCGAGCGGTCGGGAAACATCTCCTGGAGGACCATCAGGTTCGCCGCCTTCACGGCGGTGCCGAGCCGGTGGCCCCGGTGTCGCCGGTCGACGAGCGTGCCCCACTGCTGCACGCGCTGCGACGGGTCTGCCTTGACGACCAGGTCGGTGTAGGCGACCACCCGGTCGTCGGACGTCAGGGCAACGGTGGAGACCCGCGTCTGGCCGGTCGCCCTCATCCGCTTCTCGGTCTGCCGGAACGCCTCGGGGGTCATCGACTCCTCCTCGAAGTCGACGTCGCCGCTGGGCGCATCGGTCGCGAGCTGGTTGTGCACCTCGCAGTACGACTCCAGGTAGCGCTCGGGGATGCCCGAGGTGAACGTCTCTATCCGGTAGCCGCCGTGGTAGGTCGCCGCCTCGCGGGCGAGCTGCTCGAGCAGGTCGCCGGCCACGGGCAGCCCCAGCACGCGGACCACTTCCGTGTTGACCAGCTGGAAACCGTTCTTCTCGGCGAAGCGACGGTGGCCGTGGGTCTCCCGTTCCTCGAACCGGTACGACGACTCGGCCAGGAAGGCCTTGCGACTCTCCTGCCGCAGCCTCTCCACGGCGTGCTCGACCAGCAGCGACCCCGCTCCGCGTCGCCGGTGCTGGGGGTCGACCATGACGTGGGCGAACGCCTTGTCGGTGTTGTCCATGAGCGGGAAGTGAGCCAGCCCGCCGCCCACGAGCACGTCCCCGTCGAAGGCGGCGAACAGCTCGTGGCGCTCGGTGCTGTCCGGGTGCTCGAAGCGGGCGCGCAGCTCGTCGAGCGACCAGATCGACTCCCAGGGACGCTCGTGCAGCTCGGCACGGCGACAGACGTCGTGGTAGCGGGACGAGGAGGTCGGAGTCGAACGGGTCGACGGGGCGTACGTCCATGAGGCGACGGTAGGGCCAGGCCTCCGGTCCCGCACCAGGTTTTCGACCAGGCTCAGAGCTTGCGCAGGCGCACGTAGCGGACCGAGTGGTCCGCGTCCTTGCGCAGCACGAGCGTGGCCCGGCTCCGGGTCGGCTGCACGTTCTGCTTCAGGTTCGGGCCGTTGATGGCGTCCCAGATCCGGTGCGCCTCCTCGACGGCCTCCTGCTCGCTGAGGACGGCGTACTTCGCGAAGTAGGAGGCGGGGTTGCGGAAGGCGGTCTCCCGCAGCCGGAGGAACCGGTCGGTGTACCAGCGCCGGATGTCGTTGGTCGCCGCGTCGACGTACACGGAGAAGTCGAAGAAGTCGCTGATCGCGAGGCCGGTGCGCCCGTCGTCACGAACCCGGGCCGGCTGGAGCACGTTGAGGCCCTCGATGATCACGATGTCGGGTCGCTTGATGACGACCTTCTCGTCGGGCACGACGTCGTAGATGAGGTGGGAGTACGTCGGAGCCTCCACCTCGTCCTTCCCGGACTTGATGTCCATCACGAACCGCAGCAGGGCCTTGCGGTCGTAGGACTCCGGGAACCCCTTGCGCGTGAGGATGCCGCGCCGCAGGAGCTCGGCGTTGGGGTACAGGAAGCCGTCCGTCGTGACCAGCGACACCGACGGGTGCTCGGGCCAGTGCGCGAGCATCTGCTGCAGCACGCGGGCGGTGGTGGACTTGCCCACCGCGACCGACCCGGCGAGACCGATGACGAACGGCGTCCGGGGAGGGTGGGGCCTGGCGAGGAACTCCTCCTGCGCCCGGTGGAGCGCGGCTGCGGCCTTGACGTACATGCTCAGCAGCCGCGACAGCGGGAGGTAGACCTGGCTGACCTCGTCGAGGTCCAGCTCGTCCCCCAGCCCGCGGACCCGGGCGATCTCCTCCTCGCTGAGCGGTTGCTCCGTCGCGGCCCCGAGCGCCGCCCACGCGGCCCGGTCGAGCTCGACGTACGGGGAGGTCTCACGGTCTCCACCGTTGCTCTGCCCACGGGGGACGCCGTGCGTGTGCGGAGGAACCATGGGCGGCATTGTTCCGCACCCGGTGCGCGGGGAGCGCGCCCGTCCCACGCCGGTAGGCTGGCGCGCATGTGTGGAATCGTTGGGTACGTCGGACCGCAGCAGGCGCAGGGCATCGTCATCAACGGCCTGAGGCGCCTCGAGTACCGCGGCTACGACTCCGCCGGGGTCGCACTCGTGCACGACTCGAAGATCGCCGCCGACAAGCGCGCGGGGAAGCTCGCGAACCTCGAGAAGGCCATCGCGGACACCCCGCTGCCGGAGTCCTCGACCGGCATCGGTCACACGCGCTGGGCCACCCACGGCGCCCCGAACGACCGCAACGCGCACCCGCACGTGGGTCAGGAGAGCCGGGTGGCCCTGGTCCACAACGGGATCATCGAGAACTTCGCCGTCCTGCGGGCCGAGCTCGAGGCCGCCGGGCACGACCTGCGCTCCGAGACCGACACCGAGGTCGCCGCGCACCTCCTCGAACGAGAGGTCACCTCCGGCGCCTCGCTCACGGAGGCGATGCAGCACGTCGCGCGGCGCCTGGAGGGCGCGTTCACCCTGGTCGCCGTCGACGCCGCGGACCCGGACCGGGTCGTCGCGGCCCGCCGCAACTCGCCGCTCGTCGTGGGCGTCGGCAAGGGGGAGAACTTCCTCGCCTCCGACGTCGCGGCGTTCATCGAGCACACCCGTGACGCCCTCGAGCTCGCCCAGAACCAGGTGGTCACGATCACCCGCGACGGGGTCGAGGTCAGCGACTTCGACGGCAACCCCGCCGAGGCCAAGCCGTACCACGTCGACTGGGACCTCTCCGCCGCGGAGAAGGGCGGCTACGACTGGTTCATGCGCAAGGAGATCTTCGAGCAGCCGCGCGCTGTGGCCGACACGCTGCTGGGCCGCCACGACGAGCAGGGGGCGCTCCAGCTCGACGAGATCCGGATCAGCGAGGAGGACCTCCGCGCGGTCGACAAGATCATCATCATCGCCTCGGGCACCTCCTTCTACGCCGGCCTCGTGGCGAAGTACGCCATCGAGCACTGGACCCGCATCGCGTGTGAGGTGGAGCTGGCCTCGGAGTTCCGCTACCGGGACCCGATCCTGACCCGGGACACGCTGGTGGTCGCGATCAGCCAGTCCGGGGAGACCGCCGACACGCTGATGGCGATCCGGCATGCCCGTGAGCAGCGCGCCAAGGTGCTCGCGATCTGCAACACCAACGGCTCGACGATCCCCCGTGAGTCCGACGCCGTGATCTACACCCACGCCGGGCCGGAGATCGGCGTCGCCTCGACGAAGGGCTTCACGACCCAGCTCGTCGCCTGCTACCTGCTCGGGCTGTACCTCGCGCAGGTGCGCGGCACGCGCTACGGCGACGAGATCGCCCAGGTGGTCGCGGAGATCGCACAGGTGCCCGCGAAGATCCAGGAGCTCCTCGACCGCGGCGCGGAGGAGATGTACGCCCTCGGCCGGTCGCTCTCGGAGGTCCGGTCGGTGCTGTTCCTCGGTCGCCACGCCGGCTACCCGGTGGCTCTGGAGGGCGCGCTGAAGCTGAAGGAGCTCGCCTACATCCACGCCGAGGGGTTCGCCGCCGGCGAGCTCAAGCACGGGCCGATCGCGCTGATCGAGGAGGGGCTCCCCGTGTTCTGCGTCGTGCCGCCCCGAGGACGCGACCAGCTCCACGACAAGATGGTCAGCGGCATCCAGGAGGTCCGGGCCCGTGGGGCGCGCACGATCGTCCTCGCGGAGGAGGGGGACGACGTGGTCACGCCCTACGCCGACGTGATGTTCCGCCTCCCGAAGGTGCCGACCCTCCTGCAGCCCCTGCTGTCCGTCGTACCCCTTCAGCTCTTCGCGTGCGAGCTGGCCACCCACAAGGGCCTCGACGTGGACCAGCCGCGCAACCTCGCGAAGTCCGTCACGGTCGAGTAGGCGCGATGATCCTGGGCGTGGGCATCGACGTGGTCGACATCGGCCGGTTCGACGAGTCGCTGCAGCGGACTCCCTCGCTCCGGGAGCGGCTGTTCACCGAGCAGGAGCGCGATCGTCCGCTGACCTCGCTGGCGGCGAGGTTCGCGGCCAAGGAGGCGCTGGCCAAGGCGCTCGGCGCGCCGACGGGCATGCACTGGCACGACGCCGAGGTGGTCAGCGAGGCCACCGGCAACCCGCAGTTCGAGATCCGGGGCAGCGTGCTCGACCGGGCCAACGCGCTCGGCGTGGCCAGCGTGCACGTGTCGCTCTCCCACGACGCCGGCATCGCGTCGGCGGTCGTGGTCCTGGAGTCCTAGGCACGCGTCGCCGACCTGCGACTTCCCCCGTGTTGTGGACGCATCCCAAGCGGTATGCCGCTTGTAGACCGTCCGTAACCCCGCGTTACTTGGGGTGGGGGGTGACTAGGGTGAGAATCATGCGCAGCGCTCACACCGTGGACGAGGTACGACGGGCGGAGGGCGCGCTCCTCGCCGCGCTGCCCGAGGGCGCGCTCATGCAGCGAGCGGCGGCCGGACTGGCCTACGCGGTGCTCGACCTGCTGGGCAACGGCTACGGCCGTCGCGTGCTGCTGCTCGTCGGCTCCGGCGACAACGGCGGCGACGCGCTCTTCGCCGGCGCGACGCTCGCCCGACGCGGTGTCGCGGTCGAGGCGCTCCTGCTGAACCCGGACAAGGCGCACTCCCGGGGGGTGCACGCGCTGAGACAGGCGGGCGGGCGAGTCGTGCGCGACGTGAAGGTGGCTGCTGCTCCCGACGTGGTCGTGGACGGGATCGTCGGCATCGGCGGCAAGGGCGGGCTGCGCGAGGACGCGGCCGCAGTCGTGGCGTCGCTGCAGGGCGTCCCGGTCGTCGCCGTGGACGTCCCGTCGGGGGTGGACGTCGACACCGGCGAGGTCGACGGGGCCCACGTCGACGCCGCGGTCACCGTCACGTTCGGCACGCACAAGATCGCGCACCTGGTGGACCCGGCGGCCCGCGCGTGCGGGGCCGTGCACCTCGTCGACATCGGGCTCGACCTGCCCGAGGCGGCGGTCACCGCGCTCCAGGCCGACGACGTGGCCCGGATGCTGCCGGTGCCGGACGCCGCCGCGCAGAAGTACTCCCGGGGCGTCGTCGGCGTCCGTGCCGGCTCGGAGCGGTACCCGGGTGCGGGCGTCCTGTGCACGGCGGGCGCCTCGAGCGGCTTCGCCGGGATGGTCCGGTACGCCGGAGGAGCGGCGGACCTCGTGCGCCAGGCGCACCCGGAGGTCGTGGCGGGCGCCGGCCAGGTCCAGGCCTGGGTCGTCGGCTCCGGTGGCGGCGACGACGCGGGGGAGGCCCTGCGCCTGTGCCGGGAGGACGGCGTCCCGCTCGTGGTCGACGCCGACGCCCTGGCCCACGTCACCGGGCCCCTCGTCGTACCCGCCCTGCTCACGCCGCACGCCGGTGAGCTGGCCCGGATGCTCGGGGTGGAACGCGAGGAGGTGGAGGCGGAGCAGCTCCGCTTCGCCCGGGAGGCCGCAGAACGCTTCGCGGCGGTCGTGCTTCTCAAGGGCCGCCACACGCTGGTTGCCGCGCCGGACGGCCGGGTGCGGGTGTCGACCACAGGGGTGCCCTGGCTCGCGACGGCCGGCTCCGGCGACGTCCTGGCCGGGTTGTGCGGCGCCCTGCTGGCCGCCGGGCTCGACCCGTTCGACGCCGGATCCGTCGGGGCCTGGCTGCACGGAGCCGCGGCCGCGCACGCCGGTGGGGGAGGGCCGATCACCGCGCCGGACGTGGCCAGAGCGCTGCCGGTGGTGTCCCGTCTGCTGCTCCAGCAGTGAGGATGTCAAGATGACATCGCCATGATGACCCCTGACTCGACGTGTGCGCGCGCGGAGATCGTCGTGGACCTCGACGCGGTGCGCCACAACGTCCGGACGCTCAAGGAGCGGGTCGAGGGCCGCGCGCTGATGGCCGTGGTGAAGGCCGACGGGTACGGCCACGGCATGCTCGAGGTGGCCCGGGCGGCCCGAGCCGCGGGCGCCGACTGGCTCGGCGTCGCGGTGCTGGAGGAGGCGCTGGCCCTCCGGTCCGACGGTGACACCGGCCGGATCCTGACCTGGCTCGCGGTCCCGGGCGAGGACTTCCGCCCTGCCATCGAGGCAGACGTCGACGTCACGGCGTACACCGTCGCGGAGCTCGACGAGATCAGGGCCGCCGCGGCAGCGGTGGGCATCCCGGCGCGGGTGCAGCTCAAGATCGACACCGGCCTCTCCCGCGGGGGATCGGCGCAGGAGGACTGGCCGGACCTGGTCGCCGCGGCCGTCGCGGCCGAGACCGCGGGCGAGGTCAAGGTGACGGGCATCTGGTCGCACTTCGCCTGCAGCGACGAGCCGGAGCACCCGGCGAACGACGCGCAGGAGGAGGTGTTCCGCTGGGCGCTCGACCTGGCCGAGCGGTCCGGCCTCCGGCCCGAGGTCCGCCACCTGAGCAACTCAGCGGGCGCGCTGACCCGGCGTTCGTCGTGGTTCGACCTGGTCCGCTGCGGGATCGCCGTCTACGGCCTCACGCCGATGCCCGAGGTGGCGAGCTCCGCCGAGCTGGGGCTGGTGCCCGCGATGACCGTCCAGGGCAGGTTCGCCGTGGTCAAGGACGTGCGTGCCGGGTCGGGTGTCTCCTACGGCCACACCTACCGGACCGCCCACGACACCACGGTTGGCGTTGTGCCCATGGGGTACGGCGACGGCATCCCGCGCGAGGGGTCGTCCAAGGCCCCGGTCCTCGCCGCGGGGCGGGTCCGGCCGATCGCCGGACGGGTGTGCATGGACCAGTTCGTGCTCGACCTCGGCGGCGACGACGCCGCAGCCGGGGACCCCGTGGTCCTGTTCGGTCCCGGCGTCCACGGCGAGCCGACCGCGCAGGACTGGGCGGACGCCTGCGGGACCATCAGCTACGAGATCGTGACGCGCATCGGAGGACGCATGCAGCGCAGGTACGTCGGGGAGGGCGCATGAGCGCGCGCCGCAGGCTGTTCGGGATCGCCGCAGCCACCGCGGGAACCCTCGCCGCAGGCGGGACGGCGGCTGCCCTCGCGCAGCGGCGGGCGGTGCGGCAGCGCCGGGCGCAGTCGACCTCGCCGGATGTCTTCGGCAGTCTCCGCTCCGAAGCCCTGCAGGTCACGACCTCCGACGGAATCCACCTGCACGCGGAGGTCGACGAGCCCGACCGGGCCACCCATGCTCCGACGATCGTCTTCGTGCACGGCTACGCACTCAACCTCGACTGCTGGCACTTCCAGCGCGAGTACTTCCGTGGCTCCCGTCGCCTGGTCTTCTACGACCAGCGTTCCCACGGCCGGTCCGAGCGGTCGCCGAGGGGCAACGCGACCATCGAGCAGCTCGGCCGCGACCTGCTGTCGGTCCTGGACCAGCTGGTTCCTGACGGGCCGGTCATCCTGGTCGGCCACTCCATGGGCGGCATGACGATCATGGAGCTCGCTGACCACCACCCCGAGATGTTCGGGGACCGGGTGGTCGGTGTCGGTCTGGTGTCGACGACCGCGGGCGGCTTGAAGCCCCACCGGCTGATCAGCCCCTACCTGCCCGACCGCCTGATGCGGCAGGTCACACCGCGGGCCATGGCGCTGCTTGGCCCGCGCGCCGGGGCTCGTGGACGGCGCCCGCCGTACCGGCTCCGACCTCGGCTTCTACCTCACCAGCAAGATGGCGTTCGGGTCGGAGGTGCCGACGCCGTACGTCGAGTTCGTCGACGAGATGCTCGCGCAGACGCCGTTCGAGGTGATCGCCGAGTTCTTCCCGAACTTCAGCGAGCTCGACAAGTTCGCCGTGCTCCACGCCTTCGAGAAGGTCCCCACCACGATCATCTGCGGCACCGAGGACGTCATGACCTCCATCGGGCACAGCCGCAAGATGGCCTCGCGGATCAAGAGCGCCCAGCTGCTCGAGATCCCGGACTCGGGCCACATGGTGATCCTGGAGCGCAGCAACCAGGTCAACACCGCCCTCGACCGGATGATCGCGGAGGCCTCCGAGAGGGACGTGGCATGAGCGAGCAGGTGCTCCAGGACACCCTCTCGGTGCAGGAGGTCGGCTCCGAGCGTGCCGAGGACCTGCTGCGCGTCGTACACGCTGCCTTCGGCGCCCGGCCCCCGCTCGACCCGCCGGCCACCGCCACGGACGAGACCGCCGAGTCGGTGGCCGCGTCGCTCAGTGCTCACCGCGGGCTTCTCGCGACGAGCGGTTCGACGCCGGTCGGCGCGATGCTGCTCGAGCCGGACGGCCACCTCCTGCGCATGCGCCGCGTGTCGGTCGACCCTGCCGCCCAGAGCACCGGGGTGGCCGGTGCGATGGTCGGCACGGCCGAGCGCATCGCGGCCGAGGACGGGTACGACGGGCTGGTGCTCGGCGCGAGGGCCGAGCTGCCGTCCACCGTGGAGTTCTGGAAGCACCTCGGCTACGACGAGCTCGACCGCGAGGGCACCTGGCTCACGATGGCCAAGGCGCTCCCGGTCGAGGTGACGGCTTCGTCGGCCGACGACACCCATGACCTGGGGGAGCGGCTCGCGGGGGTGCTGCGCGCCGGCGACCTGGTGATCCTCAGCGGTGACCTCGGAGCGGGGAAGACCACCTTCACCCAGGGTCTGGGCCAGGGCCTGAAGGTGCGAGGCCAGGTCACCTCGCCGACGTTCGTGATCTCCCGGGTGCACCCCTCTCTCGGCGACGGCCCGCCCCTCGTGCACGTGGACGCCTACCGGCTCGGCGGCATCGAGGAGCTCGACGACCTCGACCTCGACACGTCGCTGGACGACGCGGTCACCGTGGTGGAGTGGGGTGAGGGGGTCGCGGAGGGCCTGGCCGAGACCCGCCTCGAGGTCACGATCACCCGCTCTCGCGGGGACGACCCGTTCGACGAGAGCGACCCTCGTCACGTGCGGTTCACACCGGTGGGCGCACGATGGATCGGTGCCGGGCTGCACGAGGCCCTCACGTAACCTCGACTCGTGCTTCTCGCCTTCGACACCGCCACCCCTGCCGTCACCGTCGCGCTGTACGACGGTGAGCAGGTCGTCGCGGAGCGCACCACGGTCGACGCCATGCGTCACGGCGAGCTGCTCGCACCGGAGATCAGTGCGGTGCTGTCGGAGGCCGGGCTCGTGCGCCAGGACCTCACCGCGATCGCCGTCGGTGTCGGGCCCGGGCCGTTCACCGGCCTGCGGGTCGGTCTGATGACGGCCCGGACCCTCGCCGCGGTGCTGGAGATCCCCGTCTACGGGGTCTGCACGCTCGACGTGCTCGCCGCCGAGGCCGTCGACCTGGGCACCGTGGACGGGCCGTTCCACGTCGCGACCGACGCTCGTCGCAAAGAGGTGTACTGGGCGTCGTACGACGCCGACGGCATCCGGCTGACGGGGCCGGAGGTTCTGAAGCCTGCCACCGTCGCGACCGACGGACCCGTCGTGGGACGAGGCGCGGTGCTCTATCCCGAGGCGTTCCCCGACGCCCGCGGGCCGGAGAACCCGACCGCGGGTGTCCTCGCGCGGGTGGTCGCCGAGGAGCGGGCCGAGCTCTACGACCCGGAGCCGATGTACCTCCGGCGCCCCGACACCGCCGAACCGCACAAGCCGAAGCGGGTCTCGTGAGGCTGCGTCCCGCCACTCCGCAGGACGTCCCTGTCCTCGCAGCCCTGGAGACGAAGCTGTTCGGCGCCGACGCCTGGTCCGAGGCCGCCGTGATGGGCGAGGTCGAGGGGCCAGGTCGGCACACGGTCGTCGCTGTCGAGGGAGACGAGGTCGTCGGCTACGCGGTGACGCTGGGCTCGGACGACCTCGCCGACCTGCAGCGGATCGCCGTGCACCCGGACCACCAGCGGCAGGGCATCGCGCGGACGCTCCTCGACGAGGTGCTGGCCGAGACGGCCGGATCGGGCGCGAACCGGGTGCTGCTCGAGGTCAGCGCCTCGAACGCTCCCGCGCTCGCCTTCTACGCCGCATCCGACTTCGTGGAGATCGACCGCCGGCGCAGGTACTACCGCGACGGCACGGACGCCGTGGTCATGCGGCGCTCGCTGGGGCGCGCCGGGTGCGGCGGGAGAGGATGATGACATGACAACCCCCGACGGGCCGCTCGTGCTCGGCGTCGAGACCTCGTGTGACGAGACCGGCGTCGGCATCGTGCGCGGCCACGAGCTCCTCGCCGACGCCGTGGCATCGAGCGTCGAGGAGCACGCGCGCTTCGGCGGCGTCGTGCCCGAGGTGGCCTCGCGTGCCCACCTCGAGGCGATGGTGCCGACGATCGAGCGGGCCTGCGACACCGCCGGTGTCTCGCTCGACGACGTCGACGCGATCGCGGTCACCAGCGGGCCCGGCCTCGCCGGCGCGCTCCTCGTCGGGGTGGCCGCGGCGAAGGCACTGTCCATCGGCCTGGGCAAGCCGATCTACGGCGTGAACCACCTCGCCGCGCACGTCGCCGTCGACCAGCTCGAGCACGGGCCGCTGCCAGAGCCGTGCGTGGCGATGCTGGTCAGCGGCGGGCACTCCTCGCTGCTCAAGGTGGAGGACGTGACGACCGGCGTCGAGCCGCTGGGAGCGACCATCGACGACGCAGCGGGGGAGGCGTTCGACAAGGTGGCGCGGCTGCTCGGGCTGCCGTTCCCGGGCGGGCCGTACGTCGACAAGGCCGCGCGGTCGGGCAGCTCCGTGGCGATCGACTTCCCGCGCGGCCTGACCTCCGGCCGCGACCTGCAACGTCACCGCTTCGACTTCTCGTTCTCGGGCCTCAAGACCGCCGTTGCCCGGTGGGTCGAGGCGCGGGAGCGCTCGGGCGAGCCGGTACCCGTCAACGACGTCGCCGCATCCTTCCAGGAGGCGGTGTGCGACGTGCTGACCCGCAAGGCGATCGACGCGGCCGTCGTACACGGCATCGACGACATCCTCATCGGCGGCGGGGTCGCGGCGAACTCCCGGCTTCGTGTGCTCGCCGAGGAGCGCGCCGCCGCGAAAGGGATCCGGGTGCGGGTCCCTCGACCGGGGCTCTGCACCGACAACGGCGCGATGGTGGCGGCGCTCGGCTCGGAGCTCGTGACCCGGGGCCGCACGCCTTCGGCGCTCGACCTCCCCGCCGACTCCAGCATGCCGATCACGACCGTCGTCGCCTGAGGGGCCCGGCGCCGTCGCTTTCCCAAGGGACCCAGAGAGCAAGGGACCCAGAGAGCAAGGGACCCAGAGAGAAAGCGCGCCGCCCGCGCTTCAGGGCTGGGTCGAGAGCCGCAGCGGTGAGGGCAGGTCGTACCCGTCGACCGTCACGGGGTCCGAGGCGGTCTCCATGGTCCCGTCGAGGCCGAACCGCACGATCTGCGACTTCAGCCCGTCGGTGACCGGCGCCAGCACGTGATCGTCGTCCTCCCAGACCATCTCGCCGAGGTAGAGCTGACTGTCGCCGTTGCGCTCGAACTGCACCAGGACCTTGCCCGAGTGCGCGTCGAGCACCGCGAGGCTGCGGGCACCGGCTCCGTCGCCGTAGGCATCCGTGCCGATCACGTACTTCGCGTCGGGGCTGAACTTCCCCAGAGAGTGCTTGCAGGTGTTGAACGTCTGGTTACCGGTCCGGTATGAGACCACCGCCCAGCAGGACCCGTCCGGCTTCGACTTGATCATGCCGGAGACGAACCCTTCGGTCTCCGATGCGGCCGAGGCGGAGATCAGCCTCGGGTTCGCGTCGATCTCGTGGCTCCGGGAACTCTCGTCCAACACCATGACCTGGCTGTTCTCGCCCTGGGTCTTGTAGACCAGGACGCCGGGCCCGGCGTACCCGACCGGGGTGACCTGGCCGCCGGCCGGAGCGTCGACCGCGCGGGTGTCCGAGGGCGTGGCGTCGAGAAGCCGCTGCCGGCCGTCCACGACCTCGCTGTAGGCGACCTCGCTGCCGTCGCGGTTCACGGCGAGTCCGAACGTCGAGGGGGCGGAGCTGGTCACGTTGCCGTTCGCGTCGAGGAGGTCGCGGGTGAACTCGCCGTCCTTCTGGCTGAGAGCGACCCAGCCGTCCCCGTGCCGGGCGATCTCCTGGTACTCCTTCGAGAGCTTCAGCGTGGAGCCGCCCGGCTCGTGCAGCACGGAGCCGACGACGTACGAGGATCGATGGATCGGCGCCGCGCTCGAGCCCGTCGAGGGTCAGCACCACGTCACCGACCGGCGACGGCTTGGGCTTCGGTGGTCGGCTCGACGCGTCCGCGTCGGACTGCGGCCCGGAGCGACCGGTCCGGGAGCGGTGTCGTCGAGGCCGGTGACGGTGAGCGCGGTGGGCACGGCGATCGCCGCACCACCGCTGCGACAGCGCCGGCGAGGACCTGCCGGCGGCGCTGGATCCTGCGAGCGCTCTTCCGGACCGCGTCGAAACCGATCGGGTGGCCGCCGACGTCGGAGGAGCGCTCACGCAGCTCCCGGGTCAGGAGGTCCTTCTCGTCGTGGCTGCTCATGATGCCTCCTCTCCGTCGCGGCTCAGTAGCGGTTGGGTGTGCACGCGCTCACGCAGGGCGGCGAGGGCGCGGCTGGACTGGGACTTCACGGTTCCGACGGAGATGCCGAGGATGTCGGCGACCTCCGCCTCGCTCAGGTCCTCGTAGTAGCGAAGCACGACGACTGCCCGCTGCTTGCGCGGCAACGTCTGCACGAACTCCCACAGCGCAGACCGCTCGCCGTGGTCGTGCCGGTCGGTGACGTGCACGCGGTCCGGAGGCGCGTCGGTGCTGACCTCCTCTGCGCTTCCATGCGCGACGCCACAGCGAGTTGTTCTCGTTGACCATGATCCGGCGGACGTACCCGTCGAGCATCTCCCGCTTCTGCACCTTGTCCCAGGACAGGTAGAGCTTGGCGAGGGCGGTCTGCACGAGGTCCTCGGCGCTGTGCCGGTCGCCGGTGAGGAGGTACGCCGTCCGGAGCAGGCTCGGCTGCCGGGCCGTCATGTACTCCTCGAACTCGGCGTCGCGTGCGGACATCGCAGACGACGACCCATGCTCCATGCCCGTTGCCGCCCCTGTCTCGATCACGAGCTCCACGCTGTCCTCACCATCCTCTCCGGTTCACTGCCGCCAAGACGCCATTTCCCCGCCGCGGGTTGCATTCCGTGGCTTCGGCAGGATGGAGGAGTGCTCGAGACCCTGGTCGCCGTCGTCCTGCTCGTTGCCGGCGCGGTCCTCCTGACCGTCGGCGCCGAGGCGTTCGCCGAGCACATCACCGAGGCGTCCTCACGCCTGGGCGTGAGCGTGCTGGCGCTCGGAGTGCTCCTCGCGGGGGCGGAGCCCGAGGAGGCGGTGACCGCGATGCTCGCCTCCGGGCAGGGCCACCCCGCGCTCGCCGCCGGGGACGCGATCGGCGCCAACCTCGTGATCCTCACCGTGACGGTCGGGCTCGCCGCGCTCCTCGCGCCGCTGCCGGTGAGCCGCAGGGTGGCGCAGTACGCCGGTGCGGCTGCCGCCGCGGGGCTGCTCGCCGTGGTCCTCACGTGGAACGGCGTGCTCGGACGGGGAGAGGGACTCGTGCTGCTTCTCGCCTACGTCGCGGGTGTGGTCTGGGTCTGGCGGCGGGAGAAGCAGCCGCCGATGATCGGCGAGATGGCGGAGCTGGCCGAGGAGCAGGCGGAGGAGGCCCAACAGGCCGCGAACGGGCACCGCGACGAGGAGCCGTCGCGGGCGCTGCTGATCGTGCTGCTGGGACTGCTGGGCATGGTCGGCGGCGGCTTCCTCGCCGTCCGGGGCGCCGAAGGGCTCGTGGACGCGTTCGGTGCGACCGAGTCGGTGGTGGGCCTGACCGTCCTGGCGCTGGCGACGAGCGCCGAGATGCTCGCCCTCGTCGTCGCCGCACACCGCCGCGGTGTCACCGAGATCGCGCTGGCTGGTGCGGTCGGCTCCGTGGCCTACAACGCCACCGTGTCCCTCGGTCTCGCGGCCGTCGTGGATCCGCTCCTGCTCGGACGGAGCTCACCGGTGCTCACGGTCGGCATCGTCACAGCGGCCCTTCCGCTGGTCCTCCTGGTGGGTCGACGTACCGGCTCCTTGCCACGCGGCCTGGGCGTCCTGCTGGTCGCGGCGTACCTCGGCTCGACGGCCTGGCTGTTCAGTCTCTGAGCCCTTCGGTGCACTCAGTAGGGTGACGAGAGTCCAGTCTTTCGAGCACCGGAGGTCGTAGTGCAGCAGGTCCGAGGAGTCGTCGCGAAGGCCAAGGGAGCCCCGGTCGAGGTGGTCACGATCAACGTTCCCGACCCGGGCCCGGGCGAGGCCGTCGTGAAGGTCCAGACCTGCGGTGTCTGCCACACCGACCTGCACTACCGCGAGGGCGGCATCAACGACGAGTTCCCGTTCCTGCTCGGCCACGAGGCCGCCGGTGTCGTCGAGGCCGTGGGGGAGGGCGTCGAGAACGTCGCGCCCGGTGACTTCGTGGTCCTCAACTGGCGCGCGGTCTGCGGCAACTGCCGAGCGTGTGACCGCGGAGAGCCGTGGTACTGCTTCGCGACCTTCAACGCGACCCAGAAGATGACGCTCGCCGAGGGTGACGGAGCCGGCACACCGTTGACCCCGGCCCTGGGCATCGGCGCCTTCGCGGACAAGACGCTGGTCCACTCAGGACAGTGCACCAAGGTCGACCCCTCGGCCGACCCCGCCGCGGTCGGGCTCCTCGGCTGTGGCGTGATGGCGGGGATCGGCGCGGCCATCAACACCGGCCAGGTCACCCGAGGCCAGTCCGTGGCCGTGATCGGGTGTGGCGGCGTGGGCGCCGCGGCGGTGGCCGGTGCGCGTATCGCCGGCGCCGGGAAGATCATCGCGGTCGACATCGACGACAAGAAGCTCGAGTGGGCCGAGGGCCTGGGCGCCACGCACACGGTGAACAGCAAGGAGGCCGACCCGGTCGAGGCGATCCAGGCGCTCACCGGTGGCTTCGGCGCGGACGTCGTGATCGACGCCGTCGGCCGGCCGGAGACGTGGAAGCAGGCGTTCTACGCCCGTGACCTCGCCGGCACGGTCGTGCTCGTCGGGGTCCCGACCCCGGACATGAAGGTCCCCGACCTGCCGCTGCTCGACTTCTTCGGCCGTGGCGGCTCCTTGAAGTCGAGCTGGTACGGCGACTGCCTGCCCTCGCGGGACTTCCCGATGCTCGTGGACCTCTACCAGCAGGGCAGGCTCGACCTCGACGCGTTCGTGACCGAGCGGATCGAGCTCGACGACGTCGAAGGGGCCTTCGAGCGCATGCACCACGGCGACGTACTCCGCTCGGTGGTGGTGCTCTGATGAGCGCTCGCATCGACCACACCACCACCAGCGGCACCTTCAGCCTCGACGGCGAGACGTTCGACGTGGAGAACAACGTCTGGGTGGTCGGTGACGACCGCGAGTGCGTGGTCATCGACGCGCCGCACCACGTCGACCGGATCCTCGACCTCGTCGGCGACCGGCTCGTCAAGGCGATCCTGTGCACGCACGCCCACGACGACCACGTCCGGGCGGCACCCCATCTGCGCCGGGAGACCCAGGCGCCGATCTTCCTGCACCCCGACGACCGGCCGGTGTGGCACCTCACGCATCCGGACGAGCTGTGGGACGTCGACCTCGCCGACGGCCAGGTGATCGAGGTCGGCGGCACCCGGCTGGTGACCATCCACACGCCGGGCCACGCCCCCGGAGCGGTCTGCTTCTACGCCGAGGGGCTCGGCTGCGTCTTCACCGGCGACACCCTCTTCAACGGTGGTCCGGGTGCGACGGGGCGGTCGTTCAGCGACGAGGACACGATCGTGGCCTCGATCAAGGAGCGGCTGTTCACCCTCCCCGACGAGACGGTGGTCCACACCGGGCACGGTGAGGACACCACGATCGGCGCGGAGAAGGCCTCCCTGGCCTGACAAGAACTTCGCACGTGCACGCTTCTTACGTCGAAACCGGCGTTCGCGGCGTGAACATCGTGCACGTGCACGATCTTGGTCGCGCACCACCGCACAGCCCAGCACGGCACGGCACGGCACGGCACAGCACGGCACAGCCGCTCGCGCGCGGCGGCCGGGGCCAGGTCAGAGACGCTCGAGCGCCTCGCGCATGCCCTGCTGCGCCTCGTCGCCGAGCTTCTTGAACGCCGGCCCCAGCAGGGGAGCGACGTACTTCACCAGGCCCTTGAACTCGAACTCGGCGACGTAGGTGACCTCCGTGCCCGTGGCTGTCTCGCGGAAGGTCATCGTGTCGTGGGCGACGAGGGTCTTGTTCTCGCCCCGCAGCGCGAACACCTCCCGCGGCACCACGCGCTCCACGACGTAGGTCAGCTCGGTCTTGCGGCCGCCGAACTGCGACGTGTTGCGGTACGTCGTACCGACGCCCCCGTCACCGCTGACCCGCACGGTCTCGACGGTCCCGGGGTCCCACTCGTTCGTGGTCGTGAAGTCGCTGAGGTAGTCGAACACCCGGGCAAGCGGGCGGTCGACCGAGACGGTGCGCCGGATCGTGGTCATGCCGCCACGGTAGCCAGGCGCAGGTCGCAGAGGCATCGCCCTGATGAGGGGACGGGACTAGGGTCGAGCGTCACATGCTTGAACGTCTGCCCAGGGGGAACGAAGTCACCGTGATCGCCACCTATCGCCTGCAGCTCCATGCCGGCTTCACCTTCGCCGATGCCGAGGCGCGGGTTCCGTACCTTGCTTCACTCGGCATCACCCACCTCTACCTGTCACCGGTGCTGAAGGCGGTTCCCGGGTCGCAGCACGGCTACGACGTGCTCGACCACACGCGGATCAACGACGAGCTCGGCGGCGAGGAGGGGCTCCTGTCGCTCGCCGAGACCGCGAGGTCGCACGGCCTCGGAATCGTCGTCGACGTGGTCCCGAACCACATGGCGATCGTCGCCCCGCAGTACGCCAACGCCCCGCTGTGGGAGACCCTGCGCAACGGCCGCGAGGCCGAGACCGCGCACTGGTTCGACGTCGACTGGGAGGCCGGCGGGGGCAAGCTCGGACTGCCCATCCTCGGCGGGACGCTGGAGGAGGCGCTCACCGCCGGCGAGATCACGCTCGACGAGTACGACGGTCAGCCCGTCGTCCGCTACTTCGACCACGTCTTCCCCGTGGCACCCGGCACCGAGGGTGACGACGTGGCCGAGGTCCTCGCGCGACAGAACTACGTCCTGGCCAACTGGCGCGACAGCGACGCGATGCTCAACTACCGGCGGTTCTTCGACGTCACCGAGCTGATCGCGGTGCGCGTCGAGCTGCCCGACGTCTTCGAGGCCACCCACCGGCTGCTGCTCGACCTGAACCGGCGCGGGATCATCGAGGGCTTCCGCATCGACCACCCCGACGGCCTCGCCGACCCCGAGGGCTACCTCGGGATGCTCCGGGAGGCGACCCTGCCGGGCACCGGCATCTGGGTCGAGAAGATCCTCGAGGGCGAGGAGCGCCTCCCGCGGTCGTGGCCGTGCGACGGCACCACGGGCTACGACGCGATGCGGGCCGTCACGTCCGCGCTGGTCGACCCGGCCGCGGCCCCCGTGCTGGACGAGTGCTGGGTGGAGGCAGGCGGCGGGCTCGACCTGGAGAACGCCGTCGAACGCGCCAAGCGCAAGGTCGTCGACGAGCTCCTCGAGCCCGAGGTGCAGCGCCTGACCCGGCGCGCCTGCGACTCCCTGCCGGAGCTCGACGAGGACCGGATGCGGGAGGCCGTCGTCGAGCTGCTCGTCGCCAGCGAGGTCTACCGGGCCTACATCCGCCCTGACGAGCGGCTCTCGCCGCTGGCGCGCAAGCGACTGACCCAGGCACGGGAGGAGGCGGTGGCGGCGCGTCCGGACCTGGAGTACGAGCTCAACGCCCTCGCGGACCTCGCCAAGGCGGAGAACCCCGAGGACGACAGCTCGCTCGACTTCGCGATCCGGCTCCAGCAGACCTGGGGCCCGGTGATGGCCAAGGGCATCGAGGACACCACGTTCTACCGCTGGCACCGGCTGGTCGCGCTGAACGAGGTCGGCGGGGACCCGGCGGTCCTCGAGCACGCCGACCCCGGCATCATGCACGCCTGGGCGGCCTCCCAGCAGGAGGCCTGGCCGCTCGGGATGACCACGCTGTCCACCCACGACACCAAGCGCAGCGAGGACGTGCGGGCCCGCCTGGTCGCCGTCGCGCAGGACACCATCGCCTGGGAGGACTGCTCCAGGGCGTTCCGGGACGCCGCGGACGAGGCCGGCGTCGACCGTCCCACCGCGCACCTGCTCTGGCAGACCATGGTCGGTGCCGGCCACCTGCCGCAGGAGCGGCTCCACGGCTACCTCGTCAAGGCGATGCGCGAGGCCAAGCGGCACACGGCCTGGGTCGACGGGAACGAGGAGTACGAAGCGCGCGTGCTCGCCTTCGCCGACCAGGCCGCCGCACCCGGCACGCTGCGCGCGGTGGTCGACGAGGCGGTCCTCGAGAACCGGGACGGCATCCGCGCGACGGTGCTGGGGCAGAAGCTGCTCCAGCTGCTGCTGCCCGGCACGGCCGACACCTACCAGGGCTGCGAGGTCGTCAACCTCTCGCTCGTGGACCCGGACAACCGCCGCCCCGTGGACTACGACGATCTCCAGGAGCGCCTCGAGCGCCTGGAGAGCGAGGCCCCGATCTCCCTCGACGACGAGAAGCTGCTCGTCACCTCGCGGGCGCTGAGGGTGCGTCGCGAGCTGCGGGAGTGCTTCGGCGACGACGCCACCTACGAGCCCCTGGAGACCAGCACCGAACACGCCCTCGGCTTCGTCCGGACCGGACGCGTCGCCGCTGTGGTGACGCGGGCCCCACGGCGCCTCGTGGACGGCGGCGGCTGGAAGGACCACACGGTCACCCTGCCCGAAGGCACCTGGCGCGACGAGCTGACCGGGCGTATGCACATGGGAGGCGCTGACGTGGCCTGCTCGGACCTGTTCGCGCAGCTGCCCGTGGCCCTGCTCGTCGCCCGCTGAGAAGGAGTTCCCTTTTGCGTGAGTTCACCGTGTGGGCCCCTCGCGCCGCGTCGGTCGACCTGGTGCTGCCCGAGAGCCGGCAGCCGATGACCCGTGGCGAGGAAGGCCACTGGCACGTCACCGTCGAGGTCGAGCCCGAGTCGACGTACGCCTTCTCCCTCGACGGAGGCGACCCGCGCCCCGACCCGCGCGGCCTCCGGCTTCCTGACGGCCCCCACGGGTGGTCCCAGCTGTTCGACCCCGGCGAGTTCGCCTGGACCGACGCCCGCTGGGCCGGCGTGGAGCTCGAGGGCGCGGTGATCTACGAGCTGCACGTGGGCACGTTCACCCCCGACGGGACGCTCGACGCCGCAGCCGAGCGGCTCGACCACCTCGTGGACCTCGGGGTGTCGATCGTGGAGCTGATGCCGCTCGCGCCGTTCCCCGGGACGCACGGGTGGGGGTACGACGGCATCGCGCCGTACGCGGTGCACGAGGTGTACGGCGGGCCGGCCGCCCTCCAGCGCCTCGTCGACGCCGCACACGCGCGAGGCCTCGGCGTCTGCCTCGACGTGGTCTACAACCACCTGGGCCCCGACGGGAACTACCTCGGCGAGTTCGGTCCCTACCTGACCGAGACCCACCACACCCCGTGGGGCGCGGCGCTCAACCTCGACGCGCCCGACAGCGAGCCGGTGCGGCGGTGGGTCCTCGACAACGTGCGCCAGTGGCTCCGCGACTTCCACGTCGACGCCCTTCGACTCGACGCGGTCCACGAGCTTCACGACGACCGGGCGGTGCACGTGCTCGAGGAGATGTCGCGCGAGGTAGACGACCTGTCCACCAGCGAGGGCCGGCGGATGTGGCTCATCGCCGAGTCCGACCGGAACGACCCGCGGACGGTCACCCCGCGGGGACGCGGCGACGTGGTCGGCGGGATCGGCCTGCATGCACAGTGGGCCGACGACGTGCACCACGCCCTTCATGTGGCGCTGACCGGCGAGACGCAGGGCTACTACGCCGACTTCGCCGACCCCGGGGCGCTGGAGAAGGCGATGCGCTCGCCCTTCTTCCACGACGGCACCTGGTCCTCCTTCCGGGGCCGCCGGCACGGCCGCCCCGTCGACGCCGCCTCTGTCCCGGGCTGGCGGTTCGTGGCCTCGCTGCAGACCCACGACCAGGTGGGCAACCGGGCCACCGGCGACCGGCTCTCGGCGACCCTGTCGGCGGGACAGCTGGCCTGCGGCGCCGCGCTTCTGCTGACCTCGCCGTGGACCCCGATGCTGTTCATGGGGGAGGAGTGGGGTGCGAGCACGCCCTGGCAGTACTTCACCGACCACACCGACCCGGACCTCGGCGATGCGGTCCGGCAGGGTCGTCGCTCGGAGTTCGCGTCGCACGGCTGGGACCGCGACGAGGTGCCCGACCCGCAGGACCCGGCCACGTTCGAGGCCTCGAAGCTGGACTGGTCCGAGGTCTCCGAAGGCGACCACGCGCGGCTGCTGCAGTGGTACCGCGACCTGATCCGGCTACGCCGCGAACGGCGAGACCTCCGCGACCCGCACCTGGACCAGGCCCGCGCCTGGCGCGACCAGGAGAGCGGCCTCTTCGTCCTCCAGCGGGGTGAGCTCCAGGTGCTGGTGAACCTCTCCGGCGAAGCCGTCCGGACCGAGGCGTACGGCAAGGTGTTGCTGAGCTGGGAGCCCTGGGTAGAACTCCAGGACGGCCGGGTCGAGGTGCCGGCCCGGTCGGCGCTCATCGTGGCGCCCTGAGCGTCGGACCAGGACGTCGACCGACACCAGCCACCACGCCCCATCGGGGCCATGTCGCCTGCCCGCAGTCACTTGGGCGGGCTTGAGAGGATCGACGGATGACCGCGAGGAGAACCGCCGCAGCGCTGCTCGGCCTCAGCCTCCTGCTCGCCTCCTGCTCCGACGCGGGAAGTGCGGAGACCGGCGACCGTGCCGCGCGGACGTCCGCGTCGACGAGGGCCTCGGCGTCGCCGGT
This sequence comes from uncultured Actinomycetota bacterium, assembly GCA_963721165.1. Classification (GTDB taxonomy): domain Bacteria; phylum Actinomycetota; class Actinomycetes; order Propionibacteriales; family Nocardioidaceae; genus Nocardioides_C. The sequence goes on along the minus strand of CAVRIE010000011.1, from coordinate 19,896 downwards.
CCCCGTCCGAGACGCCGAGCCGGACAGCGTCCGCCGGCCGTGGCACGTCCGCGCCCATCGGCGGTGGCTGGGGACCCAGCCGCGCCGAGCTGCGCCGCGCCGAGCGGGTCGCGGCGCGGATGCCGCTCTCGCACCTCGCCGGACAGGTCATCGTGGCGCAGTACGACGGGCGCACCGCCCCGACTGCCCTGGTGAACGGGCTGCACCTCGGCGGCGTGATCGTCATGGACGACAACATCGGCAGCACCGACGCGCTTCGTCGCAGCAACCAGGCGTTGCAGGCGGCGGCACGCAAGGCGGGACGCCGGTGGCCGGTGTTCATCGGCGTGGACCAGGAGGGCGGGATCGTCGAGCGGGTGAAGGACCGTGCCACCAGGTTCCCGGCCTTCATGAGCGCCGGTGCCGCCGGGAACACCCGGCTGACCTCACGGGCCGCCGCTGCCAGCGGGGCCGAGCTGGCCGACCTCGGCTTCAGCGTCGTGTTCGCCCCGGACGGCGACGTGACCTCGGGTCCGAGCGACCCGACCATCGGCTCCCGCTCCGCCAGCAGCCGGCCCAAGGTGGTCGCGCGCCAGATGAACGCCGCCGTCGACGGCTACCTCTCGGCGGGGATCCTGCCGGTCATCAAGCACTTCCCGGGCCACGGGTCGGTCCCGGCGGACAGCCACCTCGAGCTGCCCGTCCAGCACAAGACCCTGCGCCAGCTGCGCGCGAGCGACTTCGTCCCCTTCCGTGCGGGTGCGGCACACGGGGTGCCGTCGATCATGGTCGCCCACATCGACGTACGCGCGGTCGACCCGAAGACGCCCTCCTCGGTCTCCCGCCCGGTGGTCACCGGTCTGCTCCGCGGCGAGCTCGGCTTCGACGGGCTGGTGGTCACCGACGCCCTCAACATGGCGGGTGTGTCCGACCACTACTCCAGCGCGCAGTCGGCGGTGCGCGCCCTCAACGCCGGGAACGACGTCCTGCTCATGCCGCCGAGTCCCCGCGCAGCCCGTGAGGGCATCATCCGGGCGGTGCACAACGGCCAGCTGGCGCGAGCCCGCCTGGAGCAGGCTGCAGCCCGGCAGATCGCGGTGCTGCTGCACCAGCGCGACCTGAAGCCCGCGCTCACCCGCAGGCCCGGCACGAGCGGTGGCGAGTCGTACCGACTGTCCGCTGGCGCCGCCACCATGGCGAGCGGTCCCTGTCGTGGCCGGCTGGTCGGCCGCTCGGTCCGCGTGTCCGGGCCGCCTGAGGCGGTGGCGAGGTTCAAGGCCGCCGCGGCCAAGGCCGGCCTGCGTACCCGCTCGGGGACCCGCGTGTCGCTGATCGGCTACGGCGGCGGCAGCACGTCCTCGGACGTCGTCGTCACCATGGACACGCCGTATGCCCTGGGCAGGAGCCGGGCGCGGGTCGCCAAGATCGCGATGTACGGCGACACGCCCGGCGCCATGCGGGCACTGGTGGACGTCCTGCTCGGCAAGGCCCGAGCGCCCGGACAGCTGCCCGTCCCCGTGCGCGGCGTCCAGCGCGCCGGCTGTCCCTGACCCACCGGCTCCGGACAGCGCCGGCCTCAGCCGAGGTCGTAGTGCAGCACGAGCTCGTAACCGTCCTCGCTGTGCCCCTCGATGCGGAGCTCCGCCTCGCCACGGAGGCTCTCGAGGCCACCGGTGCCCATGCCGGGGACCACCTCGAGGTGGCCGCGCACCGACCCCGCGTCCTGCTCCCCGTCGTGGCGGAGCACGAACGAACCCTCGTGCCCGTCCACCGACCCCTCGAAGCGCTCGAACCCGAGGACCGGTGCGGCGGCGCCCGCCTTGTAGGCGATGAGGTACACCAGCGACGACGTGCCCTCGAGGTCTCCGGTGTACGTGTAGGTCACCTCGGCCCGGGTGACGCCCCGGTTCGGGTAGTACATCTCGCCGCTCGTCGTACCCTCGCCGTCGATGTCCGCGAACGTCTGCTCGGTCCAGGACGACACGTCGAACCTGCAGACCGCCTTGTGTGAGTAGCTCCTGATGTCGTTCATGACAGCGACGCTAGGAGCGCGCCGGCGCCCGGGTCTTGAACAAACGCGACGGCTAGCATCGCGACCGTGAGCACTGGTGAGGACCCTCCGCGGGGCAGGCCGGAGGCGATCGTCCGGCCGCGCGCCGGCGCCGAGCTCTTCACGGTGCAGCGCATCGCGCCCCGGGAGTCGCTCGCGGCGTTCGTGGACTACCACTGGCTGGTGCGGTGGGACGTGCCCGGGACGTACCGGCAGCAGGTGGTGCCCCAGCCGCGCGTCCACGTGGCTGCCGAGCGCGGACGCCTTCTCGTGCACGGGATCAGCCGCTCGCCGTTCGAGCGGGTGCTGAGCGGCCGAGGCCACGTGCTCGGCACCGCCTTCCACCCCGCGGGGTTCCACTCCGTCCTCAAGAAGTCCGTGGGAGCCGTCTCCGGAACGGTCCAGCCGGCCCTGGCGGTCCTGGGAGCCGACGACCGGCCGGTGGCCGGTCGGATCCTCGCCGACGGGCCGGACGAGGCCCTGGTGGCTGCGCTGGAGGACTACCTGGCTTCGCTGCGACCCGAGCCGGACGAGACGGCCGCGCAGGTCGATGCGCTCGTCGCGGAGGCCGAGCGCCGGCGCGAGATCCAGCGGGCCGAGCAGCTTGCGGAGCTCGCGGGGATGAGCCTGCGAGCGCTGCAGCGGCTCTTCACGGAGTACGTCGGGATCGGCCCGAAGTGGGTCATCCAGCGGTTCCGGATCCTCGAGGCCGCCGCCGCGGCGCACGCCGACACCCCGGTCGACTGGGCCGCCCTGGCACAGGACCTCGGCTTCAGCGACCAGGCGCACCTGACCCGGGTGTTCACCCAGGTCGTGGGGACGCCGCCGGCGACGTACCGCCGTGACCCGGGCACCTGACGGACACTTCGCGAAGTGGTCGAAGGTGACAGGAACGCACGCCGAAACCTGTCGCCATCGACCACTTGCGCGCGGGGTGCGTCCGGGCGGAGCCGGTCAGATCAGCGGACGGGACGCACCAGCAGCGCGGTGCCCTTGCCCGCGACGCGGGTCAGCACCAGCGTGGCCTCCTCGTCGCCCCTCAGGTCGAGGTGGCGCCGGAGCTCCTCGGGCACGACGTTCACACCGCGCTTCTTGATCGTCAACCGGCCCACGCCCCGCTCCCGCAGGGCCGCCTTCAGCGCCTTCTCCTTGTAGGGCAGCGTCTCGAGCACCTCGTAGGTCCGGGCGAACGGCGTCGTGAAGCCCTCGTCGCTCGTGACGTACGCGATGTGCGGGTCCACCAGCCCGCCGTGCACGCCGGCAGCCACCGCCGTCACGAGTCCCGCCCGGATCACGGCGTCGTCCGGCTCGTAGAGGAACCCCTGAGGCGCCCGCACCGAACGCTCGCCCGGGTCGTCCTCGTCGGTGATGGTGGCGAGCCCGCCGGGCCGGATCACCGTCGCACGACGGCGCGCGACGGCGAGCTGCGGCGACCAGAGCGATGCCTCCTTCAGGTCGCCGTCGTCGCTGACCCACTCCGCCTCGACACCCTCGGGGACCAGGTCGTGGGGGATCCCCGGCGCGACCTTGACCACCGAGGGCCGGTGGAGCAGCCGCTCGACGAAGGACCACGGCGGTGCGTACGCGTCGACGTCGAACACCCGCCCCCGGTCGGTACGACGGGCGGGGTCGGCGAACACCACGCCGAACCCGGAGAGGTCGAGGGACTCCGCGTCGGCCACCTGGACCGCTCCGCCGAGGCCGAGCGCGTCGAGGTTCGCGGAGGCGACGGCCACGCGGAGCGGGTCGCGGTCGATCCCAGCGGCGGTCAGCCCGGCGCGGGCGAACGCGACGAGGTCGCCGCCGATCCCGCAGCCGACGTCGATCACCGATGCGGGCTCGGCGGCGGCCACCCGGGCCGCCCGATGCGCCGCGACCCGCAGGCGGGTGGACTGCTCGAGGCCGTCGGGGGTGAAGAACATCGCCGCTGCCAGGTCGCCGAACTTGGTCCTGGCGCGGCGTCGCAGCTCCACCTGGGTCATCGCGGCGGCCACCTGCTCGGGGGTGGCCTCCCGCCGCAGGACGGTCGCTGCCTCGAGAGCACGGTCGGGTTGCCCGTCGTACACGTCCTCGGCCCGCGCGAGCAGGGACCTGCCGTCCTCGGAGAGCAACCATCGGAAAGCCTCGAGATCCACGACAGGCAGTCTGGCACTCGACTTGACCGAGTGCTAATCCCGTCCTAGATTCGCACTTAGCACTCTCACCTAGAGGGTGCCAACGCTTGTGAGACGTACGACCCCCGCGACGGCGTGCGGCCGAGCAAGCACCCCATCTGCCATGTGAACCTCTCGATCACGAGAAAGTGGAGGTCGACATCGTGTCGGTCAACATCAAGCCGCTCGAGGACCGCATCGTCGTCAAGCCGCTCGACGCCGAGCAGACCACGGCTTCCGGCCTGGTCATCCCGGACACCGCGAAGGAGAAGCCCCAGGAGGGCGAGGTCATCGCCGTTGGTCCCGGTCGCTTCAACGAGGACGGTGACGAGCGCATCCCGATGGACATCAACATCGGCGACAAGGTCATCTACAGCAAGTACGGCGGCACCGAGGTGAAGTACTCCGGCGAGGAGTTCCTGATCCTCTCCGCCCGCGACGTGCTCGCGGTCATCGGCTGACGGAGCTCCCGCCAGCCTTGATCTCTGACTCCGCCCCGGGCGGCCCGACTCGTTCGGGCCCTCGGGGCTGTGTCGTTCACCAGCCCAACCGGAAAGGTTGCTAGTCACACGATGCCGAAGATTCTTGAGTTCGATGAGAGCGCTCGCCGTTCCCTCGAGCGGGGCGTGGACACCCTCGCCAATGCCGTCAAGGTGACGCTCGGCCCCAAGGGCCGCTACGTCGTCCTCGACAAGAAGTGGGGCGCGCCGACCATCACCAACGACGGTGTCACCGTCGCCCGTGAGATCGAGTGCGACGACCCGTTCGAGAACCTCGGTGCGCAGCTCACCAAGGAAGTTGCCACCAAGACCAACGACGTCGCCGGTGACGGTACGACGACCGCCACCGTGCTGGCCCAGGCGATGGTGCACGAGGGCCTCCGCGCGGTGGCCGCAGGCGCCAACCCGATGGGTCTCAAGCGCGGCATGGACCTCGCAGTCGAGGCCGTCGGCGACGCCCTGCGCAAGGCCGCCCGCGACGTGGACTCCAAGGAGGACATGGCCGCGGTCGCGACCGTCTCCTCCCGCGACTCCGTGATCGGCGACCTGCTCGCCGAGGCGTTCGACAAGGTCGGCAAGGACGGTGTGATCACCGTCGAGGAGTCCAACACCCTGGGCACCGAGCTCGACTTCACCGAGGGCATGCAGTTCGACAAGGGCTACATCTCGCCCTACTTCGTCACCGACGCCGAGCGCATGGAGACCGTCCTCGACGACCCGTACATCCTGCTCCACCAGGGCAAGATCTCCGCGATCGCCGAGCTGCTCCCGCTGCTCGAGAAGGTCATCCAGGCCGGCAAGCCGCTGTTCATCCTGGCCGAGGACGTCGAGGGCGAGGCCCTCTCGACCCTGGTCGTGAACAAGATCCGCGGCACGTTCAACGCCGCCGCCGTGAAGGCCCCCGCCTTCGGTGACCGCCGCAAGGCGATGATGCAGGACATCGCGACGCTGACCGGCGGTCAGGTCGTGTCCTCCGAGGTCGGCCTCAAGCTCGACCAGGTCGGGCTCGAGGTGCTCGGCCACGCCCGCCGCGTGGTGATCACCAAGGACAACACCACGATCGTCGACGGTGCCGGCAAGGACGACGAGGTCCAGGCGCGCGTCAACCAGATCAAGGCCGAGATCGAGGCCACCGACTCCGACTGGGACCGCGAGAAGCTCCAGGAGCGCCTCGCCAAGCTCGCCGGCGGCGTCTGCGTGATCCGCGTCGGTGCCGCGACCGAGGTCGAGCTCAAGGAGAAGAAGCACCGCATCGAGGACGCCGTCTCCGCGACGCGCGCCGCGATCGAGGAGGGCATCGTCGCCGGTGGCGGCTCCGCCCTCGTGCACGCGGTCTCCGCCCTCGAGGGTGACCTCGGCCTCAGCGGCGACGAGAAGATGGGCGTCGCCGTCGTCCGCAAGTCCGCTCGACGAGCCGCTGCGCTGGATCGCCGAGAACGGTGGCGACAACGGCTACGTCATCGTCGCGAAGGTCCGCGAGGCCGGCCCGGGCAACGGCTTCAACGCCGCCACCGGCCAGTACGGCGACCTCGTCGCCCAGGGCGTCCTCGACCCGGTCAAGGTCACCCGCTCCGCGCTGGTGAACGCCTCGTCGATCGCGGGCATGCTCCTCACGACCGAGACCCTGGTCGTCGAGAAGCCCGAGGAAGAGGACGAGAACGCCGCCGGGGCCGGTCACGGCCACGGTCACGGCCACGGCCACTGACCTCTGATCGGCGCCGACCACCTGGTCGAGCCCTTCGACAGGCTCAGGAACCACCTGTCGAGACCACGAACGCCGCCCCGGCCCATCCGGCCGGGGCGGCGTTCGCCGTCTCCGGGTGGCCGGCGCGGGCCGCGCCGGTCGATGCCAGGCGCCGGCTGCTACCCCTGTTCGAGGACGAACCAGACCCCGACAGCGGGGCCGTCGCCGTCGTTGCGGTACCCGTGCGGCGTGGTGGACTCGAAGCAAGCCGCGTCTCCGGCTACCAGCCTGTGCTCGTCGAACCCGAGCGTGAGCACCAGCTCGCCGCTCATCAGGTAGGCGTACTCGGTGCCGCTGTGCCGCATCAGATCTCCACCGCGGGACGACGACCCGCCCGGCTGGTACGTCACGAGCAGGAAGTCGACGTGGTGCTGTGGCACCTGCCCGAGGCGCTGCCACGTGACTCCGGAGTCCAGCCTGAGCAGCTCGCGGTCGTCGGGACTGACATGCGGTCCGAGCCCCCTGTCGCGGTCCGCCGACAAGTAGTTCATCCCCGTGCGGCCGTGGCCTGCATCGGGGACGGGTGCGTCGCCGTCCTGGTCCCCGGCATGCGTGTCGAAGAGGTCCTCGAGCGGGACGCCGAGCGCTGACGTGATCGCGTAGAGCGTGCTCACCGAAGGCTGGCTCTTCCCGGTCTCTATCTGCGAGATCAGACTCGCGGACACGCCGATGTCCCGAGCCAGGCCACGGATCGTCACAGCGCGGCGGGTGCGTTCCTCCCGGATCCGGGGTCCGATCGCGGGCACCTTCGGTTCGCTCACCACCAGCCCCTCTCGCCGGCGCCGACAAAGACAATCTAGTCAGTGACACTGAACGGGCGTAACTTCAACTTAACAGCATTCTGGCCCCAGGAAGTGGGGGTGCGCGATGGCGATCCGGACGTACGGACCCAACGCGGTCGACTGGGAGGCACGGGTCGACATGGAGCGGTTGCGCGCTGATCGGCTGCTCCGGCTCGAGAAGCACCTGGAGTCGTCCGACCTGGGAGCCGTCCTGGCGTTCGACTTCTCGAACATCCGGTACATGACCTCGACCCACATCGGCACCTGGGCGATGGACAAGCTGATCAGGTTCGCCCTGCTGCCCCGTGGTGGCGATCCGGTCATCTGGGACTTCGGCTCCGCTGCGCGGCACCACCAGCTCTACAACCCCTGGCTCGACTACGACCGGTTGCCGGACCAGCGGGAGATCTCCGAGGCGGCCCGTGCGGGGCGATCAGGTGCCCGGGCGGGCATCTCCACGCTCCGCGGTGCCTTCCACCCCGACGCGGGGATAGCCGAGGAGGTCGCCCGCAAGGTCGCCACGGTGCTCCGGGAGAGAGGCCTTCACGCCGAACCGCTCGGCGTCGACGTGGTGGAGATGCCGATCCTCGCCGCACTGAACGCCGAGGGGCTCACTGTCGTGGACGGGCAGCAGCTCTTCCTGGAAGCCAGGCGCATCAAGACCCCCGACGAGATCGCCCTGCTCACCCAGGCGTGCTCGATGGTCGACGCGGCGTACGAAGAGCTCTACGCCTTCCTCCGGCCGGGAGTGCGGGAGAACGAGTGCGTGGGGCTCGTCAGCAACGTCCTCTACGGCCTCGGCAGCGAGTACGTCGAGGGCGTCAACGCGATCTCCGGGGAACGCTGCTCCCCGCACCCCCACGTCTACAGCGACCGGGTCGTTCGACCAGGAGATCCGGCGTTCTTCGACATCCTGCACAGCCACCTCGGCTACCGCACCTGCTACTACCGATGCTTCGCGGTGGGGAGCGCCTCACCGGCGATGCGCGACGCCTACACCCGGTGCCGCGAGTACATGGACATGGCCATCGCGACCGTGCGCCCCGGAGCCACGACGGCCGACATCGTGTCGCTGTGGCCACGGGCCCAGGACTTCGGGTTCGCCGACGAGGAAGCCGCATTCGCGCTGCAGTACGGGCACGGGGTCGGGCTGGCGATCTGGGAGAAGCCCATCTTCAGCCGGCTCGTCTCCCTCGAACATCCAGAGACCCTCGAGGAAGGCATGGTCTTCGCCCTCGAGACCTACTGGCCCGCCGGCGACGGATGGTCAGCCGCTCGTATCGAGGAGGAGGTCGTGGTCACCGGTGACGGCTGCGAGGTGATCACGAAGTTCCCGGCCGAGGAGCTGCTGATCGCCGGCAGGAAGTACTGGACCGCCGGCGGCGAGCTGCCCACGCTGCGGGAGTCGCAGTCACACCTCAACACGGCGCAGGGCAGGGGAGGGCGATGACGCTCTCGGCCGACCGGTCGGCAGCGGTCGACTCGGCATCGCTGCTCGACCTCTACGAGCAGATGCTCGTCATCCGCGCGACCGAGAAGGCGGCCCACGACCTGTTCATGGCGGGCCTGGTCAAGGGCACCACCCATCTCGCTGCCGGACACGAGGCGGTAGCCGTCGGGGCGAGCTCCGCTCTGCGGCCGGACGACTACGTGTTCGCGACGTACCGCGGTCACCACCATGCGATCGCGCGCGGCGCGAGCCCGGCCGAGTGCCTGGCCGAGCTGATGAGCAAGGCCACCGGAGTCTGCAAGGCCAAGGGCGGGTCGATGCACCTGACCAAGGCCGACCGGAACATGCTCGGCTCCTATGCCATCGTCGGCTCCCACTTGCCGATCGCGGCCGGTGCCGCCTGGTCGGCCAAGCTCAGGGGCACCGAGCAGGTGGCGGTGGCGTTCTTCGGGGACGGGGCCACGAACATCGGCGCGTTCCACGAGGCGCTGAACCTGGCGGCGGTCTGGCGACTGCCGGTGCTGTTCGTCTGCGAGAACAACTTCTACATGGAGTACACGCCGATCAGCGCGGTGACGTCGGTCGCTCATCCCGCCGCCGACCGCGCGGGCGCGAACGGGATCCCGTCCGAGGTCGTGGACGGCAACGACGTACTCGCCGTCCACGACGCTGTCGCACGAGCGGCGGACCGAGCTCGCGCCGGCGAGGGGCCGACGGTCATCGAGGCGGAGACCTACCGCCACTACGGGCACAGCCGCACGGACCCGGGGACCTACCGCCCTCCGGACGAGGTCGAGCGATGGCTGCGGCACGACCCGCTCCTGGTGACGCGCGACCGGCTCGTCGACCTGGGCGTCACAGCGGGTGCACTGGCCGACGCCGAGGACCGCGCGTCACGGGTGGTGACCGAGGCCGTCGAGGAGGCCAAGGCGGCACCCGGTGCGGATCCCGCGGAGGCGTTCACCGACGTCTGGGCCGACGGGAGCGCGACATGGCGGACGTGACCACCTACCGCGAGGCGGTCGCCGAGGGCATCGCGCGGGAGATGCGCCGCGACCCCGCCGTGGTCTGCCTCGGGGAGGACATCGGCGCGGCCGGCGGTGTGTTCAAGACAACCGTCGGGCTGCTCGAGGAGTTCGGCCCCGGCCGGGTCTGGGACACGCCCATCTCCGAGCAGGCGATCGTCGGCGCCGCCATGGGGGCGGCCATGACCGGCCTGCGTCCCATCGCGGAGATCATGTTCTCCGACTTCCTGGCCTGCTGCTACGACTACTTGGCCAACGAGATCCCGAAGGTGCGCTACATGACGGGAGGCCAGGTGACCGTCCCGCTGGTCGTGCGCACCGCCAACGGCGGCGGGCTGGGATTCGGTGCTCAGCACTCCCAGGCCGTGGAGAACTGGGCGTTCACGGTGCCCGGGCTCAAGATCGCCGCACCCTCGAACCCGGCCGACGTCGTCGGCATGATGGCGTCCGCCATCCGCAGCGACGACCCGGTCGTCTTCTTCGAGCACAAGGGTCTCTTCGCCGGAAAGGGCGAGCCGGCGCCGCCGGACCACGTCGTGCCGCTGGGTCAGGCCGCCGTGATCCGGCCGGGGAGCGACGTCACGGTCGTCGCACTGGCCTCGACGGTCCCGATCGCGGCCGCCGCAGCGGAGCAGCTGGCCACCGACGGCATCTCCGTCGAGGTGGTCGACCTGCGCTGCCTGGTGCCGCTGGACGCGCGCACCGTCCTCGACTCGGTACGTCGCACCTCGCGCCTGGTCGTCGTCGAGGAGAACCCCTACCAGGGCGGCTGGGGAGGCACGGTCGTGTCGATCGTCGCGGAGGAGGGGTTCGAGTCCCTGGACGCGCCGATCCGCAGGGTGGCAGCGGAGTGTGTCCCCCTCCCGTTCGCCGACGCCCTGGAGGACCTGGTCATCCCCACCGTCGACAAGGTCGCCGAAGCGGTACGCCGACTCTGCGCCTACTGAGCCAATCACTCGAGCCGGATGCAAAGGAGCAAGGTCATGACAGAGAAGACGCTGATCCGTGGCGGGACGGTGCTCAGCATGGACCAGCAGATCGGTGACCTCAGGGCCGACGTGCTGATCGAGGACGGGAAGATCGCAGCAGTCGAGCCGAACATCAGCGCCGACGCGGAGGTGATCGACGCGGCCGGCAACATCGTGATCCCCGGCTTCGTCGACACCCATCGCCACACCTGGGAGGCGGCGATCCGCGGCTGCGCGCCCAACTCGACGCTCGACGACTACTTCGTCGAGGTGCTCGACACCTTCGCACCGGTCTACCGCCCGCAGGACGTGTACGCCAGCAACGTCGCCGGCTCGCTGGAGTGCCTGAACGCCGGGATCACCACGCTGGTCGACTGGTCGCACATCAACAACACGCCGGAGCATCCGGACGCGGCGATCACGGCTCTCCGGGAGGTGGGCATCCGGGCGCAGTACGCCTACGGGAGCGCCAACACCTCGCTGGCCGACTACTGGTTCGACAGCAAGATCGCCGTCCCCGCTGACGACGTACGACGGGTCCGGAGCACCTACTTCAGCAGCGACGACGGCCTCCTGACGATGGGCCTTGCCACCCGCGGCCCCGGGTTCTGCCAGGAGAGCGTCGTGAGAGCCGAGTGGGAGCTGGCCCGCGAGCTGGGCATCCCGATCACCGTCCACGTGTCGATGGGACGGCTGGCCGGGCGGTTCGACATGGTCAAGCACCTGAACGACATGGGACTGCTGGGGCCCGACACGACCTATGTGCACGCCTGCCACTTCAGCGACGAGGAGTGGCAGCTGGTGAAGGAGAGCGGCGGAACCATCTCCGTCGCCCCGCAGGTCGAGGTGCAGATGGGACACGGGTGGCCGCCACTCCGCCGCGCGCGCGGCCTCGGGCTGCGGCCGGGGCTGTCCATCGACGTCGTCACCACCGTGCCCGGCGACATGTTCACCGAGATGCGGGCGGCGTTCGGCGCCGACCGGGCCCGCGTGCACGAGGCTGCGTTCGAGCCGAACGAGCAGGTGCCGAAGGACGTGCTCACGGCCCGCGACATGCTGGAGGCGGCGACCATCGACGGCGCGCACGTCGCCGGGCTGGAGGAGCGCACCGGTTCCCTGACTCCCGGCAAGCAGGCGGACGTCGTGATCATCGACGCCAAGGCCCTCAACGTGGCTCCGGTCATCGACCCGGTCGCCGCAGTGGTGCTGTGCGCCGACGTGTCGAACGTCGACACGGTGCTCGTCGCCGGTGTGACGAAGAAGCGAAGCGGCAGGCTCCTCGGGGACCTGGACAAGGCACGAACCGACGTCGAGGCGTCCCGCGACCACCTGCTGCGCGCCACCTCGGTGCCGCAACCGGCATGAACACCGGGCACGTGGTGCGTCCGGCAGCGGACGCGAAGCCGGCCGAGGCCACGGGCTGGGCCGAGACCGCGACCGGCTTCCGTCGCTGGTCCGCTGTGGGCGAGCGGGACGGCGCTGTGCACACCGGGTTCGGGGTCTGTGAGCTCGATCCGGGCGGTTCCCTGCCCTCGCACCTGCACTCCTTCGAGGAGAGCTTCTACGTCGTCGAGGGGGAGGGGGTGGTCGACACTCCGGACGGGTCGTACCGGCTGACTGCCGGGGAGTACGGGCTCTTCCAGGTCGGCGTGCCCCACCGCTGGAGCAACGCAGGACGAGAGCCTGTCCGCTGGGCGGAGATGCAGAGCCCCACCCCGCGCAGCCGGCACGGTGACGACACCTACCTCGTGCCTCTGGCCGAGGCGGACGGTGCCGGGCATGTCGACGTGCGGGACCCCCGGACGCGACGGTACGGCTCCATCACGCCGGCACACATGGACGTGGGCAAGCAGAGCCAGGAGATGCTGGCCGTGTCAGCGAGTATGCGCACCGCGCTGCTCGTCTACAGCGGGATCACGGTCAAGATGATGGTCGACACCGACCTCGACGCCCAGCTCGCGACGATGTTCATGGTCCAGTACGCCCCCGACGGCGTCGCCGGCCCCCACGACCACCCGTTCGAGGAGACCTACTACTTCCTCGAGGGAGAGGCCGAGGCGACGTTCGACGGCGCCCGGTACACCCTCGGTCCTGGTGACGTCGCCTGGGCAGGTGTCGGGTGCGTGCACAGCTTCCGGAACCTGGGCGGCGGGCCGCTGCGCTGGCTGGAGACGCAGGCGCCGCAGCCACCCTCGCGGCATTCCTACCGCTACGCCCGTGACTGGGACTACCTACGAGAGGTGATCCGATGACCGACGTGAAGACCCTCCTGGTGGTAGGCGGCACGGCCGGGATCGGCAGAGAGATCGTGAGCCGGTACGCCGGAGAGGGCTGGAGCGTGGTTCTGACCGGCCGTGACGGTGATCGTGCCAAGGCAGCGGCAGCGGACATCGGCGGGAACACCCGTGGTCTCCCGCTCGACCTGTCCAAGCCCATGGAGGTCGAAGGATCTCTCGCCGACGTCGGCCCCGTGGACCATGTCGTCCTGGCGGCCATCGCCCGAGACACCAACACGATCAGGGACTACGACATCGCATCCGCGACGTACCTGACGGTCATGAAGCTCGTCGGGTACGCCACCGTCCTGCACACGATGGTGGATCGGCTCTCGCGCGACGGCTCGGTCGTGATGTTCGGTGGCCGTGCCAAGGACCGGCCCTACCCCGGGTCGACGACCGTGTCCACGGTGAACGCCGGCGTCACAGGGCTGGTGCACACCCTCGGGCTCCAGCTCGCACCCGTTCGCGTCAACGCGATCCACCCCGGCATCGTGGCCGACAGCCCCTACTGGTCGGACAAGAAGGAAGCGACCGAGCGGGTCCTGTCGGCCACCCCGACCGGACACAGCGTGGCGATGGCCGACATCGTCGACGGGGTGGACTTCCTGCTGCGCAACCGTTCCGTCAACGGCATCGACCTCTACATCGACGGCGGGTGGCTGCTGCAATGAGGGTCGCCCTGGTCGGGATCGGCCGGATGGGTGCGGCAATGGCGAGGCGGCTCTCCGGCGCGGACCTCGACCTGGTGCTCTACAACCGGACCCGGGAGAAGAGCCGATGACGTGGCTTCGGAGATCGGTGCGAGGGTGGCCGGCACCGCCGCGGAGGCCTCGGCGCTGGCTGACGTGTGCCTGGTCTCGCTCGCCGACGACGCGGCCGTCGCGTCGACGTACGCCGGTGCGGACGGCCTCGTCGCCGGGCTGAGCCCTCGGGGCCGTCGTGTGTGACACCAGCACGGTCGCCCCGGCGACGGTAAGGGAGCTGGTGCCCGCGGTGGTGAGGCGCGGGGCGACCCTTCTCGACTGCCCTGTGTCGGGGAGCGTGCCCCTCGTGGAAAGGGGCGAGCTCACGGTCATGGTCGGCGGTGACGAGGTGGCGCTCGGTCGAGCCCGCCCGGTGCTCGACGTGCTCGCCGCGAACGTGTTCCACCTGGGTGGGGTGGGCGCCGGGGCGACGATGAAGCTGGTCGTCAACTCCCTGGTGCACGCGCTCAACGTCTCGCTCAGCGAGGCGCTCGTGCTGGCGGAGAGAGCAGGGCTCGACCCGGAACGGGTCTACGACGTCTTCGAGGCGAGCGCGGCCGGCGCCCCGTTCGTGCGGTACAAGCGCGCCGCGTTCCTGCACCCTGAGGAGACGCCGGTCGCGTTCAGCCTCGCTCTCGTGGCCAAGGACCAGGACCTCATCCACCGGCTTGCCGCTGAGGTGGGCGCCCGGATGGACCAGGCGGAGACGAACCGCAGCCTGGTCGGCGAGACCCTGGCCGCTGGGCTGGGACAGCGCGACATGAGTGCTCTGGCTCAGCTCCTGCGCTGACGAGGCCCGAGTGGACGCGGGTCGGCCCCCGACCGGCCCTGGGAAACCGCGCCCCACCCCGGCACCGGCCCCCTCGGTAGACTGGGTTCCTTGCCGTCACTTGCTTCGGAAGGCCACATGAACCTCACTCCTGCCGGCGTACCCGAGAAGTTCGCAGCCCTCGGCCTCACCTACGACGACGTCCTCCTGCTCCCGGGCGAGACGGACGTGATCCCCAGCGAGGTCGACACGGCCACGCGGCTCACCAGGGACATCTCGATCCGGATCCCGCTCGTCTCGAGCGCCATGGACACCGTCACCGAGTCGCGGATGGCGATCGCCATGGCCCGTCAGGGTGGCATCGGCATCCTGCACCGCAACCTCTCGATCGAGGACCAGGCGTACCAGGTCGACCTCGTGAAGCGGACCCAGACCGGGATGATCTCCAACCCGGTGACGATCAGCCCGAAGGCGACCCTCGAGGAGCTCGACGAGCGCTGCGGTGAGTACCGCGTCTCCGGCCTCCCCGTCATCGACGAGGACCACATGCTGATCGGCATCATCACCAACCGCGACCTGCGGTTCGTGCCGGTCGCGGAGTGGGCCACCACCCTCGTCGGCGAGGTGATGACCAAGGCGCCGCTGATCACCGCACCGGTCGGGATCAGCCGTGACGACGCGACCGCGCTGCTGCGCCAGCACAAGCTCGAGCGGCTGCCGCTCGTGGACTCCCACGGCAGGCTGGCCGGCCTGATCACGGTCAAGGACTTCGTCCGCTCCGAGCAGTTCCCCAACGCCTCCAACGACGCCGACGGCCGGCTGCTCGTGGGGGCCGCGATCGGCTACTTCGGCGACGCCTGGGAGCGCGCGACCACCCTCGTCGAGGCCGGGGTCGACGTACTCGTGCCCGACGTGGCCAACGGACACGCCCGCCTCATGCTCGAGATGATCGCGCGGCTCAAGAAGGACCCCGCCACCCGACACGTCCAGGTCATCGGCGGCAACGTCGCGACCCGGGCCGGCGCGCAGGCGCTGGTCGACGCGGGCGCGGACGCGGTCAAGGTCGGGGTCGGGCCCGGCTCGATCTGCACCACGCGTGTCGTGGCCGGTGTGGGCGTCCCGCAGGTCACCGCGATCTACGAAGCCTCGCAGGCGTGCAAGCCCTCCGGGGTCCCGGTCATCGGCGACGGCGGCCTGCAGTACTCCGGCGACATCGCGAAGGCCCTCGTGGCGGGGGCGGACTCCGTGATGATCGGGTCTCTGCTCGCCGGCTGCGAGGAGAGCCCCGGCGAGCTCATCTTCCTCAACGGCAAGCAGTACAAGACCTACCGCGGCATGGGGTCGATCGGCGCGATGGCGTCGCGCGGCAAGAAGTCGTTCTCCAAGGACCGCTACTTCCAGGCCGACGTCGCCAGCGACGACAAGATCGTGCCCGAGGGCATCGAGGGCCAGGTCGCCTACCGCGGCCCGCTCTCCGCCGTCGCGCACCAGCTCATCGGCGGTCTGCAGCAGTCGATGTTCTACGTCGGCGCGCGGACGATCCCCGAGCTCCAGGAGCGCGGCCAGTTCGTCCGCATCACCTCGGCCGGCCTCAAGGAGAGCCACCCCCACGACGTACAGATGGTCGTCGAGGCGCCGAACTACTCCACCCGCTGAGCGCGCCGCCGCCGCGAGAGACCACCCGCACCCGCAACCACAGATAGAGTCCTGACGTGACCGAGATCGAGATCGGCCGTGCCAAGCGCGGTCGTCGTGCCTACTCCTTCGACGACATCGCGATCGTCCCGAGCCGCCGCACCCGTGACCCCGAAGAGGTCTCCACGGCCTGGCAGATCGACGCGTACCGCTTCGAGATCCCCATCCTGGCCGCGCCGATGGACTCGGTGATGTCGCCGCAGACCGCGGTCGCGTTCGGCGGCACGGCGGTCTGGGAGTCCTCGACCTCGAGGGGCTGTGGACCAGGTACGACGACCCGACCGACCTGCTCTCCGAGGTGGGACAGCTGCGGGGGCAGGCCGCGACCCGCCGCATGCAGGAGATCTACGCCGAGCCGATCAAGGCCGAGCTGATCACCTCCCGCCTCAAGCAGATGCGCGAGGCCGGCGTGACCGTCGCGGGGTCGCTGTCGCCCCAGCGCACCAAGGAGTTCGCCAAGACCGTGGTCGACGCCGGCGTCGACATGTTCGTGATCAGGGGTACGACGGTCTCCGCGGAGCACGTCTCCGGCCAGGCCGAGCCGCTGAACCTCAAGGAGTTCATCTACGAGCTCGACGTGCCGGTCATCGTCGGCGGCTGTGCGACCTACCAGGCGGCGCTGCACCTCATGCGCACCGGCGCCGCGGGCGTGCTCGTGGGCTTCGGCGGGGGAGCGGCGCACACCACGCGCACCGTCCTGGGTCTCGCCGTGCCGATGGCCTCGGCCGTGGCCGACGTGGCCGCTGCCCGCCGCGACTACCTCGACGAGTCCGGCGGCCGCTACGTCCACGTGATCGCGGACGGGTCGATCGGCCGCAGCGGCGACGTCGCGAAGGCCATCGCCTGTGGCGCCGACGCGGTCATGATCGGCTCGCCCCTGGCGCGTGCCGAGGAGGCCCCCGGCGGCGGGTTCCACTGGGGCGCCGAGGCCTGGCACTCCATGCTTCCCCGCGGCGAGCGCGTCGAGATCGGCACCGTCGGGACTCTCGAGCAGATCCTGTTCGGCCCCTCCCGGGTCGCCGACGGCACCATGAACATGGTGGGCGCGCTGCGCCGGTCGATGGCCACCACCGGCTACACCGACCTCAAGGAGTTCCAGCGCGTGGAGGTCGTGGTCCAGTGACCCTGGGCGTCCGGTGAGCGCGACGCTCCGCGTCGCCGCGGGGCAGGCGGAGTCCGTCCCGGGGGACGTGTCCGCGAACGTGGTGACGGCGGTGTCGCTCGTCGGCTCCGCCGCGGACCGTGGGGCCCGGGTCGTCGTACTCCCGGAGCTCTTCCTCACCGGGTACGCACCCGAGACGTGGGATCCCGAGCAGACCGTGACCGAGGACGACCCGGTCCTGGCGCCGCTGAGCAAGGTCGCCGTCGACCGTGACGTCGTGGTGGTCGCAGGCGCCGCGGTGCGACGGGGCGCCGACCGTTTCACGCTGAGCCTCCTGGTCTTCGCCGACGACGGCTCCGTGGCCGCGCCGTACGACAAGCAGCACCTGTTCGAGGCCGAGCGAGGGTTCTTCTCGCCGGGCGACCACGGCGCGAGCATCGTCGTCGACGGATGGGAGCTCGGCCTCGGCGTCTGCTACGACGGC
Organism: uncultured Actinomycetota bacterium; assembly: GCA_963721165.1. Classification (GTDB taxonomy): domain Bacteria; phylum Actinomycetota; class Actinomycetes; order Propionibacteriales; family Nocardioidaceae; genus Nocardioides_C. Next base: position 2,173 of record CAVRIE010000011.1, on the reverse strand, counting down.
TGCTTCCCGGAGCACGCGGCAGCCGCAGCGGCCGACGGGGCCCGTGCCTACCTCTGCCCCTCGGCGTACTACGTCGGGTCCGAGCATCGCCGGGACCTCTACTACGCCGCCCGGGCGCTCGACAACGGCATCTACGTCGTCTTCGCGGGGCTCACCGGTCGGTGCGGCGAGCACGACTTCAACGGCGGGAGCGCGGTCTACGACCCCGAGGGCCGACCGCTCGCCCGGGTCGGTGACGAGTCACCGGCGATCGCCATGGCCGACCTCCGGGCAGCCGAGGTCACGCGGGTGCAGGAGATGAACCCGATCGGCCGTGACCGGCTCGGCGGGCTCGGGACCCGGGTCAAGCAGGTGCTGGGGGAGCGATGACCTACGGCGGGAGGCTCAGCCCCGAGGCGCGTGAGGACGCACTCGACCAGCTCGCGAACGGCGAGGTGGACGTGCTCGTCGTCGGTGGCGGGATCACCGGGGTCGGCACCGCCCTCGACGCCGTGACGCGGGGCCTCTCGGTGGGGTTGCTCGAGCAGCGCGACTTCGCCTCCGGCACCTCCTCGCGGTCGAGCAAGCTCGTGCACGGCGGCCTCCGCTACCTGGAGATGCTCGACTTCGCCCTCGTCCGGGAGGCGCTCCAGGAGCGCGGCCTGCTTCTCACCCGGCTCGCTCCGCATCTCGTGAAGCCCGTGCCGTTCCTCTACCCGCTGATGCACCGCGGCTGGGAGCGTCCCTACGTCGGCGCCGGGCTCGCGATGTACGACGCGATGGCGATGACCGGCAAGTACGACATGGGCCTGCCGCACCACCGGCACCTGTTGCGCCGCCAGGTCCGACGGATCGCCCCCGACTTCAAGACCGACGGGATCGCGGGAGCGATCCAGTACTACGACGCCCAGGTGGACGACGCGCGCCTCGTGGTCACGATCGCCCGCACCGCCGCCTCGCACGGAGCCCTGTGCGCCAACCGCACGAGGGTCGTCGGCTTCCTTCGAGAGGGGGAGCGGGTCACGGGGGTCCGCGCGGTGGACCTGGAGTCCGGCCGCGAGATCGAGGTTCGCGCCCGCGTGGTCGTGAACGCCGCCGGGGTCTGGACGGACGAGATCCAGGAGATGGTCGGCGGCCGTGGTGCCCTCCACGTGCAGGCGAGCAAGGGGATCCACCTGGTGGTCCCACGCGACCGGATCCGGTCCGACTCGGGTCTGATCATGCGCACGGCGGTCTCGGTGCTGTTCGTGATCCCCTGGGGCCGGCACTGGATCATCGGCACGACGGACACTCCGTGGAACCTCGACAAGGCGCACCCTGCCGCCTCCCGCCGCGACATCGACTACCTCCTCGGCGAGGTGAACAAGCTCCTCAGGGAGCCGCTCACCCACGAGGACGTCGAGGGCGTGTACGCCGGCCTCCGGCCGCTCCTCTCGGGTGAGTCGGAGCCGACCAGCCGGATCTCACGCGAGCACACCGTCGTGACGCCGGTCCCGGGCCTCGTGATCATCGCGGGCGGCAAGCTGACGACCTACCGGGTCATGGGCCGTGACGCCGTCGCCGCCGCCGCCCACTCCCTCGGTGGCGCGGTGCCGCCCTCCATCACCGACCGCATCCTGCTCGCGGGTGCCGAGGGCTACGAAGCACGCGCCAACCAGCGCATCGGCCTGGCCCGCCGCTCGGGACTGCACCCGGCCCGGATCGACCACCTGCTGAACAGGTACGGCGGCCTGGTCGACGAGCTCCTCGACCTCGTCGCCTCCCGGCCCGAGCTCGGCCGGCCACTGCCCGGTGCCGAGGACTACCTCGCGGCCGAGGTGGTCTACGCCGTGACCCACGAGGGAGCCCGACACCTCGACGACGTCCTCACCCGGCGGACCCGGATCTCCATCGAGACGTTCGACCGGGGTACGACGACCGCCTGTCCTGCTGCCGACCTCATGGCGGCGGAGCTGTCCTGGGACGACGCGCGCCGTGACGACGAGGTCGACCACTACCTGCGCCGGGTCGAGGCGGAGCGGCAGAGCCAGCGCGCGCTGACCGACCTCGAGGCCGACGAGGCCCGCGTGAGTGCGCCCGACATCGTCTGAAAAGACCCTCACAATGCGTTCCAAACCGCACTTTCTCAGCGGTGACGGGGGCCACAGGTATCCGATTTGACGATCCGGCCGGGGCATCCGTAATGTTCTCTTCG
>CAVRIE010000010.1:0-817267 GCA_963721165.1 uncultured Actinomycetota bacterium | reverse complement strand
ACGCTTGAAAACGAGGCCATAGCGACGGTCGAAAACGAGGCCACCCAGACAGATTGGATGGGTGATCTCAGTGGAGGATTGGGCTTTGATCCGGCGGCTGGTCGCGGACGGTGTGTCGCAGCGGCAGGTCGCGCGGGATCTGGGAATCGGTAGGTCGACGGTCGAGCGGGCGTTGGCCTCGGACCGGCCGCCGAAGTACGAACGCGCGGCGGTGCCGACGTCGTTCACTCCGTTCGAGCCGCTGGTGCGTCAGCTCCTCTCATCGACGCCTGACATGCCGGCCACGGTGATCGCGGAGAGGGTCGGCTGGACCGGGTCGATCACGTGGTTCCGCGACAACGTACGGCGGCTGCGGCCCGAGCATCGGCCGGTCGACCCGTCGGACCGGCTGACCTGGCTGCCCGGCGATGCGGCGCAGTGCGACCTGTGGTTCCCGCCGAAGAAGATCCCCCTTGAGGACGGCACGAGGGTGTTGTTGCCGGTGCTGGTGATCACGTGTGCGTACTCGCGGTTCATGCTCGGGAAGGTGATCCCGACCCGGCACACGCAGGATCTGCTGCTGGGGATGTGGGAGCTGCTCCAGCAGCTGGGCCGGGTGCCGCGGCGGCTGATCTGGGACAACGAGGCCGGGATCGGCCGCGGCAAGCGGCACGCCGACGGGGTCGCCGCGTTCGCCGGCACGCTGGCCACCACGCTGCAGCGGCTCAAGCCCTACGACCCGGAATCGAAGGGTGTCGTGGAGCGACGCAACGGGTTCTTCGAGACCTCCTTCATGCCCGGCCGCGACTTCACCAGCCCGGCCGACTTCGATGCCCAGTTCACCGAGTGGTTGGCGAAGGCGAACGCCCGGATGGTGCGCACCATCAAGACCCGGCCGGTGGACCGGCTGGACGCTGACCGGGCCGCGATGCTGCCCCTGCCGCCGGTCGCGCCGGTGGTCGGGTGGGTCAACCGGGTCCGGCTGGGACGCGACTACTACGTCCGCCTCGACAGCAGCGACTACTCCGTCGACCCGGCGGTGATCGGCCGGTTCGTCGACGTGACCGCGGACCTGTCCCGGGTCGAAGTCCGCCACGAGGGGCGCCTGGTTTCCGCCTACGATCGGGTCTGGGCACGGGGCATGACGATCACTGACCCCGCCCACGTCGCGGCCGCGAAGGTGCTGCGCGAGCAGTACCAGCGACCCCGCCCAGCACCCGACCCGGATGAAGAGCTGGTCCGGGACCTGGCCGACTACGACCGCGCCTTCGGCCTCATCGACGGTGGCGTCGACGCCGACACGATCACCGATGGCGAGGTGGCCTGATGACGACCCCGAAGTCGAAGACCGAGCGCGACGCTAGCGAGGCGCTCAAGCAACTGATCTACCTGGCCGGTGCGTTGAAAGCACCCCGGATCACCGAAGCAGCCGGGCGACTGGCCGACCATGCCCGTGACGCCGGCTGGACCCACGAGGAGTACCTCGCCGCGGTACTCGACCGTGAGGTCGCCGCGCGGAATGCGTCCGGCGCCCAGCTGCGGATCCGGGCCGCCGGATTCCCCGCCCGCAAGACACTGGAAGAGTTCGACTGGGACGCCCAGCCCGCTGTGCGCCAGCAGGTCGCCGCCCTCGCATCCGGCGGGTTCCTCACCGAGGCACGCAACGTCGTGCTGCTCGGTCCGCCCGGCACCGGCAAGACCCACCTGGCCACCGGTCTGGGCATCACCGCCGCCCACCACGGCCACCGGGTGCTGTTCGCGACCGCGACCGACTGGGTCACCCGGCTCACCGACGCCCACCGCGCCGGCAGGCTCCCCAACGAGCTCGCCCGGCTGCGACGCTACGGCCTGATCATCGTCGACGAGGTCGGCTACCTGCCGTTCGAGCAGGACGCCGCGAACCTGTTCTTCCAGCTCGTCTCGTCCCGCTACGAACACGCCTCGCTGATCCTCACCTCCAACCTGCCGTTCAGCGGCTGGGGCGGCGTCTTCGGTGACCAGGCCGTCGCCGCCGCGATGATCGACCGCGTCGTCCACCACGCCGACGTCCTCACCCTCAAGGGCGCCAGCTACCGGCTACGCAACCGCGGGATCGACACGCTGCCCAGCATCAGAACCCAGGACACGGCAGACTAGAAACGCAACGAACCGGTGGCCTCGTTTTCGAGCGTCGAATCGGCCTCATTTTCGAGCGTTGCCGACAAGCTTTGGTCGGGGCTCCAGCTCGATCGGGTCGGAGAAGTCGGAGATGCTCCGGTGCGTCCCATCGCATCGCCTCGGTTGCGAGGGCGTTGACTTGTTGCCGGTGCTGTCATGGTTGCGGCGGCCTGACAGGCTCGCAACCCTCTGGCGCACATTCACGGGGATGCACGCTCGCCTCTGCGCGCCCAGGGAGCGGCACGATCTCAAGTCACGCGTGTTTCGTACGGCAACCATCCGCCGCACCCGGTCGCCGACGTCGGTGCGACATCGCGATGAGCGGCAAGCCCTTGGCCGCGACCACGATCACGATCACGATCACGATCATTCCCTCACAGGCCGCTCGCTATCGTGACTGTTGTCCGCAACATCGCTGTTGCGGTCAGCGCCTGCGCGTGACACATCACAGCAACTCGGGAGATAGCCTCCGGGAGCGTGCCGCAACGAGCGCGTCATCAGTCAGAGGCTCGGCCCGTGGCATCGGCGGTCGGAAGGGCGGCGTGGGCCGGCAACATCAGGCAAGCGCCCTCGTCGTCCCAAACGACGGGTGGTGTCCACCGAACGCTCGGCGGGGCACCAAGACTCGAGCTCGCCGGTGGGGGTCGACGTTGGACATCGTCAGATCGCTCGTGCCGTCGTCACCCAGGTCGGCTACTCAGGCCGCTGCATCGTATGCCTGGTCGAGGAGTCGTCGACGACCTCGGTCGTTGCCCGACAGCTTGTGGGGTCGACCCGATGAACACCTGCGCCATGCAGTACTCGCCTTTCCTGGTGGACCTTGTCGACGACGCCTGAAAACTGACCCCCTGTCGCCGGTCGAAAACTGACCCCCTCCGAGACCCTGACCTCAACCGTGAGGCAGGGAGATGCGGAGTGTTGTCAGTGGAGGACTGGGCCGAGATCCGAAGGTTGCGCCGGGCCGAGGGGTTGCCGATCAAGATGATCGCCAGGACGATGGGCATCTCGCGCAACACCGTGCGCGCGGCGTTGGCTGCCGAGGGTCCGCCGAAGTACGTGCGGACGCCGGCGGGGTCCGCGGTGGATGAGTTCGAGCCGCGGATCCGTGAGCAGTTGAAGGCCGTCCCGACGATGCCGGCCACGGTAATCGCCGAGAGGGTCGGCTGGACGCGCGGGATGACGGTGTTCAAGGAACGGGTCGCCGAGCTGCGGCCGGCCTACCTGCCACCGGACCCTGCCTCGCGCACCACGTATGGGGCCGGTGAGCTGGCGCAGTTCGACTTCTGGTTCCCCGACATCGAGCTACCGGTCGGGCACGGGCAGACCCGCACGGCGAAGCGGCTGCCGGTGATGACGTGCGTGTCGGGCTACTCGCGGTGGGCGAGCGCGTTGTTGATCCCCTCGCGTGAGGCCGAGGACCTGTACGCGGGCTGGTGGCAGCTGCTGTCCGAGCAGCTCGGCGGTGTGCCGCGGACGTTGGTGTGGGACGGTGAGGGGGCCGTGGGCCGGTGGCGCGCTCGGCGGCCGGAGCTGACGTTGGACTGCCAGGGGTTCCGGGGCGTTCTCGGCGCGAGCGTCTACATCTGCAAGCCGGCCGACCCCGAGGCCAAGGGCCTGCTGGAGCGGTTCCACGACTACCTCGAGCGCTCCTTTCTGCCCGGCCGCGACTTCGAGTCGCCGGAGGACTTCAACACCCAGCTGGCCGGGTTCTTGGTCAGGGCGAACGCCCGGAAGATGCGGGTCCTGGGCTGCAGCCCCGGCGATCGGGTCGCCACGGATCGGGCCGCGATGCTGCCGTTGCCGCCGGTGCCGCCCGAGGTTGGGTGGCGCAGGTCGCTGCGGCTGCCCCGCGACCATTACGTCCGGCTCGATTCCAATGACTACTCCGTGCACCCGGCCGTGGTCGGTCGGCGGATCGAGGTCCACGCCGATCTGGACCGCGTGTGGGTGACCTGCGAGGGCGCGATCGTGGCCGATCATGCCCGGGTGTGGGCCCAGCACCAGACGATCACCGACTTCGAACACGCGGTCGCTGCCAAGCACCTGCGCCACGGACGAGCGGACCTGCTCCGCCCGGTCGCGGACGCCACCACCGGCGAGGAGGTCGAGATCCGATCGCTCGATGTCTACGACGCCGCACTCGGGCTGGTCGATGTCGTGGACGGCGAGGTCGGCTAATGGCCACCCGCACCGCGAAGAACGCACCGAGAACAAGCCGGGACGTCACCAGGGAGCTGGAGTTCCTTACCCGCGCGTTGAAGGCACCCACGCTGCGAGAGTCGATCACTCGGTTGGCCGAGCGGGCTCGTGAGGAGTCCTGGACGCACGAGGAGTTCCTTGCCGCGTGCCTGCAACGCGAGGTCGCCGCGCGGGAGTCCCACGGTGGTGAGGGCCGGATCCGGGCCGCCCGGTTCCCGGCGAGGAAGAGCTTGGAGGACTTCGACTACGACCATGCCCGCGGTCTGAAGCGCGAGACCATCGCGCACTTGGGAACCCTGGACTTCGTCGCCGCGAAGGAGAACGTGCTGCTGCTCGGCCCGCCCGGCACCGGAAAGACCCACCTGGCCACCGGGCTGGCGATCCGGGCCTGTCAGGCCGGGCACCGGGTCCAGTTCGCCACCGCATCCCAGTGGGTCGACCGGCTCGCCGAGGCTCACAATCAGGGACGGCTGCAAGACGAGCTGCGCCGGCTGGTCAGGTATCCGGTGTTGGTCATCGATGAGGTCGGCTACATCCCGTTCGAGCCCGAGGCCGCCAACCTGTTCTTCCAGCTCGTCTCATCACGCTACGAACGCGCCAGCCTGATCGTGACGTCGAACAAGAACTTCGCCCGCTGGGGCGAGGTCTTCGGCGACGACACCGTCGCCGCCGCCATGATCGACCGGCTCGTCCACCACGCCGAGGTCGTCGCTCTGAAGGGCGACTCCTACCGGTTGAGGAACCGAGAACTCGGTCGCGTCCCAGCGGCCGTCACCGAAGAGAACTAGAGACCGAGGGGGTCAATTTTCAACCGTCGGAAAGGGGTCAGTTTTCGACTGTCGTTGACACTCCGGTACAGAATCCCGGCGCGCCCGGTCTGGCAAGTCATTCGGGCTGGGTGGACGTCCCGTTCGACGAACACTGGCCGGAAAGAACCCCAGCTGGCCTCGCGGAACTTTGTGATCGCGTCCCACAGGACCTGTCCGCTGTTCATCTCTGGGAATGGAGCGCCTTGCTGGCGACCCACGCGACCCCATGCCGAGGCGCGGACCCTGCCCGGCACGCGGCGGAATGACGCGTCCGATGTCGACCGATTGCTAAGTCGCGCGTGGGAGGATCCCGGCGTGGCAGGGAGCGACCGAACAGTGAACTACGCCCAGAGCTGGAATTCCAGTCGAAGTGCAGGACCACCAGGGCCGTGGATTCCGGCGAGTCAGCGACCCCAGTGCCGGCCCCAGTTCTACGCCTGCGACCGCCTTGAAGGCCTGGTAATGGCAGCAATAAGCGACGCATCAGGCGAGTTCAACCAGACAGCCAATGCCGTGGTGAAGCTAGCGGTCGCTCGCGCGTTGCATGCATTCGATGCGCTCCTGCATTTGGCGGACGCCGGATATGCCACACCGGCACTAGCCGTCGCTCGAACCCTGATCGAAGAAACTGTTGCGGCGTGGTGGCTCCGGGATCTTCCGAAGCACGAATTGCTGAAACGGCTGACGGCCCACGAGCAGAGCTATGCACTACTACTTCAGGCCGAAGGCTCAAACGCCAACTACCTTCCGCTTCTAAACGGGCTTCCGCAGCTGCCTGCTGACGACTTGGAACAGGCCACGAGGATCCATGGCGTCGACGCCAACCTTGGGACTCGCCACTGGACAGGCAAGACGATCAAGCGTATGGCCCAAGCGACACGAGGCCGCATGCGCCCTGTCGAGCGGTCCACTCTCGACACACTCATCGACAAGCCGCTACTCGTAGCCAACCTCATGACGCACAACAGTCCGCTTTCCATGGCAACGCGGTTGGTGCCTCCAGAGGAGCTCGACGCGTCGGTAGTTTTCGGCGCGCGAACCAGTAGGAAGCCCACGACTCGATTGGTCCACGAAGCTCTCGCCTTGGGTTACGAATCGCTAGCGCTGATCGCGTGGCTCGTCTCAGACGAAGCCAACAGACCCCAAGTTGATGCACAGATCGAGGAGGACCGCCACGACTTCGTTGTTATCCCGTTTGGCACCACTCGCCGCAACGACCCTTGTCCCTGCGGGAGTGGAAGGAAGTTCAAACGTTGCCATGGTCGCCCAGGCATGACTCAATCCGCCCAGCTGTCCCCTAGAGGATGGCAACCAAGAGCCTGACGGTTGAGAGGCAGTGGGCCGATGCGCGAACAGGGCCCACGTGGCCGCCATCGAGGCCGGTGAACCCAAGGTTGCGTGGCGGAAGGACGCAGGTGCCGTAGCCCGGATTGCAGGCGTTCGGTCGCGCAAACGGCGAACGTGGCAGGCCCCCTTGGAGCTCAAGTCAGGCCAGGCCGCGCGTCGGACAAGCAGCGCTTACGGCTACACGTCTCCAGTCGTCCAAACAACGATGATCACGAGCGCAGCGGTGATGATCCCGATCATTATCTGGATAAAGGCTGCGTGGGCCTCGGCTCTGTTGAGCTCTGCGGCGTGCTTGGTCTCCCCCGCTTCGAGAGCGTCTACGTCGCGACCGGCGTTAACGAGTCGCCGAATCGACGCCCTTGAGCCTTCGATTGTGCGCCCGTTGATGCGCGCAGCTGCGACTTGCGCTTGGATCGCCGCGGCGTACATCGTCAGGAACGCGGCAAGCGCGGACACTCCCACCCTGGCACCGAGTCCCCAATCGGTCGGTTCCGCTAGGCGCGCCACAGCGATACCGAGAACAACAATTAACCCAATCACGACCCAAAATGCTGCTCGTCTATTCACAGCGCACATCTTGCCCCGATGCCGCGGACCGAGTCCGCTTCCATGGGCAGGTGGACCGAGGGTCGCACTCCGTGGCCTTGACCGCCCTGAGGGTAGCCCAGGGCACGTTGGGACAGGCATCGTCGGGCGGTCGAAGAAGCATGCAGGCGGCGGAATGATGCGGGCTTGGTCGCACGGCAGAGTTAAGCGTTCGTCGTCAGGCTGAAGTCGAGTCCGAGAAGTTCGGCGGCTTCCCGGAGGCGGGCGAGGTACCGGTGAGATTCGATGATCAGAACGAAGCACCCAGTCTCGGTGAATGCGTGCCCTTGACCGGGGTCTTGGTCAGCTCGGGGATGTACGCCGTAGTTGCGAAGGTCGCGCAGGTATGACGCGTGAGAGACCAGTTCGTTGGTCATAGATCTCGCTCGGCCCCTGTTGTCTACGAAGGCCTTTGCCACGAGTCGTTGGACCTCGCCTGTTCGGTTGTTGTCCACCGGTTCGGCGAGCTCGGGAACCGTCCCTTGGAGTCTGGCGGCGATTTCGTACCACGCCGCTTCGCTCACCGCGCCAAGGAGATTCACAGCGCTGAGGTACAGCCCACGTCGGTATGCCGCGAGTGCTTCCTCGAGGCATTCTCGTGCGCGAGGTGTCAGAAGTTCACCAAGGCCGCTGGCGAACTCCGCGGAGGTCAGTAGTGGAGGGGAAGTGGCCGACTCGATGCCTGGCTTGGTCCGGTACGCGTCGGCGAGATCGGGTGTCGACACGGGGACGTGCTCCGACCCGGTGGTGCCGCCCCGATGGATGCGGATGGCGATGCGGTCGCTGTTCGGTGTACGAGCTGGAACTATTACGCCCTCCGCGGCTAGTTCGGCGAGTGCCAACCGGGTCGCCTGGCTCAGGCGCTGGCGTTTGAGGGGAGCTGCCTCGCGATCAACTGCCGCCTCTGGTTCAAGCTCTGGCTGGATGTTGTAGGTCTCCATCTCACGAGAGACCGGTACTCCAAGGTCGGCGACGACCTCGGCTACGAGCGATGATGTGGTCGCAGCGGCGTGGTCAAGCCTGGCGCGCACAGAAGCCTTAGCGGCGAGGATGTCCGCCTCACTGGGCAAGACTGCGCGCCGAAGAGCTTCCATGGTCTGCTCAGGAACGAAGTCGGGCGCCATGACGAGAGCCTAAGGTGGCTTCACACTTCCTTGTTTGAGCGCCACGTCAGATCTTGACCTAGCGCCAGAGGGGAGCAGGAATGACAGACCTGGCGGCTACCGGTGACTTGCTGTCCGCGGAGCAATCGCCCACGACCAACACGAGCCCACCAAGCTGCTTCTCGGCAAGCTTGGTGGCCCTTCTTTTAGACCGGTCCCTGCCGTCTCGCCTGCCACATGGTGTGCTCTCGACTGAAGGCGGCCTCGGCATCGTGAACTGCTGTGGCCCACGACTCCTCGGACTGCGTTGGGTCGAGCGTCGCGGGAACCATGCTGACTTCGTGGCTCGTCACGGCGTACGCCTGTGCCAAGTTGGAGTACTTCTTCGCCTGCATCCACCCGACCACGCCCGCCGCACAGGCAGCGAAAGGACCGAGATAGTCGGGACCAACGGTCCCACCAACCCGGAGAACACCCAGCAAGACAGCACCGGCTTCGATGACGACCACCGCTGAACTGAACTGCTTATACCGGCGTTTATTCGCTGCCGCCTTGTCTGAGTACCAGTTGACCTGATCCTCAACACGCCCTCGCAGATAAGCCGCTGCCCGGGCTGATCGGTCCGCCGCGCGAAGCTCCTTCATGATCGCCGTCACCGAGGCGTTGGCTGTTCCCGCAGCACCGACGTCGAGAGACTGCACGTTGGCCAGCACGCGCTTAAGGACGTCGATATACCGGTTCTCCGCGGTGTCATCGTCCAGCCGGAAGGCTTCCCCGCCTACCGCGAATTCCCATGAGGCTGTCTTGATGGACTCCGAGGCTGCACGAGCGTCATACCACCGACCCTCGGCCTTAGCGGCGAGCCCGCTCAACTGGAGCGCCAGAGCGCCCAAGAAGAGCAACAAGGTGACGATCGGACCGACGTTCCACGCATGACCTTCCGGGATGATCGCAGTCGCTGCAGCAGCAGCCAGAAGCCCGAATTGTGCGCCAGTTGCAAGGAAGAACGCCTTTTGCTGGGTGGCAGAGGCCTCCTCCGTGGCGTAGAGCAGCGCCGGATAGGAGAGCGGATCCTGAGCCATCTCAGGGGCGCACCTTCGTCTTCGATGCGATCGGCTCGAACCGCTTGTCCCAGGCCTTGTCGATCCACGTGTTGGGGTCCAGCTTGAAGTCATCCCAGCCAACAAGGACGCAATAGCGTTCGTCCTCGGACCAAGCGCACTTGTCCTGCGGGATGTAGTAGTTGTAACTGAACTCCTTGATCACGGTGTCGTCGTTGATCTTCACCGTGTTGTGCGACCCGCCGCACTGCCAGCAACTGTACTTGCCGCCGTAGACGACGGTCTCCATATCAGGGAGCACCACTCCCAGGATGCCGCTCTTTGTGTTGCCGCTCCCGTTGTATAGAGACGCCTGAAGCTCACCCTTGATGTACTGCTGCTCCCACGAGCCAAGAACCTCGGCACTCCGGTTACCGATCAGGAAGATCGTCACTGTGGAGTCACGCAGGTAATCCTCACGGATCCTCCGCAGGATGTACTCCGCGTCGGTGGAGGTGATCGGCGTATTGAGGGACTTGTCCACGCAGTCCAGATGAGTCCACGACTGGATTTCAGCCTTGTAGTTGCTGTCCTCTTCCTTGAACGAGATGTAGGTCTTGTGCCCCACGTGGTGCTCCTTGTTGTATCGATTGGTCTCGTACTCCAGGTCCGGGAGGACCGCCACCGACACTCGGAAACCTGCCCTGATGAGTGGCTCATCGGGCTCATTCCGCTAGGCTCCACGCGTCACGCCAATGACATGGAGACCTCGGTCTGGGCTGCCCGCTCAGACCGAGGTCTTTGCGTTTTGTGAATCTTATCTCACAGGAACGACACGGTTGTGATTAGGCGCAGGGGCTGGTGGGCAACCACGTCGCTGACGACCCCGCGCTTCCCGCCCCTCATGCGGCGGCTCCGCAAACCGGCCCGCAAGCTCCCCGCTACCCGCCAGGCGAGCAGGCGAGCAGGCGAGCAGGCGGCGAACCATTCCGGGCGTCCGGGGCGCGTCTATCTGGGCGGTAGGACGCTGGGTGCAGCCGGGGCTCGAGACCCGAATCACTTCCAGGCTAGTTGAGGCGGCATGTCATGTCACAAGGGACACGGTCGACTTTTGCGTAAGATTCGGAGCGACCAAAAACAGAACAGGATGGAAGCGACCCACGTGCCAGTAGACACTCCACTTGGACCTGAAGAGGCCGCCAAGAGCAAGGCGCTGACGAAGGCCGCAGGCCAGCTCCAGAAGGTCACTCTGAATACTGTCGAGAGTGGCGTTGGCCCCATCTCTGGCTCCCGCGTTTATGCGGATGACAGGCTCAAACACTCTGGGGGAGACCCCGAGACGGCGATCAAGCGCATCATTCGGGAGTCCGTGATCGCTGCTGGTACGACTGGATTCGCTACGGGTATCGGCGGGTTCGTGGCGATGCCAATTACCCTGCCCGCCAACATCACGGGGAACCTGATCATCAACGCGAGGATGGTCGGCGCGATCGCCCACCTGCGAGGATTCGAGCTCAACGACCCCCACACGCAGGCAATGTTGATGCTCACCGTGGCGGGTTCGAGCGCCCAGTCGGTTTCGTCGGCATTCGGAATCAAGATTGGGCAGCAACTGGCAAACCAGGCTCTCAAGAAGATCCCTATGACCGTCATCCAACAGATCAACAATAAGGCCGGGTTCTATCTCGTCGCCAAATACGGGACACAGAGATCGATGGTGACCCTTGCCAAGGGCGTGCCAGGGATTGGTGGCCTCGTCGGCGGCGGGGTCGATGCGACCCTAACCCGTGGCATCGGCAGCGTGGCGAAGAAGGTATTCCCCCAGCCATCCACTCGCCTAGAGCGCCAATTGGGGTGCTCCATCGAGACGCCAAGAAGCCTGAGCCAGTCACAGATCAGGCGGGCGCGGGCAATGGCCATCCCCTCGATTTCGAGATGCGCCTGGCCAGCGGATATGCAGGGGTTCTAACCCGCGCGCGTCGCCAGAACGGGTTCGCGAGCACGTCGAGTAAGTCCGTTGCTCGCCCTCGGCGAACTACTCAGCCCTTGTCAAAGAAGGCGTCGAGGATCTTCCTGAGGTCCGGAGCGACGGGGCGCGCAGCGACGTAAGAGCGCCACGTCAGACTTGGGTCAGAATGGCCGAGCTGCTCGCGCGCGGCATCCAGGCCGGCCTCGTGAGCGACCAGCGTGCCGACTGTACGGCGGAGCGTGTGAGGAGTGGCTCCCTCCAGCATCGTGCCAGCGATCGCCGCTCGAAGCCGGGTCCTGATGTTGTTCGGCCACAGCCAGGTCTGGCTCGGAGAGGCGAACACAGGCGAGTCAGGGGCCAGGATTCCTGCCCTATCGCGGCGCTCGCGGAGAAGGGTGGCGACGTACTCCGGGAGGATGAGCCTGCGCACCGAGCGGCTCTTTGTCCAGTCCTGGCGATGCAGTCGTGCGACGTACCCCTTGCGCGGCTCCACCAGTGTGCCGTCTATCTGCGCGGTGGGAACGCTGCAATCGAGGTCGAGGCGAGACCAGTTCAGCGCCAGAATCTCCCCGATGCGGCAGCCGGTGCCGAGGCCGACATCAATGAAGTCGCGCAGGTCAGGAGTCGGCTTGCGTCGGCCTGGCTTACCCTGCTGCTTTCGCGTGGACGATCCGCCGTAATTCCCTCGCTGCCGCGACGTCGAGCGCTGCCACCTCTTTCTGCTTGCGAACCGGCGGGGTCACCAGGGCCATCGGGTTGGTCTCAAGCGCACCGTGCCGGACCGCCAGGGTGAGCATCTGGTTGAGGACCGACCTTGCGTGCGCTGTGGAGATGCCGCTCTCGTCGAGGTCTGCGAAGACCGCCTCGAGCAGGCCGACGCTCGCCTCGCCGATGCGTAGGCCGCCGATCGCGGGATCGAGAACGCTGCGCAGCGCCCCTTCGTAGATGGCCAGGGTCTGCGGAGCGAGATGGCGGCGTGAACGGGCGTTCCCGGTACGCGCTCGATGCTCGAGCCAGAACGCTCCAAGTTCCTCGATGCTCGTGTTGGCAGTGACGCCGAAGGAGGTGGTGGTGCTACGTCCCTCGACCTTGCGCAGAAGTGCCCGCTTGGCGCCGCCTTTGGTGTCTGCGGTGGCGGTCACCTCGCGTACTCGGCCGTCTCGGTCACGGACCCGTACGACGGCGCGAAACCGCCCGTTCGGCAGGGCGACGATCCAAGGGTCGCCGTGCTCGCCGGGTGCCAGGCGTGGCCGTCCTATCGGCGCGCCCACCCTTCGGCGTGCTTCCTCGGCCCGCCCTTCAATCCATTCCTCCACATCGCTCAACCGGTAGCGGACACGCGCGCCGACGTGAATAGCCAACGGGCCGGTGCGCTCGGTGCGCCAGTGGGCCAGCGTCTTCTCGGGCACGCCGAGAAGGGCAGACGCTTCGGTCGGTGTCAGCAGCTGCGAGCTTGCTTGAAGCAGAGTGTTTCGATCCCTCATCCGATTCCTAGTGATGCGGAGATGAAGAGCAACCACAGGTGCTCACGTCCATTCATCGAACGGGACGGGTCAGGGACAGGGAAGAGCTCGGCTCGGGTTCGGCCGGATGACGGCCTATCCGTCTCGGCATTCGAGAAGTTTGCGACTTTCTGAAAGTTCTGACTGCAACGGCACCAGACAGTCGCAGACGGCGCTGAATGCTCAGGTGATTTCCTACCGACGGGTCCATACGGGACCAGACGAATCCAGCACGTTGGGCGTTTGATTCGGGCCCCTTGTCGGTCTGCTGATGACCGGTCACGGTGGCTGGCATGGCTTCTGGGGAGCGGTTGGCGGCAGCGGGTCTGGGGCGGGCGCTCACGACCGAAGCCGTCAGTCAGGTGGCAGCCGACGTGGGCGTGTGCGTGCGGCCGGTCCTGCGCCGGGTGACCGACCGGCAGACCGGCGCGGTCGAGCAGGTGACGTTGCCCTGCGGCTCGACCCGGGAGTCGGTCTGCGGACCGTGTGCGGCGAAGGCACGACGGCTGCGGATGCAGCAGTGCGCCGAGGGCTGGCACCTCGAGGAGGACCCGCTCGAGGACGACCAGCCGGACAGCGACGCCGACGGCGATGACGACGACCACGACGACGGCCCCGATCCCGAGGGCACATCTCGGCGGGTGCGGTCGACACGTCGCCGCCAGGACGCGGTTGACCTGCCCCGAGTGCCGGTCGAGGACCGCAGTGTTGGCAGAGCGTTCACCGCGCCGGACGGCACGACGTACCGGCCGTCGATGTTCGTCACCCTCACCCTCGGCTCCTACGGGCCCGATCGTGCCCGGGCACCGGCACCCCGGCGCGGCCGAGCAGCTACGACTATCGGCGGGCAGCGGTGGAGGCGTTGCACTTCCCGAAGCTGTTCGACCGGTGGATGCAGAACCTGCGCCGGTGCGCCGGCTACCGGGTGCAGTACTTCGGCGCGATCGAGCCGCAGCGCCGGCTGGCCCCGCACATCCACCTGGCGATCCGCGGAGCGATCCCGCGGCGGGTGATCCGCACCGTCACCAAGGCGACCTACCTGCAGCTGTGGTGGCCCTCCTTCGACGACCCCGGTCTACACGGACCCGGAGACGATGCCGGCCTGGAACCCGACCACCGAACGGGTCGAGGACAGCAACGGGATCCCGTTGACGTCGTGGGAGGAGGCGCTCGACGAGCTCGACGCCGACCCGACCGCGGAGCCGGCGGTGGTGATGCGGTTCGGCAGCCAGGTCGACATCAAGGGCATCATCGCGCCGAGCCAGGATGCGGACCGGGCGATCCGGTACCTGACCAAGTACCTCACCAAGGCGGTCGCCGAGACCTACACCGACCCCGACGGCGAGACGCTCGATGCCGGCGTACGAGGCGCACATCGACCGGCTCCACGCAGAGGTCCGCTGGCTGCCCTGCTCGCCGGAGTGCAGCAACTGGATCCGCTACGGCATCGAGCCGAAGAACCCCGGCCCCGGACTCGTCCCGGGCATGTGCGGCAACAAGGCGCACGACCGGGAGAACCTCGGCATCGGCGGCCGCCGCGTCCAGGTCTCCCGCGCCTGGTCGGGCAAGACGTTGAGCGAGCACAAGGCCGACCGCGCCACCGTGGTCCGCGAGGTCCTCGCCGCAGCCGGCGTCGAGGCGCCGGCCACCGACCGGATGAGCGCCGACGTGCTCGCCGACGACGGCCTCCCCCGCTACGTCTGGGAGCCGGTTCCCGACCACCGAGGCCGAGTACGCCACGACGGTGCTGCTGTCGATCAAGCAGGCGCAGCGGTGGCGCGCGGAGTACGAGCAGCGCGAAGCAGCAGCTGGCCGACCGGACCCGCGCCGGCCCCGGCACGCGGAGGCGACGGGCCTGTGGACAGCCGTTCGGCAACCACATCGCCCGCGGCCTCCCGATAACCAGCCGCCCAAGGTCGCCTGACTGGCGGTCAAGGGTGAGCGAAGCGAATCACGCAGTGACACGAAGTGCCCTTGACGGGCAGGCAGGCGACCGGACCATCAATCGGCGGGAGGCCGCGGGCCCCCAGCCACAACGAAAGGAGAAGCGATGACAGACCAGCTGATGAACCTGCAGGAGGTGGCCAAGTACCTCCGCGTGCCCGTGCCGACCATCCGGTGGCTGCGCCAGGAGGGACGGTTCGCGCCGGCGATCAAGGTCGGGCGACGGCTCGTGTGGGACGCGGCCGACGTCAGGGCGTGGGCCGAGGCGCAGCGCGAGAACGCAGCGTGAGCATCCAGCGGTACGTCAAGGCCGGTCGTGTCCGCTACCGCGCCCGGGTGAAGCACCACGGCCGCGAGGTCGCGACCCAGGTGTTCGACCGCAAGAACGACGCGGTCGTGTGGGAGGCGGAGCAGAAGCGCCGGCTGCGGCTCGGTGAGTGGATCGACCCGAAGCGCGGACGGGTGCCGCTTCGTCTGGTGGCCGACGACTGGTTCGAGTCCAGGCACTCGGTGAAGCGCAAGACCCGCGAGGCCGACCGTGCCGCGTGGAAGAGCCACATCGAGGCACGGTTCGGCGACGCACCGGTCGCCTCGATCACGCCGGCCGAGATCGCGCACTGGGTCGGCGGCCTGGTCTCCGGCGGCATCTCCCCCTCGACCGCCAGCCGCTACCTCGCCACGCTGCGCTCGATCCTGGCGTACGCCGTCGCCGACGGTCGGGTCAGCCAGAACGCCGCGGCGTCGGTCCGGGCTCCCACCGCCGGCCACGTCCGCCGCGAAGGGCAGTTCCTCACCCGCGAGGAGCTCGACGAGCTCGCCACCGCCTGCCGCGGTGTCTACGCCGACGTGGTGAAGATCCTCGGCCTCGCCGGCCTGCGCTGGGGCGAGCTCGCCGGCCTCCAGGTCGGTGACCGTGTCGCGGTCCCCGGTCAGGGGCTGCGGCTGCAGCGCTCCGTGCTGGCGAGCAGCAAGGGCGGCGAGCTGTTCGTCGACACGCTCAAGGGCAAGCGGTCCCGCACCGTGCCTCTGGTGGCCGAGCTGGTGCCGCTGGTCGACGCCTGGGCCGAGGGCAAGCAGGGCGCGGACTGGTTGTTCGGTGCTCCTCGAGGAGGTCCGCTCGGGGAGGCGAACTGGAAACGCTCGGTCGGCTGGAGCGCGGCCACCAAGGCGATCGGCCGGCCGACGTTCCGGGTGCACGACCTGCGGCACACGTGCGCGTCGCTGTGGCTGGGTGCCGGCGCCGATCCCAAGGTCGTGCAGCGGATCCTGGGGCACGCCTCCGCGGCGATGACCATGGATCTCTACGGTCACCTGATCGACCAGAACCTGTGGGACGCGGCCGCGAAGTTCGGGGGCACCACGGGGGCACCGAAGGCACTTGGTGCCGAGAATGACAAAACCCCAGGTGAGGAACTTGGCCTCTGACCTGGGGCTTTAGGTGGAGCCGCCTGTCGGAATCGAACCGACGACCTATTCATTACGAGTGAATCGCTCTACCGACTGAGCTAAGGCGGCGTGTGCCAGGCCGGAGCCTGGCACGCCGGACGAGTATACGGAAGACGCTCGATATCTCCGAAACCGGCTCCGTTCAACGGCCTTCGAGCAGCGGGCCGGCCGGGTCATGCTTGATCCCGAGGCGGCGTGCGGCGATGCCGGAGAGGGCCTCGAGCGCGACCCGGTTGGCCAGGTACGCCGTGATCTCGGCGTGGTCGTAGGGCGGCGACACCTCGACGATGTCGATGCCGACCACGGGCAGCTCGAGGCAGATCCGACGTACCGAGTCCAGCAGCTGTCGCGACGACAGACCGCCGGGCTCGGGAGTGCCGGTGCCCGGCGCATGGCCGGGGTCGCAGACGTCCACGTCGACGGAGAGGAAGACGCCCTCGCAGTCGTCGAGCGCGATCCCGAACGCCTCGTCGAGACACGCGTCGAGCCCTCGCGCGCCGATCTCGGTCATCTCGTACGAGCGCATCCGCTGCTCCGCCATCCACGACAGCGTGTCGGGGCCTGGCCAGTAGCCCCGCAGCCCGATCTGCAGGAAGCGGTCGCCTCGCAGGGCCCCGGACTCGATCAGCCGGCGCATCGGCTGACCGTGGCCGTACAGCGATCCGAACTCGATGTCGCCGGTGTCGGCGTGCGCGTCGAAGTGCAGCATCGACACGCGGCCGAAGCCGTGGTGCCGGGCGACGCCGGTGGCGTCGGGAAGCGCGATGGTGTGGTCTCCCCCGAGCACCAGAGGTACGGCGCCCGCGGCGCTGACCTTGAACACCGCCTCCTCGAGCGAGGCGATCGACCGCTCGATGTCACCGGAGAACATCTCCACGTCGCCCGCGTCGACCACCCGGATGTCCTGGAGCGCGTCCACCCGCAGCGCCAGGTGCGGCCGAGAGCCGTCCTGGCCCAGGTAGCAGGCCTGCCGGATCGCCATCGGGCCGAACCGGGTCCCCGGCCGGTGCGAGGTGCCGCCGTCGAAGGGCGCACCGACGATCACCACATCAGCGCCGTGGTACGTCGACAGGTCGTCGAGGTCGCACCGCTCGACGCCCAGGAACGTGATGTCAGGGCCGTACTGCGGTCCGTAGCGGGTCATGCCGCCATCCTGCACCCAGGGTCAGCAGGCGGTCAGCAGTCGACCTCGGACTTCGGGACCTTCCCCGAGACCAGATAGGCCTCCACGACGTCGTCGACGCACTGGTTGCCGGCGTTGTAGCCGGTGTGCCCGTCGCCGTCACGGGAGACCAGCACCCCGGAGTCGAGCTCCGAGGCCAGCGCCCTGGCCCACGCCAACGGGGTCGCCGGGTCGCGGGTCGTGCCGATCACGAGGATCGGCTGGGCGCCCTTGGCGTCGATCGGTCCCGGGTCGCGCGCGCCGTCGACCGGCCAGTCCGCGCAGCTGGTGAGCCCGTAGGCGAAGATCCGGCCGAAGGTCGGCGAGGCCTTCTCGAACTTCGCCTCCCGCGCAGGCACCTCCGAGGAGGGCACGGCGTCGTCGTGGTCGAGGCAGTTCACCGCGTACAACGCCTCGAGGGAGTTGTCGACGTACCCACCCGACCCGCGCGAGGTGTAGGCGTCCGACAGCGAGAGCAGACCACCACCGTTGCCGGCGAAGGCAGACCTCAGGGACTGGTCGAGCAGCGGCCAGTAGTCCTCGTTGTACAGCGGCGCCCAGATGCCCAGCACCGCGTTCCCGACCGCGAGCTGCCGGTCGCCGGAGCCCTGGATCGGCTTGCGGTCCACGTCGTCGAGGAACTGCCGGATCCGCCTGGTCCCCTCGTCGACGGTGCGGCCGAGGAAACACCCGCCGCGGTCGACACAGGCACCGACGTACGCACGCAGCGCCACCTCGAACCCGTGGGCCTGCACGAGGCTCATCTCCTCGTTGGACAGGCTGGGGTCGATCGCCCCGTCGAGCACCATCCGCCCGACCTTGTCGGGGAAGATGTCGGCGTACGTCGCACCGAGGAACGTGCCGTAGGACGCACCGAACCAGCTCAGCCGGCGGTCCCCGAGGACCTCCCGGAGGATGTCGACGTCTCGCGCTGCCTCTTCGGTGGACATGTGCTTGGCGAGGTCGCCGCCGTTCTGGAGGCAGCCGTCGCCGAACTCACGAGCCAGCTCGTCGCTCTTCGCCACCTCGGCCGCCGTGTCGGGGTCGGGGTCACTGGCGACGAACGTGTCGAGCTTCGAGTCGGGCATGCAGTCGACCGGCGTGCTCTCCCCCACCCCTCGCGGGTCGAAGCCGACGATGTCGAACGCCTGCCGGACCTCGGCCCCGAAGTAGGTGCTCGCGTTGGCGGCGTACTCGATCCCCGAGCCACCCGGCCCGCCCGGGTTGACGACGAGCGAGCCCACACGTTGACGGGGGTTCGCGGCAGGCACCTTGATCAGCGACAGCGTGATCGACTTGCCGTCCGGCTGCGCGTAGTCGAGCGGCACGCGGATCTTCGCGCACTGCAGGTTCTGCCGGCAGCCGCGCCAGTCGACCTTCTGGGTGTAGTACTGCTCCAGGCCGGGGTCCGCGGTCCTGCTGGGCGACTCCGTCGGGGTCGGCACCGGCTTGGCCGAGAGCGTCGGCGACGGCAGGGCTTCCGGCTCCTTCTTGCTCGAGAACAGGCAGCCGCTCAGCGTCACCCCCAGTACGACGGGCAGGGTGACTGCCGCGAGGCGTCTTCTCGCGGTGCGGGTACGTGTCGTGGGCACGGCCCCACTGTAAGCGGGCAACGCTCGTCAGAGCCGCAAGGAGAGCATCATCGACTCGAGAGCGAGCAGGGGTGGCACCTGGAACTCGAGCATCTTCTCCCGCGCGGCGAACACCGCGTCGATGCGGCGGAGGTTCTGCTCCGGGGTCGACCTCCGGGCCAGACCCGAGATGTCGCCGCGCATCTCCTCGTTCACCAGGTCGCCCGGTGCACCGGTCTGCACGGCGATCACGTCGCGGTACACCGACACGAGGTCCATCAGGCAGCGGTCCACCACGTCGAGCGTGCGCCGCTTGCCGCGCTGCTTCTGGCTCTCGGTCAGCTGGGTCAACGCGGCCTTGTAGGCGCGCGACGTCCTGGCCTTGCGGTCGCTGCCGAACACCGCGTCGAGCTCCTCGCGCTCGCGGTTGTTGATCTCCTCCCCGACCGCCTCGGTCTCGACCTTGGCGATGTCGACGAGGTTCTCGGCGGCGTTCATGCAGGCGCCGAGCGACGTCAGGCGGGGCGGGATGGTCACGACCTCGCGGCGACGGTTCCTGGTCGCCTCGTCGACCGCCAGCGCCCGGGCCCGGCCGATGTGCCCCTGGCTCGCCCGGGCCGAGTAGGCCGCGACGGCCGGGTCGACCCCGTGCCGGGTCACCAGGAACTCGGCCACCTCGGCGGCGCTCGGGGTGCTCAGCACGACGTTGCGGCAGCGGGAGCGGATGGTCGGGAGCACGTCCTCGACCGTGGGCGCGCAGAGCAGCCAGATCGTGCGCGGCGACGGCTCCTCGATCGCCTTGAGCAGCGCGTTGCCCGAGCTCTCGTTCAGCCGGTCGGCGTCCTCGACGATCATGATCTGCCACCGGTGCTGGCCGGGTGCGAGCGCCGAGCGGCCCACGAGCGCGCGGATGTCCTTGACCCTGATCTCGGCCGTCTCGGTGCGCGTGATGCTGACGTCGGAGTGCGACCCGGCGAGCGCGGTGTGGCAGGCCTGGCACTCGCCGCAGCCGCCGCGGTCGCACTGCAGCGCCGCGGCGAACGCGATCGCTGCGTTCGAGCGGCCGGACCCGGGCGGGCCGGTGAACAGCCAGGCGTGGGTCATGCCGTGACCGGCCACAGCGCGCTGCAGCGTCGCGATGGCGTGCTTCTGCCCGACCAGCGAGGACCAGACCGAGGGGGCGGTGGGCGCCTGGGTCATGCCCGCACCGCCTGCTCCAGCAGCGGCTCGAGGCGCTGGCGCACGAGCGCGGCGATCTCCTCGACCGGCCGGCGCGCGTCGACGACGAGGTAGTGCTCGGGCTGGGCGGAGGCGAGGCGCAGGAACGCCTGGCGCACCCGATCGTGGAAGTCCAGCGACTCCGCCTCGATCCGGTCGCGCTCCTCGAAGCGGGTCAGCCCGGCCTGCGGCGGGAGGTCGAGCAGCACGGTCAGGTGCGGGCGCAGGTCGCCGGTGGCCCATCGCGCGACCTTCTCCACCTCACGGTTGGCGAGGTCACGCCCGGCACCCTGGTAGGCGAGCGTCGAGTCGACGTACCTGTCGGTGATCACGACCGAGCCCCGGGCGAGCGCCGGGGCGACCACCCGCTCGACGTGCTCCGCCTTGTCCGCGGCGTAGAGCAGCGCCTCGGTGCGGTCGGAGATGTTGCCGGTCGAGGGGTCGAGCACGATCCTGCGCAGCTTCTGGCCGACCTCGGTGTCGCCCGGCTCGTGGGTGAGGAGGACGTCGTACCCCTCGCCCTTCAGCCACTCCGCGAGCTCCCGCGCCTGGGTCGACTTGCCGGCCCCCTCGCCGCCCTCGAGCGCGACGAAGACACCGGTCGCGGCGTACACGCCCGGCGACCCGGTGAAGGCGCTGCGCAGGTCGTTCACCAACGGGATTCCCTTTCGGTCGTCCATCTGACGGTACGAGGTGACACCGACAACGGTCATGAGCACGGCCGCGATCAGGAACGTGAACGCGGCACCGTTGTAGACGAACTCCTTGTCCAGGATCGTCGGGCTGTGCGTGCCGATCAGGCCGGCGATCGCGGGCGCGGTGGCGAGCACGAGGGCCAGCGACAGCCGGATCATCGAACCCACGAAGGCGAACGTGCGGCCGCGGATCTCGTCGGGCACCTCGAGGCCGAGCAGGGTGTTGCCGGTGATCCACGCGACCCCGGCGAAGAACCCGAGCACGAGCGTGATCCCGGTGACGACCTCCAGCTGCTGCACCAGCGCCAGGGGGAACAGGAGCAGGCCGGTGACGGTCAGCGCGAGCCCGAACAGCCGGCGCCGCGACAGGCCCTGGAGCAGGCGCGGGCCGATCCACATGCCGAGGCCCAGGCCGAGGAACACGGTGCCGAAGAGAACGCCGTAGCCGGGGTCACCGCCGCCGAGGTCGGCGACGAACGTCCGCGCGAGACCGATCACGACACCGCCGGCGGCGAACGCCCCGACGATGCCGACGGTCAGACCGCGAACGACGGGGGTCCCGCTGACGTACTTCCAGCCGTCGAGCACGACCCGGATCGCGTTGCCTTCGTACTCCGTGCCCGTCGCCGGGCCGCGGGGGATGTGCTTGAGGACGGAGATGACGATGCCCGAGACGATGAAGGAGGCCCCGTTGAAGTAGAGCGCCAGGTCGATCGGCCCGTTGGGGAAGTTGACGAAGAGGTTGCGGTAGAGGTTGTCGACCAGCGTGAGGCCCGTGAACAGCGCCGCGGCCGGGAGCGCCGAGCCGTAGGTGGTCGCGAGGCTGACCTGGTTCGCCGCCTCCAGCCGGTGGCGCGGCACGAGGTTCGGGACGGTGGCGTCCTTGGCCGGCCCCCACACCAGCGTGACGATCTCGACCAGCACGGTCACCACGAAGACCCACCACAGGGTCCCCACGATCGGGATCGTGATGAAGAGGGCGCCCCGGATGTAGTCGCCCCAGATCAGGGTGATCCGACGGTCGAGCCGGTCGGCGATGTAGCCCGCCACGGGTCCCATGACCAAAGCGGGCAGGACGCGCAGGAAGAGCACACCGGCGATCGCGAAGTTCTCGATCGCGTAGGACCCGCCGGACGCCTGTGTCGCGAACTGCCTGGCCATCGCGGTGAGCGCGAGGAGACCGAGCCAGTCGCCGAGGCTGGAGAGGCCGAGGCCGATCCAGAGCAGCCGGAAGTCGTGGATCCGGAGCACCGCGACGAGCGAGTGCGTCGGGGCGTGCCTCAGCGCCTCGACCCCGGAGGCCGAGGGATGCATGGCCTCATGGTCGCTCACGTTCGCCTACCCTACGAGTAGTCCTAGGTGGACTTCTTGGCAGCAGCCTTCTTGGTAGCCGACTTTTTCGCAGCCGTTTTCTTCGTAGTCGTCTTCTTCGCGGCCTTCTTGGCTCCGCGCTTCTTCGGGGCCGGCCCCTTCGCCCGCTTCTCGGCGAGCAGCTCGGCGGCTCGTTCGAGTGACACCGTGGCCTCGTCGTCGCCCTGCCGCAGGGTGGCGTTGTACTCGCCGTCGGTGACGTAGGGCCCGAACCGGCCGCTCTTCACCGTGATCTTGTTGCCCGTGGCCGGGTCGTCGCCGAGCTCGCGCCCCGGGCTGGCAGCAGCGCGGCCCCGCGCCTTCGGCTGGGCGTAGATCTTCAGGGCCTCGTCGAGCGTGATCGTGAGGAGCTTCTCCTCGTCGTCGATCGACCGCGAGTCGGTGCCCTTCTTCAGGTACGGCCCGTAACGGCCGTTCTGTGCCGTGATCTCCTCGCCGGACTCGGGGTCCTTGCCGACCACCCGCGGGAGCGTGAGGAGGCGCAGCGCGTCCTCGAGCGTGATCGTGTCCAGCGACATGGTCTTGAACAGCGACGACGTCCGCGGCTTCGCGCTCTTGGGCGCGTCCTCGGGCAGCACCTCGGTGACGAAGGGACCGTAGCGGCCGTTCTTCGCCACGACCATGTTGCCGGTCTCCGGGTCGGGGCCGAGCTCGTTCTCCGCACCCGCGGGGTTCTCGAGCAGCTCCTTCGCCTTCTCCAGCGTCAGCTCGTCGGGCGGCAGGTCCTCGGGCACGTTGGCCCGCTTGCCGTCCTTCGTCTCGATGTAGGGCCCGTAGCGCCCGACGCGCAGGTCGATGCCCTCGTCGATCGGGAAGGTCGCCAGCTCGCGGGCGTCGATCTCGCCGAGCTCGGACACCAGCTGCTTGAGTCCCTCGACGTTGCCGGTGCCGAAGTAGAAGTCGGCCAGCTCGTGGTTGCGCTCGCGGCGCCCGGCGGCGATCTCGTCGAGCGCGTCCTCCATGCCGGCGGTGAACTCGTAGGACACCAGCCGCGCGAAGTGCTCCTCGAGCAGCCGGATCACCGAGAACGCCAGCCATGCGGGCACCAGCGCGGTGCCCTTCTTGTAGACGTAGCCGCGGTTGAGGATGGTGCCGATGATCGAGGCGTACGTCGACGGCCGGCCGATCTCGCGCTCCTCGAGCTCACGGATCAGCGTGGCCTCGGTGTAGCGCGACGGCGGCTTCGTCTCGTGGCCCGCTGCCTTGAGCGCGGCGGCGGAGACCGAGTCGCCCTCGGCGACCGCCGGGAGGCGCGTCTCGCGGTCGTCCGACTCGGCGTTCTCGTCGTCCGACCCCTCGACGTACGCCTTGAGGAAGCCGTGGAAGGTGATCACGCGGCCGGACGCGGCGAAGACGCAGTCCTCGCCGGTCGACGCGGCGCCGCCGAGGCGGACCGAGACCGAGCGGCCCTCCGCGTCCTTCATCTGCGAGGCCACCGTGCGCATCCAGATCAGCTCGTAGAGCCGGAACTCGTCACCGCTCAGGCCGGTCTCGGCCGGCGTGCGGAAGTGCTCGCCGGCGGGGCGGATCGCCTCGTGCGCCTCCTGGGCGTTCTTGACCTTCGACTGGAACACGCGCGGCTTGTCGGGGAGGTACTCCGACCCGAACAGCTCGCGGACCTGCTCCCGTGCTGCCCCGATCGCCGACTCCGACAGCGTGATGGAGTCGGTACGCATGTAGGTGATGAAGCCGTTCTCGTACAGCCGCTGCGCGATCGACATGGTCCGCGAGGCGCCGTACCCGAGCTTGCGGGAGGCCTCCTGCTGCAGCGTCGTGGTGCGGAACGGTGCGTACGGCGAGCGGCGGTACGGCTTGGACTCGACCGAGCGGATCTGGAACTCGGTGTCGTGCAGCGCGGAGACCAGCGTCTCGGCCCGCGAACGGTCGAGGTGCACGATCCCGGTGCCGTTGGTCGAGCTTGTCGAGACCTTCAGCTCGCCCTGGGCCGTGAAGTCGCTGCCGCGGGCCACCCGGGCGCCGTCGACGGAGTGCAGCTTGGCCGGGAACATCCGGTCGTCGTGCTTGGCTCCGGCGTCGAAGCTGCCCTCGATGTCCCAGTACGACGCGGAGCGGAACGCCATGCGCTCCCGCTCACGGGCCACCACCAGGCGGGTCGCGACCGACTGGACCCGGCCCGCGGAGAGGCCGGACATGACCTTCTTCCACAGCACGGGAGAGACCTCGTAGCCGTAGAGCCGGTCGAGGATCCGCCGGGCCTCCTGCGCCTCGACGAGGTCCTGGTCGATGTCGCGGGGGTTCTCCACCGCGGCGTTGATCGCCTGCGGCGTGATCTCGTGGAAGACCATCCGCTTGACCGGGATCTTCGGCTTGAGCTCGTCGTAGAGGTGCCAGGCGATGGCCTCCCCCTCGCGGTCCTCATCTGTTGCGAGGTAGAGCTCGTCGGCTTCCTTGAGCAGCTTCTTCAGCTTGGTGATGTGCGACTTCTTGTCGCTGGAGACCACGTAGTAGGGCTTGAAGTCGTTGTCGATGTCCACGCCGAGACGCGCCCAGGACTCACCCTTGATCGCGGCCGGGATGTCGGAGGCGCTCTGCGGGAGGTCGCGGATGTGGCCGATGGAGGACTCCACGACGTAGCCCCGGCCGAGGTAGCCGGCGATCGTCTTCGCCTTGGCAGGCGACTCGACGATCACGAGCTTGTGACCGGTGCCGTTTTGCCCAGCGCCGTTGGCGCGGGCGGTGCTTGATGCCACTACTTGATGCTCCTAGTCGTACTTCCGTGTGTCCCGTGCCACTTCGAACAGAGAGACTCGCACGCCACGGTAACGGTAACCGCCGCCACAATGCCGCGAGACCCTGTCCGGCCGTCGAGCCCGCCTGGGCCTCGAGCCTGTCACGGCTCGTCGGTGAGGAACCCCTCGACGAGCAGCTCACGCACCACGGGAAGGTAGCCGTCGCGCACCGTCTGCTGCTCGCTGCCGAGCAGGTCGGCGAGGGCGTCGAGGATCTGTCCCACGGCGAGATCACCGTCACAGACCCCGACCAGACCGGCCTCCACAGTGTCCGCCTTCCGCGCCCGTCGCAACCCGCGCTGCTGCCGCAGCACGATCTGCTCCGGGTCCTCCGCGCCTGGTTGCCCGAACGTCTCCTGCCGTACGTCGGACCGCGCGACCAGCCGGGCGGCGAGCAGCGACTCGTCCGAGAGCGACCGCTCGACCCCGATCCGCCTGCCCCAGTCGGCGATCTCCGGGCCGATGGGCTGCTCCACCTCGTAGGGCCACTCCTCGAACCGGAGCACCGGGGCTGCCCGGTCGGTGCGATGCAGGTTGAGCCAGCCGAACCCGACCCCCTCGACGCCCTGCTCCTCGAACCACGACAGCCACGCGTCGTACCGCTCGGTGTACTCCGGGGTCCCGTGGAGCCCTGCGTCCTTGAGCCAGAGCTCGACGTACTGCGCCGGGTCGGCCACCTCGCGCTGCACGACCCAGGTGTCGCAACCGGTGTCCTCGACCCAGCCGGCCAGCCGCTCGTCCCAGGGCCGGTCCCGCTCGATGGCCCAGTTGGCGAGCACCTGGCACCAGCCACCGGGGCGAAGGTGCTCCGGCGCGCCGCTCACGACGCGGCGCACGACCTCGTCGCCGGGGAGGCCGGAGTCGCGGTAGACCAGGCGCTCCCCCGTGGCCGGCGAGATCACGAACGGCGGGTTCGTCACGACGAGGTCGAACCGCTCGCCCGCGACGGGCTCGAACAGGCTCCCGTCGCGCACGTCGAGCCGACCGCCGGCGTCGTCGAAGGCCCCGTTGAGCTCGGCGTTCAGACGGGTCATCCACAGCGCCCGCTCGTTGACGTCGGTGGCCACGACCTCGCGGGCGTGGTCGGCCAGGTGCAGGGCCTGCACACCGCAGCCGGTGCCGAGGTCGAGCGCCCGCTCGACGGGTTCCCGCACGGTGAGCTGGGCCAGCGAGGTCGACGCCGAGCTGATCCCCAGCACGTGGTCGGCCCCGACCCGGAGGTTGCGACCGTCCAGGCCGGGCGTCAGGTCGCTGAGCACCCACCAGTCGTGGTCCTCGTCGGCATACGGCCGTACGTCGACCAGCGCCCGCACCTCGTCACCCGACCGCTCCAGGATCCCGAGGTCCTCGAGCGGACCCACGAGCCCCGGCAAGGCGCGATCGGCGACGTCCACCCCGACCGGCGCCTGGAGCAGCCACAGCCGGGTCAGCGTGGCCGGCGGCGAACCGTCCCCGGTCCGGCGCATGCCGGGCGTCGTCTCGTTGCGGGACAGGGCGGCATGCGCCGTCGCCCCGAGCAGGTCGGCCACACCGTCGTACGTGTATCCGGCCGACTCGAGCGCGGCACGCAGCCGCCGCATCGTGTCCGCGGTCAGTCCTTCTTGGTCGAGGCCTCGAAGGTGGAGTGCCACGCCTCGGGTGCGACCAGGTCGGGGAGCGCCTTGCGGTACTCCTCCGCGAGCCGCGGCCACTCCTTCGCCAGTCGCGTGTGGATCGCGATCGAGCGCTGCAGGAGGTCCTTGGCCATCTTCGGGTCGCGCTTGTACCAGGAGACCGAGGTGCCGTCGGCGGAGGAGACCAGCGCCGAGTCGAGCTGCATCAGCTTCCACCACTTGAGGTCGAGGTGCGGCACGTTGCTCTGGGGGTACTTCTTCGACAGCTCGCTCGGCGGGATGACCTGCTTGATCGCACCCTTGGCGACGGTCTTCAGCTTGCCGATCGGTCCCACCGGTGCCGAGGTGTCCTTGCCCTTGCGCGGGGGCCGCTTGCGGCGCGGCGGCGGGTAGGCGTCGAGCTCGGCCTGGGACCGCGAGTCGTCGTACCCCTTGCGGAGCTCTCGCAGCTCGGGCAGCCGCTTCAGCACGTCGCGGTGCATCCGCTGCGGGCCCTCGAGGATGTCCTCGATCGCCATCAGGCCCATCTCGGCAGGGCTGTACTGCATGGAGAGCAGGTGGCGCACCTGGGTCTGGAAGCTCTCGAACACCAGGTTGCCGCCGTGCTCGTAGGGCGAGTGCAGCAGGCCGGCCACGATCCGGTTACGGCGGTGGAAGTAGGCCTGCCAGTCGATCGTGTCGTCCTTCTCGTGCCACGGCACGTGCCAGACGGCGACGCCCGGCAGCGTCACGGTGGGATAGCCGGCCTCCTGGGCGCGCAGGCCGAACTCGGCGTCGTCCCACTTGATGAACATCGGGAGCGACAGCCCGATCTCCTTGACCACGCGGGTCGGGATCAGGCACATCCACCAGCCGTTGTAGTCGACGTCGATCCGGCGGTGCAGCCACTTGGTGGACCGCAGCGACTTGTTCGCGAAGTTGTGGCCGTGCTTGGTGTTCGGCGCCGCGCCCCAGAACCAGCGCCAGCGGTCGACGGTCTCGCCGTAGGCGTGCATCACCGAACGGTCGTAGAGGCTGAACATCTGGCCGCCGACGAGGGTCGGCTGCTTGGCGAGGTCGCCGAACGCCACGGCCCGCAGGATGCCCTCGGGCTCGCACACCACGTCGTCGTCGAGGAGGAGGACGTAGTCGGCGTCGCCCTTCGCGACCGTCTCGTCCATGGCGCGGGAGAACCCGCCGGAGCCGCCGAGGTTGCCCTGCTCGATCACCCGCAGCTTGGGCCCGAGCGCGGCGGCCGCGGAGGCGTAGCGCTCCTCGTCCTTGACCTTCTGGGTGCCCTGGTCCACCACGTAGATCTCGTCGAGGATCTCGAGCACGTCGGGCTCGCTCCCGAGCGCGATCAGCTGGTCGACGCAGAAGTCGGGGCGGTTGAAGGTCGTGATGCCGATGGAGACGGTGCCGGACCGGACGCGGTCGGTCTCGAAGCCCCAGTGGCCCTCCAGCACGACCGCCTCACGCTCGCCGGCCTCGACGTCGAACCAGTACCAGCCGCCGTCGATGAACGGCTTCAGCTCGAGGTCCATCGTGTGGGTCTTGGCGACGTCGTTGTCGAAGGTCAGCGAGTCGGCGCGCTGGACGTGGCCCTTGGCCGTCGAGCGGTAGACGCTGAGCGTGCCCTGACCACGCACCGTCACCTGGAGACGCACGGAGGGGAACGACGTCCACCGGCGCCAGTACCCCGCCGGGAACGCGTTGAAGTAGGTGCCGAAGGTCAGCCGCCGCTCCGGGAGCACGACAGCACCCTCGTCGGTGACCTTGCCGAACCCGCCGAGGCCGACCGGGGCCTCGCCACCCGACGGCTTCTCGGCGTCGCTGTAGTTGACCGAGTCGCCCTTGTCCTTGGGGCTGGAGGACTCCTCCGCCTCGGTGCTCTCGACCGAGGCGCCGAACCCGGAGACGCCGCCCACGTAGAGCGGCCGGATGTCGATCTCCTGGTCGGGCCGCATGATCGTGCGGTGCACCACACGGAAGCCCGTGCCGGTCTCGTTCCCTGCGGGCCCCCCGGCCGCGGGCATGGTGACGGTGTCAGTCAAGGCGTGTCCTCGTCGATGGGGAAGTATCCGTTCAGACGCGGGTCACGGTACCAGCGTCGGGCGGGGTCGAGCCCAACCGTGAGCACCGCGACGCCCCCTCCGCCTGCGTAGACTCCCCCGTCGGCGGGACTTCGAAACTGTGAGGAGCGGCGACTGTGGCGAGCAAGGTCTTCTTGCACGTCGGGGCGCCTCTCGCGCCTGCCACGACGCTTCGCGACGCGCTCGCCCGGCACCGGCGCCGCCTGGCCCGGGCGGGGGTGTTCTACCCACCGAGCCACCTCGGCCATGACGGTGGTCACCGTGACGCCGTCCTGGACGCCCTCGCGCTCTCCGGCGACCACGCCACCCGGCGCGGTGCCTGGGACCGGCTCGCCGAGCACGTCCGCGACTGGCGACGGGGTACGGCGGTCATCTCCCACGAGCTCCTCGCCGGCGCGACCGAGACCCAGGTCGACCGGATCGTCTCCTCGCTCGGGTCCGCGGAGGTGCACGTCGTGTACGTCGCCCAGGACCTCGGGCGGCAGCTGCCCCGGGCCTGGCAGCAGTGGGTGTACGGCGGAGGGGCGGCACCCTTCGCGTCGTACGCCGCCCATGTCGTGAAGCGGGAGCCCCAACGCCCCTCCCGGGTCTTCTGGCGCTCCCACGACCTCGAGGACGTGCTCACGCGCTGGGCCTCCGGCGTCCCCGCCGACCGGATCCACGTCGTGACCGCGCCGCGCGGTGACCATGCGGACGAGGAGACCTGGCGGCGGTTCATGGAGACGCTCGGCCTCGACCCGCGCCGCTACAAGCTCGGCGTCGTGCCCGCCGACCGGCTCGGGTCGCTCGCCGGCACGGAGGTCGTGCGCCTGCTCAACGCCGCGGGCCACGGGCAGACCACGCTCGACCCGCGACGTCTGCGCGCCGTCGTCGCGGGGGCGCTGGGGGTCCCCGGATCGGCGCCCCGGCTGCCCCAGGACCTCCGGGAGGCGGTGACCGCCGAGGCGGACCGGACGACGGCCCTCCTCGGCTCGAACGGCTGGCGCCTGGTCGGAGACGCCGAGGACCTCCGGACCCGCGCGGACGACTTCGCGACGGACCCGGAGCAGGTGGCTCCCACCGCGGAGCAGCTGGTGCGTGCCCACACCGCCGTACTCATGTCCCTCTGCGCGAAGGACAGGACAGCACGAGGGCCCGCCGGCATGCGCCGACGGGCCCTGCGGGTGCTGCGGAGCCGGGCTACGCCCTAGCGGTCTCCGGCTTGGCCTTCACCCCCGGAGCCTCCTCCCCGATGGCGACGGGGCGC
The DNA here is from genome assembly GCA_963721165.1 of uncultured Actinomycetota bacterium. GTDB lineage: Bacteria > Actinomycetota > Actinomycetes > Propionibacteriales > Nocardioidaceae > Nocardioides_C. The sequence continues at coordinate 787,489 of CAVRIE010000010.1, read as the reverse complement.
CGCTTCGAGACGTAGACGGCTCCGGCGATGATCGCCGCCGCGACGAGCGCGATGATGATCCGGAGCGGGTCGTTCTGGTTCTCGCCGACCGACATCGCCACCACAGCGGGGGCGATCAGCAGCGAGACCAGGTTCATCACCTTGATCAGCGGGTTGATCGCGGGGCCCGCGGTGTCCTTGAACGGGTCACCGACGGTGTCACCGATGACGGTCGCCTCGTGCGCGGGTGACCCCTTGCCACCGTGGGAGCCGTCCTCGACCAGCTTCTTGGCGTTGTCCCAGGCGCCACCGGAGTTGGCGAGGAAGACCGCCATCAGCGTGCCCGTGCCGATCGCACCGGCGAGGTAGGCGCCCAGCGGTGCCGTGCCGAGGCCGAAGCCGACCGCGATCGGGGCCAGCAGGGCCAGCAGGCCCGGCGTGGCCAGCTCCCGGAGCGAGTCGCGGGTGCAGATGTCGACCACCTTGCCGTACTCCGGACGGCCGGTGCCCTCCATGATCCCGGGGATCTCCTTGAACTGGCGCCTCACCTCGAAGACGACCGCGCCCGCTGCCCGGCCGACGGCGTTGATCGCCAGGCCGGCGAAGAGGAACACGACCGCGGCGCCGATCAGCAGGCCGACCAGGTTGGCCGGGTTGGCGACGTTGAGCACGCCGAACAGGCTGAGCAGGTCCTCCGCGGTCTCGGGCCTCGCGTTCGACTCGCGGGCCGAGGTGGACACGGCGTTGGTGAACGACCCGAACAGCGCGGTCGCGGCGAGCACCGCCGTGGCGATCGCGATGCCCTTGGTGATCGCCTTGGTCGTGTTGCCCACGGCGTCGAGCTCGGTGAGGATCGCCGCCCCTTGCTCGTCGACGTCGCCCGACATCTCAGCGATGCCCTGCGCGTTGTCGGAGACCGGGCCGAAGGTGTCCATCGCCACGATCACGCCGACCGTGGTGAGCAGACCACAGCCGGCCAGCGCGACCGCGAACAGCGAGACGACGGTGACACCGCCGCCGAGCAGGAAGGCGCCGTAGACGGCGGCGCCGATGACCAGAGCGGTGTAGACAGCCGACTCGAAGCCGACCGAGAAGCCGGACAGGATGACCGTGGCCGCACCGGTGAGTGACGTCTTGCCGACGTCCTTGACCGGGCGGTGCTCGGTGCCGGTGAAGTAGCCGGTGAGCGCCAGGATCAGCGCAGCAAGCACGATGCCGATGATCACCGCCCCAGAGGCGATGAGCCTCGGGTCCCCAGAAGGCGCGGCGTTGAAGTCGAGGAACCGGGCGAGCAGGCTGCTGGAGCCGCCCTGGACGTCGGTCAGCTGGTCGAACGAGCTCGGCAGGTAGATGAAGGCAGCGATCGTGCAGAGGACCGCCGAGACCGCGGCCGAGATGTAGAACGAGCGGTTGATGGTGCGAAGGCCGTTCTCGCCGGCCCGGGGCCGGGTGATGTAGACGCCGAGGATCGCCGTGAGCGCCCCGATGGCCGGCACGATCAGCGGGAACACCAGGCCCTCGGCGCCGAAGGCTGCGCTGCCGAGGATGAGCGCGGCGACGAGCATGACGGCGTAGGACTCGAAGAGGTCGGCGGCCATACCGGCGCAGTCACCGACGTTGTCGCCCACGTTGTCGGCGATGGTCGCGGCGTTGCGCGGGTCGTCCTCGGGGATGTTCTGCTCGACCTTGCCGACCAGGTCCGCCCCCACGTCAGCGGCCTTGGTGAAGATTCCGCCGCCGACTCGCATGAACATCGCGAGCAGCGCGGCGCCGAAGCCGAAGCCCTCGAGGACCGCGGGCGCGTTTCCCCTGTAGATGAGCACGACGAGCGAGGCCCCGAGCAGGCCGAGGCCCACCGTGAACATGCCGACGGTGCCACCGGTGCGGAAGGCGACTCGCATCGCGTTGTCGCGGTGGTGCTCGCTGGCCGCCGAGGCGACCCGGACGTTGGCGCGCACGGCGAGCCACATGCCGAGGTAGCCGATGGTCGCGGAGAAGCCCGCGCCGACCAGGAAGAACACCGACCGGCCGATCTTGATCGACCAGTCGTCCGCCGGGAGCACGAACAGCAGGGCGAAGGCCAGCACGGCGAAGACGCCGAGTGTCCTGAACTGGCGGGCGAGGTAGGCCGAGGCCCCCTCCTGGACCGCCTGTCCGATGTTCTTCATGTTCTCTGTGCCGTCATGGGCAGCAAGGACCTGGCCTCGGAACATCAGCGCCATCGCCAAGGCGATGAGGGCGATGACGCCGACCACGATGATCAAGGTCTCGTTGCTCCCGGACAAAGACACATCCGCGCCGGTTGCGGCGAGGGTGAGTCCGGACATAAGTCCTCCTCCGGTGGGCCATCGCGGCCCCTCGAGATTGCGTGAACCCACGGAGTCACCCGCGAGCCGTCGCGCAGGGATGTGACCTGCACGACATGAATGTGGCCCGGAGTCTACTGAGGCAGCGTCGACGCGCCAGGGTTAGACGTGTGGCGTGGGCCACATTTCTCGAACTCGTCCGGGTATGGACGCGGAAGAAGTCGGTCGGCCGAGCGACCGATGTGCCGCTGCGGGGTCAGACGAGGGGCCAGCGCATGGACACGGTCGTGTGCGCAGCGTCCTGGGAGACCTCGAAGTCGTCGATCAGACCGCGCAGCAGAGCCCAGGGCTCGACACCGTCGAGGTCGCTGTCGGGGTGGTCCTCGACGTCGACCTTGGCGCAGGTGGAGACGTCGACGCTCAACGTGTCGTCGATGCTGATGGTCACCTCGACGGGCTCGCCCCCCGGCGTACCGGAATCCTCTCCGAGGAAGAGCGCGCACGCCTCACCGGCGGCGAGGCGTACCTCTTCCACGAACTCCTCGTCCCGCCCGGCACGACGAGCGACCGAGGCCGCGACGAGGCGGACGGTACGCACGAGGGCAGGATCACGGGCGATCGTGACGGTGACCGCAGCGGCCGCACGATCGGTGCCAGACGGCATGGTTCCCCTCAGAGGTCAGCGAGCGCTTCGGCCTGCGAGCCGTGGATGGTGAACACCTTGGCGAGGCCGGTGATCCGGAAGATCTTGAGCAGACGCTCCTGGTTGCAGATGAGGCGCATCGACCCGTCGTGGGCGCGCACCTTCTTGAGACCGCCGACCAGCACCCCGAGCCCGGTCGAGTCGAGGAAGTCGACCTTCTCCATGTCGATCACGAGGTTGTAGTGACCCTCACCGACGAGCTCGGTGATCTTGTCCCTGAGCCGCGGAGCGGTGTAGACATCGATCTCCCCGCCGACCTCGATGATGGTGTTCCCATCCTCGTGACGCGTCTCGAGTGACAGATCCACGTGGTTTCTCCCAACCATGCCGCGTGCGCGAAGTCTTAGGAGAGTGCCGTACGACACCCTCCCGCTGTGCGAAGTGTATTCAATCATGCACGGTTTAACCGCGCAGGTCACGCTGGGGTGCGGGGGGCTGGCCCACTCTCCCCCGCGTAGAGCCGGCTTCGACCGGTACGGACAACCGGACTCACCAGCCGTTTGCGAGGATGCCTCACGTGGCCCCTCGCACGAACCAGCCCGTCGCCGAGGCCCTGGACCGGCTCAGCGGACAGGGCCGCGAGGACCGGTTGACCCACCTCGAGGTGCTGCCACCTCGCCGGGGACAGTCCGCCGACTGGCCGGACTGGGCGCACCCGGACCTCGTGGCGGCATGGCGGGGCCGCGGCATCGAGAGGCCGTGGAGCCACCAGGTCGCCGCCGCCGATCGAGGCGCACGCCGGTCGGAACGTCGTGATCTCGACCGGGACCGCGTCCGGCAAGTCCCTGGCCTATCTCATGCCCGCCCTCACCTCCGTCATCGGCAAGCGCCGCCCCCAGGGACAGCGGGGCTCGACGGTCCTCTACCTCTCCCCGACGAAGGCCCTGGCCCAGGACCAGCTCTCGGGACTCCTGTCGCTCGGACTGCCCGACCTGCGCGCGACCACGCACGACGGGGACTCCTCCCGCGAGCAGCGGGACTGGGCGCGGGACCACGGGGAGTACCTCCTCACCAACCCCGACATGCTGCACCGGTCGATGCTCCCCGCCCACGCCCGTTGGGCGAGGTTCTTCTCGATGCTGGAGTACGTCGTGGTCGACGAGTGCCACCACTACCGCGGCGTGTTCGGCGCGCACGTCGCCCAGATCCTGCGCCGCCTGCGCCGGGTGTGCTCGTTGTACGGCGCCAGCCCGACGTTCGTGCTGGCCTCCGCCACCGTGGCAGAGCCGGAGACGTCCGCCGAGCGCCTCACCGGACTGCCGTTCGTCGCGATCACCGAGGACGGCTCCCCACGCGGGCAGGTCGCCCTGGCGTTGTGGGAGCCGCCGTTCACGTCGTTCGGCGGGGAGAACGGTGCGCCCGTGCGACGTTCGGCCACCGCCGAGATCGCAGACCTGCTGGCCGACCTGGTGGTGGACCGGGTCCGGACGCTGGCGTTCATCCGCTCCCGGCGTGGCGCCGAGACGGTGTCCCTCACGACGAAGCGTCTCCTCGACGAGGTGGAGCCGGGCCTGTCCGAACGGGTCGCGGCGTACCGCGGTGGCTACCTCCCCGAGGACCGCCGGGCGATCGAGCACGCGCTCAGGCGCGGCGAGCTCCTGGGGCTTGCCGCGACGAACGCCCTCGAGCTCGGCATCGACGTGTCCGGCCTCGACGCGGTGCTGCTGGCCGGGTTCCCGGGCACCCGCGCGGCGCTGTGGCAGCAGATCGGCCGCGCCGGTCGCGGCGGCCAGGACGCGCTCGGGGTCTTCGTGGCTCGGGACGACCCCCTCGACACCTACCTCGTGACACACCCCGAGGCGCTCATCGGGAAGCCGGTCGAGGCCAACGTCTTCGACCCGGACAACCCCTACGTCCTGGGGCCGCACCTGTGTGCCGCCGCGGAGGAGTCGCCGCTGACCGAGGACGACCTCGAGATGTTCGGCCCGATGGCGCGGTCCGGCGTCGAGGCACTCACCGAGGCCGGGATGCTCCGGCGGCGGGCGCGCGGCTGGTTCTGGACCGACCGCAGCCGCGCCTGCGACCTTGCCGACATCCGCTCCACGGGCGGCCCACCTGTCCGCCTCGTCGAGGACGGCACCGGACGTCTGCTCGGGACGGTCGACAGCTCCTCCGCACACGGCTCGGTGCACCAGGGGGCGGTGTACCTGCACCTCGGCGAGACCTACGTCGTGCTCTCGCTCGACCTCGACGAGAACGTCGCCGTGGTGACGCCGGCCGCACCCGACTACTCCACCTCCGCCCGCGAGGTCACCGACATCGCGATCCAGCACGAGAACGACCACACCACGTGGGGACCCGCCCGGGTGAGCTTCGGCGACGTCCGGGTGACCCACCAGGTGGTGTCGTACCTCAAACGCCGTGTGCCCTCCGGAGAGGTGCTGGGTGAGGAGCCCCTCGACCTTCCGGAGCGGGTCCTCGACACCAAGGCGATGTGGTGGACCCTGCCGCCGGCCGTCCTCGAGGAGGCGGGCTTCGAGGGCCGGGACCTGCCCGGCGCAGCGCACGCCGCCGAGCACGCGGCCATCGGGCTCCTCCCCCTCTTCGCCACGTGCGACCGCTGGGACATCGGCGGCGTCTCGACGGCGCTGCACCCGGACACGGGCCAGCTGACGGTGTTCGTCTACGACGGGCATCCGGGCGGGGCAGGGTTCGCCGAACGCGGCTTCCACGCAGCCGTCGAGTGGTGGACCGCGACGCGCGAGGCGATCAACGCGTGCGCCTGCGAGGACGGCTGTCCCTCCTGCGTGCAGTCGCCGAAGTGCGGCAACGGCAACAACCCGCTCGACAAGCACGCAGCGGTGGCACTGCTCGATGTACTTCTGCGAGAGACGGGCTAGCCTGAGCCGCAACTGGCGGAAAGGGCCGCACATGCTCGTTCTCGGAATCATCCTCGTCCTCCTGGCCGTTGGCGCGTTGGTCGCTGCGCTCGTCGGCGGTGCCGAACCAAGCCGGCGTCCTTCGACCTGGGCGCTGTCAACATCCAGACCAACACCTGCGCGTCTTCCTGGCCGGCGCGCGGCGACCGTGGTGCTGCTCGTGGCAGGCCTTGCCCTGATCAGCGCCGGCATCCGCCGGGCAGGTCGTCGGCGGCAGGAGCGGAAGAAGCTCAACCGCCTGACGGAGGAGCTGGAGACTCGTGACCGCCAGAGCGCGGCGACCGACGGCGCCTCGGAGACGGAGGCAGAGACCACTGCCACCAAGGTCGACCAGCCGGTCACCGAGCAGGACCGCCCGAACCCGTAGCCGGACCTGCCCCGGCGGGACCCGTCCGCGGACCCGTTCCAGCTCGGACCCGTTCCAGCCGGACCCGGCCCACTTGGACCCGCCCCGGCGGGGCCGGCTCTTGCCCGGGCCGGCACACTCCAGCCGGCACCGAGGGCGGACGGAACGTCGACCGCGACCTCTACGACGACTTCGAGGCCCTCGACCAGGCAACCGGTGAGCCGGGCCTGGTTCGCGGCGCTCACCCTTCCGGCCTTCTCGCAAGCGGCCACCCCGGCGGCGGCCGTGCCCGCGCCACGGCCCAGGGCCTCGGCTCCGGCCAACGCGGCCAGGTCAGCGGCCGCCGAGGCACGGCGCTGACCCACGAGAACACCGCCTACCGTGACGCCCGCGAGCGCCAGCGTGGTCACCGCCGCCACGAGCACCAGGACGAGCACCGACGCCCCGCCGAGCTCGTCCGCGCGACAGCGGCTTCGGCGGCGCGGACCCCATCTCCTCGCGAGCCCGGCCATGAGTCCGGCCACGAGTCCGGTCACGACTCCTCCTGTGCAGCGACTGCCTCGGCATCGACCTCGACACCGGGCAGGAAGGCGAAGAGACCACCGGGCCCCTTGACCTCCGCGACCACGTGGACCCGGACCAGGCCGTCCTCCTCGTCGACGCTGATCCGGGATCCTGACGGCCCGACGCGTTGACCGAGGCCGATGGCTGCGGATGCGGGTTCGTCACGCGCGAAGGCCCGAGCGGTCTCACGGGCGGCATCCACCACCCGCACCTGGGTCACCGCGAGGGCGACCAACCAGACCAGCCCGAGCGTGATCGCCACGAGCACCGGGAGCACGACCGCGGTCTCGGCCGTGACAGACCCGCGGTCCGAACGAGGTGGCACGGCCGGAAGAGCCCGCAGCGACCTGCGCGCCCTTCCGGCCGGACTCTGAAGATCGGGCACGGCCTCAGCCGACGCCGATCATGGTGAGGAAGAAGTCGAACAGCTTCTTGAGCAGGTTCTGGCCCCACTCACTGGTGAGGAGCTTGATCAGGACGCCGCCGAATCCGCAGCCTGCTGCGGTGACGACGGCGTACTCGGCTGTGGTGACGCCCTTCTGGTTTCGGAGCCGGGCAACGGGCGATTTGGTCATGGATACCTCCGTGGAGAGCCGGCCTCTGCGACCGGCGGATCGAACTGACAAGTCCGACACTTCTCTCTTCGGGCAGTCCGTTCGACGGGCACTTCGTGACCGGGGGACCGATGCCTGGTGGCGGCTGGTTGTGGAGGGAACGTGGTCGGCGGCCGCACGGTCCGAGGCGGCTCGATCGCGCCCGCAGGCTCAGGCGGCCAGAGCAGCTATCGGGCCAGGAGCGCGCCGGGCCTCGCGGCCCAGGCGGCCAGGGCAGCTATCGGGCCAGGAGCGAACCGATGGTGCTCCCGACCAGAGGGACGACTCCGACGAGGACGAAGGCCGGCAGGAGGCAGAGCCCCAGGGGCGCGGCTGCGCGTACGCCCACCGTGCGGGCGCGGCTCTCGGCCTCCAGCCGCGCCACGGCATGGAGGTCATCCGCGAGACGGTGAAGCGCGTCGCTCACCGAGGCGCCGGACTCCACGGCCCGAGCCATCGTCCTCCCGAGCGGCGCGAGCCCGGGACGCTGCGCAACCTCACGCCAGACACGCGCAGGGTCACGCCCCAGCTCGAGCGCGTGCTCGGCCGCACGCAGCTCCTCCACCACCGGCCCGTCCAGGGCGGCGATCACCGCTGTGAGGGCGGAGGTGGGATCAGCACCGGCGGCGAGCGTGACGGCCAGCAGGTCGACGACCTGGGGCAGGTCCCGGGCCACCTGCTCCCTGCGGCGTCGGGCATGTGTGGGCTCACGGCGGCCGAGCGCACGGTAGACCGCAAGCGCGGCGACGACGCCTGCCACCGTCCCGACGACCCCTCCGAGCAGGGCGACCGGGGCGGCGCCGGCGAGGAGGGAGACCAGGCCACGATGCCGCTCCATCAGGTCGCGGTCCGGTTGTGGAGCGGCGGTGGGACCCGCCCGGGGACCCTGGTCCCTGGTGGCCGGCCAGGCCGCAAGGCCGCTCCGGGCATTGTGGGGCACAGCCAGAGCGACGGCGGTCGCCGCCAGGACAGCCGTCACCAGCGCCGGCAGCAGGGCGCCCGGGTCGGTCACGACTCCACCGCCGCGGTAGCGATCTTGTCCATCCACGTGAGCCCGGCATAGGTGAGCACGAGTCCGCCACCGAGGCAGGTGAGCCCGAACGGCGTGGTCAGCAAGAACGCCCACGGGTCGCTTCCGAGCCCGGAGCCCATCGCAAGCACGACCACGGGCAGGACCGCCACGAGCCGGGCGGTCGCCTGGGCCGAGGCGAGCTCGGACATCACCAGGTGCTGGGTGGACCGGCGGCGCCTTGCGGAGTCCGCCACCCGGCTCAGAGCGAGCGCCATGGTCCCGCCCGAGCTCTCCGACACCTGCCAGGCCGCGGCGACTTCCGACAGCCCTGATGCGCCCGGAAGCGCGGCCAGCCTCCGCAGTGCCTTGGCCACGTCCGCGCCGAGCTCACCAGCGGTGGCGACCGGCTCGAGCTCTGGCCAGACCTCGACGCAGCGGCGAAGCGCAAGCAGGGGCGGCCGGCCTGCGCGCAGCTCCGCGGCGAGTGCCTCACAGACCTCCACGACGCGCTCGGCCCGCTGCTGCGCCGTGCGCCGGTCCCGACCGCGGCGCGCGATCCGCTCCGTTCCTACGAGCACCCCCACGACGATCAGGCCGAGGGCCAGGGTGGTGCCCTGAACAGTCACCAGGAGGGCGCCGACCGCCACCGCCCCGATCCCGGCCGGCACGACTGAGCGTCCTGGTCTCCACCGTGACCCCGGCCGTGACCCCGGCGCGGCCCGGGCAGACCAGGGAACGGCCGGACGGCTCGGCGAGGATCAGCCACACGACCAGCCCCGCCCCGGCCGCGGCCACGAGGGCCATCACCGGCGGATCAGCTCCGCAAGGCGATCCGCGCCCTCGTGGGTCTGGATCCCCTCCCCGAAGGTGACCGCCGGCGCATGCGACGACGTAGCCGTCCGCCCCTCGGCGAAGGACGGCCACCTCCTCGACCCGTCGACGCCCTTGACTTCGACCCAGATGGATGACCACGTCGAGCGCCGAGGCGAGCTGGCTGTGGGCAGCCTCCCGGGGCATGCCCGCCGACATCGCGAGCGCCTCCACGCGCGCGGGAACGTCCGCGCAGGAGTTGGCGTGCAGCGTGCCGCAGCCCCCTTCGTGTCCGGTGTTCATCGCCATGAGCAGGTCCGTGACCTCCGCGCCACGGACCTCCCCGACGACGAGCCGGTCCGGGCGCATCCGCAGCGCCTGACGGACGAGCACCTGGAGCGGGACCGCACCGGCACCCTCGACGTTCGCGGGACGAGCCTCGAGACCGACCACGTGGGGATGCGCCGGGCGCAGCTCGCTCGCGTCCTCCACGACCACCAGCCGGTGAGAGGGGTCGACCAGGCTCAGCAGGGCCGACAGCAGGGTGGTCTTGCCGGAGCCAGTGCCGCCGGTGACGAGGAAGGCGAGCCGGCGGTCGACGATGCGCCTCAACAGGTCCGCGCCCTCGGCGCAGACCGTCTCGCGGGCGACGAGCTCGTCGAGGTCGAAGACGCGTTCCCGGGGCACGCGCAGGGACAGCACGGTGCCCGGACGGGACAGCGGCGCGAGAACGGCGTGGAACCGCGTGCCGTCGCGCAGTCGCAGGTCGACGTACGGCGTCGCGTCGTCGAGCCGCCGTCCGGCCGTCGAGGCGAGCCGCTGGGCCAGCCGCCGCACCGCTGCGTCGTCGGGGAACGTCACGTCGGTGAGCTCGAGACCGTCGCCGCGGTCGACGTACACGCGGTCGGGACCGTTGACGAGCACGTCCGTGACGCCGTCTCTTCGCAGCAAGGGCTCGAGCGGGCCGGCGCCGAGGACTTCGCGCTGGAGGTCGTCGAGGACCGCGAGCGCCTCGGCGTCGCCGACCGGCCGGCCCTCCTCCCGCAGGGCCCGCGCGACCTGCGCCGGGTCCAGGGGCGTGCCGCTGCTCGCGAGGCGGTCCCGAACCCGCTCGAGCAGGTCCTGCCGGCTCACGCCACGGCTCCCGTGGACGAGGTCAGTGAGTCGAGTCGTGCCAGGGTCGACCGCGCCGCCCGGGCGAGAGGCCCGCGACGGGCGTGCACCGGCCCGAGACCGAGCTCGACCGACTCGTCGAGCCGCCGTTGGTCGGCCATGACGGCAGCGAGCGGGAGCCCCAGCGCATCGCCCACCTCCTCGGGGTCGAGCGCCGACGAGGGTCCCCGCGCCACGAGATGGGCGGCCGGGACCATCGGCAGCACCCTGCCGAGCAGCCGTGCCGTGGCTGCCACCGCGGACAGCGTGAGCGGACAGACGACGACGAGGTGGTCTGCGCGGAGCAGCAGCTCCACCGCTGCGGGATCGGGGTACCGCGGAAGGTCCACGACGACGAGAGCGCTGCCGCGCTCAGCCGCGCTCGCGACCTCCCGGACGACGTACGGGTCGAGGTCGCAGCGACCCTCTTCGCCCCAGCCGAGGACCGCGAGCCCCTCACGCTGGGGCAGCGCGGACCGCAGCGAGCGTGAGCCGAGGCGTCCTGCGGACTCGAGCAGCGATCCCCAACGCGCGCCCTGGCGGTCCTCGAGGCCTGCGACGCGCTCGATCCCCGACCCCAGCGGGTCGGCGTCGACCAGCGTCACCGGGTGTACGTCGGAACGCGCCGACCGTCGCCAAAGCCGTCGCGAACGTCGTGGCCCCCGCCCCGCCGCACCCGCCCACCACGGCGACCACGCCTGCCGACCCGGTCGAGCCGTCCGTGGTGTCGGTGAGGGTTTCCACGAGCCACTCTTCCGCGGCGGGCAGCTCGACGACGCTCTCGGCGCCGATGTCGAGCGCTGCCCGGAACAAGCCGTCGGGCAGCGCCTGCCGCGACACGACATGGACGCGGTCGCGGCGCGCCGGTGCCGTGGCCGCCAGCGCAGCCAGCGCATCGGGTCCGACGAGCACCACCGGCGCCACCGGCCACCTGGACCGCGCGTCGCTGCACTCGGGCACCACCTCGACCGAGGTTCCGGCGGCTGCGGCCAGCCGCTGGAGCTCCGCGACCAGGGCGGCGTCGCGCGTGAGGAGCAGCGGCGTGGCGGGACCGCGCGGAGAGGGGAGCGAGGCAGGGGTTCGCGGCGTCATGGCCCGACCATGCTCCGCACCGCGCGCGGCGGCGAGGTCCCGACCAAGGCATGTGGACGACGGCAGGGGCCGCCGCCCTGTGGACGGAGATCGGCGAGGGAACGTACCGAAAAAGGGCGATAAAACGCCGGAGAAAGGTGGCGGCCCTCGATCGGGGGGGATGATCGAGGGCCGCCGGCCCGTGCTCGGGGGGGATGAGCCGGACCTGTCAGCGGCGGGGGGAATGCCGCTGACGACTAGGTGCTGCTCGCGCCGGGTATCGTGACCGTGGCCGCGCCACCAGGCGGCACGCAACGCCCCTCATCCTAGCGTCTTCTTTACTTAGTGTCGCCCACACGACACCACAAACCGTTCGACCAGCCCCATGTCCGACAAAGCCCGCGGACAAGAAGGAGCCGCCCCGATGGGCACCACCGACGACACGTTGCCTTCGACGTCGCCGAGGTCCGCGACAGCGGCCGGCCGACTCGGACGCCCGGCGGCGTTCTTCGACCTCGACAAGACGATCATCGCCAAGTCGAGCACGCTGGCGTTCAGCCGTTCGTTCTATGCCGGCGGCCTGATCTCGCGCGGGTCGGTGCTCCGCAGCGCCTACGCCCAGTTCGTGTACCTCGTGGGCGGCGCCGACCACGACCAGATGGAGAAGATGCGGGAGTTCCTCTCCCGGCTCTCCGCCGGCTGGGACGTGCAGACCGTGCGCGACATCGTCGCCGACACCCTCCACCACATCGTCGACCCGCTGGTCTACGACGAGGCGGTCTCGCTCATCGAGGAGCACCAGCTCGCCGGTCGCGACGTCGTGATCGTCTCCGCGTCGGGCGCCGAGGTGGTCGAGCCCATCGGCGAGATGCTCGGGGCCGACGGCGTGATCGCGACCCGGATGGAGATCGCGGACGGCAAGTACACCGGCGCGATCGAGTACTACGCCTACGCCGAGAACAAGGCGACCGCGATCGAGGAGCTCGCCCGGGAGAAGGGCTACGACCTCTCGCGCAGCTACGCCTACAGCGACTCGGTCACCGACGTCCACATGCTCGAGATCGTGGGGCACCCCTACGCCGTCAACCCCGACAAGGAGCTGCGCAAGGTCGCGGCTTCGCGCGGCTGGCCGGTGCTGTGGTTCACCCGTCCGGTGGCGCTCACCCGCCGCATGCGGCTGCCCTCCAGCCGACCCACCCTGGCCGCGATCGCGCTCGGCACCGCGGTCAGCGTCGGTGGGGCGGTCTACCTGGCGGCACGCCGTCGCACAGGGTTTCGCTGACGTAGACAAGGGTCGGTCGGCCCTTGTCCGATTTCGCCAACTGGCGTAGAAAAGAAACCACAACTAAAGACCCGCACGTGAGCCCGGTACCCACGCGGCGACCTACCCTTCCTATGGGCGTTGTCTCAGGGGTCACCCAGAACAACAGAATCGGTGCACGCCTGGTAGCCAGGTCTCGCGTGTCAGCGGCGGCACTCATGGTCATCTGATCTGAGTGCCGCTCGCATTGTCAGCGGGTCTGTGCGTCCGCGCCGGCTCGGGTCAGCGCCGCGGGACGGCGGGGCTCGCCTCGGCCCCTGCGGCGTACCCCTCGGCTGCGTAGAGCAGCCACGCGTGCACCCCGGCGGTGCCGCCCTCGGCGTACCCACGCAGGTTCGACTCGTACTCCCGCCGCAGCCGCAGGTGTCCTGCCTCCGGCACGACCAACGACTTCGGGTCGACGCCGCGTGCCACGAGGACCAGCCGCTCGGCGGCACGCGCGACGATCCCGTTGTGGGACACGAACGGCGCCACTGTGGCGAGCTCGGCGTGCACCACCGCCGCCACGACCAGCGCCGGCGCCTCGGTCGGCGCGACGAGCAGCCCGGCGAGGTCGTTGAGCCGTGCTGCACCGGCCGCGTCACGGGGACGGCCGAGGTCGGCGTCCGCGACGACGGACTTGCCGGCGAGCGTGTGCAGCCGCGCGAGGGCCTGGAGCGGCGCCCGGGAGATGACCGGGATGTTCGCGAGCAGCTCGGCGCTGACCCGGAGCGCCGCCTGAGCCGTCTCGTCGCCCAGGCCGGCCCGCATCTCGTCGAGCCCGGACTCGGAGCCCTCGAGCACCGCGCTGGCGTGCGCACCGAGGAGCAGGGACTCCGCGGTGAGCTCCGGCGGGCTCTTGCGCAGGCCGCGGTCGCGGAGGAGTACGTCGATCCCGTCACGCGCCGCGGCCATGGCCGAGCCCACCCCTTCGAGGGAGGCGAGTCGGGCCAGCGGGTCCGCGGAGGTTGCAGGAGACACGACCGCCAAGGCTAGCCGACCACCATGCGCTCACCCGCGGCGGTGACCGGTAGCCTCGCGAATGATGAACGAGCTCCCCCGCCACCACCCGGTCCTGGTGCCGGCGCGCTCGTTCGACCTGGTCGCCGACGCCTACGACAGGGCGCGGCCGTCGTACCCCGACGACGCCGTCGACTGGCTGCTCTCGGGCGGCACGGCACCCGAGGCGGTCGAGCTCGGCGCGGGCAGCGGCAAGCTGACCGAGCAGCTGCTCGCACGCCGCTGCACCGTCACCGCGACCGACCCGTCCGAGGCGATGCTCGCCCGGCTGGTCGCCCGAGCGCCCGGCGCCCGGGTCGTCGCAGGTACGGCGGAGCAGGTTCCCGTGCGCTCCCGGGCGGCCGACCTCGTCGTCGCGGCACAGGCCTTCCACTGGTTCGACACCGCGGCCACGTTGCAGGAGGTGGCTCGTGTGCTCCGCCCCGGTGGCCGTCTGGCGGTGATCTGGAACTCCCGCGACGAGCGGATCCCCTGGGTGAAGCGGCTCGGCCGGATCATCGGCACTGCGCCCCAGGAGGACGACCCGACGGCCGCGATCGACGAGACGGGCATGTTCGAGACCGTCGAGCGGGCGACCTTCCGCTTCTGGCACCCGTTGCACCGGGAGTCCCTGCGGGACCTGGTCATCTCCCGATCGACCGTCGCGATGATGTCCGAGCTGGAGCGCGAGCGGGTGCTGCGCCAGGTGGACGACCTCTACGACGAGTACGGCCGCGGCGCGGACGGGATGCTGCTGCCGTACGTGACGACCGCCTGCCGCACGAGCGTGCTGCCGTGGGCGCTTCCGCCGGAGTCCACGCCCGAACCCCCCGATCGGGGTAGCCTGCCGCACGGAGACGTCGGCGGTCCCGGCTCCATGGACGACGACGCCCTCCTCATCGACTTCAGGTAGGGGCCCGGATGCGTTCGTGGTGGGGCTGGCTCCGGCCGGGGCACCTCGGCACGGAGGCCGACCGTGCGACGTTCCGCACCATGCACACCGCCTCGCTCGCCGGACCGCCCCTGCGCTCGGGACTGACCGAGGCGTCGGCGGGCAAGGCCATCCGCCACCTCCGCGACCTGCTCGGCGGGACGTGCGTCGCCCTGACCGACACCGAGCGGCTGCTCGCCTGGGAGGGCCGGTTCAGCCATCACTGCGAGCAGGCGCCGGGCCTCGCGGCGCAGGTCGTCGCCGACGGGGGCACGTCCGTGCGCGACAAGACCGACCTCCCCTGCTACGACCCCGCCTGCCCCCTCCGGCACGTGATCGTCAGCCCCCTCACGGTCGAGGAGCGCGTCGTCGGCACGCTGCAGGTCTACGCCCCGGCCGCGTCCGCCGGGCTGGTGCGGGCGACGAACGAGGTCGCCCGCTGGGTCTCCGGACAGCTCGAGCTGGCCGAGCTCGACGCCTCCCGCACCCGGTTGATGGAGGCGGAGGTCAGGGCGCTGCGGGCCCAGATCAGCCCGCACTTCATCTACAACTCGCTCACGGCGATCGCGTCGTTCGTGCGCACCGACCCCGAACGTGCCCGCGAGCTGCTCCTGGAGTTCGCCGACTTCACCCGCTACTCGTTCCGGCGGCACGGCGAGTACACCACCCTCGCGGAGGAGCTGCGCTCGATCGAGAGGTACCTGGTGCTCGAGAAGGCGCGCTTCGGCGACCGGCTCCAGGTCACGTTGCGCGTGGCCCCCGAGGTGCTGCCGGCCGTCGTACCGTTCCTGTGCCTCCAGCCGCTCGTCGAGAACGCCGTGCGCCACGGGCTCGAGGGCAAGGCCGGCCCCGGCCGGATCACGATCATCGGCGAGGACCACGACGCCGAGTGCGTGATCACGATCGAGGACGACGGCGTGGGCGAGGACCCCGAGCGGGTACGACGGGCGCTGGCCGGTGACACCTCGATGGACTCGGTCGGCCTCGGCAACGTCGACGAGCGACTGAGGTCGACCTTCGGGGACGAGTACGGACTCGTCGTGGAGACCGGCCCCGGAGTGGGTACCAAGGTCATCGTGAGGGTGCCGAAGTACGCGCCGGGGGTCCGACCATGACCACGCAGACCACACCGACCACACAGAACCCAGCACGGCTGAAGGTCCTCGTCGTGGACGACGAGCGGCCCGCCCTCGACGAGCTCGCCTGGCTGCTCGGCAACGACCCGCGGGTCGGCGAGGTGCTCACCACCGACTCGGCCGCCGAGGCGCTCCGGGTGCTGCAGGAGGACGGCGTCGACGCCGTGTTCATGGACATCCGGATGCCCGGGCTGACCGGCCTGGAGCTCGCCCGGGTGCTGGCGCGTTTCAAGGAGCCTCCGCCGGTCGTCTTCGTCACCGCCCACGACGAGCACGCCGTCGACGCGTTCGAGCTCAACGCGGTCGACTACGTCCTCAAGCCGGTCCGCGACGACCGGCTCACCGAGGCGGTGCGACGCGTCGTCGAGGCCAGCGGGACGACGACGGCCACGAACGGCGCCGACACGATCGCCGTCGAGCTCGGCGGTCGCACCCGGTTCATCTCCCGTGCGGCGGTCCGCTACGTCGAGGCCCAGGGCGACTACGCCCGGCTCCACACCGCCGACGGGAGCCACCTGGTGCGGGTGCCGCTGACCTCGCTGGAGGAGCAGTGGCACGACGCCGGGTTCGTCAGGATCCACCGGTCCCTGCTCGTCGCGCTCGCCCATGTCGAGGAGGTCCGGATGGACTCCGGCCGGTGCACCGTGGTCGTCGGCGGCGAGGAGCTCGCGGTGAGCCGCCGGCACACCCGCCAGCTGCGCGACCTCCTGGTTCGCCGGGCCCGCCCCGGAAGCACCACGCGGCCATGAGCGCCGAGAGCGGCAGCCCGGCGCGGCGGGTCCGCGTGACCAGTCCGCGCACCACGGCAGGGCGGCCCCGCCGCGTCAACGTGACCTCGGAGATCGACGCCCAGACCCGGCTCGGCGAGATCTACATGAGCTCGCTGCTGCGCGTGCAGCTCCGGCTGGCCGGCATCGTGGTCGTCGCCGTGCTGGTCGCCGTCGGCGGGCTGCCCCTGTCCTACTGGCTGTTCCCGTCGCTCGACGAGGTGCAGGTGCTCGGCATGCCGCTGGCGTGGGTGCTGCTCGGCTTCGTGGCCTACCCCCTGCTGCTCCTGCTCGGCTGGTTCTACGTGCGGGCGGCCGAGCGCAACGAGCGGAACTTCACCGACATGGTGGAGAGGTCATGAGCGTCCGAGGGAACCTCCGGTGAGGCCGTCGTACGGCATCCTCGCCGTCGCCCTGGTCACCATCGCCACGTTGGCGATCGGCGCCTACGGCTGGAGGTTCTCCCGCACGACCAGCGACTTCTTCGTCGCCTCACGGTCGGTCCGGCCGGCCCTCAACGCCTCGGCGATCGGCGGCGAGTACCTCTCCGCCGCGTCGTTCCTCGGCATCGCCGGGCTGGTCCTGGTCTCCGGCACCGAGATGCTGTGGTACCCGGTCGGCTGGACCGCCGGCTACCTCATGCTGCTCGTGCTGGTCGCGGCCCCGCTGCGACGGTCCGGCGCCTACACGCTGCCGGACTTCGCGGAGGGCCGGCTCGAGTCCCGGGTGGTGCGGCGGTTCTCCTCCGTGCTCGTCGTGGGCATCGGCTGGCTCTACCTGATGCCGCAGTTCCAGGGCGCCGGCCTGGCGCTCGGGGTCGTCGCCGGCACCGAGAGGTGGGTCGGCGGGCTGATCGTCGCCGTCGTGGTCCTGGTCAACGTGATGTCCGGAGGGATGCGCAGCATCACCTTCGTGCAGGCCTTCCAGTACTGGCTCAAGCTCACCGCCCTGCTCGTGCCGGTGATGTTCCTGCTCGCGGTGTGGATCGGCGACGGCGCCGTCTCCCCCGCCGAGGTCGCGCAGCAGGGGCCGACGCCGGACGTGTGGACCTCCCCGCTGGTCTCCTCGAGCGCCCACCCGCTGTACACGACGTACTCGATCATCATCGCGACCTTCCTCGGCACGATGGGCCTCCCGCACGTCGTGGTGCGCTTCTACACCAACCCCGACGGACGGACCGCCCGCCGTACGACGCTGGTCGTGCTCGGCCTTCTCGGGCTCTTCTACGTGCTGCCGCCGGTGTACGGCGCCCTCGGCAGGCTCTACGCCCCCGACCTGATCGCCTCCGGAGCAGCGGACACGGTGGTGCTCGAGCTCCCGAACCGGATGGTCGAGGGGCTCGGAGGTGAGCTGCTCTCCGCGCTCACGACGGCGGGCGCCTTCGCGGCGTTCCTGTCGACCTCCTCGGGGCTGACGATCGCGGTGGCCGGGGTCCTGAGCCAGGACGTGATGGGGCGCAGGTTCCGTGGCGTCCGGTCCTTCCAGGCCGCGGCGGTGGTGGCGGTCGTCGTACCTCTGGCCCTTGCCGTGCTCGCCGAGGGCGTCGGCGTGGCACGCGCCGTGGGACTGGCGTTCGCGGTCGCCGCGTCGACGTTCTGCCCGCTGCTGGTGCTCGGCATCTGGTGGCGGCGGCTCACCGACGTCGGAGCGATCGCGGGCATGGTCGTAGGCGGCGGCCTGTCGGGGCTCGCCGTCGTCGACACCCTGATGCGGCACACGCACGCCGGCTGGGCCGGAGCGCTGCTCGCGCACCCCGCGGCGTGGACGGTCCCCGCCGCCTTCGTGACGATGGTCGTCGTCTCCGTGCTCACGCCACGGCGACTGCCGGTGCACCTGTCCCGGACGATGGTCCGGCTGCACACCCCCGAGGCCGTCGCGCTGGACCGAGGACCGCTCCCCCTGTGAGCCACGGGCGGCAACCGTTCGTCGCGTGATTCGTGCCGTACGTCGACCGCTGGTCGCCGCTCGGCGCAGGGCCTCGGCAGCACCCTCGCACCGGCGAGGCATCTCTCCCTACGGTGACGGGCGTCACACAGCAGCACGCCGCCGTGCCCGTCTCGGCCCGTCGGCTCACCGAGGAGAGAGGTGAACTTCATGGCTGAGGAGACGCGCCAGACGACGCACCAGACGTCGGGGCACGTGATCTACGAGCACCTGCACGCCAGCGACGACTTCCACGAGCTTCGATCGCGCTACCGCAGGTTCGCGATCCCGTGGACGATCGCGTTCCTGGCCTGGTACCTGCTCTACGTGGTCATGTCGAACTGGGCCACCGACTTCATGGACACCAAGGTCGTCGGCAACATCAACGTCGCCCTCGTCTTCGGTCTCCTGCAGTTCGTGTCGACCTTCGGCATCGCGTGGCTCTACGCGAGGCACGCCAACAAGTCGCTCGACCCGCTCGCTCGCCGTCTCGAGCAGCGCTACAACGAGGAGGTCGGCAAGTGAGCAGCCAGACCCTGACCACCGTCCTGTTCCTCGCCGTCGTACTCCTGACCGTGGGCATCACGGTCTGGGCCAGCCGGCAGGGCTCGGGCGCGGCGAACTACTACGCCGGCGGCCGCTCCTTCAGCGGCTTCCAGAACGGGCTCGCGATCGGCGGCGACTACATGTCGGCCGCGTCCTTCCTCGGTATCTCCGGTGCCATCGCGCTCTACGGGTACGACGGGTTCCTCTACTCGATCGGCTTCCTGGTCGCCTGGCTCGTCGCGCTGCTGCTCGTCGCCGAGCTGCTGCGGAACTCCGGCCGCTACACGATGGCCGACCAGCTCGCCTACCGGATGAAGCAGCGTCCCGTCCGCACCGCCGCAGCCACCTCGACGGTGGTCGTCTCGATCTTCTACCTGCTGGCCCAGATGGTCGGTGCCGGCGCGCTGGTCGCACTGCTGCTCGGCGTCGACTCGGATGCGCTGAAGAACCTCGTGATCGTCGGCGTCGGGTTCCTGATGATCTTCTACGTCGTCGTCGGCGGCATGAAGGGCACGACCTGGGTGCAGATCGTGAAGGCCCTGCTGCTCATGGCCGGCACCATCCTGATCACCTTCCTCGTGGGCTGGCACTTCCACTTCAACCTCTCCGAGCTCCTCGGTGCGGCAGCCCAGCACACGGGCAAGGGCCAGGACTTCCTCAACCCCGGCCTGAAGTACGGCGCCACGCTCACCAGCAAGATCGACTTCCTGAGCCTCGGTCTCGCCCTCGTGCTCGGAACCGCGGGCCTTCCGCACATCCTGATCCGCTTCTACACCGTGCCGACGTCCCGGGACGCCCGCTCCTCGGTGCTCTGGGCGATCGGCCTGATCGGCGCCTTCTACCTGATGACGCTGGTGCTCGGCTTCGGTGCCGCGGCGATGCTCGACACGGGCGCCGAGAGCAAGGTCGCCCTCAGCGGCGGAAACCTCGCCTCACCACTGCTCGCCGAGGCCGTCGGCGGCGGTGCCGGGTCGACCGGAGGTGCGGTGCTGCTCGCGTTGATCTCGGCCGTGGCCTTCGCGACCATCCTCGCGGTCGTCGCGGGCCTGACCCTGACCTCCGCGTCGTCGGTGGCGCACGACATCTACGCCAACGTGATCAAGAAGGGCACCGCCACCGAGAAGTCCGAGGTCAAGATGGCGCGGATCTCGGCGTTCGTCATCGGCGGCATCGCGATCGTCCTGGCGATCCCGGCCCAGTCGCTGAACATCGCGTTCCTGGTCGCACTGGCCTTCGCGGTCGCGGCCTCGGCGAACCTGCCGTCGATCATCTACAACCTGTTCTGGCCGCGGTTCAACACCCGGGGCGCCACCTGGAGCATCTACGGCGGCCTGATCGCCAGCGTCGGCCTGGTGTTCTTCTCGCCCGTGGTCTCCGGCGGGGAGACGGCCCTGTTCAAGACGGCCGACTTCGCGTGGTTCCCGCTGAGCAACCCGGGCATCGTCTCGATCCCGATCGGCTTCCTGCTCGGCTACCTGGGCACGATCACCTCGCGTGAGCCCTCGTCGCTGGAGGCCTACCCCGAGCTCGAGGTCCGCGCGCTGACCGGCGCGGGCGCCGAGGGGGCGGTGTCGCACTAGCGCACCCCAACGCCCAGCCGCCCGGCGGCGAGGAGGACGGCCCTGGACCCGACCCTGGGTCCGACCCTGGGCCCGAACCCTCGTCGCCGGACGTCGTACGGCATATCGTGGCCAGGCAGAGGCCGAGCCAGACATTCCACAGAGACGAACTGTGACGAGGAGACGACGTGAGTGACGAGACACTGTCCAACCTGCTGCGCGAGGAGCGCCGCTTCGAACCGCCCGCTGCCCTCGCGGCCGACGCGAACATCACGGCCGAAGCCTACGAACGAGCCTCCGCGGACCGCCTCGGCTTCTGGGCCGAGCAGGCCGAGCGCCTCGACTGGGCGGAGCGGTGGAAGTCCGTGCTCGACTGGGACAACCCGCCCTTCGCGAAGTGGTTCGTCGGCGGCAAGCTGAACGCGTCGTACAACTGCGTGGACCGTCACGTCGAGGCCGGACGCGGCGACAGGGTGGCCTTCCACTGGGTCGGCGAGCCCGAGAACGACAGCCGCACGGTCACCTACACCGAGCTCCAGGACGAGGTGTGCCGGGCCGCGAACGCCCTCGTCGAGCTCGGCGTGAAGACCGGCGACCGGGTCGCCATCTACATGCCGATGATCCCCGAGACGGTCGTGGCGATGCTCGCCTGCGCCCGGCTCGGCGCACCGCACACGGTGGTGTTCGGCGGGTTCTCCGCCGACGCGCTCGCCGGACGGATCCAGGACTGCGACGCCCGCGTGGTGATCACCGCCGACGGCGGCTACCGCCGTGGCGCCGCCTCGGCGCTGAAGCCGGCGGTGGACGAGGCGGTCTCACGCTGTCCCGACGTCCGCAGCGTGCTGGTGGTGCGCCGCACCGGCCAGGACCTGGGCGAGGGAGGGTGGAACGCCGACCGCGACGTGTGGTGGCACGACCTCGTGGAGAAGCAGGACTCCTCGCACGAGCCGGAGATGTTCGACTCCGAGCACCCGCTCTACGTCATGTACACCTCGGGAACCACGGGCAAGCCCAAGGGCATCCTGCACACCACCGGCGGCTACATGGTGGGGGCGTCGTACACCCACTGGTCGATCTTCGACCTCAAGCCGGAGACCGACGTCTACTGGTGCTCGGCCGACATCGGCTGGGTGACCGGGCACAGCTACATCGTGTACGGGCCGCTCTCCAACGGCGCCACGTCGGTGATGTACGAAGGCACGCCCGACACCCCGCACAAGGGCCGCTGGTGGGAGATCATCGAGAAGTACAAGGTCACGACCTTCTACACCGCGCCCACGGCGATCCGGACCTTCATGAAGTGGGGCAACGAGATCCCCGCGAAGTACGACCTGTCCTCGCTGCGCCTGCTCGGCTCGGTCGGTGAGTCGATCAACCCCGAGGCCTACATGTGGTACCGCGAGCACATCGGCGGCGAGCGCTGCCCGATCGTCGACACGTGGTGGCAGACCGAGACCGGGATGATCATGATCTCGCCGCTGCCGGGTGTCACGGCGGGCAAGCCGGGCTCCGCGATGACCCCGATCCCCGGTGTCTCCGCGGAGGTCGTGGACGACACGGGCACCCCGGTCGCCAACGGCTCGGGCGGCTACCTCGTGCTCACCGAGCCGTGGCCCGCGATGCTCCGCACGCTGTGGGGCGACGACCAGCGGTTCAAGGACACCTACTGGTCGCGCTTCCCCGGCCGCTACTTCGCCGGTGACGGTGCCAAGAAGGACGACGACGGCGACATCTGGCTGCTGGGCCGCGTCGACGACGTGATGAACGTGTCGGGGCACCGGCTCTCGACGACCGAGATCGAGTCCGCGCTCGTGTCACACCCGAAGGTCGCCGAGGCGGCGGTCGTGGGCGCCACCGACGACACGACCGGCCAGGCGGTCTGCGCCTTCGTCATCCTGCGGGAGTCGGCGCTGATCGACGGCGAGACCGCCTCGGAGGACCTGGTGCAGGAGCTTCGCCAGCACGTCGCCCACGAGATCGGCGCCATCGCGAAGCCGCGGCAGATCATGGTCGTCCAGGAGCTGCCCAAGACCAGGTCCGGCAAGATCATGCGCCGTCTGCTCCGCGACGTGGCCGAGAACCGCGAGGTCGGCGACGTCACGACGCTGGCCGACTCGACGGTGATGTCGCTGATCCAGGAGGGCCTGGCGTCGGACAAGTCCGGCGACGAGTAGTCGGTCGCGGGGCGCCGGCGGGGTCGGGCCGCAGCGCGGTCGGGCCGGCGGTTTCCCAGGTTCACTGCGACAAAGCGGCACTTCCCGGGGCGAACGCACCACGGGAGGTGCCGCTTTGCCTGTGGGAAGTGCGAGGTGTGTCCCGGTCCGTGGACCTCGCCACACTGCACGCGGGAACGTTTAGTCCTCTAGTCTCAGGGGCACGCAACCGCGGCGGCCGCCGGTGCATCGAGAACCGGTGGCCCCGTCAGGAACGACTCACATGATGACGAGGAGCGCATCGATGGCCACCGACCCCAGCGCGACCACCAGCGTGAGCCCAGCGGGCGTTGAGGCGCACGCGGCGACACCGGCGCTCGTCGAGGAGGAGCCGACCGTCGGTCGTCTCGTCGCGGACGCGAGCCGTGACATCTCCAGCCTGATCCAGAACGAGATCGCCCTGGCCAAGTCCGAGCTCAAGGTCAGCTTCAAGAACGGCGGCGTCGGCGCGGGGATGTTCGGTGCCGCGGGCTTCCTCAGCGTGCTCGCCGTGATCATGCTCTCGGTGGCCATCGCCTACTTCATCTCGATGACCGGCCTCCACCTCGCGTGGTGCTTCCTGATCGTGTTCGGCGCCTACCTCCTGCTCGCCGCCCTGCTCGCCTACATCGGCATGCGGAAGGTGAAGAAGGTCCGTGCGCCCGAGCGCGCGATCCGCCAGGCCCAGGAAACCAAGACGATCCTCACCCGGAAATAGCGCCTCGCGGTGGCAATGCCCCCCGACCCAGCCGGAGTCGTCGAGATACCGGGCCCCTGGCAGCACAGGTACGTCGCTGCCAACGGGGCCCGGTTCCACGTCGCGGAGGCCCTGCCCGAGGATGGGACCGGGAACCGGCCCCTGGTGCTCCTCCTGCACGGCTTCCCCGAGTTCTGGTGGGCCTGGCGCGCCCAGCTCCCCGTCCTCGCGGCCCATGGCTACCGCGCCGTCGCGATGGACCTGCGCGGCTACGGCGGCTCGGACAAGCCACCGCGCGGCTACGACCCGTTGAACCTCGCCGCCGACGTCGCCGGGGTGATCAAGGCGCTCGGCGAGCGACGGGCCGTGATCGTCGGCCAGGGCTGGGGCGGGTACGTCGGATGGGCGACTGCCGCGCTGCATCCCGCGCAGGTCACCGCCCTGTGCGCGGTCGCCGCGCCCCATCCCCTCGTCATGCTGCCGCTGCTCATGTCGGCTCTGCGCAGGTCCCGGGCGCTCGGTGCCCTGACCCATGTCCTCGCCATGCAGGCACCGTTCGTCCCGGAGCGACGGCTCACCCGCCCCGAGAGCACCTACGTCCGCGACCACCTACGAAGCTGGAGCAGCCCGGAGTCGCCGTTCCCCGACCCCGGGACCGCCGAGCTCTACCACGACGCGCTGAGCCTCTGGCCGGCGTCGCACTGCGCGCTGGAGTACCACCGGTGGCTGTTCCGCTCGCGCGTCCGCGCCGACGGCCGCCGCTTCAACCTCCTGATGGAGCCCCCGCTGAGCATGCCGGTATGTGTGGTGCACGGCGAGGACGACCCGGCGATACCGGTGAAGAGCAGCATGCGCTCCCGGAAGTGGGTGACGGGTCCCTTCGAGGCGCACGTGCTGCCACGCACCGGACACTTCCCGCACGAGGAGGACGCCGAGGCCTTCGACGCGGTGCTGCTGCCCTGGCTCGCCGGCCTCTCCCGGAGCCTGACCCGGGTCAGGCGCAGTCGCCGGTGCCGACCTCGCGGCTGCTGTTGATCCCCTGCGCCGCGCTCTGGGCGACCTGCTCGGCCGTGAGCGCGTAGCCGGTGTCGCGGTCGGTCACCGACGCCGCGAAGATCACACCGTAGACGTCGCCGTCCTCCGACAGCAGCGGTCCACCGGAGTTGCCCGGACGCACCAACGAGCGCAGCGAGAAGACCTCGCGGATCACGGTGCCGCCGCCGTAGATGTCGGGGCTGCGCAGACGCTGCTTGCCGCGGATCCGCGCGGCCTGGACGTTGTAGGGGCCGTCGTTGGGGTAGCCGAGGACGGCGGCGTCGTCGCGGGCCTCGCCGGTCTTGTCGAAGCGCAGGAACGGCCGGTTGATGCCGGAGACCTTGAGCACCGCGACATCGAGGTCGGAGTTGTAGTAGACGACCGTTGCCGGCACCTCGTCCTCTCCGACGAGGACGTTCGGGTTGTCCACTCCGGCCACGACGTGCGCGTTGGTCATGATCCGGCCGGGTGAGTACATGAAGCCCGTGCCCTCGACGCCGCGGCCGCAGTCGTTCTCGCCGCGGATCTTCAGGACGCTCGCCGACGCCGTGCGAACCTGCGGGTCACGAGCCACCGCGTCCGAGGGTGGGCCCACCTCGACGATCCGCTCGGGTGCGAACGGCTCGAGGTAGCGGGGGAAGAAGCTCGACCCGACGACCTCGTTGAACGAGCCGAGGGCGTTGTCCGCCTCGTTCGGCATCACGGAGTCGACCTTCGACAGGACGGCCGAGCTGCGGACCTCCTTGCTGAGGCCGGGGAGCGCCGCCCCGCTCACCGCGACACCGAGCACCCACGCGACGACGAGCACCGCTGCCGCGCTCAGCGCCGCACCGCCCACGGCGTCCACCGCGCGCACCGGTTGCCAGGTGATCCGGTCGCGGATCCGCGATCCGAAGTACTGGAAGATCGCCTGGCCGAACGACGCGCACAGCAGCACCACGAACAGCGCACCCAGCGACACCCACAGCGACGACTCGGCGTCGCCGAGCAGCTTGGGCACCAGCCAGAGGACGCTGACGAACCCGCCGATCAGCAGGCCGGCCGTGGCGAAGGCTCCGGAGATGAAGCCCTGCCAGTAGCCGGAGACGGCGTAGGCGATGACAACGACGACCAGGATCCAGTCGAGGACGTTCACGGCAGCGTCACAGGTGGCACCCTCACCGCTCTTGGAAGTTCGTGTTCGGAGGTGGCGTCCGGCGGCCGTCCGCCTCACGCGGGACGGCAAGCATATGGGTGGGCAGATCCGTCAGGCGGTCGGCGTCCCAAGGCCTGGTCCAGCCGACGAAGTCGAAGAGCCGGGCGATGATGCCGGCGGTGAAGCCCCAGAGCACGAGGTCCTTGTCCTCGCCGATGAGGAAGGCCGGCCCCTTCCAGCCCGAGGGGTGGCGGACCGAGACCCGGTGCTCGGGGTCGAGCAGCTCCTCGATCGGCACCCGGAGCACCGCGTGCACCTCGCCGGGATCCACGACCCGGACCTCCGAGGGATCGCGCCACCAGCCGAGGACCGGCGTCACCGCGAAGTTGCTCGGCGGCAGCCACAGCTCCGGGAGCATCGCGAAGATGTCGACGCCGGACGGGTCCAGACCGGTCTCCTCCTCGGCCTCGCGCAGCGCCGTGTGCTCGGGCGTCGGGTCCGTGTCGTCGATCGAGCCGCCGGGGAACGAGACCTGTCCCGGGTGCGAGCGCATGTCGTGCGCCCGCTCGGTGAGCAGCAGGTCGGGACCCGTCTCACCTTCACCGAAGAGCATGAGCACCGCGCCGCGGCGGGTGTAGGAGCCCTCAGGAGGGACGAACCGGGTCAGCTCGTCCACGGTGATCTGCATCGCCCCACGCCGGACCGGCTCGAGCCACTCCGGCAGCGGCGGGTGGCCCGAGGGCTCCTCGGTGTGGCCGTCACCCCCTGGAACGGGGCGCGGCTCGGGGGACGGGTCTGACACGGCTTCGAGCCTACCCAGCACCGCCGACGCTCACGCCGAGGTACTCCCGGACCATGCCAGCCAGCTGGTCGTAGGACTTGATGGCCACGAACTCCTGGTGCACGACCTTGCCGTCCTGGTCGACGAACAGCACCGCCGGCAGCCCGCGGACCTTGAACGGCACGTGCAGCTTCCCGCCCGGGTCGGCCAGGGACGGGTAGGTGACCCCGGTCGCCTTCGCCAGCGCCAGCGCCTTGCCCGGAAGCGTGTCCTCGTAGTCGACACCGAGCACGGCGACCTTCCCGCTGCCTCGCTCGTGCAGCCGCTGGTAGTGCGGCAGCTCCTCACGACACGGCCCGCACCACGACGCCCACAGGTTGACCACCATCGGTCCACGGAGCGAGGAGAGGTTGACGTCCTGGCCGCCGCCGAGGCACGGCAGGGTGATGTCGGGCATCCCTCCGTCGACGGCCGGCGCCTTCGACGGCTTGCACGGCTCGATGCCGGCCTCCGCATGCAGGCGCCGGAGGGCAGGGGTGTCGACGTCGACGTTCACGTCCAGCTGACCCTGCGTGCCGGGGGTCTTGTCTCCCTGGGACGGCGTGGCCGTGCAGCCGGCGAGCAGGAGTACGGCGGAGGCGGCTGCTGCCGCCAGGGCGTCGCGCCTGCCCCGAAGAGGGCTTCGGCTCACGCGCGGCCCTCCGTGCGCACGAGCTTCGCGGCCTTCTCGGGGTCGACCGGCCCCTCGCCGTACGACGGGCACCACTGGGCGACCGGGCAGGCGCCGCAGGCGGGGTTGCGGGAGTGGCAGACCCGCCGGCCGTGCCAGATCAGGTGGTGGCTCAGCATGGTCCAGTCCCGCTTCGGGAAGAGCGCGCCGACCTCGTGCTCGACCTTCACCGCGTCGGTCTCCTGGGTCCAGCCGAAACGGCGGGCGAGGCGTCCGAAGTGGGTGTCGACGGTGATGCCGGGGATGCCGAAGGCGTTGCCCAGCACGACGTTGGCGGTCTTGCGGCCCACGCCGGGGAGGGTGACGAGGTCCTCGAGCCGTGGTGGCACCTGCCCGTCGAAGCGCTCCACGAGCGCCTGCGACAGCTTCAGCAGCGACTCGGTCTTGGCCCGGAAGAACCCGGTCGGCTGGATCAGCTGCTCGAGCTTCTCGCGCTCCGCGCCCGCCATCGCCTGAGCGTCGGGATAGGCGGCGAAGAGTGCGGGACGCACCGCGTTGACGCGCTTGTCGGTGGTCTGCGCGGAGAGGACGGTGACCACGAGCAGCTCGAACGGGTTGTCGAAGTCGAGCTCGCACCGGGCCTCCGGGTAGGTCTCCGCGAGGACCCGGTTGATCTTGCGGGCACGGCGGACGAGGGCGGTGTCAGGCACGCTGCTCATCGTACGGGGGGTCCACGCCGGGAGCCTCTTGGCGAAACCAACCGCTGATACGTCACACTGTGAGGTGAACCACCGCCTGGTAGGTCGCCAGGCGTTGACGAGGAGGACCTCCCTTGGATAACGACGTACTCCGTCACGCACCTTTGTTCAGTGCCCTCGACGACGAGGCAGCCACCGCGCTGCGCGCCTCGATGGCGCAGACGAAGCTGCGTCGTGGCGAGGTGCTCTTCCGTGAGGGCGACGAGGGCGACAAGCTCTACGTCGTCACCGACGGCAAGGTGAAGCTCGGTCGCACGTCGTCCGACGGCCGGGAGAACCTCCTCGCGATCCTCGGCCCCGGGCAGATGTTCGGTGAGCTGTCGCTGTTCGACCCGGGTCCGCGCTCCGCGACGGTCACCGCGGTCACCGACACCACGTTCTCCTCGCTCTCGCACGAGGACCTCCTGCGCTGGCTCGACGGCCGGCCCGCCGTCGCCCGCGGCCTGCTGACCCAGCTCGCCAGCCGGCTGCGCAAGGCCAACGACGTCGTGGCGGACCTGGTGTTCTCCGACGTGCCGGGCCGTGTCGCCAAGGCGCTGATCGACCTCGCCGACCGGTTCGGCCGCACCGCCGACGACGGCATCCACGTGCACCACGACCTGACGCAGGAGGAGCTCGCCCAGCTCGTCGGCGCCTCCCGCGAGACGGTCAACAAGGCGCTCGCGGACTTCGCCTCGCGTGGCTGGCTGCGTCTCGAGCCTCGCTCGGTCGTGATCATGGACATCGAGCGCCTCGGGCGCCGCGCCCGCTAGGTCACGCCTGCAGGTAGGCGATCTGGGCGCGGACGGAGAGCTCCGCCGCGCCCCAGAGCACCGGGTCGACGTCGCAGTAGACCTTCTCGACGACCGCGCGTGCGAGGTCCTCGCGCGCCGGGTCGAGATCGCGCAGGGCCTCGCGCACCTGCTCGAGCCGCTCCTTGCGGTGGGCGAGGTAGTAGTCGAGCGCCGCGAGCGCGTCGCCGATGACCGGCCCGTGGCCCGGCCACACGGCATCGACCTCCTGCGCCTCGGCCAGGGCGTGCAACCGGTGCAGCGAGTCGAGGTAGGCCCCGAGCTGCCCGTCCGGGTGGGCGACGACCGTCGTACCTCGTCCGAGAACGGTGTCCCCTGTCAGCACCGCACGCTCGGCTGGGAGCACGAACGACAGCGAGTCCGAGGTGTGCCCGGGGGTGCCCACGACGCGGACCTCGAGCCCGTCGACCTCCACGACGTCACCGTCGACGAGACCCTCGGAGCCGAGGCGGTGCCGCGGGTCGAGGGCGCGGACCCCGCATCCCATCCGCTCGGCGAAGGAGCGTGCCGCCTCCGAGTGGTCGGCGTGGCCGTGGGTGAGGAGTACGACGGCCACGTCCCCTGCCGTCTCGGCGACCGCGTCGAGGTGCTCGGCGATCTCGGGGCCGGGATCGACCACCACCGAGCGGCCACCCGGCTCTCGCAGCACCCAGGTGTTCGTGCCGTCGAGCGTCATGAAGTTCGGGTTCGGCGCGAGCACGCAGTGCGCCCGCTCGCCGAAGGAACCACCGGCCCAGGCGGTCACGACCCGAGCCTCCCCCCGACCTTCTCCGCCAGCTCGACCAGGTGCGCGGGAAGCTCGAGGAAGGCCGCGTCGCCGTCGACGACACCGGCCGGCTCCACCGTCGTCAGGTCCCTCGCGCCGGCGGCGTCGAGCACCGCGGCCGGCGTCGTGCAGTCGAACAGCTCGAGGAACGTGCAGTACTGCGGCGGGAGCACGAGCATCTCCTGCTCGTTGGCCGCGGTGATCGCGTCGCGGACGGAGAGCCAGGTCACCTCGTACGACTCGGTGGAGACGTCGCGGGTCTCCTGGCCCGGCGGCAGCTCGGCGACGAAGAACCACGTCATGTAGCGGCGTGGCTCGAACACCGGGGTCAGCCAGGCGCCCCAGACCCGCAGCAGGTCCGAGCGCAGCTTGAGCCCGCGCTGCGAGAGGAAGTCGGTGAAGGAGAGCTCGCGCGCCTCCAGGCGGCGGCGGTCCTCCTCCCAGTCCTCCCCCGTCGTGTCCTCGATGATGCTGTCCTCGGTCGGGCCCGCGAACAGCACGCCGGACTCCTCGAACGTCTCGCGCACCGCCGCGCACACCAGCGCCCGCGCCAGGGAGACCTCGACACCCATGTGGGAGGCCCACTCCTCCGGGGAGGGGCCGACCCAGTCGACCGCGTGGTCGAAGTCCCGCGGGTCGACGCCGCCACCGGGGAACACGGCCATGCCACCGGCGAACGCCATGTCGAGGTGGCGGCGCAGCAGGTACACCTCGAGCGCCCCTGGGTCGGCCGCCTCGCCCTCACGCAGCAGGACGATCGTGGCGGCGTTGCGGGGCTCGGCGGGAGTGCTCGTGCCGTCGGCGAACCCGCGGACCTGCTCGAGCATGTGCGGCGGCAGCCGGTGCAGGGCGTCCATCAGACCTCGACGACCAGCTCGACCTCGACCGGCGCGTCGAGAGGCAGCACCGGGACCCCGACCGCGGAGCGGGCGTGGCGGCCGGCCTCGCCGAAGACCTCGCCGAGGAGGTCCGAGACGCCGTTGGCCACACCCGGCTGGCCGGTGAAGTCAGGAGTGGAGGCGACGAACGCGACCACCTTCACGATCCGCTTCACCTTCGACAGCTCGCCGACCTCTGCGCGGACCGCGGCGAGGGCGTTGAGCGCACACTGCCGCGCGCACTCCACGGCCTCCTCGGCGCTGACCTCGCCGCCGACCTTGCCGGTCGCGAGGAGCTGGCCCTCGCGCATCGGCAGCTGGCCGGACGTGTAGACGTGGTTGCCGCTGCGGACCGAGGGGATGTACGACGCGACCGGCGTGGCCACCTCCGGCACCGCGAGCCCGAGGGCCGCGAGCCGCTCCTCCGGGGTGCTCACGTCGCCGCTCACTGCTTCGGGCGCTTGAAGTAGGCGACCAGGTTCTCCGGGTTCATGCCCGGCACGACCTGCACCAGCTCCCAGCCGTCCTCGCCGAAGTTGTCGAGGATCTGCTTGGTGGCGTGCACGAGGACCGGCGCGGTCAGGTATTCCCATTTCGTCATGCGCGCGAGCCTATCTGCCCCCGTCGTCGGGCAGCAGGCCCACTAGGTTTGCCGTCATGACGCTTCCTGACGCGGTGCTCCGCTACGCGGCCCACGACGACGGGCTGGTCGACGTACACCTGCCGACGCCGTTGGGACCTGAGCCCGCGCCGCTCGTCGTGCTGCTGCACGGAGGCTTCTGGAAGCAGGCCTACGACCGGGTGCACACGCGGCCCATGGCGGCTGCCCTGGCCGCCGAGGGGTTCGTGGTGGCGACACCGGAGTACCGCCGCGTCGGGGGCGGTGGCGGATGGCCGACCACCGCCGACGACGTCGACAAGGCCGTCGGCGTGATCCCCGAGCTCCTCGAGGGACTGGGGGTCCGGACGACCGGGATGAGCATCATCGGCCACTCCGCCGGCGGGCACCTCGCGCTGTGGCTCGCCAACCAGCCGCATCCCGTCGACCGCGTCGTGGGGCTCGCCCCGGTCGCAGACCTGCGGGCCGCGGCGCGCGAAGGACTCGGCACCAGCGCGACGCAGGCCCTTCTCGGCGGTGAGCCGGAGGAGATCCCCGAGAGGTACGACGAGGCCGACCCCATGACCCGGCTGCAGACGCGGCCGTCGTGCGACATCCGGCTCGTGCACGGCGCGGGCGACGACGTCGTACCGCTCGGCATCTCGCAGGGACTGGTCGAGGCACACCCCTTCGTCGACCTCCAGGTCGTGGAGGGCGACCACTTCGCCGTCATCGACCCGACCTCGCCGGCCTGGCCCACGGTGCTCGCCGCGCTCACCGGCGGTGTACGTGACGAGGCGGGCCGTTGAGCGGAGGCCTGCTCGGATAGTCCCTGCCGCCGGCCTGGCAGGCGTCTGCGAGGGCGGTGTCAAGATGGCTCCATGCCTGCTCGCAGAATCGCGATCGTCGGGGCCGGTCCCGCCGGTACGACACTCGCGCTCGGTCTCCTCCGGGAGGGGTTCGACGTCACGCTGGTCTCAGGCCGGGCCGCCGAGGAGATCCGGTCGGGGCCGGTGATGTCGAGCCAGATCACCTTCGAGTCGGCGCTCGAGGTGGAGACCACGCTCGGCATCACGGCGCTCCTTCCGTCCTCGCCACCGCTGCACCGGATGGAGTACGACGTGCGCCGGCTCGACGGCACCCGCAGCGCCTTCACGGTGCCGCTCGAGCACCCGGCGCACTCGGTCGACCAGCGGCTGAAGATCCCCGCGCTCATCACGGAGATCGAGCGCCTCGGCGGGAAGGTCGTGGTCCGCAACGCCGGGATCGAGGACCTCGAGGACCTCGCCGCGACCCATGACCTCGTGGTCGTCTCGACGGGTCGCGGCGGGCTGGCCGAGCTCTTCCAACCCGACCCGAGCCGCTCGCCGTACTCCTCGCCGCAGCGCGCCGTCTCGCTCACGTACCTTCGCGGCGTGGAGCCGACCGAGGGGCCGGCCCTGCGGTACCACTCCATCGAGGGCGTCGGCGAGTGCTTCACCTGCCCGGCGCTGAGCGTCGACGGGCCCTGCGACATCTACGTCGTGGAAGGCGTCCCCGGCGGCCCGCTCGACTGCTGGTCCGACGTACCGTCCGACGAGGAGCACCTGGCGCGGCTGCACAACGCGCTCGACGAGTACTTCCCGACCGAGGCCGCGCGGGTGCGCGACGCCGTCCTCACCGACGCGCACGCCGCGCTCCGGGGCAGCATCACGCCCGTCGTACGACGGCCCGTCGGCACCCTGCCCTCGGGGGCGACCGTCCTGGGCATGGCCGACGCGGTCGTCCTGAACGACCCGCTCACCAGCCAGGGGTCGAACAACGCGATCAAGTCCGCGTCGTTCTACCTCGAGGCGATCACCGCGCACGACGGCGAGTTCGACCCCGGGTGGATGCAGCGCACCTTCGACAACTTCTGGCGCGGCTGGGCCCGGTGGGCAACGGCCTGGACCAACTCCTGGCTGCAGCCCGCCGAACCCCACCAGCAGAGGGTCGTGGCCGCCGCCGCGGAACATCCCGGCGTAGCGGCGCAGATCGTCGCCGGCTTCGACGACCCGATGCTGTTCGTGCCGTGGTGGTTCGAGGCCGCGGAGGCGGAGCGGTTCCTGCGCGAACAGCTCGCCGAGGAGGGTGCACGGTTCGACGTCCGCGACCTGCGCCGCGCGTTCGGGCAGTACGCCACCGGGGTCACGGTCGTGACCACCCGCGACGAGTACGGCCGGCTCTGGGGGATGACCGCGAACTCCTTCACGTCGGTGTCGCTCAACCCGCCGCTGGTGCTGTGGGCGGCGGGGAAGAGCTCACCGTCGCTCGAGGCGTTCCTGGCCGCCGACAAGTTCGCCGTGAACGTCCTCGCATCGGACCAGCACCACCTGTCCCGCCAGTTCGCCACCTCGGGCACGGAGAAGTTCGAGGGTGTGGTGCTCGCCGACGTCGGCGGTGGCCCCTCCGGTGTGCAGCCTCCTGTGCTCGACGGCGTGGTCGCGCACTTCGTATGTCGCAAGACGGAGACCGTCGACGCCGGGGACCACGTGGTCTTCTTCGGCGAGGTGGAGTCCTACGGCGCCGAGGGCGGCGAGCCCTTGGTGTTCCACTCCGGGGCGTACCGGCTCGCCACCAAGCACCCGGACGTCTGAGCGCGGGCAGCACGAAGCGCCGCGACGGAGCATGTCGCGGTGCTGTGCTCTTGGTCGGGTGTGCTCGATGCTTCAGGCCGTCTCGGCCAGCACGGTCTCGGGGAAGATCTGGTCGTGCGGGAGCGTCTCGCAGGGATCGGGGTCGGCTTGGAGTGGATCGTCCGGCACAGTCTCGGCCGGCAGCGGATCTCGGCGCTGGAGGGGATCGGCCGGGAGCGGGTCGTCCGGGGTGGTGAGGTTGGTGGTGCCGGTGCAGTCGACGAGGTAGCGGCGGCCGAGGGGTGATCGCCAGAGGTAGAGGCCGGGTTCGGGCATCTGGTAGGTCCAGCCGCCGTGGGTCTTGAGCCGGTGGTGCCGGCGGCAGGGTTTGGCGAGGTTGTCGGGCCGGGTCTGGCCGGGTGGGCCGCCGTCGGCGGGTGGGACGTATTTCTTGATGTGGTCGGTGTCCTTGTTCCGGGTCAGGTTGTTGCACCACGGGAACGGGCAGCACGGGGAGATCAGGTAGACGATCTCGCCGGTGGGGTGCGGGGTCTCGTAGGCGTCGACCGGGGTGTTGTCGGCGAGGTCGAGCACCGGCTGGACGTTCAGGTCGGTGCGGCCCAGCCACTCCATGACCTGGCCGACCAGGACCGGGCCGGCGCCCTCGACCCGGGCGACCGCGTTCGCACCGTGCGCGGCGACCGCGTCCGCGTGCAGGTGGACGTACAGGACCGGCTTCCCGCGCCGGACCAGCCCCCGGCCCGAGCCTGTCTGCCTCCTCGCGGCCGCTCCACCGCGCTTCTCGCTGCCCTGCCCGGCGCTGTCTCCGCCGCCGTTCGTGTCGCCCTCTGCGCTGCCCTGGCCAGCGCCGTCGTTGCCTCCGTCGTTGCCGGCGTCGTTGCCTGCGTGGCCGCTCTGGTCGGCGTTGCTCGTGCCGAGGAGGTCGAGGGTGGCCTGGGGGTCGGCGATCAGCCCGACCGCGGTGGCCCGGCGCAGGTCGGTGCGGTCGGTGTTCCCGAGGCCAGCGAGCGCGTCGGCGATCGCGGTGATGGTGGCGTCGAACTCGGCGACGTCGAGGGTGTCGGCCTCGATCCGGATCGTGCGGGTGCCGTCGTGGGTCTCGTCGTCCACCCAGACCCCGCGGCCGTCCCTCGCGGCCTTCGCGCGGCGGGCGGCCTGCTCGGGGTCGAACCTGGCCAGCGCGACGGCGACCAGGTCCAGCACCCGTTTCAGGCCGATCTTGTGCGCGAAGCCGACCAGCTGGTCGTCCACCCAGGCCGCCGCGTCGGGCGGGAGGGTCTTGGTGTGCTCGGCGATCTTCCGGGCCCGCCAGGCGGGCAGGGTGCCGGCGGCCACCCGGGCCCAGAGCCGCGGTAGCCGGTGCCGCAGCTCGAGCGCGTCGCCGACCAGGCACGCCCCCGCGAACGACGACAGCTTCAGTGCGGCGGCGAGCTCGGCCGGGGCGAACTCGGCGACCTCCGGGGTGCCCTCGCCGGCCAGCCGGACCAGCCGCTCCATCCCGGGCACCGCGATCCGGGCGGCGTCGGTGCCCGGCAGCACCGCGTGCAGGTCCGCCCAGTGCGCGGCCAGCGCGAGCAGCTCGGCCTCCGCGACGTCCGCGGCCCGACGCCGGGATGTCGCCGCGGCGAGTGCCGCCTGCCGGGTCCAGGTCATCCATTCCCTCGAACATGTGTTCGAGTCTAGCCGCGACCACCGACATTCCGGGTGCGAGCTCGAGCGCCTGTGGACATCGGAAATCGCAGTCGGGGAGTGGTCGTGGTCGAGGCCGAGCAGCAGGCAACGGAGTGCAGCAAGGCCGACCACACCGGCCGTCGTACTCGATCCCGGACCGGCCCGAAGCGCAGGCGCAGGCGACCACGTTCGAGGGAGGAGCCGGCTGGTCGCGCCGCGTACACCGACAGGCACAAGTGCGCCAGCGCCCGCCACGCGGGCGGCCGCATCCCCCAGCCGTTCTGCCTGTCGGTGTCCGCGCCACCGCCCTGCTGCCAGCACCGCAGCGGGGCCGCGGCGTTCGCCCAGCCTCCGACGCGGCAGGCCTTAGCCACCCGGCCGGGTCACCGCGCCGGAACCAGACGATGCCCCACCTCTGCAGGAGGGTTAGACCCTCGTACACCGAGCCGAGCAAGTCCGCCCCACGCCTGGAGCTCAGGCGTGGGGCGCGGCGCGGGTCGAGTCAGGCGTCCGGATCGCTGTACGACGGGACCAGGCCGACCCGCAGGCTCAGACGAGCTTCGGCTCGGTCTTCTCGCGGACCTCTTCCTCGGTCACACCGGGAGCGAGCTCGACGAGCTTCAACCCGTCCGGGGTGACGTCGATGACGGCCAGGTCGGTGATGATCCGCTGCACCACACCCTTGCCGGTGTAGGGCAGCGAGCACTCGTTGACGATCTTGTACGACCCGTCCTTGGCGACGTGCTCCATCAGCACGATCACCCGCTTGGCGCCGTGGACCAGGTCCATCGCGCCGCCCATGCCCTTGACCATCTTGCCGGGGATCATCCAGTTCGCGATGTCACCGGCCGCCGAGACCTGCATCGCGCCGAGGATCGCGGCGTCGATCTTGCCGCCGCGGATCATCCCGAACGAGGTCGCGGAGTCGAAGAACGACGCCCCACGACGCAGCGTGACGGTCTCCTTGCCGGCGTTGATCAGGTCCGGGTCCTCCTCCCCTTCGTACGGGTAGGCACCGACCCCGAGGATGCCGTTCTCCGACTGCAGGACCAGCTCCACGTCGTCGGCGACGTAGTTCGGCACCAGCGTCGGCAGACCGATCCCGAGGTTGACGTACGAACCGTCGTGCAGCTCCGAGGCCGCCCGCGCGGCCATCTCCTCACGTGTCCAGGCCATCAGACCGCTCCTCCCTCGGCACCAGCGGCCGCACCCTCGAGCCCGGAGTCCGCGGACCGCGGCCGGACCGTCCGCTTCTCGATCTTCTTGTCCGCGGCCTGCTCCGGCGTCAGCGCGACGACCCGCTGCACGAACACACCGGGCGTGTGCACCTCGGCCGGGTCGATCTCACCGGGCTCGACGAGGTTCTCGACCTCGGCGATCGTGACCCGCCCGCACATCGCGGCCAGCGGGTTGAAGTTCTGCGCCGACTCCCGGAACACCAGGTTCCCGTGCCGGTCGCCCTTCCAGGCGCGCACCAGCCCGAAGTCGGCGACGATCGCCTGCTCGAGCACGAACTCCCTCGGCCCCTCGGCGGTCTCGAAGGTCCGGACCTCCTTCTTCGGCGAGGAGACGACCACGTTGCCCTCGGCGTCGTACTTCCACGGCAGCCCACCCTCGGCGACCTGCGTGCCCACGCCGGTCGCGGTGAAGAAAGCCGGGATCCCGGTGCCACCGGCGCGCATGCGCTCCGCCAGCGTGCCCTGAGGCGTCAGCTCCACCTCGAGCTCGCCGTGGAGGTACTGCCGCGCGAACTCCTTGTTCTCGCCGACGTAGGAGGAGACCATCCGGCGGATCCGCTTGGCGAAGAGCAGCCGCCCGAGGCCCCACTCGTCCACGCCACAGTTGTTCGACACCGCCTCGAGCTCGTCGGCACCCTGCTCGAGCAGCGCGTCGATCAACACGGACGGGATGCCACACAACCCGAAGCCACCCACGGCGAGCGAAGAGCCGCTGCTGATGTCAGCAACCGCCTCCGCCGCACTAGCGACGACCTTGTCCACAAGTCCTCCCTTGACGAGATCCCGCCACGACGCACAGAGGTACGGCGGCGGCCGACGCTGTGATCCTAGCCACGGCACACCCGGCGTGAGCATGACGCATCCCCACACATCTCGGCGATGGGCGTGCCACGAAGCCACATGAGCGGGGTCACAGCCGCTCCCACAACTACAACCGCCCGCGTAGGCTCCGAGACGTGGCAGCGACAACGGGCAACCAGACCGACTGGGACGACGTCCTCCTGCATGTGGTCACCGGCAAGGGCGGGACCGGCAAGACCACCGTGGCCGCGAGCCTGGCCCTTGCGCTGGCCTCCCGTGGCAAGACCGTGCTGCTCTGCGAGGTGGAGGGGCGCCAGGGCATCGCACAGCTCTTCGACGTGCCCCCGCTGCCGTA
The DNA here is from genome assembly GCA_963721165.1 of uncultured Actinomycetota bacterium. GTDB lineage: Bacteria > Actinomycetota > Actinomycetes > Propionibacteriales > Nocardioidaceae > Nocardioides_C. The sequence continues at coordinate 749,932 of CAVRIE010000010.1, read as the reverse complement.
CCAAGAGACCCGGATCGCCAGCGGCCCCAACGACGGCGGCGACCTCTTCGCGCTTGCGATCGACCCGGAGTCCGCCCTCCTGGAGTACCTCGACATGTACTACCGGCTCGGCAGGGCCGGCCGGGCGCTCGACCGGTTCGGGGTCATCGACTTCGCCACCACCATCGCCCCCGGCGTGCGCGACGTGCTGCTCACCGGCAAGGTCTACGAGGCGGCGTACCGCAACAAACGGGGCAAGAACGCCCGGGAGTACGACGCCATCGTGCTCGACGCGCCGCCCACGGGACGCATCGCGCAGTTCCTCAACGTGAACAGCGAGCTCGCCGGCCTCGCGAAGATGGGACCGATCCGCAGCCAGGCCGACTCGATCATGACCCTGCTGCGCTCCCCGCGCACCGCCGTGCACCTCACCACCGTGCTCGAGGACATGCCGGTCCAGGAGACGGCCGACGGCATCCGCGACCTCCGCGCGAACGACCTGCCCGTCGGCGCCGTCGTGGTCAACCTCGTGCGCAGCAACGAGCTCGACGAGCAGGCCCGCGAGAAGGCGCTCACCGGCGAGCTGTCGCGCGAGCAGGTCGAGAAGGACCTCGACCGCGCCGGCATCGAGGCAACCCCGGAGATCGTCGACGGGCTGCTCACCGAGGCCCGCGAGCACGCCGAGCGCCGGGCGCTCGAGGACGAGCAGCGCGAGCGCATCGCGGCGCTCGGCGTCCCGACGTACGAGCTGCCCCGCCTTCCCGACGGGGTGGACCTGGGCGGGCTCTACGAGCTCGCCGCCTGCCTGTGCGAGCAGAGGATGGCATGAGCCCGACCGAGCGAGGAGGACGGATGAGGAACCGAGGCCGGTCCACCCAGCGGGTCGGTCCGCTGGCCCACAGGCCGGAGAAGGCACCGCGGCTCGACATCGACGCGCTGCTCGACGACCCGAGCACCCACATCATCGTGTGCACCGGTTCGGGCGGCGTGGGCAAGACCACGACCTCCGCCGCACTGGCGCTGCGTGCCGCCGAGCGCGGGCGCAAGGTGGTCGTGCTGACCATCGACCCTGCGCGGCGCCTCGCCCAGTCCATGGGCATCGAGACGCTCGACAACACCCCCCGCCCGGTCCCGGGTGTCGAGGGTGAGGGTCACCTCGACGCGATGATGCTCGACATGAAGCGGACCTTCGACGAGGTCGTGGAGAGCCAGGCCAGCCCGGAGAAGGCCGCTCAGATCCTGGCGAACCCCTTCTACCAGGTGCTCTCGAGCTCCTTCGCCGGGACGCAGGAGTACATGGCGATGGAGAAGCTCGGCCAGCTCCACAAGGACGCCCTGAAGACCGGCAAGTGGGACCTGATCGTCGTGGACACCCCGCCCTCGCGTTCGGCGCTGGACTTCCTCGACGCCCCTGAGCGGCTGTCGAGCTTCCTCGACGGCCGGTTCATCCGGATCATGCTCGCGCCCGCGCGTGGACCCGCCCGGTTGATGACCGCGGGCCTGAGCGTCGTGACGAACGCGATGACCAAGATCCTGGGCGCCCAGGTCCTGCGCGACATGCAGACGTTCATCGCGGCCTTCGACACGCTCTTCGGCGGGTTCCGGGCGCGCGCGACACAGACGTTCGCGCTGCTCCAGGCTCCCGGCACGGCCTTCGTCGTGGTCGCCGCTCCCGAGCCGGACGCGCTGCGCGAGGCGGCGTACTTCGTGGAGCGCCTGGCAGGCGAGCAGATGCCCCTGGCGGGGCTCGTCGTCAACCGCGCGGGCACGGTGACGCTCACCGGCCTGTCAGGAGACCAGGCGGTGGCCGCCGCCGAGAGGCTCGACACGATGGGCGACGACTCTCCCGCCGTCACCGCTGGCCTGCTGCGGCTGCACGCGGACCGGACGCGAATAGTCGCGCGCGAGTCACACCTGCGTCAGCGGTTCGCGGCGGCGCATCCCCATGTGCCGACGGCGATCATGCCGGCCCTGTCGACGGACGTGCACGACCTCGACGGTCTCCGCCAGGTTGGTCAGCTGCTCGCCGGTTGAGGCGAGACAGCACGGACCAGGCGCGAAGAAACGACTCAGGCGGTCGCGGAGACGCGGGTCGCGCCGGCGATGTGGTCGGCCTTCGCGGTCTCGAGCAGGAGACGCCACGAGGTCACGTTCGGACGCTTGCGGAGCAGCGCACGCCGCTCACGCTCGGTCATGCCGCCCCAGACACCCCACTCGATCTGGTTGTCCAACGCCTCGGCAAGGCACTCAGTGCGTACCGGGCAGCCTGCGCACAGCTGCTTGGCCCTGTTCTGTGCAGCACCGCGCACGAACAGTTCGTCCGGCCTGGTCTGGTTGCACAGGGCCTTGGTAGCCCAGTCTTCATTCCACGTCATGATCGCGTCCCTCCGAGATGGTCCCGTCCGCTTCCCCTACGGACGGCGAGTCAGCCCCTTGGTAAGAAGTTAAAGAGTCGGAGCCTTCGCGAAACAGACACAGAGGGAGCAACTTCGCATAGTCCGAAATAACTACTAGCCGAGGTCGGATGGCCCTTCAGACGGCATCGGCGACGCCCCCCAAGCCACGCCCGAGCCTAGGTACGGCGACCGCTCCGGGGCTGTAGTCCTGACGTAGCACGTTCGAGTCATCCCGTCCGAACACGAGGGCGCCGCACCGGGGCACAAACACGTGAAACCGGGGACGAAATGCGCTAGGGAGAGGCGGAGCTGCCGGCTCCCGTACCCTTGGAAGCATGCCAGCAAGCAGAGACAGCCGTCTCGGATTCGCCAGCGTCCTCTCCCACCTGGGCGTCATGGCCGCCGTCTCGGCGGTCATGGGACTCCTCGTGGCTGGCCTTGCCATCCCGTTCGCGGGAGTCGCCGGGCTCAGCGCGCGCTCGGTCGCCGACAGCATGGACCACCTTCCGGCCGACCTGACCGCCGAGCCGCTCTCCGAGCGCACCCGGATGCTGGCCAAGGACGGCAGCCTGCTGGCGACCTTCTACGACGAGAACCGGGTCAACGTGGACCTCGACCACGTCGCGCCGATCATGCAGAAGGCGATCATCGCGATCGAGGACTACCGCTTCTACGACCACGGCGCGCTCGACCTCAAGGGGACGATGCGCGCGTTCATCACCAACCAGGCCAGCTCGGGCGTCGTGCAGGGCGGCTCGTCGATCACCCAGCAGATGGTGAAGATGACGCTGATCAACCAGGCCGACACCAAGGAAGAGGTCGCGGCGGCCACCGCCGACACCTACGAGCGGAAGATCAACGAGCTGCGCTACGCCGTCGCCTTCGAGGAGAAGTACAGCAAGGACTGGATCCTCGAGCGCTACCTGAACATCGCCTACTTCGGCGACGGAGCCTACGGCATCGAGGCCGCGGCACGGCACTACTTCGACACCAGCGCCAAGGACCTCACCCTCCATCAGTCGTCGCTCCTGGCAGGGCTGGTGAAGAACCCCACGGGTTACGACCCGACGAACGACCCCGACCGCGCCAAGGCACGCCGCAACATCGTGCTGGAGCGGATGGCAGAGCTCAACGTGATCTCGGACAGCGAGGCCAAGAAGACCAGCGCGAAGGGCCTCGGCCTCCACATCACGCCGGCCCGGAACGGCTGTGTCTCCTCCACCGCGGCGTTCTTCTGTGACTACGCCCGCGAGTGGCTCCTCAAGGACAAGGACCTCGGCCGCACCGTCGAGGACCGGGCCAAGCTGATCAACTCCGGCGGCCTCACCATCAAGACCACCCTGGACCCGCGCTTCCAGAAGGCGGCGGACGCCTCCGTCAGGAGCCACGTCTATCCGACCGACAACGCGATCGGTGGACTGGCGAGCGTCGAGCCCCGCACCGGCGAGGTGCGCGCACTCGCCCAGTCGCGACCGATGGGTCGCAACAAGAAGAAGGGACAGACCTTCCTCGACTACGTGGCGCCACCGGAGTACGGCGACGCCAACGGCTTCCAGGCCGGGTCGACGTTCAAGGTCTTCGTCCTCGCAGCGGCGATCAAGCAGGGCATCCCGCTCTCCACCCAGATCAGCTCTCCGCAGAGCGTCTCGATCCCGATCAGCCGCTACAAGGACTGCGACGGGTACGTCGGTGGCGCCGACGTGTGGTCGCCGCAGAACTCCACCGGCGCCGGCACGTTCAACCTCTACACCGGCACGCAGCAGTCGGTGAACACGTTCTTCGCCCAGCTCGAGCTGCGAACGGGCCTGTGCGCTCCGGTCAAGCTGGCAAGGGCGATGGGCGTGACCGTCCCCGACAACCAGGTCTACCCGCCGTTCACCCTCGGCGTCGTGAACACCGACCCGCTCACGATGGCCCAGGCCTACGCGACGTTCCCGGCCCGCGGGCTGCACTGCGACGCCCGCCCCGTGACCGAGATCCTGAACAGCAAGGGCAAGGCCCTCAAGAAGTACCCCAAGGAGTGCCAGCAGGTGCTCCCCCGTGACGTGGCCGATGCGGTGAACGACATCCTCCGCGGCGTGCAGGAGCCCGGCGGCTTCGGCTACAGCGCGAACATCAACCTGAGCCAGCCCTCGGCCGGCAAGACCGGGACGATCAACCAGAACATGGCCGTGTGGTTCATCGGCTACACGCCGGACCTCGCGACCGCCTCGATGATCGCCGGCGCCAACAGCAAGGGCGAGTGGGTGAGCCTCAACGGCCAGACCATCGGCGGCGACTACATCACCTCGGCACACGGCAGCACCAACGCCGGTCCCATGTGGGGTGACGCGATGAAGGTCATCCAGCAGTGGCTGCCCGACCGTGACTTCACCTCGCCCGACCCGCGCACGATCAAGGGCAAGATGGTCACCGTCCCGACCCTCTACGGGTACTCCCCCGAGGAGGCCGCGAAGAAGCTGCGCGAGGTCGGCCTGTCGCCGGTGATCGGGCCGATGGTGAGCTCCGGCAACTCCAGGGGCACCGTGGCCTACCTGGCCCCGGGCTCCGGCACGGAGGTCGGCTCGGGCAGCACCGTCACGATCTACATCTCCGACGGCACGCCGTACGTCCCGCCGCCGCCCCCGTCTAACAGCGGCGGCGGAAACGGTGGCGGTGGCGACAAGCCCAGTGGCGGCACCAAGCCCGGTGGCGGCGGTGGCGGCACCAAGCCCGGCGGTGGCGGTGGCGGCACCAAGCCCGGCGGCGGGAACGGCTAACCGAGCTGGCGGCGCACCTCTGCAGCAACGGCTGCGCCGTCAGCACGTCCCTTCACCTGCGAGCTGATCGCGCCCATCACCTTGCCCATGGCGCGCATGCCCTCCTCGCGAGCACCCGTCTGGGCGATCGCGGAGGTGACCAGGTCGGCGATCTCCTGCTCGGTGAGCGGCTCGGGGAGGTAGTCCGCGAGCACCTCCGACTCGGCCCGCTCCTTGGCGGCCATCTCCGAGCGGCCGGCCTGGTCGAACGCCTCGGCCGCCTCCCGGCGCTTCTTGGCCTCGCTGCTCAGGACTGCGACGACGTCCTCGTCGCTCAGCTCGCGGCTCTGCTTGCCGGCGACCTCGGCGTTGGTGACCGCCGTGAGCACCATCCGGAGGGTGGAGGAGCGCACGTCGTCCCGGGCCTTGATGGCGGTGGTCAGATCGGCGCGGAGGCGGTCCTTGAGATCACTCATGAGCCCATTGTGGCAGCCTTGTCCGATGCGACCTCAGCACAGCACCCTGGCCCGCACCCTTGCCTTCGGCGCGCTCGCAGGTCTGGGCGGACTCGGCTACGCCGCGGGATACGAGCTCCGGGCGTTCACCCTGCGTCGCGTCGAGATGCCGATCCTGCCGCCGGGTGCCGCGCCCCTCAAGGTGCTGCACCTCAGCGACATGCACATGACGCCCACCCAGCGGAAGAAGCAGCGCTGGGTGCGGGAGCTGGCTGAGCTTCAGCCGGATCTGGTCGTCAACACCGGAGACAACCTCGCGCACATGGAGTCCGTGCCCGTGGTGCTCGAGGCGCTCGGTGACCTCCTCGACGTACCCGGTGTCTTCGTGATGGGCTCCAACGACTACTTCGCGCCGTCCTCCCGGAACCCGGTGCGCTACCTGCTCCCCGACGACGGCCGGCGGAACACGAACACCCCGAAGCTGCCGTGGCGTGACCTGCGCGAGGGGTTCGAGGACCGCGGCTGGGTCGACCTGTCGAACCGGAGGGCGCGGGTCGAGGCGGGCGGCCTGCGGATCGCGTTCGCCGGGGTCGACGACCCGCACCTGGAGTACGACGACCTCCCGGCCGTCTCGGGACCGGCCGACCCGGATGCCGACCTGCGCGTGGCAGTGGCCCACGCGCCGTACCTCCGGGTCCTCGACGCCTTCGCGCGCGACGGCTACGACTCGATCTTCGCCGGGCACACGCACGGCGGCCAGCTCTGCCTTCCGCTCAAGGGCGCGATCGTCACGAACTGCGACCTCGACCGGGCCCGCGCCAAGGGTCTCCACCGGCACCCCGCAGCGTCGCGGCCCGGCGAACCGGGCAGCTCCTGGCTGCATGTCTCGGCCGGGTTGGGCACCTCGCCGTACGCCCCGGTGCGCTTCGCCTGCCGCCCCGAGGCCTCGCTGGTGACGCTCACCGCCCGGTGACCGGTCCCGGTTTCGTGGCATCCAGAGTGCTCAGGTAGACTCCCCACGCCGCAAGCGCAATCGGGCTGTGGCGCAGTTTGGTAGCGCGCGTCGTTCGGGACGACGAGGCCGCAGGTTCAAATCCTGTCAGCCCGACTCATGGTCAAGAGCCCCGGAACATCACGTTCCGGGGCTCTCGCATTTCCGGCGTGGGTGCGGACTAGAGGTCGATCGGCCGCAGCACCTGATTGATGCCGTGGGCGATCTGGCGGTTGCCCTTGTTGATGTTCGCGCAGTGCGGTAGATCACCCGGGCGTTCTGCGTCGTCCTTGTTCGCCGACGAGGATCACGCCGGCCGTCGCGCACCCGCACCGTCAGCGTCGCCCCGAGCGCGGTGTGGAGAGTCGCACCGTCGGCGGCGTTCGCCTTCTTGGACGGTGATCGTCGCGCCCGGCACCACGTGGTAGAGCAGCACCGACTCGATCTGGTTCGATGCCGACGGCTCGCCGCGAGCTTGTCGAACACTCGCCGCTCGCTGGCGTATGTGCTTGCCGGTCACGTCCTCCGCGAGCCGCCGGAAGGCACCGTCCGTCGGCGCGAACGCAGTCAGACGGTACCGGCCCTTGGTGAGCACGCTCACCGGGCTGTCTGGCTTGGCGGTCAGCACGCGCCGACCGCTTCGTCGAGAATGTCGAAGTCGCGTGCGTTCCTGTCGAAGCCATGCCGTCGGCCGCGAGCACCTTCGCCAGGCTGCGCGTGCCGGGCCCTTGCTCGGCCGACGCCTGGGCTGGCGCGGCGGCCGCGAGCGCGGTCCCGGTGAGTACGAGCGTGGTGGCTGCTGCGGTGAGATGGCGGATCATCATGGGTTTCCCTCCCCTTGACGTGCACGAAGTGTGGCGGCTGCCACGCCCGCTGTTCGGCAGGGGACACGGGAGGCGGATTGGTGTCTCGTTGAACTTTCCACAATGGGCTAGGCCGCGCGTGAAACGCGCCCGGCTCCGGACGTTTGCGGACATGCCGGTTCTGGCAAACTCTGCACATGGCGCAGACCCCCGTGACAGACCAGTGACAAGACCGGCGACAAGACCGAGCCCTCACTGGAGCTACCGAAGCTTCCCGGCTTCAGGCGCCGCAAGAAGGTCACGGGCCGGAGGGCCGGGAAGACGGGTACGCCGGAGGGCGACAGCGCGCCTGCGCCGGCCTATGAGCCGTCCTCTGAGCGGGCTCCCGAGCCAGCCGCCGAGCAGCCCGCGGAGGCGGCGTTCGCCCGAGGCGCGCCCCGACCGAGGCCCGCCCCGACTGGCACGCCACGACTCCGACCGCGCCGTTGGAGGACCCGACTCCCGCGGACGTCCCGTTCGGCGAGCCCTGCGAGCCGGAGCCGGAGCCGACCCAGCAGCTACCGGTCGGAGCGGAGCAGGAGCCCGAGCTGGAGCCGGAGGCCGCGCTCAACGGCGCGCCGCGGCGGCGGGCGAAGCGCGAACGCTCCGGCCTCTCACTCCCCACCATTCCGGCCCGGCTGGCGGTCGTGGTGACCGGCCTGCTGGTCGGCGCGGCCGGAGGCGCGGCCACCTTCGGCGCGATGGCGGGATGCGAGGCGGTCCGGGGCGTCAGCACGTGCGGCGGCGCTCCCGGGTTCTTCATCCTGCTCGCGATCGTGGTGCTGATGATCCTGCTCGGCGGCATGCTGCTGAAGGCGTTCAAGGTCAGCGACCCGGGCAGCACGAGCTTCCTCGCGGTGGGCGTGGTCACCGTGGTCACGATGCTGGCGCTGCTCGACGTGATCTACTCGCCGAGCGATGTTCGTGGTGATCCCCGTGCTCACCGCAGCTGCGTTCCTGCTCGCCCACTGGGTCACCACCCGCTTCGAGGGCGAGCAGGCCGGTCGTCGCGACTGGACCTGAGCCGGCCGCGACAGGCGGACAGCCTCAGGCGGTGAGCTCCTTGGCGACGAGCTCCGCGATCTGGGCGGTGTTGAGCGCCGCACCCTTGCGGAGGTTGTCGCCGCAGACGAACAGCTCGAGCGTGTTCGGGAAGTCGAGCGCCTGACGGATCCGCCCGACGAACGTCGGGTCTGCGCCGACCACGTCGGCCGGCGTCGGGAAGTTGCCGGTCGCGGGGTCGTCCATCACCACGACCGAGGGCGCCTGCACGAGCAGCTTCCGGGCCTCCTCGACGTTCACCTCCTCGTCGAAGGTCGCGTGCACGGCGAGCGAGTGCGTGGTGACCACGGGCACCCGGACGCAGGTCGCGGAGACCTTGAGGTCGGGGATGCCGAGGATCTTGCGCGACTCGTTGCGGACCTTGAGCTCCTCGGACGTCCAGCCGCCGTCCCTGGCGGAGCCTGCCCACGGCACGACGTTGAGGGCCAGCGGCGCGGGGAACGGCGAGCCGGTGTCGCCGAGCTTGTCCCCGATCGCGCGGCGGACGTCGCCCGCGACGGTGCCGAGGGTGCGGTCGCCCGCGACGACCTGGAGCTCGTCGTACAACCTGTCGACGCCGGGCTGGCCGGCACCGGAGGCGGCCTGGTAGGACGCGACCACGAGCGCGGTCAGGCTCCAACGCGCGGTGGAGCGCGCCGAGCGCGTCCATCATCGTCAGCGTGGTGCAGTTCGGGTTGGAGATGATGCCGCGCGGGCGGTTGCGGACCGCGCCGGGGTTCACCTCGGGTACGACGAGCGGCACGTCGGGATCCATCCGGAACGCGCCGGAGTTGTCCACCGCCACCGCGCCCTTGGCCGCGGCGATCGGCGCCCACTTCGCGGAGATCTCGTCGGGTACGTCGAACATCGCGACGTCCACGCCGTCGAACGCCTTCTCCGACAGCGCCACGACGGTCACGTCCTCGCCCCGCACGCGGAGCTTCTTGCCCGCCGAGCGCGGCGAGGCGATGAGGCGGATCTCGCCCCAGACGTCCTCGCGCTGGGACAGGATGCCCAGCATCACGGTGCCGACCGCGCCGGTGGCCCCGACGACGGCGAGGGTTGGCTTCTTCTTGCGCATCAGTCTCATCGTCCGGTCCCGCCGTAGACCACTGCCTCGACCTCGTCGGAGTCGAGCTCGAATGCCGTGTGGGTCGCGGTGACCGCGTCGTCGACCTGCGACTCGTCCACGATCACCGAGATCCGGATCTCCGAGGTGGAGATCATCTCGATGTTCACGCCCGCGTTCGCGAGAGCCGCGAAGAACTTCGCGGTCACGCCGGGGTGGGAGCGCATGCCGGCGCCGATCAGCGACACCTTGCCGATGCGGTCGTCGTACAGCAGGGAGTCGTAGCCGACGACGTCCTTGAGCTGCGCGAGCGCGGCCATCGCGACCTGCCCGTCGTCGCGCGGGAGCGTGAACGAGATGTCGGTCAGGTTGGTGGCGGCCGCCGAGACGTTCTGCACGACCATGTCGAGGTTGATCTGGGCCTCCGAGAGTGCCTCGAAGATCCGTGCGGCCTCACCGACCTTGTCGGGCACGCCGACCACCGTGATCTTGGCCTCGCTGCGGTCGTGGGCCACGCCGGCGATGATCGCCTGCTCCATGTTCTCCACCTCTATGTCGTCGGAGATCCACGTGCCGGTCTTCTTGCTGAACGACGACCGGACGTGGATGGGCATCTGGTACCTGCGGGCGTACTCCACGCACCGCAGGTGGAGGATCTTGGCGCCGCTGGCGGCCATCTCGAGCATCTCCTCGTAGGAGACGTGGTCCCGCTTGCGGGCGGTCGCGACGATCCGCGGGTCGGCGGTGAACACGCCGTCGACGTCGCTGTAGATCTCGCACACGTCGGCGTCGAGCGCGGCGGCGAGCGCGACGGCCGTCGTGTCGGACCCGCCGCGGCCGAGCGTGGTGATGTCCTTGGTGTCCTGGCTGACGCCCTGGAAGCCCGCGACGATCGCAATGGCTCCCGCCTCGAGCGCCCGCTCGATCCGGCCCGGGGTCACGTCGATGATCTTGGCCTTGCCGTGCGAGCTGTCGGTGATCACCCCGGCCTGGCTGCCGGTGAACGACTGGGCCACCTGACCGAGGTTGCCGATGGCCATCGCCAGCAGCGCCATGGAGATCCGCTCCCCGGCGGTCAGGAGCATGTCGAGCTCGCGACCCGCAGGCAGCGGCGAGACCTGTTGTGCCAGGTCGATCAGCTCGTCGGTGGTGTCCCCCATCGCCGAGACGACCACGACCACGTCGTTGCCGGAACGCTTGGCCTCCACGATCCGCTGGGCGACACGTTTGATGCCCGTGGCGTCGGCAACGGAGGAGCCGCCGTACTTCTGCACGACAATGCCCACGGTTCTCCTCAGGGTGGCGGGAAAGGTGCTTGGGGACGTGCCCGATTCTAGCCGCCGAGGCGTCCCGCCCCGACCGGTCGCCGCATCACAAGACACGAGAACCGGGACCGTCCGGACAGGAAGATTTCCTGTCCGGACACCCCGGGCGACCCTGCTAGATCAAGGTTTTGCGGTTTCGAGGAACTCGTCGGCTGCCGCGACCTGGTCCTGCTCGCTCTCGAACTCCGCGTCCAGCCGGTCGTGGGACACCACCGACTGGAGCGCGCGGAGTGCCGCGCTGGCCTCGTTGCCCCAGTGCGACACGTAGGAGAACTGCCACCACCACAGCGCCTCCTCGGTCCGCCCCGCCTTGTAGTGCCGGAGGCCGTGGGCGAGCGCCGTGGCGATGCTGGTGAGGTCGTCGGACAGGAGCGCCGGCGCGAGCTCCGGCGGGTCGACGTACGGGTCGAACACCTCGGTGTAGGCGTCGACGCCCTCGAGGAGGACGGCGAGCCGCAGCCGCATCTCGTCGAGGTCCGGGTCGGGTCCGGCGTCGGGCTCGTACTTCGACACGGTCTCGAAGTCGGTCTGCACCCCGAGGCGTGCGCCGGCGAGCAGCACCTGGCTCACCTCGAGCAGGAGAAGCGAGATGGCGTGGCCACCCGTGGCCTCGCCGCGCGCGATCGCCTGGATGGCGAGCAGGAAGCTCTCCACCTGGTCCGCGATCTGCTGCGCGAAGTCCTCGAGGTCACTGTGTAGACCGCTCTCCCCCACGGCCGCGGAGAGGTCCTCACTCATCGACGGCTCGCCTCCCTTCGAACGCACGTCCCAAGGTGACCTCGTCGGCGTACTCGAGGTCACCGCCTACAGGCAGTCCACTAGCAAGTCGGGTCACGCGCAACCCCATCGGCCGCAGCAGTCGCGTGAGGTACGTCGCGGTCGCCTCGCCCTCGAGGTTCGGGTCGGTCGCCAGGATCACCTCGGTCACCACCCCGTCGGCGAGCCGGGTCATCAGCTCCCGGATCCGCAGGTCGTCGGGGCCGACGCCCTCGATCGGGGAGATCGCGCCGCCGAGCACGTGGTAGCGGCCCCGGAACTCCCGGGTGCGCTCGATGGCCACGACGTCCTTCGACTCCTCGACCACGCAGATCACCGAGGGGTCGCGCCGCTGGTCACGGCAGATCCGGCACATCTCGTCCTCCGCGACGTTGCCGCACACGGAGCAGAAGGTCACCTTCTCCTTGACCTCGAGCAGCACCTCCGCCAGCCGACGTACGTCGACCGGGTCGGTCTGCAGGATGTGGAAGGCGATGCGCTGAGCGCTCTTCGGACCCACGCCCGGCAGCCTGCCGAGCTCGTCGATCAGGTCCTGGACAACGCCTTCGTACATCAGAAGCCGAGCTGCCCACCCGGTGCACCGCCGGGAAGGTCATCGCCGCCGAGGCCGCCGGCGAGGGGACCGAGCTTCTCGGAGGCCATCGCGTCGGCCTGCCCCTTGGCGTCGCGGTAGGCCGCCACGATCAGGTCCTCGAGGTCCTCGGTGTCGTCGGGGTCGAAGGAGCCCCGCTTGATCGAGACGCCCACCAGCTCGCCCGTGCCGCTGAGAGTGACCGAGACGAGGCCGTCACCGACCGTGCCCGTGACGGTGGACTCGGCGAGCTCTGCCTGCGCGTCCATCATCTGCTGCTGCATCTGCTGCGCCTGCTGGAGCAGGGCGTTCATGTCGAATCCGCCCTCGCCGAACGGGTTTGCCTCGGTCATCACTGATTCCTCGCTGCTTCGTCGTCTGCTGTCTCGGGTACCGCACCAGTCTGCCCCCGCACGGGAGCACGACCGGGTCACTCGTGCTTGATCTCCTCGATCACCTGGGCGCCGAGCTCTCGCTGGAGGAGCTCCGCGCCGGCGAGGTGGCCGTCGTCGGCGTCGGGGTCGTCGCGGTCGACGTCGTCGTCGGAGACGTCCGGTCCGCCGCGCTGCACGGCGCCGGGGGCGCGGGTGGCCTGGATCGCGCCGCGGGCGTTGGCGATCGCTCCGGGGTCGACCTGGACACGCGGCTGAGGCGGGTCGGGTTGCGGCGCTGCCGGCTGGGGCGCGGCAGGTTGGCGCGGCAGGCTGGGGCGCGGGCGACTGGGCCGCGGGCGACTCGGGCGCTCGGGCACGGCCGGTCGGACCACCCGGGGCTCGTTCTCCGGCTCCGCCCCCGGCTGGGCCGAGGGGTCGACGATCGCCTCGATCCGCCAGTCGTGGCCGATCACGTCGATCGCCGCCTGGCGCAGGATCTCCTCGCTGCCGCCGCTGACGAAGGAGTTCCGTGCGCCGGCGTTCACCAGGGCGATGGTCAGGGTCTTGTCGTCGACGGCGGCGACCTGGGCGTGCTGGCTGAGCAGGATCCAGGTGTAGCGGCGCTTGAGCTTCACCGCGTCGAGGAGGTCCGGCCAGAGCCGGCGTACCTCGACCAGGTTCAGCCCGCCCGAGGCCGCCGGGGCGGCGGGCGTGGGCGAGGGCGCGGGCGGGGCTGCCGACGCGGGCGCCGGTTCGGGCGTCGCTTCGGTCCGTGCCGGCTCCGGGCGCGATGGCTCGGCCGCGCGCACCGGCTCGGCGTCGCGAGGCTCGCGAGCGGGCGCTGGGCCGGCGCCGGGCGCGGAGGTCGGCGGAGTGCTCTGCGGAGCGCTGGGCGCGGGGGTCGGCGGGGTGCTGGGCGCAGGTGCCGAGGTCGGAGCAGGAGCCGACGACGTAGGCGGCTGGTGCGCCGGCGCCTGTCCGGGAGCGGCGGACGGCGCAGTGGAGGACGGCGCGGTGGGCGAGGACGGGGTCGTCGCGGTGGGCGACTGCTGGCGCGTGGACGCGGCCGGGTGATGCACGGGCGCGGGCGCGGCGGTCGACGGGGCGCCGCCCTCGATCGAGACCCGGCGTTCCAAGCGGTCCAGACGGGCCAGGACCCCGGACGTCGAGTCGTCGGCTCCGGGCAGGAGCACGCGGGCGCAGATCAGCTCGAGCAGCAGCCGGGGCGCGGTGGCCCCCCGCATCTCGGTGAGCCCCGCCGCGACCAGGTCGGCCGCGCGGGTGAGGTCGGAGCGCCCGAACCTCGCCGCCTGGGCGACGAGTCGTTCGGCCTGGTCCTCAGGGACGTCGATGAGACCCGTCGCGGGAGCGTCCGGGACGGCGGAGATGATCACGAGGTCGCGCAGCCGCCGCAGGAGGTCCTCGGTGAACCGGCGAGGGTCCTGCCCCGTCTCGATCACCTTGTCGACCACGCCGAACACCGTGCCGCCGTCGTTGGCGGCGAACGCGTCGACGACCTCGTCGAGCAGCGCGTCCGGCGTGTAACCCAGCAGGCCCGTGGCGAGCCCGTAGGTCACGCCGTCGTCGCCCGCGCCGCCGAGGAGCTGGTCGAGCACGGAGAGCGTGTCACGGGCGGAGCCGCCGCCGGCGCGGACCACGAGCGGCAGCGCGGCCGGCTCGATCCGCACCCCCTCCTTCTCGCAGATCTCGGAGAGGTAGCCGGAGAGCAGTCTCGGCGGGATCAGCCGGAACGGGTAGTGGTGGGTCCGCGACCGGATCGTGCCGATGACCTTCTCCGGCTCCGTGGTCGCGAAGATGAACTTCAGGTGCGGCGGAGGCTCCTCCACCAGCTTGAGCAGGGCGTTGAAGCCTTGAGTCGAGACCATGTGGGCCTCGTCGATGATGTAGACCTTGTAGCGGCTCGCGACCGGGGCGAAGAAGGCACGCTCACGCAGGTCACGGGCGTCGTCGACGCCACCGTGGCTCGCCGCGTCGATCTCGATCACGTCGACGGACCCGGGGCCACCGCGGGCGAGGTCCTGGCAGGAGCGGCACTCGCCACAGGGGTCCGCGACCGGACCCTTCTCGCAGTTCAGGGCACGGGCCAGGATCCGGGCGCTGGTGGTCTTGCCGCAGCCACGGGGCCCGGAGAACAGGTAGGCGTGGTTCACCCGGTTGTTGGCCAGCGCGGTCCGCAGCGGCGTCGTGACGTGCTCCTGGCCGATGACCTCGGCGAACGTCTCGGGCCGGTACCGGCGATAGAGGGCGAGGGGTGCTTCCACGTCCTGAACCCTAACTACCCGCACCGACACCGGTAGCCCGACACCCGGGCTCGGCGGCCGGACATGAAAAGGCCCCCCGCGCACCCGACAGAGCTCGCTTGCCCTTGCTGCCTTCCGGCCCTGGGGGAGTTGGGCGAGATGCCGCCGCACGGGGGGTTGCCCCAGAGTCTAGGACAGGCCCCCGGAGCCGCCCAAGTCGGGCGGATTTCTCGCACCGCCACCCGGACCGGTAACCTCTCCCGCGGAGGATTCGCCTAGTGGCCTATGGCGCTCGCTTGGAAAGCGGGTTGGGTTAACAGCCCTCAGGGGTTCGAATCCCCTATCCTCCGCCACGCGGAACAGCCGGAACGCCGGACCAGCCCTTCGCGGCGGGTCCGGCGTTCTGCGTTCTGGACCTCAACAAGTCCGATGTAGCGGCGTAGCGTTCGGTTATGGCCGCCGACGGGGAGCGGGCGGCGTTAGCCGCATTCGTGGCCCAGTCCGTGCTCGCGGGTGCGAACGCCGTCGGTGTTCGCTTCAGCAACCGCGAGCTCGCGCCGCTGTGGGGTGCCGGCTTGCGGTTCGCGCTTGCCGCGGCGCTGCTCCTGGCGGTCATGGCGGCGCTGAGGCTGGGGTTCCCGCGCGGTCGGGCGTTGACCGGGTCCGTGCTCTACGGGTTGTTCAACTTCGGCGCATCGTTCGCCCTGATCTACTACGGACTGGTCCGCGTGCACGCCGGCCTCGGCCAGATCCTGCTGGCGCTCGTACCACTGGCGACCCTCTTGCTTGCATTGATGTGGCACCAGGAACGCGTCCGCCCCGCGGCCGTCGTTGGAGTCCTGCTCGCCCTTGCCGGGGTCACCTTGATGTCACGCGACCCGTCACGAGAGGCGGTGCCGTTGGCCTCGGTACTCGCCGTGGTGGGCGGTGCCGCCTGTTTCGCGCAGGCACTGGTGCTGGTACGCCGGTTCCCGCCCGTGCACCCGGTGACCATGAACGCCGTGGGCATGGCGACAGGAGCGGCAGTGTTGCTCGCCGCCTCCGTGGTGGCCCGCGACCCGTTCGTGCTGCCACAGCAAGGTGAGACGTGGCTGGCGATCGCCTACCTGGTCGTCGTCGGCTCGGTCGTGGTGTTCCTGCTCTACCTCGTCGTCCTCCGGGCCTGGGCAGCAACCCGCGCGGCGTACACCTTCGTGGTCGTCCCGTTCGTCACCGTGCTGCTCTCAGCATGGCTCGACGACGAGCCGGTCACGGTCGGCTTGCTGCTCGGCGGACTCCTCGTTCTGGCGGGCGTGTACGTCGGCGCCCTGCGTCCCAGACCGGCGACACCCGCGCCCGTCGAACAGCCCAAGCACCTAGCCGTACGCCGTCCCGATCCTGATCTTGTAGCTGGGGACGTCGTCCATCGACATCGTGGCCTCGTAGGTCCGGCGGTAGCCCGTGTGCTCGATCCGCCAGCCGTCGTCGGTTCGGACGTAGCGGTCGTCGTAGAAGGCCGCACCCTCCAGGACCAGCCGGTGTTCGGGCATCAGCACCTTGTCCTCGAGGTACCAGGTCCCGGTGGCGCGGTCGCCGTCCACCGAGATCTCCGGATGGTGGCATTGGTGGAGCGTGATCATCTGCGGCCCCAGCGAGTCGCGCATGAACGCAACGAGCTCGTCGCGCGAGCCGAACGACAGACCCTCCCCGTAGTCGCCGGTGGCCCCGGGCACGAAGACCTCCGCGAACTCGTCCCAACGCTTGAGGTCGAGGGTGCGCAGATAGCGGTACTTCAGCTGCTTGATCTGCTCGACCTCGGCCAGTAGCTCGGCGTCCATCGGGGTCCTTCCGGCAGGTGTTCCGTACGCAGGCCCTGACGGCGTGCCCAACACGTGCGCATCTCGTGGAACACGTTCTAGTTCTGGCGGAACCTAGTGCGCCTGACCCGCTCCGTCAACAGCCTGCGCGACAATCGCCGCGTGCAACCCGACCGCAGCCTCTCCGGCCCCTGGCTGGCGCTCGCCGCCGTTCGCTTCCTCGCCGAGCTGGGGATGCTCGCCGCCCTGGCGTACGTCGGATGGCGGCTCCTCGACGACGAACCACCGCTGGCGCTGATCCTGGCCGTCTTCCTGTGCGGATCGGCTGCAGCCACCTGGGGCGCCTGGGTGGCTCCCAAGGCAGGGCACCGACTCGAGGACCCGGCGCGGCTCGCCGTCGAGGTGGCCCTCTTCGGCGTCACGTGCGTCGCGCTTCTCGTCGTCGGCAACGAGACAGCCAGGATCGCGGCACTGGTGCTCGGCCTTGCCTACGCAGTAAGCGCTCCTGTCGGGCGCAAGGGCTTCTGAGCAGCACTGACCCTGAACGGCCGCGCGGGGCTCGTGAAGTCGATGGGGCACTCGAAGTCGTACGCCGACAGGCGGAAGTGGCTCGGTGATGCCAGCCGACCCGCCGTGGCTCGGTCCGCTGGGCTGGACTCTGTGCCTGTCGGTCGTACGAGCGGCGCCGACGTGCACGAGCTCGACGGGCCGGCCGCGTGCATGCCGACGAGCGGTTAGCGGGCAGCTCCGTCCAGAGCCGCCGAGGTTTCCCTGCCGCGTTCGAGGTGCCGACCGGCCTCGCCGCATCCCGCGCCATGACCGGCCGGGGTGCACTCCGTTGCCTGCCGTTCGGCCTCGACCGCGACCCACTCCGCCGACTGCGATGTCCGATGTCCACAGGCGCGCGAACGGCTCGGCGGAGTGTCGGTGGTCGCGGCTAGACTCGAACACATGTTCGAAGGAATGGATGACCTGGACCCGCCGGCGGCGCTGGCCGCGGCGACCACCCGGCGTCGGGCCGCGGACCGCGCGGAGGCCGAGCTGCTCGCGCTGGCCGCGCACTGGGCCGACCTGCACGCGGTGCTGCCCGGCACCGACGCCGCCCGGATCGCGGTGCCCGGCACCGAGCGGCTGGTCCGGCTCGCCGGCGAGGGCACCCCGGAGGTCGCCGAGTTCGCGCCCGCCGAGCTCGCCGCCGCGCTGTCCATGTCGTCGTTCGCCGGGGCCTGCCTGGTCGGCGACGCGCTCGAGCTGCGGCACCGGCTGCCCCGGCTCTGGGCCCGGGTGGCCGCCGGCACCCTGCCCGCGTGGCGGGCCCGGAAGATCGCCGAGCACACCAAGACCCTCCCAGCCGAGGCGGCGGCCTGGGTGGACGACCAGGTCGTCGGGTTCGCGCACAAGATCGGCCTGAAACGGGTCCTGGACCTGGTCACCGTCGCGCTGGCCAGGTTCGACCCCGAGCAGGCCGCCCGCCGCGCCAAGGCCGCCCGGGACGGCCGCGGGGTCTGGGTGGACGACGAGACCCACGACGGCACCCGCACGATCCGGATCGAGGCCGACGCCCTCGACGTCGCCGAGTTCGACGCCACCATCACCGCGATCGCCGACGCGCTCGCCGGCCTCGGGAACACCGACCGCACCGACCTGCGCCGGGCCACCGCGGTCGGCGTGATCGCCGACCCCCAGGCCACCCTCGACCTCCTCGGCACGAGCAACGCCGACCGGACGCCACGCCAGCGACGGCGACGCGCCGACGACCGACGACGGCAGCGCCGACGGCGCAGGCGAGGACGGCGAGCGGCGCACGACGGCAGCGGCCAGCGCAGGCGAACGCGGCAGCGAAGCATCGCGGCAGCGCCGGGCCGGGGGCTGGTCCGGCGCGGCAAGCCGGTCCTCTACATCCACCTGCACGCCGACGCGGTCGCCGCGCACGGACCCAACGCGATCGCCCGGGTCGAGGGCGCCGGCCCGGTCCTGGCCGGCCAGGTCATGGCCTGGCTGGGCCGCACCGACCTGACCGTCCAGCCGGTGCTCGACCTCGCCGACAACACCCCCGTCGACGCCTACGAGACCCCGCACCCCACCAGCGAGATCGTCTACCTGATCTCCCCCTGCTGCCCGTTCCCGTGGTGCAACAACCTGACCCGGAACAAGGACACCGACCACATCAAGAAATACGTCCCACCCGCCGACGGCGGCCCACCCGGCCAGACCCGGCCCGACAACCTCGCCAAACCCTGCCGCCGGCACCACCGGCTCAAGACCCACGGCGGCTGGACCTACCAGATGCCCGAACCCGGCCTCTACCTCTGGCGATCACCCCTCGGCCGCCGCTACCTCGTCGACTGCACCGGCACCACCAACCTCACCACCCCGGACGACCCCCTCCACGCCGAGACCACGCCGGCCGATCCGCACCCGGACGATCCGGCACCGGCCGAGACGCCCCCGGACGATCCACTCCAAGCCGACCCCGATCCCCGCGAGACGCTCCCTCACGACCACCTCTTCCCCGAGACGGTGCTGGCCGAGACGGCCTGAAGCATCGAGCACAGGCCACCGACCAGGAGCACGAGCACCGCGACACACCCGTCGCGGCGCTTCGTGCTGCCCGGCGGTTGCGCGCGTGGGCGAGGATCAGCGGCTGCGCGGATCCACCGTCGTGTCGATCGTCAGCTGCGGGCTGATGCCCTTCGCCACGCCACCCCATGGGACCAGCTTGAAGTTCTGGTTGTCCCCGGTGTTGACGTCGTCGGCGACCACGAACATCCCCTTGGGGAAGCCATCGCCGAGCGGAACGCTGACCACGTCGATCCCGTCGGTCCCGCTCACGGCATCGACCTCACCGGCATCGAGTCCGAACTTCGTCACGTACTCGTTGTCGCCGCCGCGGCGGTAGACGACGTAGACACCCTGGTCCTGGCTGGATGCGATCAAGTACCCCTCGCCGTCGGAGGCGTAGTAGATGCTGAGCCCTTCGACATCGGGACGCACATGGCCGAGGGGCCCTGTCGTGTCGACCTGCGACCGAGTGGCTCCGGCGGCCGGCTCGGCGCCGTACTTCCAGATGGCCACGTCTTCCTCGGAGACGTAGAAGTTGCCGCGGTCATCGTCGGCGACGCATCCTTCGGACAGCGATCCGACGTTCAGCTCACGCGCCAGGGACGCGTCGACCTTCCCGGCCCCGTTGTCGAACAGGCGCCATTGCTGGACCCTGCCGTCCCGGGTGGTGTCGAACGCGTAGTACTGGCCGTCCACGGCGCTGTGGTACATGCAGAGCCCGTAGATGTCCGCGCCCACACCGAGCGTTCGCGCGGCCACGTAGACCAAGCCCCGTGTCGCCGGGTCCACGCGGTAGACACGCAGGCTGTTCGACGCGTCGTAGTTGCTGGCGACGACCAGGTCGACCTTCTGTCCACCGAGCGGGAAGCCGTAGCGGATGTCGACGTTGTTGATCTCGCCGTCGGGGTAGTAGAAGAGCTGTTGCCCGTCGAGGCCGTACACCGCCAGCCCGCCCTGCTTGTCGGTCCCGATGATCGTGCTCAGGGACCGGTCCGTGGGGTGCACCCAGACGGCGGGGTCGTCCGCTGCGTCCCCGGGGTGCGGCATCGGGTCGGTCTCGACCGTCGCCGAGATCGGGTCGCCGGACTGAACCGTCGGCGCCTCCTTGTCCGCGGCGGGTGGCCGGGTCGACGTACCTTCGGCGTAGTGGGCGCTCACCCTGGGCGCCGACAGCGCCGAGGGGTAGACCGCCACCTCGTCGATGCTCCCGCGGAAGTAGTCGCTCGAGTTCCCACCGCTGCGACCGATGGCGAGCATGCCCGGGCTGGTGTTCACCGACCCGGAGAAGGTGGTGGAGCCGACCTCCTGCCCGTTGACGTACAGCCTCAGGCTCTTGCCGGCGCGGACCAGCACCAGGTGCGACCACTCGGACGTGGACGCCTCGGCCGTGCTCGAGATCTTGATGGCGCTGTCGCCGACGAAGACCGTGCCGCGCCACAGGCCGCCTGAGGTCACGCTGAGCCGGTACTGCCACGTGCTGTACCCGGTTGCCCCACCCTTCTGGAGCACCGCCATGCCGGTGAGCGTCTGAGGCTTGGCCCAGGCCTCGACGCTGAAGTCACCGTTCGTGAAGTTGAGGTCCGCCCGGTCGCGGACACGGATGTAGCCGTTGCTCCCGTTGAAGCGCATGGCCTTGTCGGCATCGCCCGTCAACGCCCCGGGCACGCCCAAGGTCACGCCGCCCCTGACAGATCCGGCAGGTGCATCGCTCTGGTCACTGGCCAGCGCGCCGGCCTGCTCGCCCAGCCGCCAGTACCCGACGGGGCTGTCCGTCAGCACCGCGTCAGGGTAGGTCTTCGCCCCTGCCGGGATCAGCACCAGCGCCAGCCCGGTCAACACCAGGACGACCACCGCAAGCGCTCCAAGCAGGGACGGCGACATCGACGAGCGTCGAGTGTCTTCGCCCATGATTAGCCCCCCGATTCACTTTAGGGGCACGGCGTGGCACGGACATCACAAATGCGGGTTATTCCGAGGCCCCTGGGTGGGTGGGCGGTCTGGACGAGTCAGCGCCGGCGGGCGGTGCCGAAGACCCCTCGGAAGATCTCGCGGGCGGCGGTGCGTGCGAAGTCCTTCGCCACGGGAGACGTGAGGATGTCGTGCACCATGCCGCCCTCCTCCTGGCGCGGGGCGGTCTTCTTCGGCGCCGACTTCTTCGGGTAGGGGACGTGCTCGGCCTGGGGCGCCTCGGCCTCGGGCTTCTCCTTGGCGGCCGCGCCCGCCTCGAGCTTGCGCGCGAGCATCTCGTGCGCGGAGTCCCGGTCGAGCGCCTCGGCGTACTTCGCCGCGAGCGGCGAGGCTGCCACGATGCCGTCGAGCACCTGCTGGTCGGACGGGCTCATCCGGGACTCCGGAGCCCGCAGCATCGTCCACGCGACAGGTGTCGGCGCGCCCCGCTCGTTCATCACGGTCACCACCGCCTCGCCGATCCCGAGCGACGTGATCACCTCGCCGAGGTCGTCGTACTCCGAGCTGGGGTAGGTGTTCACGGTCGCCTTGAGCGCCTTCGCGTCGTTCGGCGTGTGTGCCCGGAGCTGGTGCTGGATGCGGGACCCGAGCTGGGCCAGGACGTCATCGGGTACGTCGGTCGGGCTCTGCGTCACGAAGAAGACCCCCACGCCCTTGGACCGGATCAACCGGACGGTCTGGGCGATCGCCTCGAGGAACGCCTTCGACGCGTCCTTGAACAGCAGGTGTGCCTCGTCGAAGAAGAACACCAGCTTCGGCTTGTCGACGTCACCCACCTCGGGCAGGTCGTTGAACAGGTCGGCGAGCAGCCACATCAGGAAGGTCGAGAACACCGCCGGGCGGTCCTGGAGGCGCGGCAGCTCCACGAGGGAGATCACGCCGCGGCCGTCCGCGGTGGTCCGCAGCAGGTCGGCCGTGTCGAGCTCGGGCTCGCCGAAGAAGGCGTCGGCTCCCTGGTCCGAGAAGCCGATCAGCTCCCGGAGGATCACCCCTGCGGTCGACGCGGAGAGGCCGCCGAGGTTCTTCAGGTCCGCCTTCCCCTCGTCCGACACGAGGAACTGCACCACCGACCGGAGGTCCTCGAGGTCGAGCAGGGGCAGTCCCGCCTTGTCGGCGTAGTGGAAGACGAGCCCGAGCGAGGACTCCTGGGTGTCGTTGAGCCCGAGCACCTTGGACAGCAGGGTGGGCCCGAACGAGGAGATCGTCGCCCTCAACGGGATACCGGTGCCCTCGCCGCCGATCGCGAAGAGGTCGACCGGGAACCCACGGCCCTGCCAGGTGTAGCCGACCGCCTGCGCACGGGCGGTGGTCTTCTCCCCGCCCTCACCGGGCATCGCCAGGCCCGAGAGGTCGCCCTTGATGTCGGCCGCGAAGACCGGGACGCCCTGGGCGGAGAGCTGTTCCGCGAGCAGCTGGAGGGTCTTGGTCTTGCCCGTGCCCGTCGCACCCGCGACCAGGCCGTGCCGGTTCAGCATGCCGAGCGGGATGCGCACCGGAACGGGCGCGACGTGGTCCGCGTCGAGCATCAGGGCGCCGAGCTCCAGGGCGGGGCCCTCGAAGTCGTAGCCCTCCCGGACCGCCTGGGTGATGGCCGCGGCCCTGTCGCCGGTCTCCTCGGTGGTCACTCCCGCAGCCTAGCCAGACCGGACGGCCTTTCGGGGCAGGTCACTATGCTGGCGGGCGTGATCTTCAAGCGTGTGGGTGATCACCGCCCCTACCCCGACCACGGACTCGGTCCGCGGGACTGGGCCGCGCTCCCACCACGCCAGGTCCGCCTCGACGAGCTGGTCACGACGAAGGACACCCTGCAGCTCGCCGCCCTCCTCGACGAGGACTCGACCTTCTTCGGAGACCTGTTCGCCCACGTCGTGGAGTGGCACGGCGAGCTCTACCTCGAGGACGGCCTGCACCGGGCGCTCCGAGCCGCACTTCACCAACGTCAGGCATTGCACGCACGCGTGTACTCCATGGCAGGCTGACGGCATGCGTCGTCGAGTCACCAGCACCATCACAATGCTGGTCCTCATCGGCGTCCTCGTCGTCGGCGCGGTCTGGGGATGGCGGCAGCTGTTCACCGACATGCCGGGACTCGGCACGGCGGAGCCGAGTCCGAGCTGCACCACCGAGCAGGTCAAGGGCGGCGAGAAGATCAGCTCCCGGCAGGTGACGGTCAGCGTCTACAACGGCGGGACCCGGTCGGGCCTGGCCGGCGAGACGCTCGACCAGCTCGCCAAGCGGGGGTTCGGCAAGGGCGACGTCGGCAACGCGCCCGCCGACGTGGAGGTGCGCCTCGTGCAGGTGTGGTCCACGGTCCAGAACGACGCCGAGGCGAAGCTCGTGGCCCGGCAGTTCGGGAAGGACATCGGGGTGGTGTTCTCGAACGAGGACCTCGGCCCCGGCGTCGACGTGATCGTCGGCAACGACTTCAAGCGCCTGGCCAAGGCCCCGCGGGTGATGGAGCTCGACCACCCCGAGAAGGTGTGCGTGCCGGCGGAACCGTCTCCGCCACCGGCCTGATCACTCCTCCTCGGCCCACCACTGGGCCAGCCGGCCGGAGCGCGAGACCTTCCGCAGCCGCTCCTCCGTCTCCTCGCGGATCCGACGAGGCGTGACCACGAGCAGGTCGTCGCCGCGCCGCATCACCGTCCGGTCGGCCGGCACCATCGTGTGGCCGTCCCGCACGATCAGTGCGACGGAGGCGCCGATCGGCAGCCTCAGCTCACCGACCTCGACGCCGTGGAGGCGTGAGCGCCGGGTGATCGTCACCTGGAGCAGGTCCGCGGCGATCCGCTCGAGCGGCGCCGCCTCCACGTCGAGGTCCCGTGGCTCACCGGCGTGGGCCACGCCGAGCACCTTCGCCACCCAGGGCAGTGTGGGGCCGGTCAGCAGCGTGTAGATCACGACCATCACGAACACGATGTCGAACAGCTCGGTCGCCCGCTCGACCTGGTTCGCCAACGGGATCGTGGTGAGCACGATGGGTACGGCGCCGCGGAGCCCCGCCCAGGACACGAAGGCCTGCTCGCGCGGACTCATCCGCCCCACGAACGAGCAGGCCACCACAGACAGCGGCCGCGCCACCAGGGTCAGGATCAGCCCGGCTGCGATCGCCATGCCCACGTGTGCGAGCGAGATCCGGGACGGCGACGCAAGCAGGCCGAGCATGACGAACAGGCCGATCTGGGCCAGCCACGCGATCCCTTCGGCGAACGACCGGGTGGCCGCCCGGTGCGGGAGCTCGGAGTTCCCGAGAACGAGCGCGGCGGTGTACACGGCGGCGAAGCCGGAGGCATGGAGGGCGGCGGTGCCGGAGTACGCGAGGACGGTCAGGGCGAGGACCGCGAGCGGGTAGAGACCCGAGGCCGGCAGCGCCACCCGGCGCATCACCCAGGCTCCGCCGAACCCGACCGCGAGCCCGCACACGACGCCGAAGACCAGCTCGTAGAGCACGATCCCGACGAACCCGAAAATGCCCTGGTCGAGGGCGCTCCCGGTGCTGACGAGGGTCACGAGCAGGACGGTGGGGGCGTCGTTGAGACCGGACTCCGCCTCGAGCGCACCGGTGATCTTGCGGGGCAGCGGGACCCGGCGCAGCACCGAGAACACCGCCGCCGAGTCGGTCGGCGAGGTCACCGCACCCAGGAGGATGGCGAGCTGCCAGTCGAGCCCGAAGAGGTAGTGGCCGCCGACCGCCATGACGGCGATGCTGACGCCGACCCCGAGGGTGGCCAGCGCGACACCCATGCCCATCGAGGGCCTGATCTCCTGCCACTGGGTCGTGAGACCACCTTCGGCGAGGATCACGACGAGCGCCGCGAAGCCGAGCGCGTGAGCCACGCTCGCGTCGTTGAAGTCGATCCCGAGTCCTGCCTCACCGAGCAGGACGCCCATGAGGAGGTAGATCAGCAGGCTGGGGAGGCCGACCCGCACCGAGGCTCGCACCGCGAGGATCGCGGCGAGCATCACGAGGGCGCCCACGAGTAGCACCGAGTCGAGCTGGTGCACGTCGAAGCTCATGCACCACCTCTGTCGTCGACCGGCTCGGGCTCCTCATCCTTTCAGACGAGGGGCTGCACCGGAGCCAGCCCGATCACCTCGCGCAGCGTGTTCCGGCTACCGTGGCCCGATGCGACCAGCCGACGAGATGCCCGACGAGGTGTCCGGGCAGCGCCTGAAGGTGGCGAGCCGCGCGAACGTGCCTCCCTTCCACGTCATGGACCTCCTCGCCGCTGCCGCGGAACGGGCGCGGACCCACGGGGACCTGGTCAACCTGGTCGCCGGACAGCCGTCCACGCCGGCGCCGCGACCGGTGCGCGACGCCGCGAAGCGCGCGATCGACGAGGACCTGCTCGGGTACACCGTCGCGCTCGGCATCCCGGAGCTGCGCGAGGCGATCGCGGGCCACCACCGACGGGTGTACGGGATCGACGTCGCGGTCGAGGACGTCGTGGTCACGACCGGGTCCTCGGGTGGTTTCCTGCTGGCGTTCCTCGCGGCGTTCGAGGCCGGCGACCGGGTGGCGATCGCGCGGCCCGGCTACCCCTGCTACCGCAACGTGCTCACCTCGCTCGGCTGCGAGGTGGTCGACCTGCCCACCGGCCCGGAGTCACGGTTCCAGCCCACGGTGGCGATGCTCGAGGCGCTCGACGAGCCGGTGCAGGGCCTGGTCGTGGCCAGCCCGGCGAACCCGACCGGCACGATGCTTCCCCCCGAGGAGCTCGCCGCGCTGGCGGTCTGGTGCGAGACCCATGGCGTGCAGCTGATCAGCGACGAGATCTACCACGGCATCGAGTACGCCACCCCGATGCAGCACGCCACCGCGTGGCAGACCTCCCGCGAGGCGGTGGTGTTCCACTCCTTCTCGAAGTACTTCTCCATGACCGGCTGGCGGCTCGGCTGGATGCTCGTCCCGGAACGACTGCGCCGCGCGGTCGACGTACTCACCGGCAACTTCACCATCTGCCCGCCGGTCCTGGCGCAGCACGCCGCGGTCGCGGCGTTCACCCCGGAGTCGTACGCCGAGGTGGACGCGCACGTGGCCCGCTACGCCGAGAACCGTGCCCTACTGCTCGACGGCCTTCCGCGGCTGGGAGTCGACCGGCTGGCGCCGGCGGACGGGGCGTTCTACGTCTACGCCGACGTGTCCCACCTGACCGACGACTCCATGGGCCTCTGCCACCGGCTGCTCGAGGAGACCGGGGTCGCAACCGCTCCCGGCATCGACTTCGACACCGTCGACGGCGGCAGGTTCCTGCGGCTCTCGTTCGCCGGAGCTCCCGCGGAGGTCACCGAGGCGTTGACGCGGCTCGAGGCCTGGCTGCCCGACGTCGCCGTCATGTGACCGAGCCCGTCGATGGTGCGGCTCAGCATCCCGACGAGCACCCGCTCGGGGCTGGGCACGCAGGCCTGCGAGATGCCTGCCACCGCGTGGTGGACGACGGCCGGTGCGCCGCGGCTGATGAACGTGTCGCGCCTGCTCACGGCGGCGTTGATGAACTCGCGTGCCCAGTCACCGGCGTCCGGCACCGAGGCGAGCGCCCGCTGCGCCCGCGGTGACAGGTACTCCGGGGAGAGCATGTCGAGCTCGGCGAGGACGGCCTCGCTGCGGAGTACGCCGACCGCGACTGCCCGCTGGCGCGACATCGACACGACGGGGAGCGCGGTGAGCGCCGCCTCGCGTGCGATCAGGGCATCCATCATCGGGTCGTCGCTGACCAGCCCGACGACAGAGGGGATCAACGGGACCAGGTCCTGGCGCGCCCTGTCGCCGAGCCGGTCGTTGATCTCCCGTGCCATCGCGGCGAGGAGCGGGTGCGTGCAGCGGGGATGGTCCGACCAGCGCTCGCCGGCGAGGTACGAGGCCATCTCCATGAAACAAGCGCCCTTGCGAGGGCTGCGGTGCCGGCCCGGTGACAGCGTCGGCATGAAGTCGGGAATGCGCGTTGGGTTGGTCATGAGCCAGCTCCCGGGGGCCAGGGAATGGAACCTTTAACAGTCTGCGACTGAATCCCCCTCCAGCACTAGTGCCAGAGTTGGGTAGATGAACCATTCGTACTCGTTCGAGGCCCGTCCGCTGACTTCCGAGACCTGGTCGGACCTCGAGGAGCTCTTCGCACTGCCGGGTGGGTCGATCGTCCGCGGCTGCTGGTGCATGTACTACCGCCGCAGCGGCAAGGTCACGGTGAGCGGAGCCGCGGGAGTCGAGAACAAGCAGCAGCTCTGCGACCTCGTCGACGACGGGGTGGTGCCCGGCCTGGTGGGCTTCGTCGACGGTACGCCGGCCGGGTGGATCAGCCTGGGTCCGCGGGAGGACTACGCGAAGCTCAGGCGCTCGCCGATCATGAAGCCGGTCGACGAGGAGGAGGTCTGGTCGGTGGTGTGCACCTACGTCGCGAAGTCCTTCCGCGGTCAGGGCGTGCAGCATCGTCTCCTCGCCGCCGGCATCGACCACGCCCGCGAGCAGGGGGTGCGGACCCTCGAGGCGTACCCGGTGGACAAGCCGGAGCGCAGCCACGACGACTTCATGTTCTTCGGCTCGCGCGGGCTCTACGAGAACGCCGGCTTCGTCGAGGTGGTGCGCCGCTCCCCCACCCGGGTCGTCATGCGCAAGGCGCTGCCCCGCTAGCGTCACCGGGCCGGGGGACCGGCCTGCGTCGACCGTGATTGAGGTCACATCCGCCGGGTAGTCCCTCGGCGTCTGAGAACCCTCGGGTTCGCCGTGTCCAAACGGACCGTGCGGCGACCATCTGTGAGGCCGCCGCCGAGAAAGGCGGTAACGAAATGACGCTCGACCGGGAGCAAGCCCGAGCAGCAACACAGGTCGAGGGGACAGCCGAGCACGCCCGGCAGATCCGCAAGGCGGCCTTCGCCAGCACCGTCGGCACGAGCATCGAGTGGTACGACTACTTCCTCTACGGCACCGCCGCGGCGCTCGTCTTCCCTCAGCTGTTCTTCCCCAACTCCTCGCAGTACGTCGGCCTGCTCGCCTCGTTCGCGACGTACTTCGTCGGCTTCGCCGCACGTCCCATCGGAGCCGCGATCTTCGGCCACTGGGGTGACCGGATCGGCCGCAAGGCCACGCTCATCGTCACCTTGCTGCTGATGGGACTGTCCACGACCCTCATCGGCTTCCTGCCCGGGCAGGCGGCCTGGGGTGTCGCGGCGCCGACCATCCTCGTACTCCTCCGGGTCCTGCAGGGGATCGCGGTCGGCGGCGAGTGGAGCGGGTCGGTCCTGCTCTCCATGGAGTGGGGCGACCAGAAGCGGCGAGGCCTGATGGGCAGCTGGCCGCAGCTCGGCGTGGCGATCGGCCTGATCCTGTCCACCGGGATGATGACGCTGTTCAACGTGGTCGCCGGCAAGGACGGGTTCGTCACCTGGGGCTGGCGGGTTCCGTTCCTGCTCAGCCTGGTGCTCGTCGGCATCGGCCTCTACATCCGGCTGCAGATCCTCGAGACGCCGATGTTCGCCAAGCTCGTGGAGTCCAAGAAGGTCGAGAAGACCCCGGTGATCGAGGTCATCAAGCGCCACCCCAAGGAGATCCTGCTCTCCGCGCTGGTGCGGATGTCGGAGCAGATGCCGTTCTACATCGTCACGGCGTTCGTGCTCTCCTACCTCACCGACGACCAGCACGGGTACAGCCGCAACTTCGTGCTCGTCGGGACACTCATCGCCTCGGCGATCGAGTTCGTGCTGGTGCCGTACTTCGGCCATCTGTCCGACACCGTCGGCCGCAAGCGGATCTACATGGCGGGCGCAGCGGTGATGGGCATCTGGGGCTTCGCGTACTTCGCCATGCTCGACAGCGGCGTGGGCTGGCTGGTCTTCGTCGCCGTCTGCCTCGGCCTGATCCCGCACGCCATGCAGTACGGCCCACAGGCCTCGCTGATCGCCGAGAGCTTCCCGACCCATCTGCGGTACGGCGGCGCGGGACTCGGCTACCAGCTCGCCTCTGTCGTCGCGGGTGGTCCGGCTGCCCTGATCGCGACCTGGCTGATCCACACCTTCGGCACCGGCTACGCGGTGTCGGCGTACATCTTCATCTCCGCCTTGATCACACTCGCCGCGTGCGCAGCGCTGCGGGACTTCTCGCGGGCCGACATCGCCGACGACCGGACCTACGCCCGCGCCATGCAGGACGCCTGACCCAGTAACCGACAAACCGGGCAGTTCCCCCGTACGCTTCAGCCACCTACACCGCGTACGGGGGAACCATGCATCGCCGCGCTCGCACCATCGTCAGGACCTGCGTCATCGGTCTCGCCCTCGCTGCGGCGAGCCTCGCCGGCGCGGGGGGCGTGGCTGCCGAACCGGACACGACGCCGCCCACATCGAGCCTTCAGGCGGAGGCGCCCTACGGGACGACCGAGGCGTACCCGGAGTTCCTCTTCGACGCCTGGGACGAGTCCGGGGTGGCGAGCTACGACGTCCGCGTCTCGCGTGCGTCGTTCCTCGCGGCCCGGCGCGGTGAGTGGACCCGGCCCGAACGGCTTCAGGGAGTCACGGCCGGCCAGGTGCGGGTGTTCGTGCAGCGCGGGCAGGTCGTGTGCATCCAGGTCCGGGCCCGCGACACCGCAGGCAACGTCGAGCCCTGGCCCGCCGGCAGGTACCGGTGCCGGGCACGTGCTCTCGACGACTCGGAGCTGCATCGGTCGGGACCGATGGAGGTCGTGAAGAACCGCCGCTTCTGGCGCGGGCGGGCGCGAGTGCTCCACCCGGGCGGGCGGCTGTGGCTCAGCGGGGTCCCCAAGAGCTCACGCATCGGGGTCGTCCTGACCCAGCTGCCCGGGATCGACCGGGACCTGGTCTGGAAGCTCCCAGGGACCCCGTGGCTCGGTCCGGTCGGCAGGCCGAGGCGAGCGGTGTTCAGCACCTTCGTGGACTACGAGAACCCCTCGACGAGCCGGGGCCGGGCCGTGGTCAGCTGGACCGGAAGGCGGACCCTGCCGGTCGAGGGCATGGCGATCTACCCGCGGTGGATGTTCCCCGACCGCTACTGACCTGGCGGCCGAGATCGCTCAGTCGTGAGCCAGGTGCACGTCGAGCTGACCCTCGCCGTACTGCCGACGGAGCACCTTCTTGTCGAACTTGCCGACCGACGTGCGTGGCACCGCCTTGATGAAGGCCCACGCGTCCGGGCAGCTGCCACTTCGCGACCTGCCCGGAGAGGAACTCGCGCAGGTCCTCCGGAGTCACCTCGGAGCCCTCGCGGAGCACCACCGAGGCCAACGGGCGCTCCTGCCACTTCTCGTCGGGGATGCCGACCACCGCCGCCTCGACGACGTCGGGGTGGGCCATCAGCGCGTTCTCCAGCGCCACCGAGGAGATCCACTCGCCGCCGGACTTGATCACGTCCTTCGCCCGGTCGGTGAGGGTGATGTACCCCTTCTCGTCCAGGGTGCCGACGTCGCCGGTGCGCAGCCAGCCGTCGTGGAACTTCCCTGAAGAGTCAGCGTCGTCGTCCTTGTAGTAGCTGCCGGTGACCCAAGGGCCACGCACCTCGAGCTCGCCGACCGCCTCTCCGTCATGCGGCAGCGGTCCTGCGTCGCCCATGATCCGGCCCTCGACGCCCGGAAGCAGCCGGCCCTGCGAGCCGCGGTAGCGCCACATCTCCTCGCCCTCCACGCCGAGCGGCGGCAGGCCCGCCGAGGCGACGGGCGAGGTCTCGGTCATCCCCCACGCCTGGACCATGTGGATCCCGTGCCGCTCCTCGAGCGCCTGCTGCAGCGTCACGGGCACCGCCGAGCCGCCGCACAGCACCAGCCGCAGCGACGACAGGTCGGTGTCGGGGTGCTCGTCGAGGTGCAGGAGGACGTCGTTCCACACCGTCGGCACGCCACCCGAGACGGTCGGGCGCGCGTCCTTCATGAACCGCACGAGCGGCTCGGCCTGCAGCCAGCGGTCGGGCATCACCAGGGAGGCGCCGACCATGAGCGAGGCGTAGGGCAGGCCCCAGGCGTTCGCGTGGAACATGGGCACGACCGGCAGCACCCGGTCCGCCCAGGTCAGGCCTGCCGTGACGCTCATGCTGACGGCCATGGAGTGCAGGTACGCCGAGCGGTGGCTGTAGACCACGCCCTTCGGGTGGCCGGTGGTGCCGCTGGTGTAACACATCGCCGCGGCGTCGCGCTCGTCCACCTCGGGCCAGTCGAACGTGTCCGGCTGAGCCGCCAGCACCTCGTCGTACAGCAGGACGTTCTTGCCGCTCGACCGCAGCGAGTCGAGGTCCGCCGAGGCGGCGTCGGGGCCGGCGACGAGCACGTGCTGCACGGTCTCGAAGGTCGGCAGCAAGGCTGCGAGCATCCCGACGAGGGAGTCGTCGACGATGACCACCTGGTCCTCGGCGTGGTTGGCGATGTAGGTCAGCTGCTCGGGGAACAGCCGGATGTTCAGCGTGTGCAGCACCGCGCCCATCGACGGCGCCGCGAGGTACGCCTCGAGGTGCTCGGCGTTGTTCCACTGGAAGGTCGCGACGCGCTGGTCGCCGGTGATCCCGAGGTCCCTCAGTGCGTTGGCGAGCTGGGCCGTACGTCGACCGAGCTCGGCGAACGACTCGCGCCGCATGCCGTCGGCGGTGGCCGTGACCACCTCGGCATCGGAGTGCACGTCCAACGCGTGACGCATGATCGCGCCGATCGAGAGTGGGAAGTCCTGCATGGTGCTGTGCATGGATGTGCCTCCTCGGGACATGTCGTGAGCCGATCGTGCCGTATCCGTGTGAGCGGCACCACACCTACGCTGGACGCCGATGCCGTCGAAGGGGTAGGAGAGTCGGATGGACACCGACAACTACGTACGGTTCGAGCGAGTCAGCTCCGTGACACCGACCGAGAGAGGGCTGCTCGCCGACGTGCACGGGGAGCAGCTCCGCGTCGACGTGGTCCGCGAGGAC
Source organism: uncultured Actinomycetota bacterium (assembly GCA_963721165.1). Lineage (GTDB taxonomy): Bacteria > Actinomycetota > Actinomycetes > Propionibacteriales > Nocardioidaceae > Nocardioides_C. Next base: position 717,896 of record CAVRIE010000010.1, on the reverse strand, counting down.
GTGGTCCGCTTCAAGATCAGCCGCGGCGGTGTCTTCGACGAGAACCCGACGTACGCCGTCTGCGTCGACCCGCTCGCCGAGCCGGTCGACTTCACCGTCGAGCAGGACGACGACGAAGCCCGGGTGAGCACCGCGGCGCTGGTGGTCACGGTCGGTCTCGACCCGTTCCGGCTCGACGTGCATCGGCCCGACGGCAGCCCCGTGGTGGAGACCGCCCAGGACGAGGAGGGGCGCTACTGGGCCTACGCCACCCTCAACGACGCGTTCACGCTGCGTCGCCGCTGCCGGCGCGAGGACGCGGTCTACGGGCTCGGCGAGAAGACCGGGCGCCTGAACCGCCGCGGCCGCGACTTCACGCTGTGGAACAACGACGTGCTCGACCCGAAGGCGGCACCACAGTGGACCGTAGGTCTGCCCGCGGACGACCCTCGCTCCGACCACACGAGCACGGAGTTCGACCCCTACTACGTGTCGATCCCGTTCTTCTACCACCAGGGCTACCCGGCCGGCGCGATGGCCGCGTCGTTCATCGACAACGGCTACCAGGCCGACTACGAGTTCTCCCACGACGAGGAGTACCGGATCGGCTTCCGGGGCGGCCAGTACACCGAGTACGTGTTCGCGGGCCCGTCGATGCCGGACATCCTCGACCACTACACCTGGCTGACCGGACGCATCACGCCGCCGCCGCTCTGGTCCCTGGGCTACCACCAGTGCCGCTGGTTCAAGTACACCCAGGAGGACGTCGAAGCTCTCGCACAGCGGCACCGCGACGAGGAGATCCCGTGTGACGCGCTGTGGCTCGACATCGACTACATGGACGGCTACCGGGTCTTCACGTGGGACACCGACGCGTTCCCCGATGCCCCGGGGATGCTCAAACGCCTTACGGACAAGGGGTTCCGGGTCATCACGATCATCGACCCAGGCGTGAAGCACGAGCCCGGCTACTGGGTCTTCGACCAGGCGCGGGACCGGGACGTCCTGTGCAAGACCGAGGGCGGGGACATCTACATCGGCCAGGTCTGGCCCGGCAACACCGCCTTCCCCGACTTCGTCAACGAGGACGCGCGGGCCTGGTGGGGAGAGCTGAACGCCGCCCACGTGCAGTCGGGGCTGGCCGGCATCTGGAACGACATGAACGAGCCGGCGACCGGCGGGATCGACGCGAGGCGGATGCGGTTCGGCGGCGGCGAGTTCTCCCACGAGCGCTTCCACAACCAGTACGCGCTGCTGATGGCCATGGGCACGGTCGCGGGCCTGCTCGACGCGATGCCGGACCTGCGGACCTTCGTGCTGTCCCGCGCCGGCTTCGCCGGGATCCAGCGGTACGCCGCCAACTGGATGGGCGACAACCTCTCGCGGTGGGACCACATGTGGCTGAGCGTCCCGATGGCCTCCGGCTTCGGCATCTCGGGTCAGGCCTTCGTCGGAGCGGACATCGGCGGCTTCCACGGGCACTCCAACGGCGAGCTCTTCCTGCGCTGGATGCAGTACGGCGCCCTCACCCCGTTCTGTCGCAACCACTCGGAGATCGGCAACGTCGACCAGTACGCCTGGGCCTGGGGCGACGTCATCCGGGACCTCGCGCGCGAGGCGATCCGGCTCCGCTACCGGCTGCTGCCCTACCTCTACGCGACCTTCATCCGCGCCTCGGAGACCGGCGCCCCGGTGCAGCGCCCGCTGGTGTTCGACTTCCAGGACGACCTCACCGTCCGGGACATCGACGACGCGTACCTGCTGGGGCCGGACCTGCTCGTGGCGCCGGTGTTCGAAGCCGGTGTCACCGCCCGCCAGGTCTACCTGCCCGAGGGGACCTGGTACGACTGGCACACCGGAGAGCGGTACGACGGGCAGCGGTACGTCCAGACGGCGACGCCGATGGAGCGGATCCCGATCTACGCCCGCGGCGGCGCCGTGATCCCGATGTGGCCGAAGGCGCCGGCCACCACGGCGGGCTACCACCCCCCGTTCATCGAGCTGCACCTCTTCGTCCCCGAGGCGGACGGCACCCACGAGTCGCTGCTGCAGGAGGACGACGGGCTGACGTTCGCCGCGCTCGAAGGCGGCTGCGTGCGCACGTCCTTCCGCGTGACGAGGAGCGGCGACCAGGTCGAGCTGCGGGCAGACGTCGAGGGACACGGCTACGCCGAGTTCATCCGCGAGGAGTTCCAGCTCGTCGTACACGGCGCCGACCCCACCGTCGTACGCCTGGACGGCGCGGAGCTGGAACCCGCCGACGGGCGGTTCGTGATCCCGAACGAGGGCAGCGGGTTCCGGCTCGAGCTCTCGGTCGGCTGACCAGCTCACGCATTCGCGCCGTCGAGCCCGAAGCGGGTCCGTTCCTCCTCGGGGACGAGGTCGAGGTAGGTGGCGGAGTTCTCGGCGATGAACCTCCGCACGTACGGGCAGAACGGAAGGACCGCGAGCCCACGGCGCCGCGCGTCGTCGAGCTCGTCGGCGACCAGGCGCTTGGCCAGTCCACGACCGGCGAAGGCAGGGGCGACCTCGGTGTGGGTGAAAGCGATCTTCCGGTTCGACATCCGGTAGGTGGAGAACCCTGCGAGCTCGTCACCGTCGTAGATCTCGTAGCGGCTCTCGCTCGGGTTGTCACGGACGACGGTGCTCATCCGAGCTCCCTCCCTCGGGCCGGACCCGGTGGCGACTCACGACCGAGACGCGGTTGAACGCGTTCATGGAGATGGCGATCCAGCTGACCACGGAGAGCTCCTCCGGCGAGAGGTGCATGCGCGCGTCGGCGTAGTCCTGGTCCTGGCTCCGGGCGTCCGGAAGCGCGGTGAGGGACTCGGCGAGGGTGAGCGCTGCCTGTTCCCTGGGGCTGAAGAGGGTGGTGTCCCGCCAGGCGGGGAGCACGGCGAGCCGTTGAGCGGTCTCCCCGGCTCGCATCGCGTCGCGGACGTGCACGTGCAGGCAGTACGCGCACCCGTTGATCTGGGAGACCCGGATGTTGACCAGCTCGACGAGCGTCCGGTCGAGCCCGGCGTCCTGGGCGGCCTTCCGCACCGCCCTCGCGACCTCGATCATCGCGCGGTACACCTCGGGGCTCTGCTTGTCGATCAGCACGCGGCTGTCGGCGGCGAGGTCCCGTTGCGTGTCGGTCATGTCGCCCCTCCTCGGTCCCCCTCAAGGATGCGTGCCTGCGTACGCGTTCTGTAAGAGGCGGACCAGTTCCGGTTCGGTGACCGGACGCGGGTTGGCGACGTCCGCCGCGGCGACGGTGGCTGCCACCTCGCCGATCGCGTCCTCTCCGAGGCCCAGTGCGGCCAGGGAGGTGGGTGCGCCCAGCCTGGTGGCGAGGTCGAACAGTGCCGGACCGACACGGTCGGCGTCGCTCACCCCCAGCGCTTCTGCCAGGCGGGAGAACACCTCCGGTGCCGCGGGCGCGTTGAACGCGGCGACCTGGGGCAGCAGCGCACTGTGCACACCGGCGTGCGGCAGCCGGTAGGTGCCACCGAGAACGTGGGCGAGCTTGTGGTGCAGCCCCATCGTGGTGCTGCCGAGTGCCCAGCCGGCCAGCCAGGCGCCGTACAACGCCTGCGACCGGGCGTGCAGGTCATCCGGCCGTGCGACGGCCTCCGGCAGTGCCGTGGCAAGCGCACGCAGGGCTTCGTCGGCCGCGGCCGAGAGCAGCTCGGTCGCGTCGGGGGCGTACGACGCCTCGACAGCGTGCGCCAGAGCGTTCATGCCGCTCGCGGCGGTGACGTCGGCCGGCAGGGAGGTGGTCAGGGCCGGGTCGTAGATGACGGTTCGCGGAAGGACACGCGGGTCGCGGCCGGTGGTCTTGCCCTCCCGGTCGGTCAGGCCCCAGATCGGGGTCATCTCGCTACCGGCGTACGTGGTCGGAACCGCCAGGATGGGCAGGGCGGTCTCGAGGGCGACCGCCTTGGCCAGGCCGGTCGCCGACCCGCCTCCGAGGGAGAGGAGTACGCCGACGCGGAGCTCTCGCGCTCGGGCGATGGCGTCGCGTGCGAGGTCGACCGGGACGTGCTCGGTCACGTCGCGGAGCCGGCCGACCAGGTCCACGCCCAGCCGGGCACTCACCTCGTAGGCGGCACGGTCCTGGTGCGGACCGGCGATGAGCAGTGCCCGCCGGCCGAGTGCGCGACGCTCCGAGCCGACCCGCCCGAGCGCGCCGACGCCGAACACGACCCGGACCAGGTGATCGGAGAGCACGGGTGCGTCGTAGGTGAAACCCTCATGCCAGTCCGCGTACGGCAGTGTCACGGTCAGACCCTCCCGCCTCCCCGTCACGCCGGCCCGACGCGATGGGGTGCATGATCATCCACACGCCGAGCCAGGCCACCGCAAGACCGAGCGGGATGCCGAACCCGATCGCGAACAGCAGGTAGCTCGAGATCGCACCGAGCGCGAGTACGACGGTCGGCTCGGCGTCGAAGGCCTCAGGGACCTTGTCGGCGATCCAGGGCACCGCGAAGCTCTCGAACCACAGGTCGCCACCCAAGGCCATCGTGCCGACGACCGCGCCCACCACACCGACGACGCCCAGCCGGCCGGCCTCGAGCGCCTCCCAGCTGTAGGCCGAGACCAGCGCGAGCATCAGCAGGCAGAAGGCGACGAAGTAGACGGCGCCGGCCACCTGGAAGACCACGCTCTGGGTGGTGGCCACGTGGTCCTGGTTGTCGAAGGGCCACATCACCAGCTGGGCCACGGTCATGAGCGAACCACTCGCCAGAGCGATCGGCCCGCCTGTCCGTGCAAGCGTTGACGGGTTGGTGCTGTCGAGCATGGGGCGCCTCCCGCGACAGGGTCGCCTTGTTGCCCCCGGCGAGAACGGCCGAATGACGTTGACAAAGGGGACGCTACGCCGACGCACCCAGCACGGGGATAGGCCGTTCTAGTCAGCCGCATCGCGACGTACGCCCCTGTTCGCGGCGCCTCGACGATGCGACGCTCGAGTCCTCCGGACCGGAGGTCCTCCATGCGTCGCGCCCTGCTCACCCTCGGTGTCGCGAGTGCCGCCGTGGGAGGGGCCGTTCTCGCTGCCCGGTCCGCCGCCGCCCGCATCGAGGCCTCGCCCGACCCGGTGCCCCTCGACCGGCTCCGTCGGGAGCCAGTGGGCGACGAACGCGTGGTGAGAGCGCCCGGATGGCACGCGTCTGCACGTCGTGGTCGCCGGCGAAGGGCCCACGGTCGTTCTCGCCCACGGCGTCGAGCTCGCCGTGGTCGAGTGGAGCCTCGTCTGGGACCGCCTGATCGAGCAGGGGTACCGCGTCGTGGCGTTCGACCAACGGGGTCACGGACGGTCGACCGCCGGCACCGACGGCCTGGCGACGAGCGCGATGGCTGGTGACTACCTCGCCGTACTCGAAGCGGTGGACGCCCACGACGCCGTGCTCGTCGGTCACTCGATGGGCGGCTTCCTCGCTCTGGCCGCCGTACGCGACGTGCCGGGGGTCGCAGAGCGGCTGCGCGGCCTGGTGCTCGTCGCGGCGTTCGCGGGGGACATCTACGACGGGGCGCCGATGAACCGGGCGATGGCCCCGTTGATGCGCACCGGACTCCTGCAGTGGGTCGTTCCCCGCAGCCCCACGGTCGGCACGTTGTTCGGGGCGATGTTCTTCGGGGAGCGGCCGTCGCCGGCGATGGTGCAGGCCTTCCTCGACACGGTCGTGCCCCAGCACGACCGGTCGCTGCTACCCCTGTTCGAAGCGTTCGTGGCGGAGGACAGCTACGACCGGCTCACCGAGATCGACCTGCCCACCGTGGTGATCTGCGGCCGGCGGGACAGGGCCGCGCCACCGCGCCACTCCCAGCGGCTCGCCGAAGGCATCCCCGGTGCCCGGATGGTCTGGATCGAGGGGAGTGGCCACATGCTCAACTGGGAGGCTCCCGAGCTGCTCGTCGACGGGGTCACCTTGCTCGCTCCCGCGACCTCCCCCGCGGCATGACCCCGAAGTGACGACCCGCCGAACCGTTGTTAGGCTGCACTTACTTAGGACAGCCTTACCTGATACGACGGAAGCGGACGCATGCTGGCCAACTACCTGATCGGGCTGCGCGAGGGCCTCGAGGCATCCCTCGTCGTGGTCATCCTCGTCGCCTACCTCGTGAGGTCCGACCGACGGCAGCTCATCCCCCGGATCTGGGCGGGCGTGGCGATCGCCGTACTCGTCTCGCTGGCGTTCGGCGCTCTGCTCACCTTCGGCCCGCGGGGCCTCGGCTTCGAGGCGCAGGAGGCGATCGGCGGCTCGCTGTCGATCATCGCGGTCGGGTTCGTGACCTGGATGATCTTCTGGATGGCGCGCTCCGCACGAGGGCTGTCCTCGGAGCTGCGCGGCCAGATCGACCGTGCCGCCGACGGAAGCGCCATGAGCCTCGTCGTCGTGGCGATGCTCGCCGTCGGCCGCGAGGGCCTCGAGACGGCGCTGTTCCTGTGGGCGGCCACCCAGGCCGCCGCCCGCGGAGCAACCTCCACCACCGCGCCGATCACCGGCGCAGCGCTCGGCATCCTCACCGCGATCGCGATGGGCTACCTCGTCTACCGGGGTGCGCTCAAGCTCAACCTGTCGAAGTTCTTCACCTGGACCGGCGCCTTCCTGATCCTGGTCGCCGCGGGCGTGCTCGCGTACGGGGTCCACGACCTCCAGGAGGCGCGCATCCTGCCCGGCCTCGACAGCCTGGCCTTCGACGTCAGCGACACGATCCCGCCGACCTCGTGGCTCGGCACCCTGTTGAAGGGCACGCTGAACTTCTCCCCCGCCACCACCTGGCTCGAGGCGGCCGTGTGGCTGCTCTACGTGGTCCCGGTGATGGTGCTGTTCCTCCGCCTGATCCGCCGGAGCAACCGCCCTGCTCCCGCGCCCGCCGTAGCCACCGCCGGCGCCTCCTGAGCAACGCCGCCGCACCCGACCAGAAGGACCCTCCCCCGTGCAACTCCCCAAGCTCCCTGCTGCCCTGACCGCGACCTCGGCCGCCGCGCTCCTGGTGATGACCGGCTGCACCTCCAACCAGCCACAGGCCGGCGACGAGGGATCGGGCGACGGCACCGTCGCGGTCTCCTCCACCGACGACGAGTGCAGCGTCTCGACCGACGAAGCCCCCTCCGGCACCCTCGTCTTCGACGTCACGAACGACGGCAGCAAGGTCACCGAGTTCTACCTCTACAAGGAGGACGGCAAGACCATCGCCGGGGAGGTCGAGAACATCGGCCCAGGACTGAACCGCCAGCTGGTGCTGAAGGCCGAGCCCGGCTCCTACGTCACCGCCTGCAAGCCGGGCATGAAGGGAGCCGGCATCCGCGGCGACTTCACCGTGACCGGCTCCGGCGAGGCGGTCTCCGAGACCGACCAGCACGTGCTCGACCAGGCCACCGGCACCTACCGTGCCTACGTCCGGCGAGAGGTCGACGCGCTCGTCGCGGGCACGCAGGAGTTCGTGACGGCCTACAAGGCAGGCCAGGACGACAAGGCCCGTGCCCTCTACGCGCCGGTGCGCACGCACTGGGAGCGCATCGAGCCGGTCGCCGAGTCCTTCGGCGACCTCGACCCGAAGATGGACCTTCGGGAGGCGGACCTCGAGGAGGGCCAGACCTGGACCGGCTGGCACCTGCTGGAGAAGGACCTGTGGTGGCCGTCCGACGAGCCGCGCAGCGAGCGGCTGACCGGCGCGGAGCGGGCCAGGTACGCCGACCGGCTGCTCGCCGACACCCGCGACCTGCACGACCGGGTCGCGGACCTCACCTACGAGCCGGACCAGATGGCCAACGGCGCCAAGGAGCTCCTCGACGAGGTCGCGACCGGCAAGGTCACCGGCGAGGAGGAGGCCTGGTCGCACACCGACCTCTACGACTTCCAGGCGAACGTCGAGGGCGCCAAGGTGGCCTTCGACGGCCTGCGCCCGATCGTGGACAAGAAGGACCCCGCCTTGGGCAAGCTCATCGGGCAGCGCTTCGCGGACCTCCAGAAGCTGCTCGACGACTACCGCCGCGGCGATGGCTTCGTCTCCTACACGGAGCTGTCCCCGCAGCAGGTGAAGGAGCTCTCCGACGCCGTGAACGCGCTCGCCGAGCCGCTGTCCCGCCTGACCGCAACCGTCCTGGTCTGAGCAGCATGACCGAGAACCCCGGCCCCGAGACCCCGACCCGAAGCCGCGTCACTGAGCCGGCGCCGCCTCTTCGGCCTGGCCGGAGCCGGTGTCGCCGCGGGCGCGGCCGGTTTCGCCGGCGGCCGGGAGACGGCGCGGGCCACCGAGCCGGACAGCGCCGAGGGCGACCGGTACCCGTTCCACGGCGCCCACCAGGCCGGCATCGTGACCCCGGCGCAGGACCGGCTGCACTTCGCGGCGTTCGACGTCACCGCGACCACCCGCGCGGAGCTGGTCACGCTGCTCAAGGCCTGGACCGCGGCCGCCGCGGAGATGACCCAGGGCCGCCCGGTCGGCGCGGGAGCGCCCCTCCCCTACGACTCCCCGGCGGCGGACACGGGCGAGGCGCTCGACCTACCGCCCTCGCGGCTGACCCTGACGTTCGGGTTCGGGCCGTCCCTCTTCCGCGACGCCGACGGCAAGGACCGGTTCGGGATCGCGGACCGGCAGCCCGCAGCGCTGCGCCGGCTGCCGCACTTCCCCGCCGACAACCTGGACCCGGACCGCAGCGACGGCGACCTGTGCGTCCAGGCCTGCGCGGACGACCCGCAGGTGGCCGTGCACGCGATCCGCAACCTTTCGCGGATCGCGTTCGGCACCGCCGCGTTGCGTTGGTCCCAGCTCGGCTTCGGCCGCACGTCCTCGACCTCCACGTCGCAGCAGACGCCCCGCAACCTGTTCGGGTTCAAGGACGGCACCGCGAACCTCAAGGCGGAGGAAGCCGGACACGTCGACCAGCACGTGTGGGTCGGCGCGAAGGACGACTCCCGGGCCGACTGGCTCGCGGGCGGCTCCTACCTCGTGGCCCGCCGGATCAACATGAACATCGAGACCTGGGATCGCACGTCGCTGCGCGAGCAGGAGAACCTCGTCGGCCGCGACCGGCCCGAGGGTGCCCCGCTGTCAGGAGGCAGCGAGTTCACCGGGCCGGACTTCAAGGTCGAGGGCAGCGACGGGCAGCCGCTGATGAAGCTGGACTCCCACGTCCGGCTCGCGCACCCGAGCCAGAACGGCGGTGTCCGGATGCTGCGCCGGGGATACAACTTCACCGACGGCAGCGACGCCCTCGGCCGCCTCGACGCCGGCCTGTTCTTCATCGCCTACGTCCGCAACCCCGACACCCACTACATCCCGATGCAGACGAAGCTGTCCGGCCAGGACGGGCTGATGGAGTACCTCCAGCACCGCGGGTCCGCGCTCTTCGCGGTGCCACCAGGCGTCCGCGAGGGCGGATTCGTCGGTGATGCCCTGTTCTCCTGACGGAGCGCCTGCGCTGCTCGTCGTACCAGACCTGTGTCGCGGCTCACAGCCATCTGGTCGGGACCTGCCGGACGTGTCAGACGGCTAGCCCAAATGTCTTTACGAATACCCCTCAACCTCGCCATTCGGTTTACCCACTGATCTGCACAGGGTGGAAGAGGACAAGTAAAGACGGTCGCACTCGGACATCGGCCTGACGGCCGAAGCGACACGAGCGGAGATGGACCACCTGGGCGCGCCATCCCGCGGGCTTCTCGCCCACCGAGTGCGTCCGCACAAGCACGGGGGAAGATTGGGGAATCGTAATGTCACGCATTACGCGCTACACAGCCGTGGGCCTGGCCTCGTTCGGCCTGCTGGGTGGCAGTCTCATCGCCACCGCCCCGGCGTACGCCGACCACAGGGGGGACCGCTCCAGGTCCGACTACAAGGAAGTCGAAGGCAAGGACTGCCTGAAGTCCGACCACGACAGGGAGTGCAAGTCGAAGACGTGGCTCGATGTGGACGAGTGGAAGTTCCGCGGGAAGTCCGGCTGGCGGGCCGTCAAGCTCTCCGCTGACGTCGACTTCTTCCAGAAGAAGTCCGACGACCACCGGAAGGACGACTGGAACAAGCGGGACGGCGACCAGAGCTGGAACAACAGGACGACTCCAACAAGGGCGACCACAACCAGGACTGGAACAAGGACGACCACAGCTGGAAGGACGGCAACGGCCACAACCACGATGACCTCGGCGAGGTGAAGTTCCAGTTCTGGGACGACCACCGGGACGAGTGGAAGACCTTCGCCACGGAAGATGTCGACCGAGACGGCGAGGCCGACGTCAAGGTGAAGATCAAGATCAAGTGGCACGACGAGGTGAAGCTGCGCGCCGAGTACCGCGGCGTCCACGACCAGATCGAGGGATCTACGTCGAACAGGGTCGAGATCGACTGACCACGTCACCCGACTGACAGGGAGGCGCCCCTCTATCGGGGGCGCCTCTTCTGTCGGCGTACGGATCAGGGTTCGACGACCACCCTCCCCTTCATGCCGAGAACGTCATGGAGAGCGCAGATATAGCGGTACGTGCCCGCCTTCTTGAAGGTGACCCGGAACGTGCCCTTCGGCGGGATGATCCCTGAGTTGAGGTCGCCACCCCTGTAGTTGCGGGGGGTGCCTGAGGGACCGAACAGTGCTGGAGGCTCCGGCTCGTTACCGAACGTCACCGTGTGCGGCGCGAGCATGCCGGGACTCTTCCACGTCACCGTCTGTCCGACGTGCACGCGGACGGTCCTGTTGACGAAGCGCATGAGCATCACGGAGCCGTTGTCGTTGCCGGCCATCACCCTGCGCGGGCCTGCCTTGTCCTCGGTCACACGCCGCAGGTGCTGCCCCTCGGCCAGCAGCGCACGCGCCTTGGCTTTCGCCTGCGCGGTGTACTGCTGCTGGGTGGACGGGTATCGCGAGCCCCTGGGCTGGACCTTGATCTTCCCGGCCATCATGACGCCGTGCACCAGGCAGTAGTAGGTGAACGTTCCGCTCTGCGGGAACCTCAATGCGTACTTCTGGTAGTGGGGCACGGGAGGCAGTGGACCGGCGTCGCCGCCTGTGCGCACCGTGGTCATGATGCCGGAGTTGAAGTACTTCGAGGTGGTGTAGACGTGACCGCCGAGCTGCGTCAACTGCCTCTTCTTGGCGGGGTCGAACTCCGGCAGCTTCTTGCGCGGGTGCCCTCCCTTGAAGAACGTCACGGTGTGAATCTCCGCCGAGTTGGCGAGCCAGGCGACCCTGTCACCGGCGTTGATGGTGATGGAGCCCGGTAGGAACTTCATGCCCTGGATCGCCAGGTTCTTCGACTCCGAGCCGACCCAGACGTTCCAGGTCTTGCGCGCGGCCTGGGCGTTGGCCTGTGCGCTGGGGGCGGCCACGATCAACATCGACGCCACCAGGGCGATCAGTACGACGAGAACGGTTCGCAATGGTCGGATGGGCATACTGCCTTCCTTCTGGACCCCGCGAGTCGGTGGCGGTCAGCCTCTTCCAAGCGCGGGGCCCCCTAACCCGAAGCTGAACGTCTTGGCGAAGCGGGTCAGTCCCCCACTCCCCAGACACGTTTACTCCTGCGGCCTTGTCATCACCATGGCCCTATCGGAGCAACCCCTGAGGTCGCGTAGTGGTTCGACCCGATGTGAAGGCAAACGCCGGTGGTGTGCGCCAGAGGTTGACCAGACACGGAAACGCCGACTAGTTGGTCTTGACCATCGCGCAACGCAGGGAGGCGTCGATTCCCGGCAGCGACGCCTCGTGCGCCATCGTCCTCGCCAGTTCCGGCCCGACATCCTCCTTGGGGAGAACGCGATACCCCAGCTGAAGGTAGTACGGGCCGTTCCACGGGACGTCGCGGAAAGTCGTGAGCGTGGTGGCGGGACGGCCAGCGGCTCGACCCCAGTCCTCCACGAACTCGATCATGGCTTTCCCGAGGGCTCGACCCGCGTAGGCCGGTGCCACCGAGACTTGAGCGACGTGCGCGTTCCCATCGAGCACCTCTGCCGTGATGTACCCCGCGACCTCCGAGCCGACCTGCGTCACCCAGAGTCGCTCCGCTTCGACTGCCTCACGCAGATCAGAGACCTTGGGAACGTCCTCGGCGACCTTCGCCATGCCGACGGTGCGGAACACCTGCCCAGCCTCGACCTCCACCGTGACGAGTCGCTGGAGGTCGGCTTCGGTGGCCGGACGGATCAAGGGAGCATGCATGGTGCCACGCTTTCACGCCCCTCCGTCACGTCGAGCAAGGACCTCAGGCGCGGCACGGGACGCAACAACGCCGCCCCGTGGACCCGGTTCCGGGCCACGAGACGGCGTGCTGGGACTTTCGTCTCTCGGCTACGGATTTTCGTCCGAAGCCCATGGCGGTGGCGGTGGGATTTGAACCCACGGTGGGCTTGCACCCACACACGCTTTCGAGGCGTGCTCCTTAGGCCGCTCGGACACGCCACCGCCGAAGAGGGTACTAGACCTCAGCGATCGCCTGAAATCGAGGTCAGTCGCGGACCCGGTGGGAGGCGAAGAACTCCTGGAGCATCAGCGTGCACTCGTCTGCGAGGACGCCGGAGATCACCTCGGGACGGTGGTTGAGCCTGCGGTCACGTACGACGTCCCAGAGCGAGCCGACCGCCCCGGCCTTGTCGTCGTAGGCCCCGAAGACGACACGAGCCACCCGCGACAGCACGGCCGCTCCGGCACACATGGTGCAGGGCTCGAGCGTGACCACCAACGTGCACCCCTCGAGCCGCCACTCACCACGCGCGACGGCGGCCTCACGCAGGGCGACTACCTCGGCGTGCGCCGTGGGGTCACCTACTGCCTCGCGCTCGTTGTGACCACGACCGATCACCAGACGATCGGGATCGAGGACCACTGCCCCGATGGGGACATCGCCCGTGTCCGGGGCAGAGCGTGCTTCGGCGAGGGCCTCCCGCATGGGGTCGACCCACTCGTCGTACCCGACCATCAGGTGGCAGGGACTCCGACCGCCTCGTCGAACTGTGCGCCGAACCCGACCTTGGCAGCGATGTCGCCGAGCAGCTCGTCCGGGTACAGGTCGTAGTCGTCGAGCAGGGCGCCCATGTCCATGGGTCCGATACCGGCGTCGTCGAGGATGCCGACGTCACCGGCGGGGACCTGGTCGTCCTCGTCGTCAGGCAACGGGATCCCGAGGAACTCCACGGCAGACCTGGCGATCGGCCAGTCGGTGGCCGCCGTGACGTCGGAGAGGAGGACCTGCGTGCGCGAACCGGTCACCCTGACGAGGAGGAAGAAGTCCTCGTCGACGGAGACCATGCCGAGCGCGCCACCGTCACCGGGCCAACGGCGCAGCTCGGTGGCGAGGGTGTCGATGTCCTCGAGGTTCTCCACGGCGATCGGCTGGACCTGCCAGACGCCCTCCTCGCGGTAGGCGACGACGGCGAAGTCGATGCCCTCGGCGAAAGCTTCGGACTGATCTGACATGCAGCCTCCCTAGTCGAGCCTGGTCAAGACGCAACCTCGATCGTTGCAGATGATGCCGCGTGGCACTACCCGGTTCGTATGACCTAGGTTCTCTCCCATGCGGATCCACGTGGCAGACCACCCCCTCGTCGCTCACAAGCTCACAACCCTGCGTGACGAGCGCACCGACTCACCGACCTTCCGCAGGCTCGCCGACGAGCTTGTGACCCTGCTCGCCTACGAGGCGACGCGAGACGTCCGGGTCGAGACCGTCAGCGTCCACACCCCAGTGGCCGAGGCCCAGGGGACCCGGCTGGCGTCGCCCAAGCCGCTCGTGGTCCCGATCCTGCGTGCGGGGCTCGGCATGCTCGACGGGATGATGCGGCTGCTGCCCACGGCAGAGGTCGGGTTCCTCGGCATGGTGCGCAACGAGGAGACGCTCGAGGCGTCGACGTACGCCGAACGCCTGCCTGACGACCTGTCGGGCCGCCAGTGCTACGTCCTGGACCCGATGCTCGCGACCGGCGGCACGCTCGCCGCGGCGATCAACTTCCTCGTCGAACGCGGTGCGGACCACATCACGGCGATCTGCCTGCTCAGCGCCCCTGAGGGCTGCGCCCGGCTCGAGAAGGACCTCGACGGGCTCGACATCCCCGTCACCGTGGTGACCGCCGGCATGGACGAGCGGCTGAACGAGCACGGCTACATCGTTCCGGGCCTCGGTGACGCCGGCGACCGGCTGTACGGCATCGCAGGTTAGGCAGGACAGCCCCGAGTACGACGAACCGCCCGCACGTCATGCGTGCGGGCGGTTCGGCGTCTTGGCTCAGTAGTTGAAGATCGGGACGACGCCGGTCGCGATGAGGATCATCAGCACCACGACGAGGACCCCGAGGACTGCGTAGCCCACGCCCTTCGAGCTGGTCTCCTCCGGCGGCTCGGGAGCGTCGTACTTCTTCCCACCTTCCATGGCAATGACCTCCAGTCATGCACGGTGTACGTACAAAGCCCTCCCCGCGTCGCAGTGTAGCCAGAGCGGACCGCCGGTATGTAACTGCGAGTTACACGTCACACCCGTGTCGGGGGACAGGTCTAGTCCCCCGCCGTGCGTCAGAGGGTCTTGACCGCGCTGAGGAGCTTGCTGAGGGAGTCCTTGGCGTCGCCGAAGAACAGGGTGGTCTTGGGGTCGAAGAGCAGCTCGTTCTCGATGCCGGCGAAGCCCGGACGCATGGAGCGCTTCATGAACACGATCTGCTGCGCCTCGTCGGCGTTGAGGATCGGCATGCCGTAGATCGGCGCACCCGGAGAGGTCTTGGCCGCCGGGTTCACCACGTCGTTGGCGCCGACGACGAGCACGACGTCGGTGTGCTTGAACTCGCCGTTGATGTCGTCCATCTCCTTGAGCTGGTCGTACGGCACCTGGGCCTCGGCGAGGAGCACGTTCATGTGGCCCGGCATGCGACCGGCAACGGGGTGGATGGCGTAGTCGACATGCGTCCCGCGCTGGCCCAGGACGTCCACGAGCTCGCGCAGGGTGTGCTGTGCCTGCGCGACGGCGAGCCCGTAGCCCGGGACGATGATCACGCGGTTCGCGTAGCCGAGGAGGATCGCGATGTCCTCGGCGCCGGCGGACCGCACGGGCCGGTTCGAGGCCTCGCCGGCGCCGAGCGTCGAGCCGCCCTTGAGGGCGCCGAAGAGGATGTTCGCCACGCTGCGCCCCATCGCGGAGGCCATGAGCAGGGTCAGGAAGGTACCCGATGCCCCGACCAGGGTGCCGCCGACGAGGAGCACGGTGTTCTGCAGGATGTAGCCGCTGGCCGCGACCGCGAGACCGGTGCCGGCGTTCAGCAGGCTGATCACGATCGGAACGTCCGCTCCACCGACCGGGAGAACCAGCAGGACGCCGAGGAGCAGGCCGAGCAGGGCGAGCACGATGCCGACCAGCATGGAGGGGTCCACCACGGTCATCACCGAGAGGCCCACCGCGGCTATCAGGCCGAGGCCGAACACGACCGCCAGGCCCGGGAAGATCACCGGGCGCGACGTCATCAGCTCCTGGAGCTTCGCGAAGGTGATGCACGAGCCGGAGAAGGAGCCGGATCCGATGATGATGGTGAACGCGGTCGCCACCAGCGCGAAGCCACCTTCGCTGCTCCCGGCGTCCGTGATGTTGCCCAGCTCGAGCAGGGCGACCAGTGCGGCCGCGCCGCCACCGACGCCGTTGAACAGCGCGACCAGCTGCGGCATCTGGGTCATCTGCACCCGGCGGGCGCCGATCACACCTGCGACCGAGCCGAGTGCGATGGCGACGAGGATCGGGATGATGTTGTCGAGGTTGGCGTAGAAGAACACGGCGACGACGGCCACGACTGCGCCGATGGCACCGAGCATGTTGCCCAGGCGAGCGTGCTTGGGCGAGGAGAGGCCCTTGAGGGCGAGGATGAAGAAGACTGCGGCGGCGAGATAGACGAGCTGCGCCCAGACCGGTGTCGGGGTCATGCGCCCGCTCCGTCCTGGTCGGCCTTCACGGGCTTCGGCTTCTTGCGCGTGAACATCTGGAGCATCCGGTCGGTCACCACGAAGCCGCCGACCATGTTGACCGTCGCCAGCACGACCGCGACCAGCCCGACGACGAGCTCGATGGTGTTGTTGGCGTACCCGGTCACCAGGATCGCGCCGAGAAGGATGATCCCGTGGATCGCGTTCGCGCCCGACATCAGCGGCGTGTGCAGCGTCGAGGAGACCTTGGAGATCACCTCGATGCCCACGAACACGCTCAGCACGAAGATCGTCAGCCAGACAACCGCCTCACTCACGGGGTGACTCCTTCCAGGAGGTTGCGGGTGGGCTCGTGCCACACCTGCCCGTCGCGGGTCACACAGGATCCCGCCACGATCTCGTCCTCGAAGTCCGGCGCGAAGTCTCCGTCGCGGGTCATCAGGGTGACGAGGTTGACGATGTTCTGGGCGTAGAGCCTCGAGGCCGGCCCGGGCATCTGGCTTGGCACGTTGGCCCCGCCCCAGACCTGGGCGTTGCCGATGCGTACGACCTTGCCGGGCACCGACCCTTCGACGTTGCCGCCGCTCTCCGCGGCGAGGTCCACCACGACGGAGCCTGGGCGCATCTGTTCCACCATCTCGGCGGTGACCAGCATCGGCGCCTGGCGCCCCGGCACTGCGGCGGTGGTGATCAGTGCGTCGGCGTTCGCGATGTACGGCGTCAGCAGGTCGCGCTGGCGCGCTGCGCGGTCCTCGGTCATCTCGCGCGCATAGCCTCCTGAGCCCTCGAGGGTCTCGAGCTCGAGGTCGATGGACTGTGCGCCCATGGACCGGATCTCCTCAGCGGCAGCCGCGCGTACGTCGTACGCCTTCACGACCGCGCCGAGGCGCTTGCAGGTGGCGATCGCCTGGAGACCCGCGACACCGGCACCGAGTACGACGATCTCGGCGGGTGGCACGGTGCCGGCGGCCGTCATGTTCAGGGGAAAGAACCTGCGCAGCAGCCCGGCCGCGACGATCGCGCAGCGGTACCCCGCGACGAGCGCCTGCGACGACAACGCGTCCATCGACTGGGCCCTCGAGATCCGTGGGACGAGCTCCATCGCGAACGACGTCACGCCGCAGTCGCGGAGGTCGGCCACCAGCTCGAGCGACTGTGCTGGAGGGAGGAACGACATCGTCGACGTCCCGGCCGGCAGCCGACGTACGACTGCGTTGTCGAGCGGTTGGACGGAGACCACAAGGTCGGCGCCCTCCAGTGCGTCCGGAGACACGACGGCGCCGACGCGTTCGTAGTCCGCGTCCGATGCCAGGGCCTCGACTCCCGCGCCAGGCTCCACTGCGACGTCGTAGCCCAGCCCGGTCAGCTTGCCGACCAGGTCAGGCACCATCGCCACGCGGTTCTCGCCTTCGCGCATTTCCTTCGCTACCGCGATCTTCACCCTAGTGAAACTAGAGCAACCCTCTGCACGCTGCGCTTGATTGAGCGCAACACCCGCCGGTGTGTCCCAAAAGAGGTCGAAGGTCCCACGGACTGGAACACCAGTCGTGGTGCCGATCCGCCTGGAGGGGTCGGTCATCAGGCGCAGTGCTGCCAGTCGCTGAGGTCGAGGGTGCAGTCGACCTGGTAGATCTCGGCGGTGTCGCTGGACCAGATCACCGTTCCGCGGAGGGCGTCGAGGTCGAGCGTCGGTGAGGTCGAGTCCGGGGGTAGCGGGAGCGGCTGCGGGAGCGGCGGCCTGCTCGGACGCGGCTGCGGACCCGGCGGTCTCCTTGCCGAGCGGGTGGGTGCCCTGGTTGTCGACCCGGTACCGGTAGCCGTGCGGGGAGCGCCACTCATAGACCCCGGGCCCGGTCTGCCGGATCCGCCAGCGGCCATGGGTCTTCACCCGGTGCGGGAACCGCGACATCGGCCCGAGGTTGTCCAGGCCGGTCTGCCCGGCCGGGCCACCGCTGGCTCGCGCGGCCGGTAGCGCCTGATGTGTTCCATGTCCTTGTGCCGGGACAGGTTGGTGCCCCACGGCGCGATGCAGGCCGGGTTCCGCAGCTGCGCCGCCTCGCGCATCCGGTCCGGCACCTGGTAGCCGTCCACCGGCTGCTGGCCGGCCAGGTCGAGCACCCGCACCGGGCGGACGTTGGTGTGCCGCAAGAACTCCTGGACCTGCTCGATGGTGATCGGGCCGACCCCCTCGAACCGGGCCACCCCCCGACTCCCCCCACCCCCGGGCCGCCCGGGGTCGTCGGGCCGGTCGGGCTGGCCGGGCTGGTCGGGGTGGCCGAGGGCGGCGCGGAGGCTGGCCTCGGTCATGTGCAGGTACAGGGTCGCGTTCGGCAGCAGCCGCTGCGGGTCGATCGCGTGCACCCCGGTCACCGGCCCGGTCACCGCCCCGGTGCCGCGGCAGGTCGGACACGGCCGTCGCCGGCGGTGGCGGCGGGTCGTCGGCGTCGTTGTCCCGCGGATGCAGATCGGCCTCACCGACCGCCTCCGGGTCCGGCGGCTCCCCGACCGGCGGCGATGCTCCCGCCGCCCCCGCGCGCCCATCGCCAGCCCCGTGCCGGCCCCGTTGCCAGCCCCATCGCTGCCCGAGTCGCCGCGGCCGATGCCGCCGCCGCTGCCGGAGGCGTCGTAGCTGTCCGAGCTGTCGTCGCTGTCGTCGCTCGTCCCATGACCGCCTCACCGCGGTGGGTAGCTGGTTCCTCGGTGTCGTCGCTGCCGATGCCGTCGCTGTCGATGCCGTCGCTGCCGTCGCTGCCGTGCCGCCGTCGCTACCGGAGGCAGCGTCGTCGGTGGCGCCGGCCGGGGTCGGTGAGGTCGTCGGGTGGCGCCCAGATCGGGGTGTTCTCCACCTCCTCGAGCAGCCGCAGCGCCCGGGCCGGGGTGGCCATGATCCCGACCGCCTTCGAGCGGCGCACGTCGGCCGGGGCGTGGTCGCCGCGCAGGTACAGGATCTGCGCGATCCGGTCGGCCATCGCCACGAACAAGATCACGTCCCCGGCGTTCGCCCGGACGAACAGCGTCTTCAGACCGTGCTCGGAGGACTGCCCGGTGCGCACGAACCGCTCCATCGCCGCGGCCCGGCGCCGCGCCTCCGCCGCCGCCGGGTCGACCTCGATGATCTTGGCCTCGACCAGGGCCCGGAACCGGCCCCAGGGCAGCACCCCGACATACGGGGTGGTCACCGCGTCCACCCAGCGCGCCTGGTCCCGGTCCAGACCCGCGTGCGCACACATCCGGGCCACCTCCCGCGCCTGCCACACCCGCGGCAACGCCCCCGCCCCCGCCGCGGCGTCCGCGCCCGAGGCGGCGTCGCCCGAGGCGTCGCCGCCACGGTGCCGGCCGAGCTGGTGCCGCCGGCGGTGCTGTCGGCGGTGGTGCTGTCGGCGGCGGCGGGGGCCGGGGCCGGGCCGAGCTCCCGGGCCCGTCCGAGCCTGGCCCACATCACCGGGTGCCGGTGCCGCACGTTCAGCGCGTCCCGCACATAGGCCCGCGCCGCGTGCACCCCCAGGCCCAGGTGCGCACCGAGCTCCATCACCGAGAACTCCGCCACCAACGGCGTCCCGTCCGCCCCGATCTGCCGACCCCGCTCCGACCCCCGCGCACTGCGCCGCCCGTGACTACGCCGGGTCCGCCGCCGCTCCTCGACCTCCTCACCCGGATGCAGGTCCGCCCAGTGCGCCACCAAGAACAGCTCGGTGACCTCCGCGGCCACCAACGCCGACCGCACCCGCCCCAGCGCGCCACACGCAGCCTCACCATCAAGGCCAGCGATCTCGTCGGGTTCCACCATGACTCGAACATATGTGCGAGCACCGACAGTTCCGGACAGACCATGACCACTGGTCCAATCCAGGCCGACACCGACCGCACCCGACGTACACGTCCGCAGATCGACCGCGAAAGTTGGCGACGGAGCGCACGATGGATGAATGACCGACGTCGCCGAGACCCTCGCTGCCAAGCGGGCCGAGCTGCTGCAGCAGATGGGCGTGCTCGAGGAGAAGCCCACCGACCAGGGCTCGATCTCGTTCGGCAAGCGAGTCGGCGAGGGCACGTCGATGGCGGTCGACCGCCTGTCACAGGTCGGGGTCCACGACCGGCTGCAGTCCACCCTGGCCGACGTCGAGCGAGCCATCGCGAAGCTCGACGAGGGCAGCTACGGGCGATGCGACGTGTGCGGCGAGCCGATCGCCGAAGAGCGACTCGAAGCCCACCCTTGGGCCGTCCGCTGCGTCAAGGACGCCGCGCGTCAGTGAGGACTCAGGCCGGTGAGCGGTACTCCGGGTTCTCCTGGTCGAAGCGCTCGCCGACGTCCCACTTCGTGCGCTGGTTGCCATAGGCGGGGATCCCGCCGGCGTCCTTCAGCATCTTCGCGAAGTGCATGAGGTTCCACGTCATGAAGGTCGTGTTGCGGTTGGTGAAGTCGTTCTCGGGACCTCCACTGCCGGGATCGAGGTACGACGGTCCCGGCCCTGCCTCGCCGATCCAGCCGGCATCGGCCTGGGGCGGGATCGCGTAGCCGATGTGCTGGAGGCTGTACAAGACGTTCTGCGCACAGTGCTTGATGCCGTCCTCGTTGCCGGTGATCAGGCAGCCCGCGACCTTGCCGTAGAAGAGGTACTGCCCCTCGTCGTTCACCAGATGCGACAGCGCGTACAGCCGCTCGATGATCCGCTTGGTCACACTCGAGTTGTCACCGAGCCAGATCGGGCCGGCGATGACCAGGATGTCGCTGTCGAGGACCTGCGGGTAGATCTCCGGCCATGCGTCCACCGCCCAGCCGTGCTCCCTCATGTCGGGATAGACACCCGTGGCGATCTCGTGGTCCACGGCCCGGATCTCCTCGACCTGGACACCGTGCTTCCGCATGATGTTCGCGCTCATGTCGACGAGCCCCTGGGTGTGGCTCATCTCTGGCGACTTCTTGAGGGTGCAGTTGATGAACATCGCCCGCAGCCCGCCGAAGTCCCACGATCCGTTCTCCCCGGTCATGCTCGATTCTGTCCAGCGGCGTCCAGCGGTGCCAATGGCCCGATCTACCCGGTCCGGATTCCCGGCTCGTCGCTCGATCTCGGCGACGAACTCGGCCTTGGCTGCGGTGTAGGCGCGCGGGGCGCCGGCGAGCCTGACAGCCAGCTCGCGCTTGAGCTCGACGTACGCAGCTGCATCCGCCGGATGGCTGCGGAGGTAGTCGCGGAAGGCGACGATCCGACGCCGGTAACGACTCTCCGCCTGCGTGACGTGCAGGTGATGGGTACGCAGGAGCCTCACGTCCTCAGGACCTTTGCGGAAGACACGACGCCCGGGGTCGTCTGCCTCCGACTCGGGCGTGTAGCGGTAGCCGACAGCCTCCAGGGCGGCCACCATCGCGGGGAACGCCTCGAAGTCCTCGACGGCCACCAGGATGTCGATGACGGGCTTGGCTGCCAGTCCCGGCACCGCGGTGCTCCCGATGTGCTCGATCGCCACGGCGTGGGATCCGAGAGCTCGGGAGAGCAGCGCTGCCTCCTCTGCGAACATTCGCGGCCAGTCCGGGTCGTAGTCGTCGACCCGGACCAGGGAGGAGTCGCTGCGCGCAGTCACTCGCCGTCCAGCACGTGCACGCTCACGGCATAGCCCCCGGCCTCGTCGAACGGCGCGCCGTCCCACGTCGAGTACCTCTCCCGCAGCACCAGCCCCGCGAGCCGGCAGGCCTCGTCGTACTCCTCCAGCGGCGTCACCGGGCAGCGCGGCGGGAGGTGAGCGGCGTCGAGGCCGAAGCCCGCCACCAGCAGGCCGCCCGGCCGGAGCAGCGCGGCCATGGACCCGACCGCCCGCCCGAGCGTTCCCTCCGCAAGCAGGGGTACGACGTTCCCGGCCATCACGACGAGGTCGAAGTCCGAGGCGCCGTCGAGGTCACGGGCGCTCACCGTCGAGAGGTCGGCCTCGTGCCACGGGAGCTGAGGAGCAGTACGGCGGGCGACGGCGAGCATCGACTCGTCGACGTCGACGCCCACGCACGAGAAGCCGAGCTCGTCGAGATGGTTCGCGACGCGCCCGGTGCCGCATCCGGCATCCAGCACCCGGGCCCCCGGAGCCAGGAGGGCCGCGCAGAACCTGGCCTCCCCGTGCATGTCCGCGCCCGAACGCGCGAGAGCAGCGAAGCGCTCGGCGTACTCCTCGCCGCCGGCCCCGCCGATCTGGGACCACCTGGTCTCTTGCGGCTCGTCCACGACAGCCAGGTCCTCAGTAGTAGTGCGGGAACTCGGACCAGTCGGGCTCGCGCTTCTCCAGGAACGCGTCGCGGCCCTCCACGGCCTCGTCCGTCATGTACGCGAGGCGGGTCGTCTCCCCGGCGAAGATCTGCTGACCGACGAGCCCGTCGTCGATCAGGTTGAAGGAGTACTTCAGCATCCGCTGCGCGGTCGGCGACTTGCCGTTGATCTTCCGGCCCCAGTCGAGGGCCACCTTCTCGAGCTCGGCGTGCGGCACGACGGCGTTCACCATGCCCATCCGGTGCGCGTCCTCGGCGGAGTACTCGTCGCCCAGGAAGAAGATCTCGCGCGCGAACTTCTGGCCCACCTGACGGGCGAGGTACGCCGACCCGTACCCACCGTCGAAGGACCCGACATCGGCGTCGGTCTGCTTGAACCGCGCGTGCTCCGCGCTGGCGAGGGTCAGGTCCGACACGACGTGGAGGGAGTGGCCGCCGCCCGCGGCCCAGCCGGGCACGACGCAGATGACGACCTTCGGCATGAACCGGATCAGCCGCTGGCACTCCAGGATGTGCAGCCGTCCGAGCTTCGCCTTGTCGACCGTCTCGGAGGTCTCGCCGGAGGCGTACTGGTAGCCGGCGCGCCCCCGGATCCGCTGGTCGCCGCCGGAGCAGAAGGCCCACCCGCCGTCCTTCGGCGAGGGCCCGTTCCCCGTCAGCAGCACGCAGCCGACGTCGCTCGAGATGCGTGCGTGCTCGAGGACCCGGAGCAGCTCGTCGACGGTGTGCGGGCGGAACGCGTTGCGCACCTCCGGCCGGTCGAAGGCGATCCGCACGGTGCCGTGGTCGACCGCCCGGTGGTAGGTCAGGTCGGTCAGGTCCTCGAAGCCGGGGACGGGCTTCCAGGCCGTGGGGTCGAAGATCTCTGAGACAGCAGCAGGGACGGGCGCGTCAGGGGTGTCGGGCATGGGCCGCAGGCTACTCCGCGGCTTCAGGCGCCCGGTCCGTGGTGGGTCAGTCAGCCGGCCCTGGCGATCGACACCGCCAGCCCCGCGAGGTGACCCAGCCGGGCGAGCTCCGACTCGAGGATCTCCGGCCCGCCGCGTCGGCCGAACAGCACGAGCTCGTCCTTGTCGCCGAGGGGTGCGGCGGCGACCAGCGTCGAGGTCCAGCGCTCCCAGTTCTCGGGTACGTCGACCCGCGCGGGCCGGCTGAGCGGGAACCAGTCCACCGCCCCGTCGACGATGTCAGGTGCGGCGGACGTGCTGTGGACGATGCTCACGCCGGAGTCGAGGCGCCGGACGCGCAGCCCCCAGTCGGCGCGGAACGTGATGGGGATCAGGTCGACGAGCTCGTCGAGCGCCGAGTGCGGCGTCGCGGTCAGGGCCTCGACGGCCTCGAGGTCGAGGAAGAGGTTCCCGCCGGCGCCGTACCGGGAGATCCACAGGACTGTCACCCCGTCGAGCCTCGTGCAGGCCGAGACGATCGAGTCCGGCATCACGCCCGGGGCGGTCTCGAGGAGCACGTCGTCGACCGCCGTGCCGGAGGCCTGGTTCTTCTGGACGATCTCGATCGCCTCGATGTCGCCCCCCGCCTCACCGATCGCGGTCGCAACCCGGCCCAACGAGCCCGGGACGTCTGGCAGCTCGACGCGTAGCAGGTACGGCATCCGCCGGTCAGCCTCTCTCCAGTTCGGCGTGGTCATCGACGCGCACCGCGCCGGGAGCGACCACCACGGCGTCCACCCCGAAGTGGACCTCCTGATCCCCCAGACGATAGCCCGCGAGCGTCTTGAGCACGGGAGCAGCGCGCTGTCCGGTGTCCGGGTCGATGTCGACCACCGCGCACCGCGGAACGATCCCGCGGACGAGGACGGTTGCGTCCCCCAGCCGCAGCGTCCGCCCGACCCACGAGTCCTCCACGTGGGGCTCGCCGCCGGTGTCGAGGTCCTCGGTGTCGAGCAGGAACGTCGACCGGAACCTCGCGCTGTCGACGTCCCTGCCGAGCTTCTCGCACAGCAGCCGCATCGACGCGGTCGTCACGAGGGTCACCGAGCCGCCGTACACCACCTCGCCGGCGTGCACGGATCGCGCGAGCCGCACGTCGTAGCCGAGGAAGTCCGAGAACGCCCGGGCCCACGGACCCTCGACGGTCTCCACCGCCGCGGGACGGCCCCAGTAGTCGACCTTGAGCACCTCACCCGTGGGCGTCGGCGCACCCTCGACGGTGCTTCCCGGGAGGTCGACCGAGAGCACGCCGGCGTCCCAGCGCGCCGTCGCCCGGACAAGGGACGGGTTCTCGACGGTGCGCAGCACGCGGCCTCGGGCAGGGTCGACCAGGCAGAAGACCCGGTCACCCACCGGGCCCTCCGCGGCGAGCTCGACTGAGTCGTGAGAACGGTGGCGAGCGCCCTTGAGAGAGGTGAAACCGATCCTCTCGATACGCATGGTGCAAGGGTTCCACAACACCGTTTCGTCGGTGTTTCCCGTCCGGCAGGCGAACCCCTCGCTACTCCTCGCGGGACGCCTCGCGACCGAGCCGGAAGGACTCGACCACCTCGTAACGGGGGCGCTTGCGCGGCCCCTCGCCGAGATGCGACTCGATGAGGCTGATCTCCTGCGCGGTCCAGGTGGGGCCGCGGTAGGCGTCGAGCACCCGGACCCACTTCGTGGCGTCGATCGGACGTCCGATGCGGGCGAGGGTCAGGTGCGGGTGGAACCGCCCGCCCTCCGCCTCGGCGCCGGCCTTCCCGGCAGCGGCACGGGCGCCGGTCTTCAGCCTCCTCAGCTCCTCGGCGTCGCTCACGTCGAGGCCGGCATAGAGCACCTTCGCGCGTCCCGCGTTCGGGAAGGCGCCACCTCCGGCGACGCTCACGCTGAAGGGAGTACGACGGGCAGCGGCACGTCCCAGGCGGGCCAGGAGGTCGTCGAGGGCCCGGTCGGGCACCTGCTGCATGAACGCGATGGTCACGTGCCACTGCTCCGGGGCGGTCCACCTGAAGCCGGGCTCGGCCTCCTGCCTCGGCCCGAGGAACTCCCCCAGGTGCTCGAGGGCATCGTCGGACGGGACCACGGCCACGAACATCCGCATGCCGATCACCGTATCCGCGTAGACCCAGCGGCCTAGCCCTGGCTGAGCGCGCGGGCGACCGCCGCCGCGGTGCGACGGCCCGAGACCAGGGCGCCCTGGATCGACGCCGTGTCGCGGTGGTCGCCCGCCACGAACAGACCGTCCCCGAGCTCCACCTCCTGGCGGAGCGAGACGCCCGGGCGCTGCTCGGGCAGGGCGTGCACGACGTGGTGCCTGGTCACCAGGTCCCACGCCTTCGTCGACCTCCGGTACATCCGCGAGAGGTGCTCGCGCGCCTCGGCCTCGCCGGCCTCAGCCGTACCCCCCGCCCCGCGAGGGTGGTCGCCTGCACGAGGTGGCGCCCCTCCGGCGCGTAGCCGGGGGCCACGTTGGTCATGACGGCGGTGTTCACCACGGGCCCGCTGCGCCTCGGGTCGAGGACGAGCAGGTCGAGGTTCGTCGGGGGCTCGTCGGTGGCGAACCAGTACGTGACGAGGCCCTTCATCGACGCCGCCTCGAGACCCGTGAGGCCCGAAGCGGCGGCCGGGTCGGTCGCCACGACGACCGCGCGGGCGTCGTACCGCCGGCCGTCGGTGAGCACCCGCCAACCGCCGTCGTTGCGCCGCTCGACCGCCTTCACCTCGCAGCCGAGCACGACCTCGGAACGGAGGTCGCCCGCGATCTGCTCGGGCAGGGCGGACATGCCGAGGGCCGGCACCCCGGGAGTACCTCGCGCGAACGACCTCACCAGCAGTCGCGCGAAGGTCGCCGACGTCTCGCCGCGGTCTTCGGCGAGAACGCCGGTCATGAACGGCTCGAAGACCTCGTCTCGCAGCATGCCCTGCACGCCGGCGCTGTCGAGGGACACAGCGAGCGGCTCGTCCTCCTGGGCCAGGAGCTTGCGGACGCTGCCGAGGGACGGCCTCGCCCAGGCCCCGAAGCGAGCGATCTCGGCGGGCCTGACGTAGCCGCTGCGCAGCGTGTCCTTCAGGTAGCGCGGGCTCCGCTTCGGGTCGGCGACGATCGCGAAACCCTCCGGGCCGGCCAGGGCAGCACCCGCCGCGAAGCTGCGCAGGTCCAGCGCTCGGAGGTCGACGAGCTGCTTCACGGCGGGATAGGCCGGGTTGAGCAGCTGGAAGCCGCGGTCGCAGCGGTAGCCCTCGATGACGTCGGTGCGGACCCGGCCGCCCACCGCGTCGGAACGCTCGAGCACCACGACCTCGAGACCGCGCCGCTCGAGCTCGCGCGCGCAGGTCAGCCCCGCGAGCCCGGCCCCGACCACGACGACGTCCGCTGACATGTCGTCACTATCGCACCGGCGCCAAGGCTCGTCAGGCGTCTCAGCGCCGCAGCGTCCACCCCTGGTCCCGGAACTCGAGCCGGCTGAGGGTCGCGTCGATGTCCGCGTCGACGAACCGGCCTGCAGGTCCGAGCGACTCGAGGAAGCTCCGGACGTCCGGGTCCCTGCTCCGCCGCAGGCGCGCCGGCACCTCGATCGTGCCCTGCACGAGCCGGGGCTCCGCGTCGAGCCCGCGGCCACGGATGTCCTGACGGATCGCGTCGACGGTGTGCAGCCTGAGCGAGAACCGCTCGTCCGTGCCGAGCCAGACCCGGACACGTGCGGGCGAGCAGTAGACGTTGAAGTCGGGGACTGTGATCCGGGCCGATCCGGAGGCTCCGACGTACCTGCGGTCCTCGCTGCGCAGCAGGCCGCGTGAGGAGGTGTCCCGGGCAGGGTTGCGCAGGATGCTCCCCCGGAGCGGCTCGCCGGTCGGCGTGAACCGCCACCGACGCGCGGCGATGTCCTTGTGCCAGTAGCCGGTGCGTCCCTTGCGGCGCCCCTCGACGCGGAGCGTGCGGTGCAGCGACCTGGTGCCCACCTTGTGGATCGAGATCCGGTCGGTGACGACGCCCGGGATCTTCGGCTGCTCCCGCCAGGCGGGCGACGGCAGCTGGATCGCCGGGTCCTGCCGACCGTGCTGGTTCTCGTAGGCGTAGTCGAAGAACACCGAGTCCGCACCCGAGATGTCGAAGTCGTAGAGGCGCGTGAACATGTCCCCGCGCCGACCGATCACGAAGACCGTGGAGCCGCTCGCGGACATCCCGACCGATCGGAACCGGCCTCGGTGCGGCGAGCACATCTCGTAGCTCGTGTCGCGCGGCAGCCAGGGGTCGAGGTAGGTGAGCCGGCGCCCGTCGCGCCCGAGCGTCCAGATGTGCGAGACCTTGAAGTCGCCGACCGGGATGGTCGTTGCCCGCGTCGTCGCGCCACGTGCGGTCCTCGATCTGGGAGACCACCGACCACGACCAGGCTCGGATGTGCAGCGGGAGCCGGCGTCCGGAGCCGGTCCAGAACGGCGGCCCCCAGCGCAGGGTCCAGGTGAAGTACGCCGGGTCGCCGAGGATGCCGTCGAGCGTGTAGATCCACCGGTCCTTCCCGACCACGACCATCTCGTCGTCATCGGCGGAGATGCTCTGCACCGTGCCGTCGAAGCACGTGGGCACGTCCAGCTTCGCCCACGGCTCGTGGATGCCGGTGACCTCGGCACGGGAGCGGTACCAGATCGTCCCGCGCGCCACGACGAACTCGTAGCGACGGTTGAAGGTCTGCTTCGGCCCGCGGAAGTCCACGCGGTCCGGCAGCGACGCCGGCGCGACCGGTGGGTCCCCTGCCTTCGCCGGGTTGCCTTCGTCGGGTTCCCGCGGAGGCACTCCTTCGACCTCCCGGGTGCCCGCGGTGCCGCCTGCGAGCTCGGCGCAGCGGGCCATGTCGGGGCGGTCGCTGATGATCGACTCGGCCATGCCCGGGAGCTGGTCGAGGTAGTCCTGCGGGTCCAGGTCGGTGGGGTCCGCCCACACGGCGGTCGAGGCCAGGGCGGAGGTCAGCGCGAGTACGACGGTCAGGGCGGCTGCCGCGAGCAGTGTCGGACGAGATGGCGACGGCATGTCTGAGCAACGACCAGATGTGGGCCAGGTCACGTAACCGGGTGTCACGGACGATCGTTGCTTGTGGGTGCGTCCCCGCCGCCTCGCCGCCCTCTCCGCCCCCTCCGTCAGGGCCGCGACCGCCCTCGCCGCCACCCTCCTCGCCGTACCCCTCGCGGGACCTTCGGCCGCGGCCCCGCCGACCGAACCGGCCTGCCTGCCCCTCGGAGCGGGGACGACCGGGCTGCTCGTGGTCGGCGGCGAGGTCCCCTCCAGCGACCGGCTCACGGGTGAGCCCGGCGGTCTCGGTGCGCCCGCCGCGCGGAGGGTGGCACGCACGTTGCCCGACGCCGTGACGTTCAAGACCAACCGGGAGACCTTCTCCAACGAGTACGCCTTCGCGCTGCGCCGTGGGCGGATCTACGTCCGTCCGGCCGTGGTCGGGCAGGGCGTGCGCGGGGAGCCCTGGCGGGTTCTCGAGGTGCCCGCCTGTCTGGACGGCACGGTCACCGCGATCTCCGCGGACCACCGCTTCCTGGTGGCCCTCGGCCCGGGACGGCAGGTCTACTCCCACGACATGCCCGGCGGCGACCTCTCCGCGGGGCGGTGGACGTGGCGTTGGGGCCCGTACTTCTGGACCGGCTCGGGGATGACGATGTTCCCCGACGTGAAGCGGTGGGCCACCTCGGAGCTCAACGCGTCCGAGACCTTCACCGACACCTCCGGTCGCAGGCACCACCCGATCGGCGTGGGGACCGTCTACCTGTTGCGAGGCGACGGACGGCGGATCACCTACCTCGACCCGTGGCTGCCGCAGGACGAGAGTCGCGAGGTCTGCGGCCCCCGTCGCGGCACGCTGCCGATCGCGAACATCTCGGCGAGCGGCTCGACGGTCTTCGTCGTCGGCGAGAACGGTGGCCTGTTCACGCGGCTCTACGACTTCGACGTCTCCGGCGCCAACACGGTCTTCGGGGACTACTCGTGGGAGCGGGGGCGTCCCGCGAGCGACACCCGGTGGCAGCTGCCCGGGCCGGGCTGGGTCAGGCATCCGCGGCCTCCCGGCGCTGTCACCGACCGGATCAGCATCGCGAAGACCGGGTCGGACGCCTCGGACCGCCTCATGCGGGTGGAGGGCCGCGACCGCCGTGGCCGTCGGGTGGTCTGGCAGAAGCGGCTCGCCGACCGGGTCTGGCGGGTCGCGGCTCGAGGCGGCCCGCTCGAGGGACGGCCGCTGCCGCTCGCCGGGCGGCGCGACGGCTCGCCCCCGCGGACATCCGCTTCGCCGGCACCATCGAGGGCGCGCCGGCCGTCGTACCGGACTTCGACGCGGAGTGCTCCCCGGCTCCGTTGAAGGTCCGGGTCGCCGACGGGCTGTGGCTGACGCTCCGTCTGCACAGCTCGGACGGGATGCGCCAGGAGGTGCGCGAGCGGGGCTGACCGACGTGCCTCGTGAGTACAACGGTGCGATCGAGGTGCCACCGCGCGTGTGGCGGACCCTCGACAGGCATCCACGGCTCAGGCGCTGGGTGGATGCGAACCTCGACGGTCGGTTCACGACCGCTCCGCTGGCTGTCACCGCCACCCGCATGCGCTTCCTCGCGCAGTGCTGGGAGCTCACCCTGAACGGCCGCGCCGCCCGCCCCGACCGGCCCGCGACCCCGCCGGACATGGGTGCGGTCGTCGGACGGCTGACCGAGATGCACGAGGACGGCCGGCGGCCGGAGGTGTGCGCGAGCCCCGACGGCTGAGGGGCGAGGGGCGAGTCCCCCAGCGTTATGGACGCATCCCGAGCGGTATGCCGCTTGTCCTGCGGCGATAACCCCGCGTTACAAGGGGGAAGTGGCTGTCACGGGCGGTCCGCAGGGGGCATGATCGGCGTGTGCACAGCAACCTCTCGGCCTCCGGCATCCTCGGCTCGGCGGGCCGCGTACCTCTCGTCGACACCGAGCCGCTCCGGTCCAGCGACCTGACCCTGGCCGGGCGGCGTCTCCCCCTGACCGCGAGAGCGCGGATCTACGTCTGCGGCATCACCCCGTACCTCGTCACCCATCTCGGTCACGCGTCGACGTTCGTGTGGGCCGACGCGCTGCAGTGCGTGGCCCGGCTCGCGGGCGTGGAGACCGAGACCTGTCGCAACGTCACCGACGTCGACGACGTCCTCACCGCGGCCGCGCTCGAGCGTGGCCGCCCGTACGACGAGTTCGCGCTGACCCAGGAGTTCCTGTTCGAGCGCGACATGCGTGCTCTCGGGAACCGGCCGCCGAACTACACCCCCCACGCCCGGCTCCACGTCGCGCACGTGACCCAGCTGGCGGCGGCGCTGCTGACCACGGGCGACGCGTACGAGCTCGACGGCTTCGTGTACTTCCGCGGCGACGGTGTCGCCAAGCGCAGCGGGCTCAGCGAGAAGGCGGCGCTCGAGCGCTCCCGCGACTTCGGCGACAACCCGGACGACACCCACCGCAAGGCGCCGTTCGACGTACCGGTCTGGCGCCCCTCGCCCGAGGACGAGCCGGCATGGCCGAGCCCGTGGGGCTGGGGCCGGCCCGGATGGCACTCGGAGTGCGCGGCGATGGCCTGGGCGACGTTCGGCACCAGCGTCGACGTGATCGTCGGCGGCGAGGACCTCGCCTTCCCGCACCACGCCTACCAGAGCGCGATGGTCGAGGCGGCCAGCGGCGTCGCGCCGTTCGCCCGCAGGGAGGTCCACATCGGGGCGGTCCACAAGGGCGGCCGCAAGATGGCGAAGTCCACCGGCAACATGACGCTCGTCGGCGAGCTGCTCTCCGCGCACCGGTCCGCGGCCGTGCGGCTGATGATCCTGAACCGCTCGTGGCACGAGGCCTGGGAGTACGACGAGAGCGAGATCGCCGCTGCCGAGCAGGCGCTCGACGCGCTCTACGAGGCGGCGGGCGGGGCGCACGAGAGCGCCGACGCGGCCGAACAGGTGGTCGCCGCCCTGCTCGACGACCTCGACGTCCCCCGCGCCCTGACGGTCGCCACCGAGGCCGGAGGTTCGGCCGCGCGACTCCTCCTGGAGACCCTCAAGCTGCGCTGACCTCACGCTGCCGGACTGGGCCGATGCCCGGACTGTGACGCAAGTCCAGTGTGTTCCGGAGGGGTCCTGGGTATACCTCCACTGACCGGCCACACCAGGTGGCCCCTTGCTCGGGGGAAGGTTCCAGAAACGTGGACTGGCTACTCGACACACGACGCGACGACGCGACGACTGCCGCGGTGAGGGCTCTGCGGGACTACCTCCTGCGCCACACCAGTGACGAGTCGTCGGTCGAGAACGCCGTCGACGCGGCCACGGAGGCCCTGCGCTCCCGCCCCGGCGACGAGCTGCTCTGGCTCCACCTGGACTGGACCCGAGTCCTCCCCAACCTCGCGCTGCACGGGCTGTCCCGGGATGGCGCCGACGCGCCTGAGTCGGGCCTTCGTGCCGTCAGCGCGCGGGAGCGGGCGGCGCTGACCCGCGCCTCCGCCGGGGAGAACCACACAGTGGACCTCACGGTCCCAAGAGAGGTCGTCATGAACTTCGACCCAGACGTCGCAGTACTGGTTGACCTCGACCCGCTGACGGACGGACCGGCTTCCGCAGCGGTCGCCTTCGCCGCCGCAGCGGAGTCGCACCCCGTCGCGAGCCCCGACCAGGTCGCGGCCGCTGCCGGCGCGATGCTCGCGGACGCCTCGCTGACCAACGACCAGAAGATCGCCTCGCCCGACGACGTGGTGGCCGCCTTCGGCCGGCTGCACGACGCCCTCGGCGGCAGCCACGACTGTGTCCTCGTCGAGGACGACCGGATCGAGCTGCTCGTGGACAGGAGCCCGTTCGGCCCGTCGATCGCGCAGCTGCCGACGCTCTCCCGGGTGACGGAGGCGATGGCCGGGCGGCTCGCCGCACGAGTCCGTGGCAAGGCGACCGTGGTCCACGACGAGAGCATCGGCCGCGGCGACCCGGCGGACCGGCTGCAGATCCTCTTCGGCGACGTGGAGGAGACGGTCAGCGGCAGCACGTACCAGTGGCCGCCCGCCGGCACCCACGAGCAGTCCGACCCCTCTCCCCGGCTGGAGATGACGGTCTCACTGCCGCGCCAGAGCCACAGCGTGCCGGTCATCCGCCGGCTGGCGGCCCAGATCCTGCGGGCCTTCGGCGTCGCGGCCGACAGCATCCACGACGTGGAGCTCGCGATCTCCGAGGCGTGCGCGAACGTCATCCAGCACGCCGTCGACAGCGACGGCTACGAGGTGAGCATCGAGCTCGCCGCGGACCGCTGCGCGATCACCGTGCTCGACCGTGGCGAGGGCTTCGACGGCGTCGTGCGGCACCAGGACGACATCGATGCCGAGAGCGGTCGTGGGCTGAGCCTCATGCGCGCCCTCGTCGACAACCTGAACTTCGTCAGCGAGCCGAAGATCGGCGCGGTGGTCCACATGGTCAAGCAGCTCGACTACGACGACAGCCACCCGTTCCGGCGTACCGCCGAGGACTAGGTGTACTGACAACCAGGGACCCTCAGGCGGTCAGTGCGCCGCTGAGCGCTCCGCGGTCAGCCAGGTCCTCGGCGAGGAACTCACGCAGCAGGTCGACGGCCTGCACGATCTTCTGGCTGCGCAGCGAGTAGAAGACGTTGCTGCCCGAGCGACGGGCGGACACGATGCCGCGCTCGCGGAGTACGGCGAGGTGCTGGCTGGCGTTGGACTGGCTGAAGCCGAGCGCCTCGCAGATGTCGCCGACGCTGAGCTCGCGGTCGCGCAGCTCGTTGATGATCAGGAGGCGCTTGGGGTCGGCGATCGCCTTGCACACCCGGGCATGAAGCTCCTGCAGCTGAGCCGCCACGTCCTGCTCCATGCGTCCTCCCCTCCGCCTTCTCCCCCGCGTTCGAGAAGGCAACAGTCTAGGTTCACCGGCGGGTGCCGGCCCGGTCAGATCCCGAGGGTCAAGACCACCGCCAGCGCCGAGACCGAGAGCACCACCACCGCGCCGGTCAGCAGGGCAGCCAGGTGCGGAGCGACCGGCGACTCGTGGGCCTCGACCCTCCGGACGGTCCACGCGTACCTCCGCTCGGCCGTGACGAGGACCGCCAGCGCGAAGGCCAGCCCGAGGAAGCCCGGCACCGCCAGGAGCGTGTCCCGGTCGGCGAGATGGACCAGCAGGGCCGAGAAACCCGCGAGCCCGAGGGCGGTGCGCTGCCACGCCATCGCGGTGCGCTCGGCCGGGAGCCCGATGTCGAGGGCCGGCTCAGGGCGTCGCCGGTGCGACAGGAGGTGGGTCAACCAGCGCATCGGGCTACCTCACCATGTCGTAGACGACGAGGCCGAGCGCGGCGAACGCGGTCAACGCGAGCACCGACGCGACGATCCGCGGGACGGGCGAGTGCGGCAGCCGCTCCCCCAGGCGCATCGCCCGCTCGGCGCGCTCCCATTGCGCGTAGGCGACCGTGGCGACCACGCCGCCGAGGCTGATCAGGACGAAGCCCAGGGCATGCCGGATGGCGGCGAAGCCCGGCACGAACTGCACCACGGCCACGCCGGCGGCCATGAGCGCAAGGGCGGTGCGCACCCACGCCAGGAACGTCCGCTCGTTGGCGAGGGTGAACCGGTAGTCCGGAGCCTCGCCGACCTCGTGGAGCGGAGGGCGTTCTGATCTTCGACCCCAGGCCATCTCGTCAGACTAGCGAGGTCGAGGCGGCGCACTGGTTGCGGCCGACGTCGAGTACGTCGACCTCGTCCTCGGGCGGGGACAGCTGCCCGGCGTTGATCTGCCGGATCGTGTCGTAGAAGTCCGGAGCGGACGGGAGCGAGGTGACGATCGCCTCGACGAACGCGCTCATCGCCTCCTCGTTGAGCAGGGTCGCGTCGAACACGTCCTCCAGCGTCGTGACGACGAGGCCGTCTGCGTTGATCTCGTCGCTCGTC
Source organism: uncultured Actinomycetota bacterium (assembly GCA_963721165.1). GTDB lineage: Bacteria > Actinomycetota > Actinomycetes > Propionibacteriales > Nocardioidaceae > Nocardioides_C. The sequence goes on along the minus strand of CAVRIE010000010.1, from coordinate 683,934 downwards.
GTCCAGTGCGCAGGCGCGATGATCGTCCGGGGGTCGAGCGGGCGGAGCCGCTCGTGCACGCTGCGGAACAGGTCCTCGGCGAGCTGCTCGGCCTGACCGGTGAGGTCCGGGCGACCCAGGCCCCGCACGAACACGGTGTCGCCCACGAGCAGGACCTTGTCGCTGACCAGGAGCGCGATGGTGCCCGGGGTGTGGCCAGGGAGGTGCATCGACATCACCCGGACCTGGGCGGAGCCGAGGTCGAGCAGGTCGCCGTCCTCGAGCGGGTGGTTCGGGAACGGCACGACGCCGCCGGCGTCCTCGGGTGGCAGGTGGTACTCCACCCCGAGCGCGGCCGCCAGCGCCGGGCCGCCGCTGACGTGGTCGGCGTGCACGTGGGTGTCGACGACGTGGGTCACGGTCATGCCGTGCTCCTCGCGCGAGGTCCAGGTACGCCTGGGGCTGACGGGCCGGGTCCACCACGATCGCGTTCTGGCCCGGCACACCGACCAGGTAGGACAGGCACGCCTTCGCGGGTCGCTGGAGCTGCCAGATCCGCACATCTCCGGGGAGCCCGGTGATCTCCATCGGCACGAGCAGCCGGTTCCACGCGTCGGTGCCGCCTTCGAGCGAGCGGGTCCGCACGCCGAGGGCCTCGAGCTCCTCGGCGACCAGCTCCGAGCCGTTGCCCTGGCCGCAGACCACGACGGCGTCGGGCAGGGTCCTGGCCGCCTCCTCCTCGAGCTCCTCCATGACCCGGTAGACCGGCACGTTGCGGGTCGGCACGGGTCGTGAGCCCTCGACCTGGCTGGCGGCGAACTCGTCCTGGTTGCGGACGTCGAGGATCTCGCTGACCCGCCCCTCGGCGATCTCCTGGAACAGCTCGAGCGGGGTGATGGTGGAAGCCACAGGTCCTCCGGGTTGCTGGGTGGCGCTGTTGCATTGGGGTCTTGTTATATGCGCAAGCCCGAATGTAGTGTCCTGCATCACAGAAGGCAACGCCTGTCGGCAGGGTGCGGCAGGAACGCCTCGCGACGCGGGAAAGGGCCCTGATGTCGGACATCGCAGAACGAGGACGTGCCGGAGAGCATGACGATCGTCGCCTGGAGCGGCGACCTCGACAAGATGTGGCCGACGCTGATCCTCGGGTCGACCGGCGCCGCCTACGGCATGAGGACCACGATCTTCTTCACCTTCTGGGGGCTCTTCCCGCTGGTGCGCGACGACGTCCGGATCACCGGGACGAACGCGATGACGAAGGCGCTGGCCGGCATGAACCGCCCCGGCATGAGCCACATGAAGATCTCGAAGCTCAACATGGGCGGCGCGGGCGCCTGGATGATGAAGAAGCTGGCCCGCGACCAGAAGGTGGCCCACCCGAAGGAGCTGGTCGAGATGTGCACCGAGCTGGGCGTGAAGCTCTGGCCGTGCGAGATGAGCATGGAGCTGCTCGGCATCCGTCCGGACCAGCTGATCGACGGCGTGGGCGAGCCCGTGGGCGCCGCGACGGCTCTCTCCGAGATGAGCAAGTCCCAGATCAACCTCTTCATCTGAAGGAGCCGCAGACATGGACCAGACCTACGAGATCGACCTCACGATCGACGCCAAGGGCCAGAAGTGCCCGATGCCGGTGCTGCTGGCCTCACGAGGCATCAAGAAGCTCGAGCCGGGCCAGGTGATGCTGCTCGAGGCGACCGACGGCGGCTCGAGGAGCGACATCCCCGTCGTGGGCGAAGGACACCGGCAACGAGCTGCTCGAGGCCAGTAGCGAGGACGGAGTATTCCGCTACCTCATCCGGAAGAAGTGAGACGGCGTTGCGCTACGGCTTCGCGATCGACCAACGCACCTGCATCGGCTGCCACGCGTGCACGGTCGCGTGCAAGACCGAGCACGAGGTGCCGGTCGGCCAGTTCCGCACCTGGGTGAAGTACGTCGACAGCGGAGAGTTCCCTGACACCACCCGGTCGTTCGGGGTGATGCGCTGCAACCACTGCACCGACGCCCCGTGCGTGAAGATCTGCCCGACCCAGGCGCTGTTCAAGCGTGACGACGGGATCGTCGACTTCGACAACGAGCGCTGCATCGGCTGCAAGAGCTGCATGCAGGCCTGCCCGTACGACGCGATCTACATCGACGAGGACACCCACACCGCCGCGAAGTGCAACATGTGCGCGCACCGGGTCGACAACGACCTGGAGCCGGCCTGTGTCGTGGTCTGCCCGACCCACTCGATCTGGGTCGGCGACCTCGACGACCCGACCAGCGGGATCGCCACGCTCGTCGCCGACCACGAGACCACGGTGCGCAGCCCGGAGCAGAACACCGGGCCCAACGTCTTCTACCTCGGCGCCGACCGCGCCGTCCTCGACCCGCTCGCCGCCCCGGTCGACGACACCTACATCTGGGCCAAGCCCGACGCGCAGCGGCTCGAGACGGCCGGCGACCTGCGCGCCGGACCCGCCCGGGACCCGGCGCAGCCGCGCACCACCTTGAACACCGCCCACCCGCGGCCGTGGGGCTGGAAGGTGGTCACCTACCTGTGGACCAAGGGGGTCGGCGCGGGCGCGCTCGCACTCGCCGGTCTCGCGGTCGTCCTGGGCATCGACCTGGGGGTCGTCGGCGACTACGTCGCGCCGGCACTCGCTCTCTTCGGGGCGGCCACCACCGGCGCGCTGCTGGTCTGGGACCTCAAGCGGCCCGACCGGTTCCTCTACATCTTCCTCAAGTCCAACTGGACCTCGTGGCTGGTCCTCGGCGCCTACGTGCTCGCGGCCTTCTCCGGCGGCGCGGTGCTGTGGCTCCTCGCCGCGGTGTTCGACATCGGCTGGCTGTCGACGGCCCTCGCCTGGCTCGCGATCCCGGCCGGGGCGCTGATGGCCGGCTACACCGCGTTCCTGTTCGGCCAGGCCGAGGGACGCGACCTGTGGCAGTCGCGGATGCTCTTCTGGCACCTGGTCGTGCAGGCCGTGATGGTCGGCAGCGGCGCGCTCGCCGTCGCGGGTCTCTTCGCCGACCTGTCCAGCGGCGCCTGGGCGCTCATCGCGGTCTCCTTCACGATCGCGACCGTGCTGCACCTGCTGATGCTCGCCGTCGAGTACACCGGCGAGCACGCCAGCCGGCAGGCCGAGGTCGCGGCGCACGTGATCACCTCGGGTCGCTACGCGAGGACGTTCTGGCTCGGCGGGGTTCTCCCTGCGGCGGTGGCCGCGGTGCTCGGCGGAGTCGCCTGGGCCCTGATCGACTCCGGCGCGACCGTCGTACTGCTCGGGCTCGCCGGGCTGCTGGTGCAACCTGCGCTGCTCGCCTACGAGAGCGTCTTCGTCCGGGCCGGCCAGGACGTGCCCGCTGTCATGAGCGGCCTGTCATGAGCCATGGAGCATCCATGAACCTGCCCGGTGAGCGCAGCCACGAGCGGCTGCGGAACTTCCCGCCGGTGGAGAGCTGGGACCACCACGTCGAGTACGACGCGAAGGCGCACCCGCGCAAGGTGCCGCACGAGTACATGCTCGTGCCGACCACCTGCTTCAACTGCGAGTCCGCGTGCGGCCTGCTGGCGTACGTCGACAAGTCGGACCTGACGATCAAGCGGCTCGAGGGGAACCCGGCCCACCCGGGCTCGCGAGGCCGCAACTGCGCCAAGGGCCCCGCGACGATCAACCAGGTCAACGACCCGGAGCGGATCCTGCACCCGCTCAGGCGGGTCGGCGAGCGCGGCAGCGGCCACTGGGAGCAGGTGTCCTGGGACGAGGCGCTCGACGACATCGCGGCCCGGATCCGCGCGGCGATCGTCGAGGACCGCCGCGACGAGGTCATCTACCACGTCGGCCGGCCCGGCGAGGACGGCTTCGCCGAGCGGTTCCTGCTCGCCTGGGGCGTCGACGGGCACAACTCCCACACGAACATCTGCTCCGCCGGCGCGCGGCTCGGGTACTCCCTGTGGGGCGGCTACGACCGGCCCTCGCCGGACTACGCGAACGCCAAGGTGATCCTGCTGATCTCGAGCCACCTCGAGGCCGGCCACTACTTCAACCCGCACGCGCAGCGGATCATGGAGGGCAAGGTCTCCGGCGGCGCGAAGGTGGTCGTGCTCGACCCGCGGCTGTCCAACACCGCCTCGCACGCCGACCTGTGGATGGCACCGTGGCCGGGCAGCGAGGCGGCGATCCTGCTGTCGGTCGCGTCCTACCTGCTGCGGACCGACCAGGTCGACCGGGCCTTCATCCGTCGCTGGGTCAACTGGTCGACGTACATGCAGCACCGCCACCCCGAGCTGCCCGCCGACGACTTCGACGCCTTCATGAGCGCACTGACGGAGGACTACGCGGAGTTCACCTTCGCCTACGCAGCCCAGGAGGCGCAGGTCCCCGAGGAGCAGGTCGCCGAGCTGGCCCGGGTCGTCGCGACCGCGGGCTCGGCGCTGTCCGCGCACGTGTGGCGCGCAGCGACCGCGGGCAACCTCGGCGGGTGGCAGGTCTCGCGGGCGCTGTTCTTCCTCAACGTGCTCACCGGGTCGGTCGGCACCAAGGGCGGCACCAGCCCCAACGGCTGGGACAAGATCATCGCCCACGGCCCGAACGTGCCCGAGGGCCACGACCTGTGGAACGAGCTGCTCTGGCCGCGCGGAGTTCCCGATGTCGACCAACGAGATGTCGATCCTGCTGCCGCACCTGCTGCAGGACGGCCGCGGCAAGCTCGCGATGTACTTCTCCCGGGTCTACAACCCGGTGTGGACCAACCCCGACGGGTTCAGCTGGCTCGAGGCGCTCACCGACGAGTCGCTGGTCGAGTGCCACGTCGCACTCACGCCGACCTGGTCGGAGACCGCGACCTTCGCCGACTACGTGCTGCCGATGGGCCACAGCACCGAGCGGCACGACACCCAGTCCTACGAGCAGTACGCCGGCAAGTGGCTCGGCTTCCGCCAGCCCGTCACCCGGGTGGCGATGGAGAAGATGGGGCGAGCCGTCTCGGACTCCCGCGAGTCGAACCCGGGCCAGGTGTGGGAGGAGAACGAGTTCTGGTTCGACCTCTCGTGGCGGATCGACCCCGACGGGTCGCTCGGCATCCGCAGGTTCTTCGAGTCGCCGTACCGGCCGGGCGAGAAGGTCACCGTCGACGAGTACTACCGCTGGGTCTTCGAGAACAGCGTCCCCGGCCTGCCGAAGGCGGCGGCCGACGAGGGGCGTGACGCCATTGGAGTACATGCGGAAGTACGGCGTCTTCGAGGTCGCCAAGGACACCTACCGCCTCGACGAGCGGCCGCTGACCCCGGCCGAGGTCGAAGGGACCACGCGCGGACGAGCGGGGCGTGCTCCGCAAGCCGGTCACCCTGGACTCGACCCCGCCGCTGGTGGGTGAGGCGGGCTCGGTCGGCGTGGTCCACGAGGACGGCACGCACGACCGCCGGCTGGCTGACGCCGTCGCGCAAGCTCGAGCTGTTCAGCGACACGATGGTCGACTTCGGGTGGGAGGAGTACGCCGCCCCCGGCTACATCGAGTCCCACGTCAGCCACCGCGCGATCGACGAGGGCGCGGGCGAGATGGTGCTCATGCCGACCTTCCGGCTACCCACGCTGGTCCACACCCGGTCGGCCAACGCGAAGTACCTCAACGAGATCAGCAACACCCACCCGCTCTGGATGAACTCGACCGACGCGCACCGGTTCGGGCTCGCGACCGGCGACCTGGTGCGGGTGAACACCGAGATCGGCTACTTCGTGGCGCGGGTGTGGTCGACCGAGTCGATCCGCCCCGGCGTGCTCGGGCTCTCCCACCACATGGGCCGGTGGCGGACGTCGGAGAACGCCGGGTCCCGCTGGGCGATGGGCCTGGTCGACCTGTCCAACGACGGCAACGGCGTGTGGATGCTGCGCTACAAGGAGGGCGTCAAGCCGTTCAAGAGCGACGACCCCGACAGCGAGCGGATCCACTGGGACGACCCCGGCGTGCACCAGAACCTCGCCTTCGCGGTGCACCCGGACCCGCTGTCGGGCATGCACTGCTGGCACCAGAAGGTGCGCATCGAGAAAGCCACGGCCGGAGGACCAGTACGGCGACGTCGTGGTCGACACGAAGCTGTCTCGCGAGGTGTACCGCGCGTGGATGGACAACACCCGGCCGGGGCCGTCGCGGTCGGGCCTGCGCCGACCGGAGTTCATGATGCGACCGGTGAAGCCCAAGCGCCGGGCCTTCTTCGCCGACGGCGCCGACGACCTCGGGGTAGGGGCGGTGAGCCTGCTCTCGCCGCCGCCGACTCGCCGGTCGAGGTCGACCTCGCGGCGGTGCATGCCGCGCTCGCGACGGTCGAGGACCCGGAGCTGCACCTGCCCCTGGCCGAGGCCGGGATGGTCGGTGACGTCGCCGTGGACCGCTCGGGCCTCGTGCGCGTGACCGTCCGGCTCACCACGCCGTCGTGTCCTCTGAAGGACACCCTGGCCCGCGACGTCACCGAGGCAGTGCAGTGCCGTGGCGGGCGTCGACCGCGTGGAGGTCGGCTTCGCGGCGATGAGCGAGTCCGAGCGTCTCCGGCTGGCGTCGCGACTCCGCGGGTCGCGTCCTGCGGGCGGGCACCCGTTCGGGGTCGACTCCTCCACCCAGGTCTACGCGGTGGCGAGCGGCAAGGGCGGGGTCGGCAAGTCGACGGTCACCGCCAACCTCGCGGTCGCGCTCGCCCAGCAGGGCAAGCGGGTCGGGGTGCTCGACGCGGATGTGTGGGGCTACTCGATCCCTCAGCTCTTCGGGGTACGACGCTCACCGGTGGCCCTGAAGGGCCTGATGCTCCCCGTCGAGGCCCACGGCGTCGCGCTCATGTCGGTCGGCTTCTTCGTCGAGGACGAGGAGCCGGTCGTGTGGCGGGGGCCGATGCTCCACAAGGCGATCGAGCAGTTCCTCGGCGACGTGCACTGGGGCGAGCTCGACGCGTTGCTCATCGACCTGCCACCGGGCACCGGCGACGTGACGATGTCGCTGCTCGAGCTCGTGCCCGACGCCGCGCTCATCGCCGTCACCACACCGCAGCCTGCCGCCCGGACCGTCGCGGAGCGGGTCGGCCGGATGGCCCGCAACGCCCGGATGCCGGTCGCCGGCGTCGTGGAGAACATGTCCGCGCTGGTGTGCGGCTCCTGCCACGAGAGCACCGCGCTGTTCGGGTCTGGCGGCGGCGAGCGGCTCGCCCAGGCGATCGACGCGCCGCTGCTCGGGCAGGTCCCGCTCGACATCGAGCTGCGAGAGGCCGGGGACGCCGGGGTGCCGGCCATGGTGGCCTCGCCACAGGCTCACTCGGTCGAGGAGCTCCGCCGGATCGCAGCCGCCCTGCCCGTCGTACGACGGAGCCTCGTGGGCCGGTCGCTGCCGCTCTCGGTGGTCTGAGCGAAACGAGGGCGCCTGAGTGCAGCCGATCAGTCGTCGCACCGCCCTGCAGCTGGGCACGCTCGGCGTCGTGAGCGCCGCTGCCGGCGGGTGCGGGCTTTTCCGGCAGGGGCAGTCCACGTCGAGTCCGGCAGAGGAGCCGTCCTCCGTGAGCCACGCGTGATGCGGAGTGCGAGTGGCTCGCTCCAGGTGACACTCGAGGCCGGGATCGACGCGCACGAGGTCGCGGGACGGAAAGCCCGGACCCTCGGCTACAACGGAGGGCTCCCCGGGCCCACGTTGGTGGTGCGTCCCGGAGACCGGCTCCAGGTCCGCCTGGTCAACCGGCTCGAGGAGCCGACCAACCTGCACGTGCACGGGCTCCACGTCTCACCGAAGGACAACGGTGACAACGCCTTCGTCGAGGTCGGGCCGGGCGAGTCCTTCGACTACGACTACCACCTGCCTCAGGACCACCCGGCGGGCGTGTTCTGGTACCACCCGCACCACCACGGCATGGCTGCCGACCAGGTGTACGGCGGCCTCTACGGCGCGATCCTCGTCGAGGACGTCCAGGAGCTGCCTGTCTCGCGGGAGCGGCTCCTCGTCGTCTCCGACATCACCCTCGACGGCTCAGGCGACGTCGTGCCGCCTTCGCGGATGGAGCGGGTGATGGGCCGCGAGGGCGAGCTCGTGATGGTCAACGGACAGCTGACGCCCCGCCTCGACGCCCGGACGAGCGAGCGCGAGAGGTGGCGCATCGTCAACGCCTGCAGCTCGCGGTTCCTGTCGCTGCGGCTGGACGGGCACCGGATGCACCTCCTCGGCAAGGACGGCGGTCGCTTCGCCGAACCACGGCCCACAGACCAGGTCCTGCTCGCGCCCGGCAACCGGGCCGACCTGCTGGTGACGGTAGGACGCGGCGACGGCGTTCTTCGCGCGATCCCGTACGACCGTGGCGGCATGGGGATGATGGGCGGCGGCATGGCTGGGTCGTCGTCCAGCGGCGGTGGGCCGGTCCGCCTCGCCGAGCTGCGGGTGACCGGCACCGGCTCGGGTGCTGACGGCGCCGTGCCGAGCTTCCCTGCACAGCGTGACCTGCGCGACGAGCCGGTCGCCGGACGTCGGCAGCTCGTCATGTCGATGGGGATGGGGATGGGGATGAGCTTCCTCTTCGACGGGCGCGAGTTCGAGAGCGACCGGATCGACCAACGGGTGGCGGTCGGAGACGTCGAGGAGTGGACGGTCTTCAACGACAGCCCGATGGACCACCCCTTCCACCTCCACGTCTGGCCGATGCAGGTGGTCGAGGAGAACGGCCGAGTGCTCGACAGCCCCACCTGGCAGGACGTGGTCAACGTCCCGGCGCGAGGCAGCGTGCGGGTGCGGGTCGCGTTCGACGACTTCGGCGGCCGCACGGTGTACCACTGCCACATCCTCGACCACGAGGACCGCGGGATGATGGGCGTCGTCGAGGCCTCCTAGAATCGGCGTCGATGTCGACGACCAAGCGCGTGCTGCTGGGCCTCATGGTGCTCGGCGTCGTCGGCCTGCACACGCTGGGGATGACCGGGTGTACGACGGCCGTCCACCATGTCGTGGACGCGGCACCTGCCGCCTCCCCGATGCACATGGACAGCGACCACGGCGACCACGAGAACGGCAGCGGGCCGCTCGTGCTCTGTGTGGCCCTGCTCATCGCGCTTGTCGTCACGGCGGTCGGAGGTCGTCGTACGACCTGGGTGTCCCTCCTCGACCGACGCGCACGATCGCTGCGTCTGCCCCTGCCACCGGTGCTTCGTGATGGGGCACCGGTCCCCCGGTTCACGGTGATGCGCTGCTGACAGTGGCTCCGGGTGCGACTGCACCCCGCCGCCCTGACACGCACGCCAGAACCAACCCCAAGGAGCAACACCATGCGCTACACGCGCGCCCTCGCCGCCGTGGCGGCCGCCCTCATGCTGACCGTCGCAGGCTGTTCGTCGTCCTCGGAGCCCTCCTCGAGCGGCAAGGGGTACAACGACGCCGACGTCGACTTCGCGAGCGACATGATCCAGCACCATGCCCAGGCCCTCGAGATGGTCGACCTGACCCTGGGCCGCGACCTCGACCCCCAGGTCGCCGAGCTCACGGACCAGATCCGTGCCGCCCAGACACCGGAGATCGAGAAGATGGCCGACTGGCTCGTGGCGTGGGACAAGCCCGTGCCCGAGACCAGCCGGGACCACGCGAACGCGCATGCCGAGGACCACGGCGCCAGCGCCGAGATGGACGCCGACATGCCCGGCATGATGAGCGCCGACGAGATGGACGCGCTGGAGAAGGCGTCGGGCGCGGAGTTCCAGACGATGTGGCTGAAGATGATGATCGACCACCACGAGGGCGCGGTCGAGATGGCCAAGGCCGAGGTGGAGGAGGGCGAGAGCGCCAAGGCGGTCGCGCTCGCCAAGGACATCATCAGCGCCCAGGATGACGAGATCTCCACGATGAAGGACCTGCTGAAGGGCTGACCGGTTCAGCAGCGCGGGACGGCTACTCCACCTGGGTCGACGACCCTTCTGCCGCCGGCGCGGCGCTCATCGGCGCGGCTGATGGGTCTCGGCGCGCCCGCGGCCGCGCCACGCCGGAGGCACCCGGGTCTGGTCGACGCGGCCTGGGCTTCGGAGAGCGTGGGGGTCTCGGTCTCGGGTTGGGCGTCGTCGAGCCGCCGGTGCAGCCGGTCCCGGATCTCCTCCGGCGTCATATGCGCGCGTTGGCGTTCGTTGCGGGCGATGATGACCCCGGTGGCAGCCACTCCGGCGAGCCCGGCAAGCCCGATCGCCTTCCACACCTTCATGAGGGAGAAACCTTTCCATGACCGAGAGTGTCCTGAGCCTCGACGAGGCGGTCGAGCTGACGCGGACCGGCGACCTGTGGCTGTTCCGAGGGCGCTCGGCCGCGGACCACGCTATCCGGGCGATGACCAATGCGCCGGTCAATCACGTCGGAATGGCGGTCGTGCTCGATGACCTGCCACCGCTGATGTGGCACGCCGAGCTCGGGCAGGGGCTCGTGGACGTCTGGACGGGCAGCCGCCACCGCGGCGTACAGCTGCACGACCTGCGGGCGGCCGTCGAGCAGTGGACGAACCGGTACCGCCAGCGGCCGTGGCTCCGGCAGCTCGACGTGCAGGTCACCCCGGCGATGGAGGACGCGCTGCTGAAGACGATCGCGCGCATGGACGGGACGCCCTTCCCTGCGACGATGGCTCTCGCCGGCCGTTGGTTCCGAGGCCGGCTGCGGCGGCCGGCGCCGGTGGAGTCGACGTACTGCGCCGAGGTCGTCGCCGGCACCTACCAGGCGATGGGGCTGCTCGGCTCGGAGCGGCCCACCAACTACTACGACCCCGGCAAGTTCTGGTCCGGCGACGACCTGGAGCTCCTCGACGGTGCGAAGCTGGGCGAGGAGATCCGGGTCGAAGTGCCCTTGCGTCATACCCCCTAGAGGTATATGTTCGAGATACCCCCAGGGGGTTTAGCGAGGAGAGAGCGGCATGACGAACACACAGCCCGGGTACATCGCCGAGAAGCAGGCACACCTCAACCGGCTCAAGCGCATCGAGGGCCAGGTCCGCGGCATCCAGCGGATGGTCGACGAGGAGACGTACTGCATCGACATCCTCACGCAGGTGTCGGCGGTGACGAAGGCCCTCGAGACCGTCGCCCTCTCACTGCTCGACGAGCACCTGCGCCACTGCGTCAGCGACGCCGTGCGCGTGGGCGGCGACGAGGCCGACGACAAGATCACCGAGGCCTCTGCCGCGATCGCGCGGCTCGTACGTTCCTGACCGGCCACCACGAACCGGCCGGTCGTCAACCAGAGAAGGAGTCACCATGACCACCCAGAGCTACCCCGTCACCGGCATGACCTGCGGACACTGCGCGGGAGCCGTGACCAGTGAGCTCAAGGCGCTCGACGGCGTGGACGACGTGAACGTCGACCTCGTCGCCGGCGGCACCTCGACGGTCACCGTGACCAGTGAGAACCCGCTCGACGACGCCACCGTCGCCGCGGCGCTCGACGAGGCCGGCGACTACAAGCTCGCGGCCCGCTAGGCCCGCGGCACAGGCCGGGGAAGCACGAGGAGGAGCAGACATGACCACGCACTCGACCGATACCGAGGGCAGGACGACCGACCTCGAGCTCGAGATCAGCGGCATGACCTGCTCCTCCTGCGCGAACCGCATCGAGAAGAAGCTGAACAAGCTCGAGGGCGTCACCGCCACGGTCAACTACGCGACGGAGAAGGCGAAGGTCAGCTACACCGGCTCGGTCACGCCCGAGGACCTCGTCGCCGTGGTGGAGAAGACCGGGTACGGCGCCACGGTCCCCGCACCTCCGGCGGCCCCAGCGATGGACACAGCGACGGACACAGCACGGCCCCAGCGACGGCCACGGCGGAGGGCACAGGGAAGACCGAGCCCGGTGACGACGAGGCCGCCGGCTGGTGGCAGCGACTCGTCGTCTCGGCCGTGCTCACCGTCCCGGTCGTCGCGATGGCGATGATCCCGTGGCTGCAGTTCGACAACTGGCAGTGGCTCTCCCTGACCCTGGCCGCCCCCGTGGTGGTGTGGGGCGCGCTGCCGTTCCACCGCGCCGCGTGGACCAACGCCCGCCACGGCGCGGCCACGATGGACACCCTCATCTCGGTCGGCGTGGGCGCGGCCTTCCTCTGGTCGGTGTGGGCGCTGTTCTTCACCGACGCCGGCATGCCGGGCATGAAGATGGAGTTCACGCTCCTGCCGAACGCCGACAAGGGCGGGACCGAGATCTACCTCGAGGTCGCCTCCGCGGTGACGGTGTTCATCACGCTCGGCCGGTACCTCGAGGCGCGCGCCAAGAAGTCCTCCGGCGCGGCCCTGAGGGCGCTGCTCGACATGGGCGCCAAGGACGTCGCCGTGATCCGCGACGGGCACGAGGTCCGGGTGCCGGTGGCACAGCTCAGCGTCGGTGACACGTTCGTCGTACGCCCCGGCGAGAAGATCGCCACCGACGGCGTGGTCGAGAGCGGGACCTCCGCGGTCGACGCCTCGATGCTCACCGGCGAGCCGGTGCCCGTCGAGGTCGGGCCGGGCGACAACGTCGTGGGCGCGACCGTCAACGCCGGTGGCCGGCTGGTCGTCCGCGCCACCCGCGTGGGTGCCGACACCCAGCTCGCGCAGATGGCGCGGCTGGTCGAGGAGGCGCAGACCGGCAAGGCCGAGGTGCAGCGCCTCGCCGACCGGGTCTCGGGGATCTTCGTCCCGATCGTGATCGGGCTCGCGCTCCTCACGCTCGCGGTGTGGCTGCTCACCGGCAACCCTGCGACGGCGTCGTTCAGCGCGGCCGTGGCCGTGCTGATCATCGCCTGCCCCTGCGCGCTGGGCCTGGCCACGCCGACCGCTCTCCTGGTCGGCACCGGCCGCGGCGCCCAGCTCGGCATCCTGATCAAGGGCCCCCAGATCCTGGAGTCCACGCGGATCGTCGACACGATCGTGCTCGACAAGACCGGCACGGTCACGACCGGCCGGATGAGCGTCGCCTCGGTGCACGTGGGCGAGGGCGAGTCGACCGACGAGGTGCTGCGGGTCGCCGGCGCGCTGGAGCACGCCTCCGAGCACCCGATCGCGCAGGCCGTTGCCGACTACGCACGCGAGCAGGTCGGTGCGCTCCCCGACGTCGAGGGCTTCACCAACCACGGCGGCCAGGGCGTGTCCGGCGTCGTCGAGGGCCACGCGGTCGTCGTGGGCCGCGCCTCGTGGCTGCGCGACGAGTGGTCGATGAAGGTGCCGGAGTCGCTCGAGGCCCGGGCCGCGGCGGCCGAGGCCGAGGGCCGCACGCCGGTCTGGGTCGGCTGGGACGGACAGGTCCGCGCAGTGGTGGTCGCGTCCGACACGGTCAAGGCGAGCTCGGCCGAGGCGATCCAGCAGCTGCGCGGGCTCGGCCTCCGTCCGGTGCTGCTCACCGGCGACAACGAGCGCGCCGCCCGCGCGGTGGCCGCGCAGGTGGGGATCGACGAGGCGGATGTGATCGCCGAGGTGCTGCCCGCCGACAAGGTGGACGCGGTCAAGCGCCTCCAGTCCGAGGGCGCGGTCGTCGCGATGGTCGGCGACGGCGTCAACGACGCGGCCGCCCTGGCCCAGGCCGACCTCGGCCTCGCGATGGGCACGGGCACCGACGTGGCGATCGAGGCCAGCGACCTGACCCTGGTCCGGGGCGACCTCAAGGCGGCGCCGGACGCGATCCGCCTGGCCCGCGCGACGCTGCGCACGATCAAGGGCAACCTGTTCTGGGCGTTCGCCTACAACGTCGCCGCGATCCCGCTGGCCGCGCTCGGCTTCCTCAACCCGCTGATCGCGGGAGCGGCGATGGCGTTCAGCTCGGTGTTCGTGGTGACCAACAGCCTGCGGCTGCGGAGGTTCTCGCCCGGCTGACCGCCCGGCTGACCGCCCTGCAGACTGGCCGTTGCGCCGCCGCACCGACCCTGCCACCCTCTCCTAGAACGTGTTCCAGGAGAGGGTGGCGCATGACCATGACGAGCACGCACATGGTGCTGGACCAGACGGTGACGATGCCGGTGCGGGTCCGGACGGCCGTGGCGGCGACCGCGATGTACTCCGTGCCCGCGGCGCGCGCCCAGGCGATGGTCGACTACTCAGGCCTCGAGGTGCTCCCCTTCCGACCGGGGCGGACCATCGTCGGCTTCGTCTTCGTCAGGTACGTCGACGGCGACCTCGGCCCGTACGACGAGTTCGGCGTGTGCGTCCTGGTACGTCGACACGACTCCCCCGCCCGTCGTACGACGGTGGGCGACCTGCGCTCGCTCGTCCGCGGGGACGCCGGCGTGCTCATCCACCGCCTCCCGGTGAGCGGGGAGTTCACGATGGCAGCGGGCAGGGAGATCTGGGGCTTCCCCAAGACGCTCGCGGAGTTCGACACCGACCTCGACGGGCCCACCAAGCGCGTCGTCCTGCGACAGGACCGTCGGCTGGTCGCGGACCTGCGGGTCCGGCCCGGCCTGCAGCTTCCCGCACCCGGGAGCCGGGTCGCCCTCACGGCGTACTCCCACCTCGACGGCGTCACACGCCACACGTCCTGGGAGATGGACCCGCAAGGGGTCCGCTCGCGACCCGGCGGGGCCGACCTCCGGCTCGGCGAGCACCGGATCGGTCGCGAGCTGGCCGACCTGATGCTGCCTCGGCGCGCGCTGTTCAGCACCACCATCTCGAACCTCGCAATGACGTTCGGAGACGCCGACGCCGTCTGACCAGTTCTGGGGAGTCCCCCGGCGACTTCCTCCCCTAGCCTCGAAGAAGCCGGCCCTGATGCCATGGCTCTAGGGCCGGCGCCAAGACTGGCGCTCCCGGGGGAGGACTCATGGGGCCCGGTGTCACGCACCCGCGTTCATGGGCCGCCGTCGTGGTCGTCGTCGTTGGCTTCGCCTTCATGGTGAACGACACCGGCCCCGGCCCCGGCCCCCCGGCCGAGGCGCCCCCCAGCGTGCAGGGCGACGGTTGCGCGCAGTGGGCGTACCGGACCGACGGTCCGCGCCAGCGCAACGAGTTCACCTGGGTCCTGAACGTCTCCTCCGTACCGGCGTACCTGGACCGGGCGCAGGCGGTGCGTGCGGTCCGGCGGGCGACGGAGACGATCGCCCGGGGGCGCTCGAACTGCCCGCCGGGCGACGACGTCGGCGCAGCCCTGCCGCGGGTGCTCTACGCGGGGCCGACGCAGCGGGAGGCGAACGTCACCCCGGCCGGCGAGTGCTTCCCGCCCGGGAACACCGACGGCATCAACGCGGTCTCGTTCGGGCGGCTGCCCGAGGACGTCGCGGCAGTCGCCTGCAGCTACACGTACCGAGGCGACATCTGGCAGTCCGACGTCATGCTGAACGATGCGCCCGGCGTCTTCACCACGACCCCGGACGACACCTCCTGCGTCGACAGCTTCGACCTCCAGTCGGTCATGACCCACGAGCGCGGCCACTCGTTCGGCCTCGGGCACGTGCCCGAGGGACCCGCGACGGCCGCGCTCACGATGAGCACCATGATGGGCCGGTGCGACCCCTCCGGCCGCACGCTCGGGCCGGGTGACGTCGCCGGTCTCCTCCGCCTCTACTGACACCGATTTGTCGCCAATCGTCCCGGTCAGCAGGGACCGAAGGCCCTAGGGTCTCCGCCGCCGGACGCCAAGGATCGGAAGTAGTGCCGCCGGAGACTGATGGCGGACGTCCGAAGGGGAGACATCATGGCGACACAGGTACGCGCGCCCGGGCCGGCCGGACACGAGACGGACGCGGGGCGGCCGCCGGCAGTGGTCTGGTTCGCGCTCATGGTCACCGGCGGCGTCCTCGGCGGGATCGCCGCGGCGTGGCAGCTCGTCGAGCGCATCGCCTATGCGGAGGGCATCAGCTCCCGGTCCTTCTGCGAGATCAACTCCGTGATCTCCTGCAACAGCATCTTCGGGCACTGGCAGTCCTCCGCGCTCGGTGTGCCGAACACGCTGGTCAGCCTGCCGGTGTTCGCCCTGATCGCCTCCGCCGGCCTGGCCGGTCTGCTCGGCTCGCGGCTCTCGAAGGCGTACGTCGCCAGCCTGCTCGGCCTGACGGTGTTCATGGCACTGTTCATGACCTGGTACATGCAGCAGTCCGCCTTCGCCATCGGCGCCCTCTGCCTGTTCTGCACGGTCGGGGCGGCGAGCCTGATCACCGCGGCCATCGGGCTGACCCGGGTAGCCGACGCGGTCGGCGCTCTCGGCACGGGCCGCGCGGGACGTCAGCTCCACCTGCTCGTCGAGGCCCGGGCGGACATCATCATCTGGCTGGGGCTGGCCGCCCTCATCGCGGTGCTGCTGTACCTGGGCCTGGCGCTGTAGCGGGTCGTAGCGGCCGGGCTGCGGTTGCGGGGGTGGGTCGCGGCCGGGCGTCTGGCACTTGGGTCGGTCGGTGAACCGCCGGTGGCCCTGTTGCGGTGTGGCAGCAGGGCAGGCGTTCTCGTACACCGACAGCGGGGGTGCGCGTACGCCGACAGGCAGAAGTGGCCGAGACATGCCATCCGCCCGCTTGGCTGGAGCTTCCGCGGACGCTTGTGCCTGTCGGTCGTACGAGCGGCGCCGACCAGGCGCGTCCGCGTGCTGGTCGGCGAGTCGACGCGGGGCTGCTCGACCCGGCGGGCCGCCCAGCTTCCGTGCCGAGCTCGAGGCGCCTGCTGACGCGCCTGCTGACCGGTCCTGGGCGTTCCGTCGCCTGCGCCTGCCCCGCGCTTCGGGCCGGTCCGGCATCGGGTACGACGGCCGGGGCGGACGGCAGCGGACCCGGCCTCATCGAGACGGTGGCGGCGTGTCCACAGCCGCTCGAACGGCTCCGGGATGTCGGTGGTCGCGGCTAGACTCGAACACATGTTCGAAGGAATGGATGACCTGGACCCGCAGGCGGCGCTGGCCGCGGCGACCACCCGGCGCCGGGCCGCGGACCGCGCGGAGGCCGAGCTGCTCGCGCTGGCCGCGCACTGGGCCGACCTGCACGCGGTGCTGCCCGGCACCGACGCCGCCCGGATCGCCGTGCCCGGCACCGAGCGGCTGGTCCGGCTCGCCGGCGAGGGCACCCCGGAGGTCGCCGAGTTCGCGCCCGCCGAGCTCGCCGCCGCGCTGTCCCTGTCGTCGTTCGCCGGCGCCTGCCTGGTCGGCGACGCGCTCGAGCTGCGGCACCGGCTGCCCAGGCTCTGGGCCCGGGTGAGCCGCCGGCACCCTGCCCGCGTGGAGGGCCCGGAAGATCGCCGAGCACACCAAGACCCTCCCAGCCGAGGCGGCGGCCTGGGTGGACGACCAGGTCGTCGGGTTCGCGCACAAGATCGGCCTGAAACGGGTCCTGGACCTGGTCACCGTCGCGCTGGCCAGGTTCGACCCCGAGCAGGCCGCCCGCCGCGCCAAGGCCGCCCGGGACGGCCGCGGGGTCTGGGTGGACGACGAGACCCACGACGGCACCCGCACCGATCCGGATCGAGGCCGACGCCCTCGACGTCGCCGAGTTCGACGCCACCATCGGCGCGATCGCGGACGCGCTCGCCGGCCTCGGGAACACCGACCGCACCGACCTGCGCCGGGCCACCGCGGTCGGCGTGATCGCCGACCCCCAGGCCACCCTCGACCTCCTCGGCACGAGCAACACCCACCGGAACGGCGACGCACGGCCAACGACGAGCAGAGCGCCGACCAGGACGAGCCGGACGACGCCGCCGACGTGGACGCTGCTGGCGGTGACGAGCGGCGGCGATGGCGGCGCCGACGGCGAACCCGGCCAGGCCGCGGCGAGGGCGGCGCCAGGGCGACAGAAGCGCGGCGGATCGGCCGCGAGGAAGCAGACAGGCTCCGGCCGGGGGCTGGTCCGGCGCGGCAAGCCGGTCCTCTACATCCACCTGCACGCCGACGCGGTCGCCGCGCACGGACCCAACGCGATCGCCCGGGTCGAGGGCGCCGGCCCGGTCCTGGCCGGCCAGGTCATGGCCTGGCTCGGCCGCACCGACCTGCAGGTCCAGCCGGTGCTCGACCTCGCCGACAACACCCCCGTCGACGCCTACGAGACCCCGCACCCCACCAGCGAGACCGTCTACCTGATCTCCCCCTGCTGCCCGTTCCCGTGGTGCAACAACCTGACCCGGAACAAGGACACCGACCACATCAAGAAATACGTCCCACCCGCCGACGGCGGCCCACCCGGCCAGACCCGGCCCGACAACCTCGCCAAACCCTGCCGCCGGCACCACCGGCTCAAGACCCACGGCGGCTGGACCTACCAGATGCCCGAACCCGGCCTCTACCTCTGGCGATCACCCCTCGGCCGCCGCTACCTCGTCGACTGCACCGGCACCACCAACCTCACCACCCCAGACGACCCCCTCCACGCCGAGACAACGCCGGCCGACCCGCTCCACGACCGCCCCGGCCGACCCGGCACCGACCGAGACGCCCCCGGACGACCCACTCCAAGCCGACCCCGATCCCCGCGAGACGCTCCCTCACGACCACCTCTTCCCCGAGACGGCGCTGGCCGAGACCGCCTGAGCGACAAGGCGCACCAACCCGCAGCACGAAGCACCGCGACACCCCGTCGCGGCGCTTCGTGCTGCCCGAACGCAAGCACGTCACTTTGCCGACGGCCCAGGCCGTGGTTTCCGACGGCTCCACGTCAGGCTCCCCGACGGCCGCCCCGAACGGGTCCGCAGAGCGACGTGCCGCACTGAACTGTTCGACGCAAGCCCCAGCGACCGGACTCAGAGGCTGGGCAAGCGCACGGTCAAGCGCGCGCGGTCAATTGCGCGTGGTCAATTGCGCGGTCAAGCGCGCTCAGGACTCCATGCGCTTCTTCAGGCCGGTGAGCGTGTTGTCCACCAGACCCCGGATCACACGACCACGGATGAATCCTGGCAGCGGCAGGTTGTGGTGAATCGTGAGCTCGTAGGTGACGGAGGTCTTCCCGGGTCCGGCCTCGGCGAGCGTGTACCGGCCCTCCTGTCCTGTCTGCAGACGCCCCTTCACCATCGTCCAGCTCATGCCGTCGTCGCTGTGCTCGTACGACAGCGTGTACTCGTCGGTGCCGACCGTGGCGGACGCCTTGAACCGGGCCGTTGCGGGGAGGTCGTCGTCCTCGTAGACCTCCAGGAGCTCGGCCTCGAGGATCTCCGGGATCCACTCGGACTGGCTCTCTATGTCGCGGATCGTCTCGAGTACCTCGTCGAGCGGAGCATCGACCTCGATGGTCTGGGTTGCGGTGTCAGTTGGCATGGTCGTCCGATCCGTAGCAGCAGCAGTGAGTCGGTTCCTCGGTCCGGCCGTTCACTCCCATGGCATGCTCCAGCGTCGTGTCGGGACCCATCCCGTGCATCCAGAGTTTCCCGCCCGGAAGACCGACCGACAGAGCCGATGGTCCCGGTTCCCGGGAGCGTCAGTCCCGGTAGCTGCGCTGGTACGCCAGCACCTCGGGCACGGCGCGGGTGAGCGCCTCCTCCAGGGCGTCGAGCAGTTCCGGCGCGCCCGTCGTACTCCCGGTGTCGCCGAGCATCTCCAGCTCGTAGGCCAGGTGCCCGACCGCGGGCAGGCCGAGGTTGAGGGCGCTGCCCTTCAGCCGGTGCGCCGACTGGTTGAGCGCCTCGTCGTCCTTCGCCGCGATCGCGGAGCGGAGGGCGTGCACCGACTCGGGGACCCGGGCGACGAAGTTGCCGATCGCCTTGTCGAGGTAGCCGGTGTTCCCGGGGTCGAGGTCGCGCAACATGTCGAGCCGATCGAGGTCGAGAACGCCGTCCGCGGGCGCCTCCAGGCTCACGACCGACTCACCCGGGCGAGCACCGGTCAGCCAGCGCCGCAGCATCGCGCCGAGTGCGTCAGGGTTGACCGGCTTGGTCAGGAAGTCGTCCATCCCGGCGGCGAGGCACTTCTCCCGCTCGCCCTCGACCGCGGCCGCGGTCATCGCGAGCACCGGGATCCGCTGACCCACGGCCTCGAGCTCACGGATCGCCCTCGTGGCGGCGTAGCCGTCCATCCTCGGCATCTGCACGTCCATGAGCACCGCGGCGTAGCACCCGCGTCTCCACGCCTCGACCGCCTCCACGCCGTCGTCGACCGTGTCGGCGGCGTACCCGAGGGTCTCCAGGATCCCCAGGGCGACGAGCTGGTTGACCGGGTTGTCCTCGACCACGAGCAGCCTCGGCCGCTCGCCCCGTGGCACCACCTGTTGTGTTGCCGCAGCAGGCACCCGGGTACGACGGTCCGCGGGCTCCGCACCGTCGAAGGACCGGAGCAGCGCCCCGAGCACGTCGCCCGCGAGCACCGGCTTGGTCAGGCACTCGGTGATCCCGACGCGCGCGAGGTCCTCCGGCGAGACGTGCGCCGACGAGGTGAGCATGACCAGCGGGGTCGACGCGAGCCGGTCGTCGGCGTGGACCATCGCCGCGAGATGCATGCCGTCGTACTGCGGCATGCACATGTCGAGCAGCACCGCGTCGAAGGGCTCATCCGTGGCCGAGGCCTCGCGCATGAGCTCGAGCGCCGCGAGCGCGCCGGCTGCCGCGGTGGGCCGGACTCCCCAGCGCGCGAGGTGCTCGCTGAGGATCAGGCGGTTGTTGCTGTTGTCGTCGACCACGAGGACCCGTCGCCCCGCGAGCGTGGTGCGCCGCCGGAGCTCGGTGCCGCCCGTCGTACGCCCGCCGGCACTCTGGAATCGCGCCGTGAACCAGAACGTCGCACCCTCACCCGGTGCGCTCTCGAGGCCGATCTCGCCGTCGAGAGCCGCCACGATCTCGCTCGAGATGGCGAGGCCGAGGCCGGTGCCGCCGTACTGGCGGGTGGTCGAGGCGTCAGCCTGCGCGAACGGGTCGAAGATGTGCTCCCGCTTCTCCGGGTCCACGCCGACCCCGGTGTCGACGACCTCGACCCGCAGCACGGTCGACCCGTCCGGGCCCGCGGATGCGGTGGCACGGACGAAGACCTCGCCCTCCTCGGTGAACTTCACCGCGTTCGAGCCGAGGTTGGTCAGCACCTGCGCGAGACGGGTCGGGTCGCCGTTGAGGAACTCCGGCACGTCCGGGTGGCACGACACCAGGAGCTCGAGGCCCTTGCTGCGGGCGCTCTCGGCGAGGACCCTCGCCACCTGGTCGAAGACCGGGCGTACCTCGAAGTCGACGTTCTCCAGCTCGAGCTTGCCCGCCTCGATCTTGGAGAAGTCCAGGATGTCGTTGATGACACCGAGCAGCGCCCGGCTCGCCACCTGGGCGCCGGAGGCGAGGCGCTGCTGGTGCGGGTCGAGGTCGGTGCGCAGCAGCAGGTCGTTGAGGCCGATCACGCCGTTGAGCGGGGTGCGGATCTCGTGGCTCATCGTGGCCAGGAACTCCGACTTCTGCCGGGAAGCCTCCATCGCCGCGTCACGGGCGGCCGCGAGCTCCTTCGCCGCCCGCTCCCGCTCGGCGACGCGGCCGAGCTGCACGGCCACCTGGTCGATCATCTGCCGGATCATCGCGTGCCGCTCGAACGGCGTGCTGGCGGTGATCACGAGCACCGCCGCGACCTCGGCACCCAGCATGACCGGGAACGCGATCGAGGGCCGGCCGGGGTGGGTGTCCTCGTCCCAGACCTGGCCGCCCTCGCGGAGGGCCCGTTCGGCCAGACCCCGCTCGAAGGCCACCAGCTCCGGCAGGGCGGCGTCGGCGTCGCGCTCCTCCCGGTCGAGGTGCAGCTGCAGCAGGCCGCCGGGACGGTCCGGCTCGGGCAGGTAGCCCCGGCCGCGCACCCAGTCGTCGTGGTGCAGGAGCAGCGGCTGGGCGACCGCGAGGAGGTCGATCAGGGTCTCGGACTCGTTGGCCGTGGTCGCCATGACCTGCATCAGGGTGTTCTGCGCGACGAGGTCCTGGAGGGCGAGCTCGGCCTCCTTCGCGTCCGTCACGTCCTGGTGCGTTCCACGAGCCCTGACGGGCACGCCGTCGCGGTCCCGGAACAGCTCGCCCCGGCCGCGCATCCAGGCCGGCTGGTCGCGCCGCAGGATCCGGACCACGAAGTCGAACTCGTCGGCACCCTCGATCGCGGACGCGACCGCGGCGTCGACGATCGGCCGGTCGTCGGGATGGACATGGTCCAGGAACGCCTCATAGGTGCCGCCGAACTCCTCGCGCGGCACGTCGTACAACGCGTGGAGCTCGTCGGAGGCGACGATCGCGTCGTTGGTGATGTCCCAGTCGTAGCTGCCGACCTTCGCGATCCGCTGCGCCTCCGCGAGCATCTCCCGGCTGCTGCGGAGCTCCTCGAAGAGCCGCCTGCGCTCGGAGTAGTCGGTCACCCGGTGGAGGTAGCCCTGGACATTGCCCTGCTCGTCGTACAACGTGCTCTCCTGGACGAGCACCCAGAGCTTGCTGCCGTCCTTGCGGACCCAGAGACACTCGACCTCGGTCAGGTTGGACTCGCCGCGGACCAGCTCGCGCAGGTGCTCGGCGAACTGGCCGCGTCCGGTCTCGTCGAGGGCGTCGAAGGCGGTCAGGTGCTCGAGCTCGTCGGTGCTGCGGCCGAGGAGCTCGGCGATCCGCGGGTTGGCGTAGAGCGTCCGGCCCTGGGCGTCGATCACCCAGATGCCGTCGAGGGAGGTCTCGACGATGTCGCGGTAGAGCGTCCCTAGATCCACGTGGCCCTCACCGCCTCAGACTACGGGCCATCGCGGGGCATCTGAGCCGGTTTGGGCCAAATGTCGCAGGCGCGCCGGGACGTGGATGTGATGGTGGCCTGGCTAGTCATCATGGGCCCTCTTGCCCTCCGGACCTTCCGCAGGGCGGCCCGGGCCTGAGACCTTGGGCCTGCCATGACTGCGACGACCGGCACGGCCAGACGCCGCCACGCCTTCACGCTCGGGGTGCTGATCGTCCTGACGACCGTGGTGTCCACGCTCGCCGCGTTCGCCAACCCTCCGACCGACGAGTGGCTCTACGCCCAGATCCGCAGCCTGAGCCTTCCCGCCGGGGTCGACGAGCTCGAGGTCCTGCGCGCACCGCCGGTCGTCGGGCTCCTCGCCCTCATGGGCTTCGTCGGCTGGCGCTGCCGCGCGTTGGTCAAGGCGTACTTCGTGGCGCTCGCGGTCTCGGTCGGTGTCGCCGTGGGACTGGAGTTCCTGGTCGACCGCCCCCGGCCGTTCGACTCGTACCTGACCACCACGGACAGCTACCCGAGCCCTGCGATAGCGGCGCTGACCGTCATCGCCGTGATGGTGCCGTTCGGGCTCCGGGTCCGCGGTAACCGGGTGGTCGCCGTGCCGGCCGCGATCCTGCTGTGGGCTGTGGTGGCGGCGGCCGGCTTCCAGGAGGTGTACGCCGCGCTCCGCTGGCCCCTCGACGTCATCGGGGCGGCCCTGTTGGGGGCGACGGCCTCTGTCGCCGCGCTTGCTGCGGTCGAGCACCCCTCCCGGATGCATGCGCGCTGCGACGACTGCCCGTGGCAGCGGGGTGAGAGCGCAGTCGAGCGCCCGGCGTACAGCCACGGCGGCTGGTCGCACCCGCTGTACCGCGTCGCCCTCCTGTGGAGCCTCGCCCTCGCGGCCGGCTTCGGCTACCTCGCCTACACGCGCGGCATCCCGCGCCCACCCCAGTCGACCCCGCTGGGTGAGGTCGAGGTCGTGGCCAACCTCGCTCTGGTCGGCCTCCTCGTCCTGGGCGTCCTCATCGCGGCGCGCTGGCACGTCACCGGGGCGGTGATCGTGGCGCTGGCCGCCGTGATGCTCGGGTACGCCTCCTCGGTGCAGTACGAGCCCTGGGTGGCCCTCGCCGTGACCGCGGCGGGGTTCGTCCCGGCCCTCCTGCTCTGGGTGCAGTGGCACCGCACCGCGACCGTGCGGTCCGCGATCGGCGTCGCCACGGTGACCGCCGTGCTGCTCGGGGCTGTGATCTACCTCGCCGCGACGAACTACGGCCGCCACTGGGGGCCGAGTCATCCGTCCTCGGCGACACCGGCACCGCCGAGCGACGTCGTGAAGTGGATGTGGGCCGGCGCCGTCACCAGGACGTCGGTCGACGTCCGTGCCCGGACCACGCACGACGGACGGGTGCGGCTGGTGGTGAGCGAGCACTCGAATCTGGCGCGCCCGAGGTACTCCGACCCCGAACAGTCCTCCGCGTCGACCCAGAACGTCGTCTCGCTGACCGTCGACCGGCTCAGGCCCGACCGGGACTACTACTACGCCCTCGAGGTCAACGGCAGCGTCGAGCGCAGGCGCATCGGCCACTTCGCGACCTTCCCGGACGGGCCCGCGTCGTTCACGTTCGCCGTCGGCGCCGACTCCCTGACCGGTTCGAACGGCGTGGTCTTCGACGCCGTACGCCGGACGCGGCCGCTGTTCTACCTCAACGTCGGCGACTTCTTCTACGGCGACGTCGACGGCGACAACCCGGGCCTCTACCGCCGCCAGTACGACGCCAACCTGACCGCCCCCTCCCAGGCGACGCTCTACGCGACCGCCCCCGTGGCCTACGTATGGGGCGACCACGACTACGCCACCAACGACTCCGACCGGACCAGTCCCGGGCGATCCGCCGCCCGGGACGTCTACCGGGACTACGTGCCGCACTATCCGCTACGAGGGGGTGGTGGCCCGATCTTCCAGGCGTTCACCGTCGGCGGCGTGCGGTTCATCCTCACCGACAACCGCTCCATGCGTGACCCGGCGGGCACCCCGGACCGGTCGATGCTCGGCGCCGAGCAGCGGAGGTGGCTGGTCGAGGAGCTCTCGCACGCCGACCGCTACGGCCTCGTGGTGTGGGCGAACGCGGACCCGTGGGTGGCCGCACCGGACCCGGCCGGTGACACCTGGGGCGGGTTCGCCCGAGGAGCGACGGGTCATCGCGGACGCGATCGCGAAGCACCGCGTCGACAACCTGCTCATGGTCAGCGGCGACGCGCACATGCTCGCCTACGACGACGGGCGGAACACCGACTACTCACGGTCCGGCCGCGCCGGGTTCCCCTTGTTCCAGGCCGCGGCACTCGACCAGAGCCCCAGCGTCAAGGGCGGCCCCTACAGCGGCCCGGTGATTCCCGGAGGGGGCCAGTTCGGGACGGTCGAGGTGCGCGACGACGGCCGGAACGTGCGGGTCACCGTCGCCGCCCGGAACTGGCAGCACGACGTGCTCTTCACGCGCACGTTCCGGGTCTCCCGCTGATCTCGGCGGCGGCTAGCCTGTGCTGCCATGACGGGGTTCGAGATCGGGTTCGCGCTGATGGCCACGCTGGTCGGCAGCTTCTTCGCGTTCGTCGGCTGGGGGATGCTCAGGACCGAGCGGGATCGCGACACCAGAGGCGTGGTCACCCGGGGCACGATCACCGGCTCCCGCTGGTCATCTCCCGCCGGCGACACGTTGGTCGGGCGGCCGGTGGTCGAGTTCATCGACCACTCCGGACAGCGGCGCACCTTCGTCCACTCCGCCGGCACGAACGCCGAACCGAAGAAGGGCAGGACGGTCCAGGTCTGGTACGACCCGGACCGTCCCGACGAGGACCCGGTGATCTACAGGGAAGGCGTGGCGACGATGGCGCCGGTGCTGTTCCTCGTGGTCGGGGCGATCACCCTCGTCGTCATGGTCTTCTCGGTCACGGTGATGCTGCGGAACGGCTGATGCCGAGCTCGTGCTCAGCCCGGGAGGGAGGCGTGCCCGTCCAGCGGCAGCGTGAGCGTGAAGACCGTGGAGCCGGGGCGTGAGCTGACGGTGATGTCACCGTCGTGGGCGTCGGTGATCGCCTGCACCAGCGAGAGCCCGAGACCGGCGCCCCCGGACTCGCGGGTGCGCGAGGAGTCACCGCGGGTGAAACGCTCGAACACGCTCCCCTGGAGCTCGGCCGGGATGCCCGGCCCGTCGTCGTCCACGGTCACGAGGGCGGCGGTGCCGTCGTCCGAGGTGCGCACACCGGCGGTGACGGTGGTGCCGGCCGGAGTGTGACGACGCGCGTTGCCGAGCAGGTTGGTGACCACCTGGTGCAGCCGCTGCTCGTCGCCGGTCACGACGACGGGGTCCTCGGCGAGCTCGAGCACCCAACGGTGGTCCGGCGCGACGATGCGGGCGTCCCCGACCGACTCGAGCACCAGCCTGGTCAGGTCCACCTCCTCCCGCTCCAGGGGTCGTCCCGCGTCGAGGCGGGCGAGCAGCAGGAGGTCCTCCACCAACGACGACATCCGGGAGGCCTCGGCCTCCACCTTGCCCATGGCGTGTGCCAGCCGCTCGGGATCGGGCGAGGAGCCCCGCCGGCTCAGCTCGGCGTACCCCTGGATCGTGGCGAGCGGGGTCCGGAGCTCGTGCGACGCGTCGGCGACGAACTGCCGCACCTGCTGCTCGCTGCGGTGCCGCTCGTCGAGGGCGTGCTCCACGTGCGCGAGCATCGTGTTGAGCGCTGCGCCGACCTGACCGACCTCGGTGCGCTCGTCGGTCAGGTCGTCGGGCACCCTGACCGTCGTACCGATCTCGCCAGTGGACAACGGCAGGGTGGCGACGGTGTGCGCCGTGTCGGCGACCTTGCGCAGCGGGGCGAGCTGTCGACGGACCAGCACCCAGCCCGCGGCTCCGGCGAGTGCGATGCCGGCCATGGCGAGCAGGACCTCCCAGCCGACGAGGCTCGCCAGCGTGCCGCGGATGTCCTGGGTGGGCAGGCCGGTGACGACCTTGCCGAGCTGTGACTCGGAGGCCTGGACCCGGTAGGCGCCGATCCCCGGCAGGTCGACGTCGTGGCTGTGCCCGTCGGCCGGCACCTGGTTCAACAGCGCCAACGCGGCGCTCGAAAGCTGCTTGCGTTCACCCGACGTCGTGGGCAGCTCGCCGCGGGAGCCGTAGGCGTCCCAGACCGCGGTGACCGTGCCGGCACCCTGGCCGAAGCGGCCGTCCTCGTGCTCCGGCCCGTCGTGGTCGTGCCCGTCCGGCTCAGCAGGTGCCGTCACCGCGTTCGACGAGGCCGGCGGGAGCGGCGACCGCCCCGACTGCCACGGGGCCGTCGCCCGGCCGAGCGCCTCGACCACCTGGGAGTCGAGCCGGTCGTAGAGGTAGGACCGCATGGCCAGCGCGGTGGACACCGAGACCAGCAGCGAGGCCAGCGCGACGAGGGCCACCGTCGTCGCGACCAGCCGCGCCGAGAGGGAGGTGGGGACCAGCCGTCGCACCGTCACTCCACCGGCTTGAGGACGTACCCGGCGCCGCGCATCGTGTGGATCATCGGTGCCCGCCCGGCGTCGAGCTTCTTGCGCAGGTAGGAGATGTAGAGCTCCACGACATTGGCCTGCCCGCCGAAGTCGTAGTTCCAGACCCGGTCCAGGATCTGCGCCTTCGACAGCACCCGCCGGGGGTTGCGCATGAGGAAGCGCAGCAGCTCGAACTCCGTGGCGGTCAGCGTGACCTCGTCGCCGTCCCGGCGCACCTCGTGGCTGTCCTCGTCCAAGGTGAGGTCGCCGACCGTGAGGACCGAGCTCTCGCGCCGGTTCATGGCGCCCGCACGCCTCATGAGCCCTCGAAGCCGGGCGACCACCTCCTCGAGGCTGAACGGCTTCGTCACGTAGTCGTCACCGCCGGCGGTGAGACCCGCCACCCGGTCCTCGACCGCGTCCCTCGCCGTGAGGAAGAGCACCGGGAGGTCGGGAAGGTGGCCCCTGACCCGCCGCAGGACCTCCATGCCGTCGAAGTCGGGGAGCATGATGTCGAGGACGACCGCGTCCGGGCGCACCTCCTTGGCGACCGACACCGCCTTCGACCCCGTGTGCGCCACGCTCGTCTCCCAGCCCTCGTAGCGCAGCGCCATGGTGAGCAGCTCGGCGATGTTCACCTCGTCGTCGACGACGAGGACCCTCAAGGGGCTTCCGTCCGGTCGCGTCAGGGAGGCTGGCGGTGGGGTCACGCGTCCCAGCATGCCTGACTCGCCCCACCCACCCCTGTGAGAATCCTGTGAGCCTGCTGTGACGCCATCGCCCGCGCGGCCGTGGCGGGACGAAGGGCCCTGGGCCTTCGACCGGCGGCGGCAGACGCCGAGGTCATGACGACCCTGAAGGAACGAGTTCTGCGTCGTCTGACCGGTTCACATCCGGAACGAAGTAGCCCCCTGACAGTGAACTCGCGGGCCTGCCGACGTCAGGGAGCGGACGGTCCGTCGAAGGGCTTCTCCAAGTCGCGGCTCTTGGTCTCCATCGCCAAGGCCAAGCCGATCGCTCCGATGAGCGGTGGGAGCGACCAGGGGGCAATGCCGCCCTCGTCCGCTGCAACGAAGGCCCAGACCGCCCCCATGAGCGTCAGCCCGACCCACACGGCCGTTGCGACACTGCGAACCACCGCCCAGGCGACAGCGCGTTGCTCGCTGGTGAGACGGTCGTACGTGAGGATGTCGTCCTGGTTCGCTGCCATGGCCGCGCCTCCTGTTTCTTCCGCACCGACCGCGCCCCGTGTGACCGCATCAACTCCGCTGACCCGGATCGGTTATGCGACTTCCGCGCTTCATCGTGCTGAACCGACCATCTGGTCAAGACAGGCTCCGCAGCGAACGCGCCCCTCCGGCGGCGACCAGAATCGTGCAGGTGCACGATTCTGACCCGACGAACCGCCAGATCGACGTAAGAACTTCGCACCTGCACGATTCTTGCCGCGCGCCTCGCGTCGTCGCGCACCGTCGTACAGCCGCACGACCGTCGTACAGTCGCTCCGACAACCGGTGATCCGCTATCCGGACGCAGGGTCGGCAGGTCAGCTGGACAGCTCTGCGACGCGGCGCTGCTGTTCGGCGCGGTGCTGCTGCGCGGCGCGCCGGAGCCACAGCCGCACGAGGCGTTCGGCGACGACGGGGTGTACGTCGATCGCGCGGATGGTCAGCGCCAGCGTCATCGTGCGCGCGTCGAACCGGCTCCCGGTACGTCGACGGGCGGATCGCTCGAGGGCGCTGCGCACCACCGCCACCGTGTGCTCCGGGTACCTGTCCAGCGCCTCCTCGGTCGCGCGGAGCAGGGCCAGCCGTGCACGGCTTCGCACCTGCAACGGGTCCTCCTTCCTCGCGCCGACACCTTCCGGGCGGTGAACGAGGCTACCGTCCGGTCCCTGTTCGTCCTCATGGGGCTTGAGGTCCTTCCCGAGGAGGTACAGGGTGCTGCTGACGATCGGAAGGGGTCTCGGGGCATGGTCGGACGCAGCGCGGCACCCATCGACAGCCCGGTCGTGCTCGTGCTGATGGGCGTGTCCGGCTGCGGGAAGACGTCCGTCGCAGAGCTCCTGGCCGACCGGCTCGGATGGCCGTTCCAGGAGGGCGACGCCCTTCATCCCCAGGCGAACGTCGACAAGATGGCTGCGGGCCATCCGCTCACCGACGAGGACCGCTGGCCGTGGCTCGACCTGGTGGCTGCGCTGGATCGACCAGCGGCTCGACTCCGGCCAGAACGGCATCGTCACGTGCTCGGCGCTCAGGCGCGTCTACCGCGAGAAGCTCGACCGCCGGGGCGCCGGCGTCCTCTTCGTGTACCTCGCCGGTGACTACGACCTGATCGCGGCCAGGATCGCCGCCCGGCACGGCCATTACATGCCGCCCGGCCTCCTGAAGAGCCAGTTCTCCACCTTGGAGGAACCGGCCGCCGACGAGCCCGCCATCCGCGTGGAGATCGCGGGGACACCACGAGAGATCGCGGACCGCATCATCGAACAGCTCGGCCTCGGGACCCTGTTCGAGGCATGAGGTCGTCACCGGGCACGGTCAGTCTGCGGCTCGCAATGAGTCTCGATGGCTACATTGCGGACGATGGCGGCGGCTATGGGTGGATCGAACCGGTGCCGAGCCCCGGCCTGGACACGGATCACCAGCTGCCGTTCGACGACTTCCTGACCGACGTCGACCTGGTCGTGATGGGACGGCACTGCCACGACCAGGGGCAGCATCGCGACAGGGCAGCACTGCTTCCTGTTCGGGGGAGGCAAGCTCGTCCGGTCGTTTCTCGAGGCCGGGCTGGTGGACCGACTGACCGTCGGGATCGTTCCGGTCCTACTCGGCGGCGGGCGGCCGCTGTTCGGCGGACGACACCCGCGGCTTTCTCTCCGACTCGTTGACTACACCGTCCAGGACGGGAAGGTTCGTCTGGTGTTGTCCCTGCCGCTCTACGAGCTACTTGCGCACGAGGGACTTCCACATCGGCCGGACCCCTCCGGCGCGGTCACCCGCGTGGCCGAGGTAGGGCATGTGCCAGTTCTCCTCGATGGTGGTCAGCAGCGAGTAGTGGTTGTAGGTGGTGTGGTCGACGTACCCGTGCGGGCCCTTCGGCGGACACGATGATCGCGGGGATCAGCCCACCGCCGTACGTGCCGCCGGGCCAGTCCTTGCTCACGCGCGGGTCGTGCGCGGCGACGTACGGCGAGTCGCAGCAGCCGTCGGCGTTCTCCCAGCCGCCGTTCGTCGTGTTCCCGGTGTAGTCGTTCTCGTCGGTGACGATCACGATCGCGGAGCGCTTGGTCCAGGCCGAGGAGGAGCGGATCGTGTGGACCGCCTGCTTCACGAAGTCGTCGGCCTTCTTCTTGAGTGCGGCGTCGTTCGCGTCGTCCTTCGTGCTGCCGTAGGGGCACGGGGTCTCGGGGTGACCCTCGACCGTGTCGTAGACGCCGCCGTGCATGTCGTTGCACTGGTTCGGGGAGATCCAGACGAACTGCGGCGCCTTCTTCTTGTTCAGGTCCGAGGCCAGCTGTGAGTAGTCGCGGACGCGGCTCATCCGGGCCGGGCTGTTCTTGACGCTGTCGAAGAGCACGAACGGGTTGTGCTTCTTGGCGTAGAGCTTGATGTCGGTCTTGGTGCCGTCGGCGTTGGTCTTCTGCGGCCAGTAGCGGGCCTGCTTGTCCGGCGGCAGGGTCTCCATGTAGGCGGCCCAGCGCACGTGCCGCGCCTCGAGCTGGTCGACGAGGTTGCGGCGGTCGAGGTTGACGACGTTCTCGTCCTCGTCGTCCTGGATGCCGAAGTTGTCGCCGGCGATCGCGGCGATGTAGTTCGGCATCGAGGGATGCGTCACACCGTAGTAGTGGTCGGCCGTCACGTTGTGCTCGGCGAGCTGGTTGAGGAACGGGGCGTTGGCGTTGCCGATGACGCTGGACTGCGAGTGGTTCTCCAGCATGATCACGTAGATGTGGTCGAGGCGCGGCGAGTGGGCACCTCGGGCGGCCGAGCCCTGTCCGTGGCCGGCGGCGAACGCCTGGGTTCCCATGGCCGAGCCGGCGACCACTGCCGCCGCGGCGGCCAGAACGGCGACTGTCCTGCGTGTGCGCATCGATGCAACTCCTCGTCGAGCGAAGGGGAACGATCCGGCACCGGGGGGCGCGGCTTTGGTCCGGATACCCGCCGATTTCAACACGTCGCCCGGTAGGAGCGGAAGAGTATGGCTCATGCAAGTTTGTGCATTTGGGCATGGATGGCGTGCGTTGGTAGTGTCCTCTTAACTGGAATGACTACAGAAAACGCACCCCTGGAGGTTCCGCCTGATGGCACTGCTGAACACGGAAGTGAAGCCGTTCAACGCCACCGCTTTCCACAACGGCTCGTTCGTGGAGGTGAGCGACGAGGACCTGCGCGGCAAGTGGTCGGTGGTGTTCTTCTACCCGGCTGACTTCACCTTCGTGTGCCCGACCGAGCTCGGCGACCTCGCGGAGCTCTACGAGGACTTCAAGAGCCTCGACGTGGAGATCTACTCGGTGTCCACCGACACCCACTTCACCCACAAGGCGTGGCACGAGAACTCCGACACCATCGCCAAGGTGCAGTACCCGATGGTCGGCGACCCGACCGGCGTGATCACGAACAACTTCGAGGTGATGCGCGAGGGCCAGGGCCTGGCCGACCGCGCCACCTTCCTGATCGACCCCGACGGCGTCATCCAGTTCATGGAGATCTCCTCCGAGGGCGTGGGCCGCAACGCCGCGGAGCTCCTCCGCAAGGTGCGGGCGGCGCAGTACGTCCGCAAGCACCCGAACGAGGTCTGCCCCGCGAAGTGGGAGGAGGGCGACGACACCCTGTCCCCCTCGCTCGACCTCGTGGGCAAGATCTGATCCGCTCTTCGTCTGAATCCCGGGAGATGTCCGTGCTCGACCCTGCCCTGTCCAAGCAGCTCGCCACGCACCTGAAGCTGGTCCAGCGACCCGTGGAGCTCGTCGCGTCGCTCGATGACAGCGAGAAGTCGCGCGAGCTCATGGAGCTGCTCGACGAGGTCGCGGCTCTCTCCGACAACATCACCGCCGTCCGCCGGGACGACGACGAGCGCCGGCCCTCCTTCGCCATCGCCCGCACCGGCACGGACGTGTCGGTGCGCTTCGCCGGGATCCCGCTCGGCCACGAGCTGACCTCGTTCGTGCTGGCGCTGCTCCAGGTGGGCGGCCACCCGCCGGCCGTCTCCGACGAGGTCGTCGAGCAGATCCAGGCGCTCGACGGCGAGTACCGGTTCGAGACGTTCCTGTCGCTGTCCTGCCAGAACTGCCCGGACGTCGTACAGGCGCTCAACCTGATGAGCGTGCTCAACCCGAAGATCAGCCACGTCGCGATCGACGGGGCGCTGTTCCAGGACGAGGTCGACGCCCGCGGCGTGATGGCCGTTCCGATGGTGTTCCTCAACGGCGAGCTCTTCGACCAGGGCCGGATGACGCTCGAGCAGATCGTGGCCAAGCTCGACTCGAGTGCCACCGAGAGGGCCGCGGAGGAGATCCGCGGCAAGGAGCCGTTCGACGTACTCGTCGTCGGTGCCGGACCTGCCGGCGTCTCGTCCGCGATCTACGCGGCCCGCAAGGGCATCCGCACCGGCGTCGTCGCCGAGCGCATCGGCGGCCAGGTGCTCGACACGATGGCGATCGAGAACTTCATCTCGGTGCCCTACACCGAGGGACCCAAGTTCGCCGCGGCCCTCGACCAGCACCTCTCGGACTACGACGTCGACGTCATGGACCTGCAGCGGGCCGCCCGGCTCGTGCCCGGTCAGCGCGGCGAGCTGCACACCCTCGAGCTCGAGGGCGGCGCCACCGTCCAGGGCCGCACCGTGGTCCTCTCCTCCGGCGCCCGCTGGCGCCACATCGGCGTGCCCGGCGAGGAGGAGTACCGCAACAAGGGCGTGACCTACTGCCCCCACTGCGACGGCCCCCTCTTCAGGGGCAAGCGCGTCGCGGTCGTCGGCGGCGGCAACTCCGGCGTGGAGGCCGCGATCGACCTGGCCGGCGTGGTCTCACACGTGACGCTGCTGGAGTACGACGAGAGGCTCCGCGCCGACGACGTACTCCAGAGGAAGCTGCGCAGCCTCCCCAACGTCGACGTACTCGTCAGCGCGAACACCACCGAGGTCCTCGGCGACGGCGCCAAGGTGACCGGCCTGGAGTACGTCGACCGCGCGACCGGCGAGAGCCACCGCCTCGACCTCGAGGGCGTCTTCGTCCAGATCGGCCTCCTGCCGAACACCGAGTGGCTCGAGGGCGCGGTCGAGCTGACCGACCGCAAGGAGATCGTCGTCGACGACCGCGGCGCCACCTCCGTGCCGGGCATCTTCGCCGCGGGTGACTGCACGACGGTCCCCTACAAGCAGATCGTGACCGCGATGGGCATGGGCTCCACAGCTGCGCTCAGCGCGTTCGACCACCTGATCAGGGCCTCCGCGCCGGCTGCGGATTCCACCGCCTGAGGGGCGCCTTCTCCCGTCGCGGAGTGTTTCACTGAAGGGCCCGGTGACCCGAGCCCGACGGAGGAGCGCCCCATGACGACGGTGACCATCGCGCGGCCGGACGGTGACATGGCGGCCTACGTGGCCGTCCCGGAAGGCGCTGGCCCGTGGCCCGGCGTACTCGTCATCCAGGACGCGCTCGGCATGAGCGACGACCTGCGCAGGCAGGTGGACTGGCTGGCGCGTGAGGGGTTCCTCGCGGTGGCGCCCGACCTGTACTACTGGGGCGGGCAGGCGAAGTGCATGTTCAGCACCTTCCGCGCGGGGCTCGCCGGGGAGGGCCGCGTGTTCGCGGATCTCGAGGCCGCGCGCGGCTATCTGACGGGGCGGGAGGACTGCACCGGCAAGGTCGGCGTGATCGGCTTCTGCATGGGCGGCGGCTTCGCCCTGATGCTCGCGACGAACGGGCGGTACGCCGCGTCGAGCGTCAACTACGGAATGGTGCCGCGTGACGCGATGACGCGGCTCGCGAACTCGTGCCCGGTGGTGGGAAGCTACGGCGCCAAGGACCTGACCCTGCGTGGGGCGCCTCGACGGCTCGAGAAGGCACTCCGGGCGAACGAGGTGGCGCACGACATCAAGGTGTACGCCGACGCCGGCCACGCGTTCATGAACGACTTCGGCGACACGATGCCCCAGTGGGCCGTCGTCATGGGGAAGTTCACGCACATGGACTACCGCGAGGAGTCTGCCGAGGACGCCCGACGTCGTATCTCGGCGTTCTTCCACGAACACCTGCAGACCTGACGACGCGGGTGGGTCTCGCCGCGGATGACCGGTCGCCCCCGGTACGTCGAGGCCGGTACTCGAGGCCGGCCCTCGCAGGGGGTTTGAGGGCCGACCCACAACGGAATCAGCACACGGGGTCTGGGTGCGCCTTCGGATTCGCTCCCCATCTGAGGGAGAGCCAGTCGAAAACGATACTGGCAGCAACCGGCGATGCCAAGGGGAGCCGCGGTCCGACCGGCGCAGGGCGTTCACCTGACGCGACACGCCGTTTTCGGGGTCAGGCATGACGCTTCGGGGTGTCCTGGTCGACGTACGCTGAGAGCATGACCACGCACGACGGGTCGCTTCCTGAGACCACCGGGTTTGAGGCACTGTTCGCCGCGTCGCCCGCCAGGGAGGTCCACACCTCCGCGGCCGCCACGCTCGCGTTCCTCTGTGGTTTGGGTGCGCTCGCGGCGGCTCCGTTCACACTGACGTTCTCGCTTGCCGTGGTCCTCGGTGTTGTCGGCTGCTGCGCAGCCTTCGGTGGCCTGGTGGCGACGAGCCATTCTCATGTCGCCGGGCGGGCGCTTGCTCCGTTGGGCCTGGTCTTCAGCATGGTCGCGCTCGGCTGGATCGGACTGAGGTACGCGAACCTCGACACGGCCTTCGGGGATCAGCTGGTCCCCGTCCTGCGCGATCTCCTGGAGCGGGCGAACGCGGCGCTGCACATGCCGTAGCCGGTTGGTGCTCACTGGCCACGTCACCTCCAGCCCGCCCCGAACGTAAGAGCGCCGCGGCGATCGACTCCGCGTCGATTCAGGTGAATCGCATCCCCAGCGCACACCACCGGCTGCCCCTCCGGTCAAACGGCGTGGCTAGGGGTGAGGTTTGTGGTCTATATGACCGGATTGTGCACGGCCTGACCGGGTACCTCCAGTGCCAACAAGGAGGAACCATGAGCATCGCCTCACGCACTCGTTCATTCACCCGGCCACGTGGTCGATCACGCACGCGGTCGCGCCGTCGATCACGCACCGCGTCGATCATCCTGACGCTCTGGCTCGTCATCGGCGTTCTCGCGGCAGTACAGCGGGGCTACTTCGCCGGCGACGACGCCAGCTGCACGAAGTTCGGCACCATGGCGATCACCATCGCGGCCGGCCCCCTGAACTACTTGGGCGTCAACCCCCGAATGAACTGCGAGACACCCCAACCCTCCAGGTAGCGTCCTTCGGCCCTGAGAGTGCCGCCGCCGACCACCATGGAAGCCGGCGGCCACTTGGGGAACGCGGCGACTGTGACCGTCCAACGGCCCGTGGGCCTGGACGTCATGCGCCCGCCTCGGCAGGGCCGGCATCTTCGAGGACTGACACGAAGAACCGCGCCACTCCTGGCACTAGACCCTGGAAGGTGCGAAAGCCCAGGTCAGAGGGTGTCTGCCTGGGCTTTCGGGTTGGCGCGCTCGGAGGGATTCGAACCCCCAACCTTCTGATCCGTAGTCAGATGCTCTATCCGTTGAGCTACGAGCGCTGGGCCTCGCACACTTTAGCGTGATGCCTTCACCATGGCGAAATCGGCCCGGGGTGGCCCCGGACACGACGGGTCAGCCCAGGCGGTCAGTCGACGCAGGAGGGAACACGAGCGCCCGCGTCCGCTTCGCCGAGGAGCCCGAACGCGCAAAGACCGCACACGTGCGAAGTTTTGACCTCGCTTTGGCGCGAGACAACGTCAATATCGTGCACGTGCGAGGTTTGTGCCCAGCACCGCGAGGCTCGGCCTCACACAGGGCAGCTCGTCGCCCGGTGCGAGGACGCTGGGGGCGTTCGACCTGCTTTCAGCTCATTCAGTCAAGCACCTCCAGAGATATGTCACCTGACATAACGGGGCTAGTGCTTTTCGCGACCCAGGTCACACCGTTGATCGATCCAATAGCCGCGCATCGGGCTTGTGAGTACATTCACTAGCACCCCTGCTACGCCGTCAATACCTTCGGCGTACGTTGGCAACTCAATAAAAGATCGCTGCAAAGATGCGGCGATCCAACAAAGACCGAACTCCACGACACCCCATCGACACGCTCGATGGCCGGAAGTGGCATTGCCGCATTCCGGACGCGCGAGAGGGAAACACGAAGGCATGACAGCCGAGACCGCGTCGATCGACAGCGAAACAAACCAGAGTGCGCCCACGACTCACCAGGGGATCCTGAACTGGGTCAATGAGGTTGCCGAGCTCACCCAGCCGGACAAGATCCACTGGTGCACCGGCTCCGACGAGGAGTGGGTCGAACTCACCGACGCTCTCGTCGAGTCCGGCACCTTCGTGCGGCTCAACGAGGAGAAGAAGCCCAACTCGTTCTGGGCGGCCTCCGACCCCACCGATGTGGCTCGTGTCGAGGACCGCACCTTCATCTGCTCCGTCGACGAGAAGGACGCCGGGCCCACCAACAACTGGATGGCCCCGGACGACATGAAGGCCCTCATGACCGACCTCTACCGGGGTTGCATGCGTGGCCGGACGATGTACGTCATCCCCTTCGTGATGGGTCACCTCGACGCCGAGAGCCCGATGTTCGGCGTCGAGATCACCGACTCGGCGTACGTCGTCGCCTCCATGCGCGTCATGGCCCGCATGGGCACCAACGTCCTCCGCCGCATGGAAGAGGTCGACGCGACGTTCGTCCCGGCCCTGCACTCGGTCGGCATGCCGCTCGAGCCGGGCCAGCAGGACGTCGCCTGGCCGTGCAGTGACACCAAGTACATCGTGCAGTTCCCCGAGGAGCGCGCGATCTGGTCCTACGGCTCCGGGTACGGCGGCAACGCCCTCCTCGGCAAGAAGTGCTACGCGCTCCGCATCGCCTCGGTCATGGCCCGCGACGAGGGCTGGCTCGCCGAGCACATGCTGATTCTCAAGCTCACCAGCCCTGAGGGCGTCGTGAAGTACGTCGCCGCCGCGTTCCCGAGCGCCTGCGGCAAGACCAACCTCGCCATGCTGGCCCCGACCATCCCGGGCTGGAAGGTCGAGACCCTCGGCGACGACATCGCCTGGATGCGGATCGGCGAGGACGGCCGCCTCTACGCGGTCAACCCGGAGTTCGGCTTCTTCGGCGTTGCCCCGGGCACCAACGAACAGACGAACCCGAACGCCATGCGCACCATCGACATCGGCAACTCGGTCTTCACCAACGTCGCGCTGACCGACGACGGTGACGTGTGGTGGGAAGGCATGGAGAACACGCCGGCCCACGCCAAGTCGTGGAAGGGCGAGGACTGGACGCCTGACTCGGGCGAGCTCTCCAGCCACCCGAACAGCCGCTACTGCACCCCGATCAAGCAGTGCCCGATCCTGGCTCCGGAGTACGACGACCCGAACGGTGTCCCGATCGACGCGATCCTCTTCGGCGGACGTCGCAAGACGACCATCCCCTTGGTCACCGAGGCCCGCGACTGGACGCACGGCACGTTCATGGGCGCGACCCTCTCGAGCGAGACCACCGCTGCCGCCACCGGCGCGGTCGGTGTCGTGCGTCGCGACCCGATGGCGATGCTGCCGTTCATCGGCTACAACGCCGGCGACTACTTCAACCACTGGATCACGGTGGGCAAGGACAACGACGCCGCCAAGCTGCCGAAGATCTTCTACGTCAACTGGTTCCGTCGTGACGACGAGGGCGGCTTCCTCTGGCCGGGCTTCGGCGAGAACAGCCGCGTGCTGAAGTGGGTCGTCGAGCGTATGGACGGCCAGGCCGAGGCGGTCGAGACGCCGATCGGCCACGTGCCCACCGCGGACGCGCTCGACACCGAGGGGCTCGACATGAGCCGCGAGGACCTCGAGGCGGCCCTGAAGGTCGACCCCGAGGAGTGGAAGGCCGAGATCCCGCAGATCCAGGAGTGGTTCGAGAAGTTCGGCGAGAACCTCCCGGCCGTGCTCTGGACCGAGCTCGACGGCCTGAAGGCCCGCCTCGGCCTCACCGAGTAACACCGGCGTAGCCGCTGCCTGAGCGACATCACGAAGGCCCCATCCGACACCGGATGGGGCCTTCGTCAGTTCAGGACACGGGTTGCCCGTGATAGTCCTGTTCCGTCCGCTGCGGCATACTTTGCTCTGGGGAGAGGGAGGCACCGTTGCCTTGACGAGTAAGTACGGACCCGAAGAGCGGAAGCTGCTGGAGGATGCCGCCGGCCGCCTCTACAGCGCGGCCGCTGCCCAGAATCGGCTGCCCGCGGACGACCCACGGCTTGAACCCGAGGGCGAGTTCCGTCCTGCCCTCGATCTCCTGCTCGACATCGGTCTTCTGGTCTTTGACGAAGCGCGAGCCCAGTATCTGCCCGTCGACCCCGCCGCCGTCCAGACCCGGGTTGTCGTCCCGCTCAGTCGCGAAGGCGCCGACCTGCTCAACGAGTCGGCCGCGTGGGCTGAGGCTTTCTCAGAGCTGGGGCAGACCTATCGCCGTGCCACGCGTTCGGACACCGCTCCGATCACGGAGCTCAGAGGGCTGTCCCAGATCAACAACTTCCTCCAAGCGATGATCAGCGATGCCCGCGGGGAACTCTTGACTGCACAACCGTACGGACGCCGTCCCGCCGGCGAACTTGCGGCGGCTGAGAACCGCGATCGCCACGCACTGGATCGCGGGGTCAGGATGCGCACTCTCTACCAGCATTCGGCGCGCCAGAGCCCTGCAACCAGGGAGTACGTAGCCGAGCTGACCGCCCATGGTGGCGAAGTCCGCACCCTGGACGAGTTCTTCAAGCGGCTGATCATCATCGACCGCGAGGTCGCAGTGATTCCAGCCTCCGAGGATCATTTCGTCGCTCAAGCGATTCGCGACAAGTCGCTCGTTGCCTACCTCGTCGACATCTTCGAGCGAGCATGGGAGCGTGGCCGACCATTCACGGCTCATGAAGCGCGCAACGAGAAGGCAATCGCGTCAGACGTTCGCGCGATGACCATTCGGCTGCTCGTCGAGGGACACAGCGACCCGGCAAGCGCCAAACGTCTCGGCGTCAGCACGCGGACCTACGCCGGCTATATAGCCGCCCTCAAGGAGGAGTACGGCGTTCAAACGCGGTTCCAACTGGGGCACGCGATGGGCAAGGTTTCAGCGAACAGCGACGTGCCCGACGAGCTCAAAGACACCTGACGCTCGGCCGCCGCCCGTGGTGAGCCCGACCTCCTGACGTGACGCCCGCGAAAATAAGGCGAGGGCAGACCATGTGGGATACATGTCTGCCCTCGCAGGGTTGAGACGGGCCGGGGGGATGGCGCTAGGAGCGAACAGCCGGGGGGATGGCTTTGAGTTCGTCCTCGTCTCAAGCTCTTTGGCGTCGATTTTCTCGACGCATTTGTCCTTGCGCGAGTACAGCAGTCGGTCAGCCGACGCCGCCCCAACCGCTGTCCACGCTGCTGGTCGTGGTGCCGCCCTTGCTCACGACGCCGACGCCGCCCCAACCGCTGTCCTTGGCCTGAGCTGGAGACGCGAGTGCTCCGGTCAGGAGGACGGCGGAGGCAGCTGCCCCGGCGATGATCCTGGCGATGATCCGCGTCTTCTTCATGGTTTCAGACCTCTTGAGTAGTCGGTGCTGACCACTGGGGAGTGGCTTGCGCACTAGTCTCCGGCATCCCCTACCCCAGGACTACCAAAATCGGTCCTCATACATTTGCAGTGCATTTTTCTGCAGAAGTCTTGTTTTCCTGCGCGAGACCTGCAGGTGGTGATATGGCGGGCCATCCGGCGTGATCGAGGCAGGAAATAGGCGGATTCGCGAGGCTTGGGTGCGCTGGAGGTCATCTTTACTTAACGTCCGGAACCGCACAAGCACTGATGCGCGTATTCAAGACACCGCAATTGGGGCGCCGGTCCGCACTATGCGGAGGGAGCCGACTCGGGTCACCTCTGGGGTACGGGCACCGTGCACGATCGTGCAACCGCCTACCCTGGAGGCGATGACTCGCCCACGACTACGCCTGGCACTGGCGCTCTCAGCCGCCTGGGCGGTCGTCGCTCTTCCGGTCGCCACGCTGGTCTTCTTCCACAGCACGGAGACGACAACCGTCGCGGGCCACGAAGCGCAGGTCTCTCCGACGTTCGACGGCTACGCCACCCTCGACCTCGGCCCCTACGTGCCGAACCTGCGCTACCCGTCCGGGAGCCGCTTCGGCGCGCACATAGACCTCGGCCGCACGACGCTGACCTCGTACGAGACGCTCATCAGCCGGTACGCCGTCATCGGCGCCCAGCCGGAGGGCGAGGTGGCGAAGGTCGTCGCCGCGCTTCGCGGCATGGCCGTGAACAGCGCCGTCAGCGGAGCCTTGGTCGGCATCGCCGCCCCCGCCATGTGGGCGTTGCTCGGCAGCCGCCGTCGCG
Organism: uncultured Actinomycetota bacterium; assembly: GCA_963721165.1. Lineage (GTDB taxonomy): Bacteria > Actinomycetota > Actinomycetes > Propionibacteriales > Nocardioidaceae > Nocardioides_C. The sequence goes on along the minus strand of CAVRIE010000010.1, from coordinate 643,317 downwards.
GCGAGCTGTTCCGCCAGATCACGCTGCGGCGCACCTCGGTGGCCGGCCTCGGCGTCGTCGTACTCAGCGCGGCGGTGTTCCAGCCGTGGGACCGCCCGGACCCGGCGCTCTCCGGGGGGACGGTCTGGCGGCCCATCGAGGACGAGCTGTCCGGCGTACCCATCCCCGAACAGGCGCAACCACTGCAGGTGGAGGCCGGGCTGTTCACCACCGGCACCAAGCGGATCGCCGAGAGCCTGCTGGACAGCTACAGCCGCGGAGTCGCGTTCTACGGCGACGTCACCAAGGCCGTCCCCGACATCGCCGACCAGCTCCACCAGCCGGAGGAGGGCGAGACGGTCGCCCTCCTGGTGAGCGACCGCCACGACAACGTGGGCATGGACAAGGTCGCCCGGGCTATCGGCGACGCCGGCGGCGCGTCCGTGCTGTTCGACGCGGGAGACGACACCTCGACCGGCTCGGACTGGGAGGCGTTCAGCCTCGACTCGCTCGACCGCGTCTTCAAGGACTACGACGACCGGTTCGCGATCAGCGGCAACCACGACCACGGCGACTTCGTCGGCGACTACCTCGACAAGCTCGGCTTCACCCGCTTCGACGGCGAGGCGCTGGACGGCCCCGACGGTATCCGCCTTCTCGGCGCCGACGACCCCCGCAGCAGCGGGCTCGGCTCCTGGCGCGACGCGAAGGGCCTCTCCTTCGGCGAGCACGCGCAGCGGGTCGCCGACCAGCTCTGTGAGTACGACGAGCAGGGCGACCGTGTCGCGACGCTCCTCGTGCACGACGCGGCCACCGGCTCGTACGCCCTGCAGCGGGGCTGCGTCGACCTCGTCGTGGGCGGACACGTGCACGAACGCCTCGGCCCCACGGAGGTCGTGGGCGAGAACGGCAAGGTCGGCTACACCTACACGACCGGCACGACAGGCGGCGCGGCCTACGCCCTGGCCATCGGCAGCAAGCTCCGCCGCAACGCGATGGTGACCCTGCTGACCTACCGCGACGGCCGGCCTGTGGGGATCCAGGCGGTGACCGTCCGGACCGTGGGCGACTTCCGGGTCAGCGAGTACATCCAGCTCGACCCACCGCCCGGCGAGCCCGAACCCGCGCCTGCCGAGACGCGTCCGGGCAAGCCTCGGCCCCGGCAGCAGGCCTCCAACGCCCCCGCGCCCAGCGCGCCCGCACCCTCGGAGACGGCGAACGGCCCCAGCGGAGACGAGGCTCCGTAGGGGCCGTTCGGGTCTGGCGGAGGTGGCGGGATTTGAACCCGCGAGAGGGGTTTGCCCTCAACCCGCTTAGCAGGCGGGCGCCATAGACCGGACTAGGCGACACCTCCAGACAGCGAAGGACAGGTTACCCGTGGCTGCCGCGCGGGAGCCAATCGGGTAGGCCGCTCAGTTGATCCGGCGGTAGCCGTGTCCTGTGTTGAGGTGCGACTGGAGGTCCTTGACGAACTCGTCGGGGCTTCCGGAGAGCATGCGCACCGGGATGGTCGTCGTACGCCCGTCCCTCAGACGCAGCACGACACAGCGCTCGCCCGCGACGTTCGTCGCCACGACGTCCTCGACGTCGGTCCAGCGAGCCCGCGTCACGCCCGCGCCCCGGACCCACCGCACGCGGTAGCCGTCGTCCTCGAGCCGGACCACGCTGGCGCCACGGGTCAGCACAAGGGCGGCGGCGAGGATGAGCAGCGCACCCACGAGGACCACGGCGGCGAGCACACCGGCGGGAAGGTCGAGCACGGCGACCGCCAGGGTCACCAGCACGACCAGCACGCCGAGGACGGCGATCAGGACGCCCAGCATCCGGGCGGCGAGCGGCCTCGAGAGTCGGTAGTCGGATGGCACGAGTCGATTAGACCCAACGCCGTGGCCGGCGACCAAATGCCGGGGTCATGGCCCTTGTCACAGATGTGTGAGCGGGATCACACTGAGACTCCACCCCTCATCCGGGCGTAGACAGGAGGTGGCACCGTGTCTGGTTTGGATCACGCGATCGACGGGCTCGAGCAGGCCCTCGACAGGCCGCGTCGGCATCAGATGTGGCGCTGGCTCGTCCGGCACCGCGTCGCGACCGTCTACGAAGCGCTCACCGGGCAGAGCGACCGGGCCACCGACGCCTGGCTCGCCCCTCGCCAGGACATCCTCGAGCGCGAGCGGGAGGCCCTCCTGCTGAAGCTGGACCGGCTCAGCGCCCAGGTGCTCGACTCACCTGACCCGGAGCCCGTCCGACGGGAGCTCAAGCGGGTCATCAGCGAGCTGAACCGCCACCGTCAGCGGCTCAACGACCTGATGTACGACACGGTCGCGCTGGAGCTCGGCGGCTCCGAGTAACCCTCCTCGCTGCTCGAGGAACGCGCTTCGCCGTCCCCCAAAAGGGGACCAAAGCCCCACGACGGTGATGCCGGTCGTCCCTTATTAAACCGGTCCCGTTCCGTGGAAACTCGTTGCGGGCCCCGACGGCCCCCGACACGTCTCCAAGGGGTTGCTTCCGCATGATCATCGCCGCTGCCGCCGATCCAGAGCTCGGCTTTCCCGCCTGGCTCCGCATCACCCACTTCCTGAACTTCCTGTTCCTCGGGCTCCTGATCCGCAGCGGCTGGGAGATCATCGCGACCCACCCGCGCATGTACTGGCGCAACGACTGCGGCCCGGGCACCGAGTGGATCCGGTTCACGAAGAAGAAGGTGCCCGCCGAGGAGGGCGCCTACATGGCCCACGACGACCAGTGCTCGTTGTCCCCGCTCATCGCGTTGCCGGGACGGGCGAGCATCGGCGCCGGCCGGGCCTGGCACGGCGTGGTCACCATGCTGTGGTTCCTGAACGGGCTGACGTACGTCGTACTCCTCTTCGGCACCGGCCAGTGGCGCCGCCTCGTCCCCACGTCCTGGGACGTCTTCGCGGAGGCGTGGGAGTCGCTGAAGATCTACGCCGGGCTCGGGGTGCCGTCGATCGAGCACTTCACGCCGTACGACGCGCTGCAGCAGCTCATGTACTTCTTCGTCGTCTTCGTGGCCGCACCGCTGATGATCGTGACCGGCCCGGTCATGTCGCCGGCGGTCGTCGGACGGTTCCCGTGGTACGCGAAGCTCTTCGGCGGACGGCAGGCCGCGCGCTCGCTGCACTTCCTGGGGATGGCGTTCTTCACCCTCTTCATCGTCATCCACGTGACGCTGGTGTTCATCGTGCACCCGAAGTACAACCTGACCCACATGATGCTCGGCGAGGCCGACCCGGCGCGGTTCGCGCAGGCCTTCACGATGACGGTGCTCGGGGTCGTGGTGGTGATCGGGATCTGGCTCTTCCTCAGCTACTGGACCTTGGCCGACCGTCGCCGCGCACAGGTCCTGCTCCACCGGGTCACCGAGCCGGTCCGGAGGCTGACGGTCAACCGGTTCGCCTCACGTCAGCGGAAGAGCCAGGTCTGGACGGAGGAGGACATCTCGCCGTACCACTGGAGCAACGGCCGGCACCCGACCTCCGACGAGTCGCCGGAGTGGGAACAGCTGCGGCTGAACGACTGGAAGGACTACCGGCTGGAGATCGGCGGCCTCGTGGACGAGCCGATCAGCCTCAGCCTGGAGGACCTGCGGGCGATGCCGCGCCAGGAGCAGATCACCATGCACACCTGCATGCAGGGTTGGACGGGCATCGCGAAGTGGGGTGGCGTGAGGCTGTCCGACGTACTCGCCCTCGTGGAGAGGAAGCCCAACGCCAGGTACCTCAAGCTCACCTCGTTCGGCCTCGCACAGAAGATGCACGACGGCAGAGCCCTCGAGCCCTACTACTCCTGCCTCCCGCTCGAGCTGGTGTACGAGGACGAGACGATGCTGGCGTTCGACATGAACGACAAGCCGCTCCCGCTCACCTTCGGGGCGCCGCTGCGGCTGCGGGTCGAGTCGATCCACGGCTACAAGATGGTGAAGTACCTGCACTCGATCGAGTGGATCGAGGACTACGCGACCGAGGGCGACGGACAGGGCGGCACCCGGGAGGACTCGGGCTACCAGTCCATCAACGCGAAGATCTGACCCAGCCAGCCAGCAGAGGGGGCGGGATTCGAACCCGCGGCTGACATCTCTGCCAGCGACCGCTTTCAAGGCGGTTCCGTTCGGCCACTCCGGCACCCCTCCGTGGAACCGGTCCACGACAGTGTCGTGGGCCGACCACGGGGGAGAGTCTAGGGGAGCGTCTCAGCGGCCGATCAGAGGTCCAGGGTCACCAGCACGTCGCCCTCCTGGACGACGTCGCCCTCGCTCACCTTGATGGCCGAGACGGTGCCGCCGGTCTCGGTGAGCACCGGGATCTCCATCTTCATCGACTCCAGGAGTACGACGGTGTCGCCTGCGGCGAGCTGGTCTCCGGGGGCCACGGCCACCTTCATCACGTTCGCCACCATCTCGGCGACGATCTCTGCGGTCTTGGGGTCACGGGGCATGCGCGCGACGGTACACGCGCCGGAGCGTTACTCGCAGGTAGTCGGTTCGCGCCCTAGCGGGGCCTCAGATCGCCGCGGGGTGTGCCGTCCGTCGAGAGCCGCCCGACCCCCGAGGACCAGTCCGTGAAGACACCGACCTCTGCGTCCTCGCGGCCCCCGACCGCACTCCAGGGCACGACCACGTCGAAGGTCCGGCCGCGCACCGAGAAGGTCCCGGGGAAGTCGACGAACCCGTCGGGTGTCTGGAGGAACGCCCGCCAGCCGTGGCTGCCGCCGTCGAGGAAGATCTGGTAGTCGCTCTCGTCGGAGCTCGACCGGTAGAAGTCGATACCCACGCCCTGGACCTCGCGGTTCGCCAACCGTCCCGGGACGACCCCGGCGACGTCGATCGAGGTGGCGAGCTCGCCGTCGTGCTCGCTGAAGGTGACGAGGGTCAGGTCGGCGTAGGAGGGGCCGTTGCCGTGGTCCGCAGTCGCGTCCTTCAGGCCGACCAGCTCCGTCCAGCCCGGGGGCCGCGTCGTGGCAGACGGCTGGGAACTTCCGAGCCGTCCCACTGCGCTGACCGTGGGAGGCCGAGGAGCCGGACCCGTCAGACGCGCCGGCGTTCTTCCCGCCGGAGCCGAGCGCGCCGCCGTGGGCGCGCTTGCCCGACGGCTGTTCGTCAGCGGGGGCGTTCGCCAGGTTCTTCGCGGCGACCTCCGCCCGCTCGGCCAGGTCGGCCCGGGGCTCCTGGCTCGCGCCCGCGACCTCGCCGCCGACAGCGCATCCGGCGGTGGTGACGGCGAGCAGCACCAGAGCAGCGCCCGTGAGGGCGGGACGCCGGATCGCGACGCCCCGCCCCTGGGAGTGAGCGCAGGAGCCCACTACCAGTCCGCTCCGCCACGCATGTCGTGCGGAACCACGACCTGCATGTCCCAGCTGCATGACTTCATGCCGCCGTCGAAGGTGGCGTCCGCGTGGACGTCGTACGTGCGGCCCTCGCCCTTGCCCGAGCGCTCGCTGCGGAGCTGGAACGGCACCTCGGCGGTCGGGTCGCCGCTGTCCGACGGGCCGGCCGGGAAGAAGAAGTCGGGGTCGTGCTGGGGACCGCCGTCGCCGCCGACAGCGTCGAGCAGGCTGACCGTGACGGTCAGCGTGGTCTGGTTCGACGCGGCGTCGGCCGGGTTGCTGCTCGGGCCGTCGGTCGCGCTCATCAGGACGTCCTGGAGCTTGTGGTTCGGCGGCCACATCTTGAGCGGGCCGGCGTAGTCGATCGTGTCGCCGTCGCCGCAGTCCTTGCTCGCCGAGACGTCGGGGTACTTGTTCTTGAATCCGCTGTCGGCCACACCGGGGCCGACCAGGGCGAAGCCCGCGACCGCCGCCATCGCGAGGGTGATGCCCACCTTGTACTTCATGCCTTACCTCCTGGGACGGGAAGAGCCCCTCCCGGTGGCCCCGTGGCCACGCGCCTTCCGACCCCAAGAACTCCGCAGCGAGGGGCCGGGTTACGGCGCGCCTGTGACGCAGGCCTCGCTGTCTAGCCCGCGGGGAGCCGGCCGTCAGAGCAGGGCCTGGAGGCGACCTGGTTCGGGACGGTGCGCGGCCTGCTCCTCGAGCTGTCGCGCGCGCCGTCCACGGGCGCCGGTGAGGAAGAGGTCCGCCCGGATGATGGCGTACCCGACGAGGAGTCCCAGCGCGAGGCTGTAGAGCAGGGTCAGACCGGCCTCGGCCAACGAGATGTCGTAGTCGAGGAGCGACACCGCGACCACCGAGAGCCCTGGGGCCCCGAAGGCGCACACCCACCAGCCCTGCCTGCGCCGGGCACGGGTCGAGACGCCCCACGCGAGCGCCGGGAACCCGAGCAGCACCTCGATCGGCCGCGGCACGGCTCCCACCGCGTCCCGGGCCTGCTCGAAGGCGGAGTCGACGCCCTCGACCACCCCGGGTGACCCCCAGCGCGCGAGCGCGGCGGTGTAGGCCAGCGTCACGGTGAGGAGCACGACGCCGCCCAGGATCATCACCAGCCCACGACGACCCAGGCCTTGGAGACCCGCGCCCAGCCGGTACACGAGCGCCAGGGCGCCGAGGAGCGAGAAGCCGATGACCAGGTACCCGGTGCGTTCCAGCGACACCGCGGGCTCGTAGGCGCGGACGGCGAACGCCCCGATCACGGCCACCCCGGTGGCCACCACGATCTCCCGGATCACTCCCCCGAAGCGCGCCGCGGGGGTCGTGGCCAGGACCGCGAGGATCGCCGACACCACCGCCGTACCGACCGCGGCACCGGCGAGGAGGACATCGATCTGGGACACGGCAGCAGCGCCGCCGAGCACGAGTGCGAGTGCGCCGGAGATCAGCGGACGACCGCCCGACCGCACGGCGAGCCCGTGGGTGAACAGCGTGGTGATCGTGACCGCACCGCCGAGGCGGACGTATTCCGGCACGTCGACCGGAACCCACGGGAGAAGTACGGCGCCCAGGCCGGCGCCGAGCAGGGCGAACCAGAGGAGCTTGAAGAGCGCGCTGAGCGCCGCGCCCGTCCGCGAGGGGCGCGGACTCCGGGCAGTCACCCGCGCGCCCGACGGCTTCCGGTCGCGCGAGGGGCGGCGCGGGACGACCGGCTCGCTCGGCGGCTCCTCGTCACGCGAGGGGCGCAGCGGAGCAACGGGCTCGCTGGAGCGCTCCTCCTCGCGCGAGGGGCGCGGGACGACGGGCGCGGCCGTCGGCGTCGCGTCACGCGAGGGACTGGGGACCAGCGGTGCGCTGGGAGCTTCCTCCTCAGCCGGCGGGGGCGGGTCGACCGGCGCGCTGGGCGGCGGTTTCGGCTGGGTCTTCCGACGGAAGCGGCGTTGCGGCTCCGCGCGCCGCCGACCGGGCTTCTGCTCGGCTCGCACCACGGTCAGACCCTCACGACGGACACGGAAGACGGACTGTCAGACCCCCCATCCGACGTGGGGAGACTATCAATTCGGCGTTCGCTGCTCAGAGGCGTCGGTTGGCGAGCGACGGGTTCTCCGCCCGTACGTCGTCGAGGACCTGCCGTTCCACGCGCGACTGCACGAAGAGGCCGCCGTCCTCCACCTCCACGACCTCGCCACGTGGTGAGACGACCATCGAGTGGCCGGTGTAGCGCGGTCCCGGCTGAGCCGCCGCGGCGACGTACACGGTGTTCTCGATCGCCCGCGCCTCGAGCAACGTCCGCCAGTGGTCCAGCTTGAGCGGTCCGGCGACCCAGGCGGCGGGCACGACGAGCAGCTCGGCGCCGCGTCGACGAGCATCCGGGCGAGCTCGGGGAACCGCAGGTCGTAGCAGGTCATCAGACCCACGGTGAAGTCGCCGACCTCCACCACGACCGGCTCGAGGTCGCCCGCGAGCAGCCGGTCGGACTCCTTGTAGCCGAAGGAGTCGTAGAGGTGGATCTTCCGGTACGACGCCCGCACGCCTGAGCCGTCGACGACGACCAGCGTGTTGTAGGGGCGCTCCGGGTCGGCGCTGCGCTCGAACATCCCCGCCACGACCGTGACGCCGTGCTCGCCGGCCAGCTCGGTCAGCCGCTTCACGAAGGGCCCGTCGAGGTCCTCGGCGAACTCCGACACGTCCGAGCCCGAGTTGCCGAAGTCCCGCATGATCGCCTCGGGGAAGACCACGAGGTCCGGCTTCGGGTCCTGGGAGCAGATGCTGCCGAGCACGCCGAGCGCCTCGCGGTTCTCGGCGGGGTCGAGGGACGCGGCGAGCTGGACGACGGCGACGTTCAGAGCGGACACGCCCCCAAGGGTGCCACCTGCCCTTGCCCGCTGCGCAAGACTGCGTGCGTGACGTCTCGCTCCCCACGCCTCGCCGCGGTGATCCTCAGCGGTGGGACCGGCGTGCGTCTCGGCGGGGTCGACAAGGCGTCGATCGAGGTCGGCGGTCTCACGCTGCTCGAGCACGCCCTGGCCGGCACCGCGGCGGCCGACGAGGTGGTCGTGGTGGGGCCCGAGGTACCGACCACGCGTCCGGTGACGTGGACCCGCGAGGAGCCGGCCGGAGGCGGACCGGGTGCGGGCCTGCTCGCCGGGCTCGACGCACTGGCCGAGCGGCCCGACCTCGTCTGCGTCCTCGCGGTGGACATGCCGCGCTTCTCCTCCGGCACGCTGAGTCGGCTGGTCGACGTACTGCTTGCCGAGCGAGAGGACACCGACGCCGTGTGCCTGGTCGACGAGGAGCACCGCAAGCAGTGGCTCGCGGCGGTCTACCGGTACGACGCGCTGGTGGCGGCACGGCCGAACGACCGGAAGGCCGAGCACGGGATCTCGATCCGCCGGCTGATGATGCCGCTGCGGATCCTGGCCGTCCCGGCGGTGGCCGGCGAGGCCCGCGACGTGGACACCTGGGCGGACCTGCGCGACCTGCGGGACCTCGACGACTGAGCCCGTTTCCCGGATTCCTTCCCCGCCGATGCCTCAATGACTTAATGTCTTAGGTCATTCAGTCATTAGGGGGAACCATGGCATCACTCCTGCTTCTCGCCCTGCCGGCGGCGATCTTTCTCGGCTGCGGGCTCGTCGTCCTCGTCGTGCTCGCCGCCACCGCCCGGCCGGACGACACACTCCCGTCAGAGGTCGCCTCAGCCCGTCGACACGGACTCGTCACCGCCGTGCTCGCGGAGATCGCGTTCGTGGTCACCATCGCGCTCCTGGTCGCCCTCGAGAGCCGCCCGTCAGACAGGCGTCCGACCGACCCCCACCTGGCTCGGGGCCGTGCCGCTGATCGGCTCGATGGTGGCCCTGGTCGTCCTGGCGCTGGGCGAGCTCACCTGGCCGCGGCCGAGCGGAGCGGCCCGCGTGGTGAACCTCAACCCGCGGTCGCTGCGCGACCTCGTGCCCCGGTCCTGGGCCATCGCCCTGGCCGGGCTGGGCCTGGTCACGGTGGCGGTCGCGGTGACCGGCTGGTGGGTCGCCGCTCCCGACGGGCACTCCCTCACACGCCAGGGCGAAGGCGACCTCGTCCTCTCGAGCGCAAGCCCGTTCCCGGGCGTCGACTACGGCGCGCCCCAGCTCGTCGCGCTCGCGGCCACGCTGGTGCTGCTGTACGGCGTCCTCCGCCTCGTCGTGCTCCGGCCCGCCGTCGTGCGCTCCGACGTCGCCACCGACAACCGGCTCCGCATGGCCTCCACGGCACGGGCGATCCGGGTCGTCGTGTCGGCCCTCGCGTTCACGGCCGCCGGTGACCTGTTCTTCGGCGGCGCCACGGGTGTGCGTCTCTACGACCCCGGCTGGCAGCAGACCGTCTCCGCCGCCGCGATGCTCGTCGGGCTCGTGCTCGGTGTGGCCGGATGCGTGCTCGTGCTGATGCCCGCGCCACGCCTGCCCCGGGACGACCTCGCGGCAGCACGCCCGTCACCCACGGCCCACCAGGCATGACCGTCGCGATCACCCTCGACATGGCGGCGGCCACCCCGCCGTACGAACAGGTGCGCGCGCAGCTCGCAGGCCACATCCGGGCAGGCGCGCTGCGCCCTGGTGACAAGCTGCCGGTCGTACGCGCCCTCGCCGCGGACCTCGGGGTCGCCACCAACACCATCGCCCGCGCCTACCGGGAGCTGGAGGCCGGTGGTCTGGTCACGACCCGGCGCCGTGTGGGCACCATCGTGCAGGCCGCACCCTCGCCGGCGGGCCCCGAGCTCAGGGGGCAGGCGGTGGCGTTCGTGGAGGCGGCGCGCGGGTCGGGGCTCACCGACGAGGCGGTGATCGACCTCGTCCGAGGAGCGCTGCTCCGAGGACCGGAGGCATCTCGCTGACGCAGCAGCCATGTGGGGCAATCGCTTGCGAACTTCGCCTTTGCGTAGAACGCTGGGGAGCGTGACCCTGCACGACTGGATCGATGAGCTCTGCGACGTCCTCGAGCTCGAGGACGCCGAGATCGACGAGGGGCTGATCCTCGATGTCGCGCGAGACGCCGCGCACGAGGTCGAACGTCCCGCCGCCCCGATCACGACCTTCCTCCTCGGGTACGCCGCCGCCCTGCGCGGGGGCAGTGCCGCGGATGTCGAGGAGCTCGCGGGTCGGGCGCAGGCGCTGGCGATGAAGTGGGGCGGCGACGACGTGAGCGCCGACGACTTCAACGCCGAGGACCTGATCGGCACCGAGTAGGCGCACAAGCTCCCAGGACGCCATACGTCGCGGCCGCCATCGCGACCGCGTTGCATGACGCTGTGCTCTGCGCCCTAGCCTGGGGTCCATGCGCGCCGTCATCGCCTCCGAGCCCGGAGGACCTGAGGTCCTCACGCTGACCGAGCTGCCCGATCCGAAGCCGGGGCCGGGCGAGGTCGTCATCGACGTCGCGGCGACCGCCGTGAACCGCGCCGACACCCTGCAGCGACAGGGGCACTACCCACCGCCTCCGGGCGCCTCCGACGTACTCGGGCTGGAGTGCTCCGGCACGATCAGCGCCGTGGGGCCCGAGGTCACCGGCTGGCAGGTCGGCGACGAGGTGTGTGCGCTGCTGGCCGGCGGAGGGTACGCCGAGAAGGTGCTCGTTCCCGCCGGGCAGGTGATGCCCGTGCCTCAGGGCGTCGACCTCGTCACCGCCGGGGCCCTCCCCGAGGTGGCGTGCACCGTCTGGTCCAACGTCTTCATGATCGCGGGCCTCCAGCCGGACGAGACGCTGCTCGTCCACGGCGGCGCCGGAGGCATCGGGAACATGGCGATCCAGCTCGCGAAGGCACTCGGCGCCAAGGTCGTCACCACCGCCGGTTCCGAGGAGAAGCTCGAGCTGTGCCGCTCTCTCGGGGCGGACGTCGCGGTCTCCTACCGTGACCAGGACTTCGTCGAGGAGGTCAAGGCCGCCACCGACGGCCGCGGCGCGGACGTGATCCTGGACAACATGGGCGCGAAGTACCTCGACCGCAACGTCTCGGCGCTCGCCACCGAGGGCCGCCTCGTGATCATCGGAATGCAGGGCGGCGTCAAGGGCGAGCTGAACATCGGCAAGCTGCTCGCCAAGCGGGGTGCCGTGATCGCCGCGTCGCTGCGCTCCCGCCCGGTCGAGGAGAAGGCGGCGATCTGCTCGGCCGTGGTCGAGCACGTCTGGCCGCTCGTCGCCGACGGCACCGTGCGCACGCTCGTGCACGCCACGCTCCCCCTCGCGCAGGCCGGCGAGGGGCACCGGCTCATGGAGTCCGGGGACCACATCGGCAAGATCATCCTGACTGCGTAAGGTGAAGACATGACCGACGAGAACGCTCAGCCCAGCGGCACCGAAGAGGAACCGCGGGTCGTGGTGATCGGCCCCGACGGCATGGCCGCATCGAGCCCCCGTCCGCCTGCGTCCGAGCAGGAAGAGGACGACGAGGAGCGCCACATCACCGAGCTCGTCGAGCAGCCGGCCAAGGTCATGCGGATCGGCAGCATGATCCGCCAGCTCCTCGAGGAGGTGAAGTCGGCCCCGCTCGACGAGGCCAGCCGGCAGCGGCTCAAGGAGATCCACCAGTCCTCGATCAAGGAGCTGGAGGCAGGTCTCGCCCCTGAGCTGATCGAGGAGCTCGAGCGGCTCTCGCTGCCCTTCAACGAGCGGACCCCCTCCGAGGCGGAGCTCCGCATCGCCCAGGCCCAGCTCGTCGGCTGGCTCGAGGGGCTGTTCCACGGCATCCAGACCGCGATCTACGCACAGCAGGTCGCCGCGCGGGCCCAGCTGGAGCAGATGAGGCGCGCCCTGCCCCCCGGCATGATCACCGAGGAGGCGATCCAGGCGGCTCAGCAGGCGGCAGCGCAGCAGGCCCAGCAGGGCCAGGACGAGCAGCACCAGGGCCGCGGCGGCGGCATGTACCTGTAGTCACACCCGCTGCCGCGGCACCTGCGCTCCTGAGCGGCGGGCGTCGTGCGCGCTTCCGCGCCTCAGCTTGAAGCGGTGTTGCAGGCCGCGCCTCACGCGCTGACGGTGTTCTAGGCCGCAATGGCTGGATCTTCAGCCGACGCTATACATCGCTAGAAAGCGTTAGTCGCCGTTTGCTCTGTCGAGCCGACCCTTCGAAGCCTCAGCTCGCGGCTGCCGTCACGCTGACGCCGTGCGCACGAACATGCATTGCCAAGGCCGTCGAGCCCCACTCAGGCGTGAGGCACCGCCGTCGTACCGCTCAGTGCATGTTCTACGGGCCCGCCGGAGCCGGTCCGGGCAGCCGTTGGGGGCCGCGTCGGATCGCGGCGCGCGCCGGACGTCCAATCTGGCACCGCGTTCTGGACGCATCCCCAGCGGTATGCCGCTTGTACACCGTCCATAACCCCGCGCCAGTCGCCCTCTTGCTCTGTCGAGCAGGCGCTAGTCGGCCAGGTGGTCGATGTCGGCGGCGAGGCGGAGGTCCTTCGAGGTCAGCCCGCCGGCCGAGTGGGTGGACAGCGTGAAGGTCACTGTTGTCCAGCGGATGTCGATGTCCGGGTGATGGTCGAGCTCCTCCGCGACCTGGGCGACCTGCTGCACCAGCCGGATGCCGTCCATGAACGACGGTGCCTTGACCGACCGCGTAATGGCGTCGCCCTCCTGCGTCCACCGCGGCAGCTCGCGCCCCAGAGCGCGGTCGATCTCCTCCTGGCTGAGCAGCTCGGTCATGTCAGACCTCCTCCCGCTTGTCGCGGCGGAAGATCTTCGATCCCAGCCAGACCACGGGGTCGTACCTCCGGTCCACGACCCGCTCCTTCATCGGGATGATCGCGTTGTCGGTGATCTTGATGTTCTCGGGGCACACCTCGGTGCAGCACTTGGTGATGTTGCACATGCCGAGGCCGGCGGCATCCTGGGCGAGCTTGCGACGGTCGTTCGTGTCGAGCGGGTGCATGTCGAGCTCGGCGTACCGCAGGAAGAACCGCGGGCCCGCGAACGCCTCCTTGTTCTCCTCGTGGTCGCGGACCACGTGGCAGGTGTTCTGGCACAGGAAGCACTCGATGCACTTGCGGAACTCCTGGCCGCGCTCGACGTCGGACTGCATCATGCGGCGCTTGCCGTCCTTGTCGCGAGGCGTGGGCGCGAACGCCGGCACCTGCTCCGCCTTCGCGTAGTTGAACGACACGTCGGTGACCAGGTCGCGGATCACCGGGAAGGACCGCATCGGCGTGACCGTGATCGTCTCCGACTGGTCGAAGTCCGAGAGCCGGGTCATGCACATGAGCCGGGGCCGGCCGTTGACCTCGGCGCTGCACGACCCGCACTTGCCGGCCTTGCAGTTCCACCGCACCGCGAGGTCGCCGACCTGGGTGGCCTGCAGGCGGTGGATCGCGTCGAGGACGACCTCCCCCTCCTCCACCTCGACGGTGAAGTCGGTGAGGCGGCCGCCGTCCGCGTCCCCCCGCCAGACGCGCATCTTCAGGTCATAGCCCATCAGCTTGCTCCCGCCTGTTGCGCCGCGGCTTCCTCGAACAGTGTCTTCAGCTCAGCCGGCATCACGGGAAGCGGCTGGTGCCTGAGCTCGACCGCGCTGTCGAGCGCGTCGCCCGGGAGCGTGAGCACGAGGTTCTTCGCCCCCCACTCCGGGTCGGGCTTGGGGAAGTCGTCGCGGGTATGGCCGCCACGGGACTCCTCGCGCTCGAGGGCCGCCTTCGCGATGCACTCCGAGACGACCAGCATGTTCTTCAGGTCGAGCGCGAGGTGCCAGCCGGGGTTGTACTGCCGGTTGCCTTCGACCGTGAGGTGCTGCGCCCGCTCCTTGAGCTTCCCGATCTCGACGAGGGAGTCCCGCAGCTCGTCGGCCTTGCGGATGATGCCGACCAGCCGCTGCATGACGTCCTGCAGGTCCTTCTGGATGGTGTAGGGGTTCTCGCCGCCCTCCTCCTCGAAGGGGGCGAGAGCACGTCTGGCCGCGGCGCTGATCTCGTCGTCGGGCAGGTCCGGGCGTCTCTCGTGGTTGCGCCGGGCGTAGTACGCGGCGTTGAGCCCCGCGCGGCGGCCGAACACCAGCAGGTCCGACAGCGAGTTTCCGCCGAGCCGGTTGGAGCCGTGCATGCCACCGGCGACCTCGCCGGCCGCGAAGAGCCCCGCGACCAGGGACTGCTCGGTGTCGGCGTCCACCTCGACTCCCCCCATCACGTAGTGACAGGTGGGTCCGACCTCCATCGGCTCGGCGGTGATGTCGACGTCCGCGAGCTCCTTGAACTGGTGGTACATCGACGGCAGCCGGCGCCGGATGAACTCGGCGTCACGCCGTGAGGCGATGTCGAGGTAGACGCCGCCGTGCGGTGAGCCGCGGCCGGCCTTGATCTCGGAGTTGATCGCGCGCGCCACCTCGTCGCGAGGCAGCAGCTCAGGCGGGCGGCGGTGGTTCTTCTTGTCGGTGTACCAGCCCTCCGCCTCCTCGATCGTGTCGGCGGTCTCGCTCTTGAAGAACTCGGGGATGTAGTCGAACATGAACCGCTCGCCCTCGGAGTTCTTGAGGACGCCCCCGTCGCCGCGGACCGACTCGGTGACGAGGATCCCGCGCACCGACGGCGGCCACACCATCCCGGTGGGGTGGAACTGCACGAACTCCATGTTGATCAGGCTCGCGCCCGTGCGGAGCGCCAGGGCGTGCCCGTCGCCGGTGTACTCCCAGGAGTTCGACGTGACCTGGTAGGACTTCCCGATGCCGCCGGTGGCGAGGACGACCGACGGGGCGCGGAACACGACGAACCGGCCGGTCTCGCGCCAGTACGCGAAGGCGCCGCTGACCCGGCTCGGCTCCCCCTTCTTACGCTCGGTGAAGATCTCGGTGACCGTGCACTCCATGAACACGTCGATGCCGAGCGCCACGGCACGCTGCTGCAGCGTGCGGATCATCTCCAGCCCGGTGCGGTCACCGACGTGAGCCAGCCGGGCGTACTTGTGCCCGCCGAAGTCGCGCTGGGAGATCAGGCCGTCGGGCGTGCGGTCGAAGAGCGCACCCCACTCCTCGAGCTCGATCACCCGCTCCGGCGCCTCCTGCGCGTGCAGCTGCGCCATCCGCCAGTTGTTGAGCATCTTCCCGCCACGCATGGTGTCGCGGAAGTGCACCTGCCAGCCGTCCTCCTCGTAGACGTTGCCCATCGCCGCCGCGATGCCGCCCTCCGCCATCACGGTGTGCGCCTTGCCCAGCAGGGACTTGCACACCACGGCGACGCGGGCATCGGCGTCGTGCGCGGCGATCGCTGCGCGCAGCCCGGCACCCCCCGCACCGATCACCACGACGTCGTACTCGTGCGTCTCGAACCCCGCATCGGTCCCGGCGTCCATCCGGTTGCCGGTCATGGGATGTCTGGTGGTGTCAGGCATTCAGAAGAACCTCGGGTCAGTGATGGCACCGGTCGAGAGCAGGTAGACGTACAGGTCGGTGAGGGCCACCGAGAACAGCGACAGCCAGGCGTACTTCGGGTGGTCCCGGTTCATCCGCGACACCCACGTCCACATCCGGTAGCGCACCGGATGCTTGGAGAAGTGCCGCAGCCTGCCGCCGATGAGGTGGCGGCACGAGTGGCACGACAGGGTGTAGAGCCAGATGAACACGACGTTCACCGCGAGGACGACGGTGCCGAGCCCCATGTGCCCCCACTCGCCCTCTGGGTTGCGGAAGGCCAGGACCACGTCGTAGGTGAGAACGGCCGCGATGAGAGCCGAGGCGATCAGGGCCCAGCGGTGGCCGTTCTGGAGGATCAGCGGGAACCGACGCTCACCGGTGTACTTCGTGTGCGGCTCGGCGACCGCGCAGGCGGGCGGCGAGAGCCAGAACGCCCGGTAGTAGGCCTTGCGGTAGTAGTAGCAGGTCATTCGGAAGCCGAGCGGGATGACCAGGATGATCAACGCCGGCGAGAACGGCCAAACCAGCTCGAACGGTCTGCCGAAGTCGGCCGAGCCCTCGACGCACTGCGCGCCCATGCACGGCGAGTAGAACGGCGACAGGTACGGCGAGGAGTAGTAGTGCTCACCGGAGAACGCCCGCCACGTCGCGTAGACCACGAACGCGGAGAAGACCACGAACGTGACCAGTGGCATGAGCCACCAGTTGTCCTCACGCAGGGTCCGTTGGGCGATCTCGGCGCGGCCAGTGCTTCTGACACCAGTCGACATGCATCCCCCTACGGAGCGTGTTGGGCCTCGGTCTGGGCGTCGTGCCACATGCTCTCGTCATACGGCTCGTCCGGGATCGGGATCATCTCCTCGGGAGCGACCGGCGGACGGACACCCGGCGCGGGCGCGCCCAGCTCGTCGAGGTCCTCGAGCAGTCGGTCCACGTCCGAGGTCAGCCGGCGGACGCCGAGCGTCTCGCCGTACTCGTTACGAAGCCGCAGCACCGCCGCGGCCAGTGAGGTGATGGCGGCTCGTGTGGCGGCCACCGGTTCCTGCGCCATGGCATTCCTCCGTGATCCAGGTCACGCACTGATGGCAGGAGTCTGGCCCTAATTGCGCGTTCGGGGAAGAGGCTCGCCGCTGGAGTCGTCGCGAACCGGTGGCTGCGACGGCTGGCTCAGAGGCCGAAGATCTCCGCCAGCACGGCCGCCACACCGTCGTCCTCGTTGGAGGGTGCGACGTGGTCGGCGAGCTCCTGGACGGTGCTGTGGGCGTTGGCCATGGCGTACGACGTACCGGCCCACTCCAGCATCGGGAGGTCGTTGGGCATGTCGCCGAAGGCCACGACCTGTGACGCCGCGATGCCCAGGTCCATGCACAGCCTCTCGAGGGTGCTCGCCTTGCTCACTCCGGCAGCGCTCATCTCGACCAGGGCACCCACCGACGACCAGGTCGTGGTGAGGAGATGGCCGACGTGGGACTCGACCTCCGCCCAGAACCGCTCCGGCTCCAGGTCCTCGTGACGCGCGAGGAGCTTCACGACGTGCTCGTCGAAGATCTCCTCGACAGGGCCCGTCCGCAGGTCCGGGGGCGGCGGCAACCGCGGCATGAACCCGGGCTCCTTGGCGAACCCCTCGACCCGCTCCATCGCGAACGTCGTGCCGGGCACCGCGTCGCGGAGGATGGTCGCCGCCTTCAGGCCCACCTCGACCGGGATGGTCCGGGCGGTCCGCACGGCGCGCTCGTGCACGTCGTACAGGATCCCGCCGTTGGAGACGATCGCCAGACCGTGGCCGCCGACGTGCTCCCACAGGTCGTCCATCCACCTGATCGGCCGGCCGGTCACGAAGACGACGGTCACCCCGAGGTCCTCGACGGCCGTCAGCACCTCGCGGGTGCGGGCGGTCACGGTGCCGTCGGTGTGCAGCAGCGTGCCGTCGAGGTCGGTGGCGACGAGCTTGAACACGCCTTCGAGGCTAGCCGGGGTCACCTACGGAGGGTGTACCGGCGGGTCAGAACCAGCGGTTGAGCTCGGCCGCGGCGCCGTCCTCGAAGACGGGGGCCGTCACGTGGTCGGCGGCCTCCTTGACCTCGTCGGGGGCCTGCCCCATCGCCACGCCGCGACCGGCCCACTCGAGCATCTCGATGTCGTTGCGGCCGTCACCGATCGCGAGCACGTCGGCGCGGTCGATGCCGAGCCGGTCGGCCACCTCGGCGAGGCCGCTCGCCTTGGACACGCCCTCCGGCGCGAGGTCGAGCCAGGCGGTCCAGCCGATGAAGTAGTTGGTGCCCTGGAGGCCGAGCTTCGCGGCGAGCGAGACGAAGTCCTCCGACGTGGAGTCGGGGTCGCGGATGATCACACGGCTGACCTCCTTGGCGATCATCTCCTCGATCGGGGTCAGGATCATCTCGCCGTCGAGCTCGCCGTGCGGGAAGTGCCGGTTCACCCGGTAGCCGACGCCGTGCTCCTCCACGGCGACCGCCGCGTCCGGAACGTGCTCGAGCACGGCCCGGACCGCCTCGCGGGCGTCGAAGGTCACCTCGCTGACCACCTTCAGCGGCGGGAACGAGAAGGTCACCGCACCGTTCGAGGCGACGCCGAGCACGTGCGAGCCGTTCACACGCGGCATGTCGAGGTCACGCAGCACCTGGCTCATGCTCAGGGGCGCCCGCCCGCTGGCCAGCACGATGTGCGCCCCCGACTCGTACGCCCGGTCGAGCGCCTCGCGCACGGCAGGGGTGACGGCGTCGTCGCTGAACCCGTTCTCGGGGTGCGGGATGAGGAGGGTGCCGTCGATGTCGAGGGCCACCAGCTTGGGTTGGAAGCTCACTTGGTGATCGGCTCCAGAACGTCACGGCCCTGCAGGTAGGGCTGCAACGCCTTGGGGACCCGCACCGACCCGTCGGCCTGCTGATGCGTCTCGAGGATCGCCACGATCGTGCGCGGGATGGCGACCAGCGTGCCGTTGAGGGTCGCGACGGGCTTCACGCCGTCCTCGAACCGGGCCCGCACGTCGAGCCGGCGAGCCTGGAAGTCCGTGCAGTTCGAGGTCGAGGTCAGCTCGCGGTACTTGCCCTGGGTCGGGATCCACGCCTCGCAGTCGAACTTCCGCTGCGCCGAGAGGCCCAGGTCGCCGCCCGCGGTGTCGATGACGCGGTAGGCCAGCTCGAGCTTGTCGAGCCACTCCTTCTCCCAGCCCAGCAGTCGCTGGTGCTCGTCGTACGACTCCTCGACCGTGGTGTAGGTGAACATCTCGACCTTGTCGAACCAGTGCACGCGGAAGATGCCGCGTGTGTCCTTGCCGTACGAGCCTGCCTCCTTGCGGTAGCAGGGGCTGAACGCGGCGTAGCGCAGGGGCAGAGCGGAGGCGTCGAGAATCTCGTCGGAGTGGTACGCCGCCAGCGGCACCTCCGAGGTGCCGACGAGGTACATGTCGTCGCCGTCGATGCGGTACACGTCCTCCGCGGCCTGGCCGAGGAAGCCGGTGCCCTCCATCGCCCGCGGCCTCACCAGTGCGGGCGGGACCATCGTCGTGAAGCCGGTCGACCTGGCCTGGTCCATGGCCATGTTGACCAGGGCGAGCTCGAGGTCCGCGCCGGGGCCGGTGAGGTAGTAGAAGCGGGCGCCGGAGACCTTCGCGCCGCGCTCCACGTCGATCGCGCCGAGGATCCGGCCGAGCTCGACGTGGTCCTTGGGCTCGAACCCCTCGGCCTCGAAGTCCCGGGGCGTGCCGACGTGCTCGAGCACGACGAAGTCGTCCTCGCCGCCGGCCGGCGCCTCGGGCGCGGGGACGTTCGGGATCGACATGAGCAGCTCGCGGTAGGCCCGCTCGGCCTCCGTCTGGGCCTGCTCGGCCTCCTTCACGGCAGCCGAGAGCGTCTTGGTCCGGGCCAGCAGCTCCTGCTTCTCCTCGCCCTGGGCGCCCTTCAACGCAGCGATCTGCTTGCCGAGAGTCTTCTGCTCGGCGCGGAGCCGCTCGAAGTCGGCGATGGAGGATCGCCGGCGCTCGTCCGCGGCGATCGCCTGGTCGACCACGTCCGGGGACAGGCCACGCTTGACCTGCCCTTCGCGCACGCGGTCGGGCTCTTCACGGAGAAGTCGAGGATCGATCACCACAAAAGGATATCTGCCACGTGCACACGACTTCTGCCAGACGTTAGGACCGCCGACCCGGGACCTGCGGCCCTGCCGCCCCGCAGGGCCGGATGCGACGCTCCGCTTGGGGGACCCAAAGCAGGAGGACGTATGAGCAATCGGCTGATCGGCCCGGTCGACACGATCTGGCTCAACATGGACCGTGCCAACAACCTCATGGTGATCGAGAGCCTGATGTTCCTCGACGGCCCCGTCGACTGGGACCGGCTGATCGCGACCTACCGCCGGCGGATGCTGGACCGCTACCCGGTGTTCCACCAGCGTCCCGTGCTCTCGATGACGCATGTCGCGCCCCCGCACTGGGAGGACGACCCCGACTTCGACCTGGACCGCCACGTGTTCCGGACCACGCTCGAGCACGGCGACGACGCGACCCTCCAGCGCTACATCGAGCAGCGGCTCCCGGTCCCCTTCGACCGCAAGCACCCGCTGTGGGAGGTCCACTTCATCGACGGGTACGACGGTGGGTCGGTCGTGTTCAGCCGGCTGCACCACGCGCTGGCCGACGGCATCGCGCTGACCCAGGTGATGCTGTCCCTGACCGACGCGACCCCCGAGGGCGACCTGGTCGAGGCGGCCGCGGAGGTGCCGGAGGTCCCGCCGATGGGTGTGCTCGAAGGGGCCTGGCGCGTCGTCGGAGCGGCGGCCTCGGCCGCGGCCGCGGTCGCCGCTGCGACGCCCGGTCTGCTCAAGGAGGCCCCACGCCTGCTCGACCCACGTCGCGTCGGCGACGCCTTGACGCAGGCGGAGCGGCCGGCGGAGTCGCGAACAAGCTGATCCTGGGCCCGCACCCGGACACGCCCTTCAGCGGCGAGCCAGGCGTCGCGAAGCGGGAGGTCTGGTGCGACCCGTTCCCGCTCGACGACGTGAAGCGCGTCGGCCGGACGAACGGCGCCACGGTGAACGACGTACTGATGGCGGCCCTCGCGGGCACGCTGGCGACGTACGTCCGCGAGCACGGCGGCACCCCGGAGGACGTCGTGACGATGGTCCCCGTCAACGTGCGGCCGCTCGACAAACCGCTGCCGCCGAACCTCGGGAACCAGTTCGCGCTGGTGCTGCTCAAGCTCCCGGTCGGGGTCGACGGGCCGTTCGCGCGGGTGGCCGAGGCCAAGAAGCGGATGGACGTCATCAAGCACTCGCCCGAGGTGCTGCTGACCTTCGGGCTGATCAAGGCGATCGGGCGCAGCGGTCCGGAGCTGGAGCGGTTCTTCGTCGACTTCTTCGCGAGCAAGGCGATCGGGGTGACCACCAACGTGCCGGGCCCGACCGAGCCGAGGTACCTCGCGGGCACGAGGATCAACCGGGTGCTCGGGTGGGCGCCGGAGTCGGGCGACCAGACCCTGGGCGTGTCGATCTTCTCCTACGCCGGTGAGGTCCACGTGGGGTTCAAGGTCGACGCCACCCGGATACCGGACCCTGAGCGGATGGTGGCGGCGTTCGAGGCGGAGATCACGGAGCTCGGACGCTTCGCGCACGCGGTGTGAGGGTATGCCTGTCCGGGTCGTCATACTTGTCGACTGACCGTCGACCCGTCGCATCACCGTCCGAAGCTGGAGCACCGTGCCTGTTCGCGCCCTCACGAGGCCCCGCCTGCTGTCCGGGGCGCTCTTCTGCCTCGCGACGCTGGTGATGCTGGCGACGATGGTGAAGCTGCGGTGGACCGAGCTGTTCGACCTCGACCACGGCATCGGCGCCGACCCCCAGGCCTGGACTGCACAGCACCCCGGTGTCGCCTCCGTGCTCGAGGTCATCGAGCTCTGCTTCGACACGATCCCGATGACGGTCCTGACCACCGTCGTGGTGATCCTGCTCCTGGTGCGCCGTCACTTCCGGGCCGCGGTCTGGACGGCCGGGGTCATGATCGGCGCGTCTCTCACGACGTACTTCCTCAAGCGCTTCTTCCAGCGGGACCGCCCCGTCTGGGAGGACCCGATCCACACGCTGAGCAGCTTCTCGTTCCCGTCGGGGCACTCCTCCGGCATCGCGTCGGGGATGGGTGTCGCGATCGTGCTGACGCTGATCTTCGTACGGCGGAGGTCGGTACGACGTGGGCTGATCGCGTTCTGGGTGTTCCTGATCGTCCTGGTCGGCCTCGACCGGATCTTCCTCGGCGTGCACAACTTCTCGGACGTCCTCGCGGGCTACTCCGTCGGGTTCTTCTGGGTCCTGCTCGGGATGATCGTCTACAACCCCGCACCCCGGCGTCGCGTCGTGGAGAGCTTCAGCAGCCCGGTGCCCCAGACCAAGCAGCTGGCCGTCGTACTCAACCCGATCAAGGTCGACGACGTCGCCGCGTTCAAGACCATGGTCGAGGGCCAGGCGAAGGAGTCCGGCTGGGGAGCACCGGCGTGGTACGAGACCACGATCGAGGACCCCGGCCGCTCGATGGCGGAGAAGGCCGCGATCAGCGGCGCGGAGCTCGTGCTCGTGTGCGGCGGCGACGGCACGGTGCGCACGGTGTGCGCGGAGCTCGCCGGCACGGGTGTCCCGGTCGGTGTGGTCCCCGCCGGCACCGGCAACCTGCTCGCCCGCAACCTCGGCATCCCGCTGTACCTCGAGGCCGCCGTCGACGTGGCCCTCAACGGCCAGGACCGGGCGATCGACCTCGTCTCGGTCGGCGGTGACGGGATCGGCGAGGACGAGCACTTCATGGTGATGGGCGGCATGGGCTTCGACGCCGCGATCATGGAGGGCGCCGACGACGCGATCAAGGCGAAGATCGGCTGGCTGGCCTACTTCGTCTCCGGCATCAAGCAGCTCCGCTCACCGTCGTTCCGCGTGGAGATCTCGGTGGACGACGAGCCGTTCACCAAGCACCGGGCGCTGACCGTCGTGGTCGGCAACGTCGGCTACCTCACCGCGGGCATCCCGCTGCTGCCCGACGCGAACATCGACGACGGTGTGCTCGACGTGGTGATCGTGTCACCGCGACGGTTCCTGAGCTGGGTGCCGCTGCTGTGGCGGGTGATGAGCAAGGGCAAGCGGGTCGACGAGGAGCTCAACCGGATGACCGGCCGCAAGGTCGTGGTGCGGACCGCTCACGACACCGCGCGCCAGCTCGACGGCGACCCGATCGGCGCCGGCCGGGAGATCCGGGCGGAGTGCATCCACGGCCGCCTGCTCGTCCGCGTCCCTCGCTGACCGCCCCCACCCCCCTGTGCCGCCCCCTCGTCCTGCCCCTTGTAACGCGGGGTTATGGACGGTTCACAAGCGGCATGACCCTTGGGATGCGTCCAAAGCTCGTGGGAAGTCAGCTGGGCGCGAGCGCGTGGGAAGTCAGCCGGGTCGCGGGGGCTGAACCGCCTCAGCGTGGGGTGAGCTCGAACACCGGGATCAGCCGGTCGGTGCGCTCGGCGTACTTGTCGTAGTTCGGCCAGGTCCGCACCATCACCTGCCACAGCCGCTCGCGCTCCTCGCCGGAGACCTCGCGGGCGTGCACGGCGATGTCCCGGCCACGGTGGCTGATCTCGGCATCGGGGTTGGCCCGCAGGTTGAGCACCCACACCGGCAGCTTCGGCGCGCCCCAGTTGGAGCCGGCGACCAGGAACGACCCCTCGTGCGGCACGCACAGCAGCGGCGTCGTGCGCGGCGCCCCGCTCTTGCGACCCCGGACGGTGAGCACGAGCTGAGGCAGGCCCGCGATCGCGAGCAGGCCGAACCGGCCCCTGGTGATCCGGTGGATCCCCAGGTCCACCGCGACGATGTACTTCAGGTAGCTCGGCAGCCAGCTCAGTCGGCCGACCCTGATGGCGACCGGAGTCAGGACGTTCATGGCAGCGAATCGTAGTGATCCGCGGCGCTACGGTGGCCGGGTGACGACAGTACGGACATTCACCTCCTCCGTCCTCGATCCGGCCGACCGCGGCCGCGAGCTCGGCGAGCACCTCCGCGCCGAGATCGCCCGCACGATCGACGCCTACCGCAGGCTCTTCGCCGCCCGCGCGACCCGCCCGTTCGAGGTGGACCCGTGGGCCGAGCGCGCCTGGTCGACGATCGCCGAGCTGGCGCCGACGGCAGCCGAGGAGATCGCCGGCATCGCGGAGGGCGCACGGGTGCCGGTGCACGAGGTGGCGATGCTCAACGCCCGCACCGAGCTCCTCGCTGTGGCCGATCCCACCGGCGTCGTGGACGAGTGCTCGACCGTCGTGGCGCTGCCCGAGCACAGGGCGCCGGTCGCCGTACAGACCTGGGACTGGTACGACGCGATGGCCGACGACTGGTTCGTCTGGACCATCCCGCACCCCGACGGCCACGTGGTGCGCACCGTCACGGAGTACGGCGTCCTCGGCAAGATCGGGGTGAGCTCGCGCGGGGTCGGCGTGCTGTTCAACATGCTGCGCCACAGCGACGACGCGCTCGCCGAGGAGAAGGGGCTCGGCTTCCCCGTGCACCTGCTGAGCAGGCAGATCCTCGACACCGCCGGCGACCTCGACGAGGCGCTCGCCCAGGCGTGCTCCGTCAGCACGTCGGCGTCCACGTCGCTCACCGTCGTGGACGAGGCCGGGCGTACGGCGTCGGTCGAGCTGTTCCCGGGCGGGCCCGGCGTCGTGCGTCCGGAGGACGGCGTACTTGTCCGCACCAACCACTTCGTCTCCGACGAGGGCGCCGCCGGCTGCCTCGCCGCCACGATCGGGCCGAGCAGCGGGATCCGGCGTACGACGCTCCTCGAGGCGTTCCGGGGGCGGCCACCCGCGAGCCCTCAGGAGGTTGTGGCGGCGATGCACGACCACAGGGAGGTGGGCGGTGTCTGCGCCCACCCCGACCGGGGGACGGACCCGGTGCTCCAGCACGCCACGCTTGCGACCGTGGTGGTGGACGTCGAAGCGCGGGACCTGAGCGTCAGCCCGGGCGGCCCGTGCTCTCGGCCGGGGACCGATGAGTTCCGGTCCCGGTCCTGGTCCGTAGACCAAGTCCGCTAGAGAGGAACCTCGCCATGGAGAAGATCGTCCCGAACCTGTGGTTCGACACGCAGGCCGAGGAGGCCGCCGAGTTCTACGTCTCGCTCTTCGAGGACTCCAAGATCCTCGAGGTCCTTCCGTACGGCGAAGCCGGACCCGGTGAGCCGGGCACGGTGATGCTGGTCAACTTCCAGCTCAACGGCCAGGAGTACGTCGCGATCAACGGCGGGCCGCAGTTCCCCTTCACCGAGGCTGTCTCCTTCGAGATCCGGTGCGAGGACCAGGCGGAGGTGGACCGGTACTGGGACGCCCTCACCGCCGACGGCGGGGAGGAGGTCCAGTGCGGCTGGCTCAAGGACAAGTACGGCCTGTCCTGGCAGGTCGTCCCGAAGCAGTGGGTCGAGATGGTCACGAGATCCGAGCCTCGGAAGATGGAGGCGGCCTTCAAGGCGATGCTGGGCATGAAGAAGCTCGACATCGCCGAGCTCGAGCGTGCGTACGACGAAGCCTGACCGGCAGCCCCAGCGGGTGACCGCCCGTGGCTCATTCCGGGACGACCCCGGCGTGTCCTGCGGCGCGGCGGTAGTCTGGAAAGACCTGTTCAGGAAGCCTCCGCCCCGGACTCTTCTTCGAGTGGGTTGAGAGGCGGACGTCATGCCGACGTCATCTGGACCCGACAACCCGGCGGATCTTCCGCCACGAGAGCGCGACGCGCCTTCTCGTCCGCCGCTGCGGCTGGCTCTGTCCGGCGACTTCAGCCACGGCCGCCTCGACGGGGCCTGGTGGCCGCGGTCGAGAAACCTCGAGACCGAGCTGGCAGACCTGGTCAGGAACTTCCCGGCGGGGGTCGGTCGGATCGTCCGTGCGGTCTGCTCCCGAGCCGACTGGGAGCGTGCTCCGCTCGAGGTTCGCGTGGACGGCGAGACCCTGAAGGTGGGTCAGTTCCCCCATGACGGGGCGCACATGGTGATCCTGACCCTGCCCGGGCGCAACCTCACCCTGCTGCTCGTGCCGCCCGACACGTCGGAGGCACAGGCCGCCGAGGTGATGCGCGTCGCCTCGTCTCCGACGAACCACGCCTCCGCCCACGACGTACTCCTCGCTGCCCTCGCGACGCCCCCCGCCCGGGCGGTCCCCGTGTCAGCGGTTCCTGGGTCCAGCGGTTCCTGCGTCGGGGGAGCCGGAGACCACGGCCGACCACTGGGACGACCACGGCGAGTCGTGGTGGGAACCCCACCCGGTCCCACCCTCCTACCGCCTTCGGGAGCCTCGGCGCACCTCCGCCACGATGCGCGTCGATCGCAACACTCTGCGTACGCCGCCCGCCATCGAGTTCCAGGAGGACGGCGGGGCCTACAACGGCCGCGCGGCGAGCGGCCGGCAGTGGCGCATCTCAGAGGTGCTGACCGGCTGGCGGCTCGAGTTCCGCGACGCCGGGGACACCATCGCCACCAACGCCGGGATCCACCGGACCGTCGAGGCTGCGATCGCCGAGGCGAGCCGCTGACCCCGACCGCCGACGAGGGTCGAGGTCAGGCGTTCTTGGCGAACTTGACCGCCTCTTCCTCCTCCGGCGACAGCTGCTGCTCGGAGGACCAGCCCATCACGTTCTTCGCGTAGGTCCGCGCCTCGCTGCGGCCGTGGATCGAGGTGAGCACGACCCCGTCGCCACCGTCGTCGAGGAGGGCCATCGACCACGACAGGTGGCCGCCCATGTCGCCGAACGCGTCGTACCTGACGACCGCCAGGTGCCGCAGCGCCTGCGACGCCTCCACCCGAAGCGCCTGCACCTCCGACCGCAGACCTTCGACGTCGGTCGGCAGGTCGGCCTCCCTCCGGCGGGCGGAGGTACGACGGGCGTGGCCGGCCTGCGAGCGCCGCAGCGCGACCAGCGACACGACGAGCGCCGCGACGGCGGCCACGACACCGACGACCAGGAGGACGACCCACCCGGTGGGGATGGCGTAGGAGACGACGGGCGACTGCGCGGAGATGTTCATCGCGCCCGAGAGTAACCGGGCGGGTCAGGCTCCGTGGCGAAGGCGCGCGAGCCACGCCGCGGCGTCCTGGAACTCCACGTCCGAGGTGCCGGGACGGACCGTCGGCGCGATCCCGTCGTGTCGTTCGTAGGAGCCGAGGAAGCGTACGTCCGCGCACACCCGGCGCAGCCCCATCAGGGCCTCCCCGACCCGGGCGTCGTCGACGTGGCCCTCGCAGTCGATGGAGAAGCAGTAGTTGCCGAGCGCGGCGCCGGTGGGCCTGGACTCGATCCGGGTCATGTTCACCCCGCGCATCGTGAGCTGCTCGAGGATCTCCAGGAGCGCGCCGGGGTGGTCGTCGCGCATGAACGCCACGAGCGACGTCTTGTCGCGCCCGCTCCGAGGGGCGGGGACGCCCGGCCGGGAGACGAGCACGAAGCGGGTGATCGCGTCGGGGTTGTCGCCGATGCCCTCGGCCAGGACGGCGAGACGGTAGTGCTCGGCGGCGATGGGCGCCGAGATCGCGGCGTCCCAGCTCGAGGCCGGGTCGGCGACCGCAGCGGCGGCCGCAGCGGTGGAGGGCGCGTGCACCACCTCGGCCTGGGGCAGGTGCAGGGCCACCCAGCGACGGGTCTGGGCCGCGGCATGCGGGTGGGTCGCGACGACCTTGAGGTCCTCGGGCGTCGTCCCGCGGCGAGCGAGCAGCGAGAACGCGATCGGGACGGTCATCTCGCGCGTGATCATCAGCGGCTCGCCCATCGCGAGCTCGTCGAGCGTGACCGGCACCGAACCCTCGACGGAGTTCTCGATCGGCACCACCGCACCGTCGGCCTCCCCGCTGCGCACGGCGTCGAGCGCGAGCGTCACGGTCGCGCACGGCTGGAGCTCGGCCCGGGCGGCTGCGGGCACCGAGCGCAGCGCCTGCTCGGTGAACGTTCCCTCGGGACCGAGGTAGGCGTATCGGGCGGGGGGCACACCCGGCGGTGGTGGCGGCACCCGTCAACTGTATGGGAGATACATTCGGGCGCATGAGCGACCAGAGTGTGGACCGGCCTGACGACTCGGGGGTCTCCGACCTCGGGTACGCCAGGCTCGACACCGACCGGGCCGCCCGCACCGGTGATCCGGAGGTCGTCTACGGCGCCGGCAAGACCGCCGCCCAGGTCGTGGAGATCCTGCAGACCCTGCGCGCCGCCCACCCGGACCGGGCCATCCTCGCGACGCGCCTGAGCGACGCGGTCCTCGGGACCGTGGTGGCCGAGGTCCCCGACGTCGTCGTCGACGAGGTCGCTCGTGCCGTCACGGTCGGCCCGCTGCCCGTGGCGCAGGGCACGGTCGCGGTCGTGTCCGCCGGTACGTCGGACGCTCCGGTCGCCGCGGAGGCCGCCCTCACGGCACGGGTCTACGGCGCCGGCGTGAAGACGATCAACGACGTCGGCGTCTCCGGGCTGCACCGCATCCTGGCCGCTCGTGACGAGCTCCTCACCGCCAACTGCCTGATCGTCGTGGCCGGAATGGAGGGGGCTCTGCCCAGTGTCGTCGGCGGCCTGACCGGGGTGCCGCTCGTGGCGGTGCCGACCAGCGTCGGCTACGGCGCATCGTTCGGCGGGGTTGCCGCCCTGCTCGGCATGCTCAACTCCTGCGCACCCGGGGTCACGGTCGTGAACATCGACAACGGCTTCGGCGCCGGCGTCTTCGCGGCACGGGTCGCACGGGCCGCCCGGTGAGCGGGCCGACAGTGAGCGGGCGCGGCGGCGGTCGGGCCCGGCGGCCCCGGCGATGGCGGCGGTGGCGGCGCGGCGGTCGCCTGGGTGGACGCCTCCTCGGGCGCGAGCGGCGACATGCTCCTCGGCGCTCTGGTCGGCGCCGGCGTGCCGGTCGAGGTGATCTCCGCGGCGGTCGACGCTGTTGCGCCTGAGCACGTCGCGCTCCGCCCCGAACAGGTGAGCCGCAACGGCTTCGCCGCCACCCGCTGCCACGTGGAGCTGTCGGACAGCAGCACCCACCGAACCTGGCGTGACATCGCCGCGCTGCTTGCCGAGTCGGACCTGCCCGAGGGCGTCCGGACCCGCGCGCACGCCACCTTCGAGCGGCTCGCTGTCGCCGAGGCCGAGGTGCACGGCACCACCCCTGACGAGGTGCACTTCCACGAGGTGGGCGCGCTCGACGCGATCGCCGACGTCGTGGGAGTCTGCGCCGGGCTCGAACACCTCGGGCTCGAACAGCTCGTCGTCTCGCCCGTCGCGGTGGGGTCCGGGTTCGTCCGCGGCGCCCATGGCTCGATGCCGGTGCCACCTCCGGCCGTCGCCTCGCTGTTGCGGGGGCGCCCGTCGTACGCCGGTCCGCCGTCCGCGCCGGCGATGGAGCTGTGCACGCCGACCGGCGCCGCTCTGCTGACCGCGAACGCAACCGGCTTCGGTCCCCAGCCGCCGATGACCGTCGAGACCGTCGGCGTGGGCGCCGGCGGACGCGATCCCGAGGGACACGCGAACGTGCTCCGGCTGTTCGTCGGGGTCTCGACGGAGGTCTCGACACCGCGGCTCGACCACCGCAGGCTCGACCACCGCAGGCTCGACCACCGCGGGCACGACCACCGCCGAGCACGGGACCCACGAGCCGCTCCTCGTCGAGACCAACGTGGACGACCTCGACCCCCGACTGTGGCCCAACGTCATCGCAGCGCTCCTCGCGGCAGGCGCGTCCGACGCGTGGCTGAGCCCGATCGTGATGAAGAAGGGCCGCCCCGCGCACACGCTGCACGTGCTCGTCGCCGGCGACCGCGCCCCCGCCGTACGCGCGGAGATCTTCCGGCAGACGTCCACGATCGGCGTCCGCGAGATCGCCATCGGCAAGCACGCCCTCGACCGCGAGATGCGGAAGATCGAGATCGGCGGCCACACCGTCCACGTGAAGCTCGCCCTGCACGAGGGTGTGGTGGTCAACGCCCAGCCGGAGTACGACGACCTCGTCACCGTCGCGGAGGCCACCGGCCGTGCTCTCAAGGACGTGCTCGCCGAGGCGATCGCCCTGACCCGCACCCTCACCTGACACCGAAGACCCCCGCCCCAGCAACGAAAGCACCTCATGGATCTCGCCGTCATCGCGCTGACCTTCGCGGCCATCTTCGTGGTCGAACTGCCCGACAAGACCTTCATCGCCGCACTTGTGCTCTCCACCAGGTACCGGCCGTTCATGGTCTGGATCGGGGTCGGTCTTGCGTTCCTGATCCAGACGGTGATCGCCGTGACGGCGGGTCATCTCGCCACGCTGCTGCCCGAGGTGCTGATCCGCAGCGTCGCGCTCGCGATCTTCCTGATCGGCGCGATCGTGCTCTTCCGGTCCGCGCCCGGCGCCGAGGCGGAGGAGATCGAGGCGGAGGAGGAGTACGCCGCACGGGCCACGGAGTCCAAGACCGGCCTCAAGGCGATCGGGGCGTCGTTCCTCGTGCTGTTCGCGGCCGAGTGGGGCGACCTGTCGCAGCTGCTCACGATCAGCCTCGTCGCGAAGTACGAGCAGCCCATCAGCGTCTTCGTCGGCGCCTGGGGCGCACTGCTGGCCGTCTCAGGACTTGCCGTGATCGCCGGCCGGGTGCTGCTGCGCTACATGAAGCTCTCGCTGCTGCACTACATCGGCGCGGCCGTGTGCCTCGTCCTCGCCGGTGTGACCCTCTACGAGCTGCTCGCCTGACCTGCTTCCACGTCGTTCGGCTCAGCGGGCGTCATGGCGCACGCTCACCCTCACGACCAGGCTGCAGCCGGTTACGCTTCGCCCATGAGCAACGCGAGTCAGGAGAGCATGTCCAGGGCCGAGGGACACGGCGCGAACAGCGAGGTCGGCCGGCTGCGCACGGTGATGCTGCACCGCCCCGGCCCCGAGCTGAAGCGGCTCACCCCGCGCAACAACGACAAGCTCCTCTTCGACGGGATCCCGTGGGTCAGCCGCGCCCAGGACGAGCACGACGCGTTCGCGCAGGCGCTGCGCGACCGTGACGTCGAGGTGCTCTACCTGACCGAGCTGCTCGTCGAGACGCTGCAGGCGGAGCAGGCCCGCGAGCACGCGATCGCCGGCGCGATGTCGAGCCTGCACCTCGGCGACACGCTCCGGGACTACCTCACCGACGCGCTGCACGACCAGAACCCCGAGCAGCTCGCGTCGTTCCTGACCGCGGGGGTGCGCAACGACGAGGTCCGCGGCGGCTTCGGCCTCGTCACGAGCCTGCTGGCCAGCGACGACTTCCTGATCGACCCGCTGCCGAACCTGCTCTTCACCCGTGACTCCAGCGTCTGGGTCCAGGACCGCGTCGCGATCACGTCCCTCGCCATGCCGGCCCGGGAGCGCGAGACCCAGCTGACCGAGCTGATCTACCGCGACCACCCCCGGTTCCAGGGCGCCGAGAAGATCCACGGCTGGGAGCGGGAGCACGTGGAGGGCGGCGACGTACTCCTCCTCGCTCCCGGCGTCATCGCCATCGGCGTCGGCGAGCGCACCACACCCGCGGGCGCCGAGCGGCTCGCGCGGCAGGTGTTCCGGGCGGACCTCGCACACACCGTGCTCGCGGTACCGATCGCCCAGGAGCGCGCGACCATGCACCTCGACACGGTCTGCACGATGGTCGACGTCGACAAGATCGTGATGTACCCGAACGTCGCGGACCACCTGCAGGCGTACACCGTGACCGTCCGCGACCGCAACGGAGACAGCGACCGCGACCTCGTGCTCGAGGTCACCGAGCCGGAGCCGTTCCTCGTCGCGGCCGCGAAGGCGATGAGCATCGACACGCTCCACCAGATCGACACGGGCCTCGACCCGGTCACCGCCGAGCGCGAGCAGTGGGACGACGGCAACAACACCCTGGCCCTCGCGCCCCGGGTGGCCGTCGCCTACGAGCGCAACGTCGAGACCAACAGCCGCCTCGAGGAGGCCGGCATCGAGGTCGTGGCGATCGCCGGGTCGGAGCTCGGGTCGGGGCGCGGCGGGCCGCGCTGCATGTCCTGCCCGATCAGCCGCGACCCGGTCTGACGGCGCCCGTCACCGGATCGTCACTCGTGTCGGGCCGAGCTCCAGCGGAACAGCCGGGACGCCGTGGTGGAGCAGGTCGGTCAGGTGAGCGCCCAGCTGCCGGGGTGAGAACACGTCGGGGCCTTCATAGCCTGCGACGTCGTCGAGCGGCCACCACTCGAACCCCATGAGGCCCTCGGCGGCGAGCTCCTCGTCGGTGAAGGCGCCGCGTGGCGTGAACCGCTCGGTCCGGACGAGGAAGTAGTGGTTGACCACACCGTCGTACCCGGGCGCATGGCCGGGATGGACCACCTCGTGACGCCACACCTTCGCCGGCGCCTCCGCGAGCTCGAGCCCGACCTCCTCGGCCAGCTCCCGGCGCAGGCAGTCGAGCTCGCTCTCCCCCGGGTCCATGCCACCTCCGGGCGCGGCCCACACGATGGAGCCTCCACGGTCGGTGAAGTCGAACCGGCACAGGAGCACTGCGTCCGTCTCGTCGACGAGGAGCGCGCGGGCGGAGTGGCGGAGGTTGGGCTGGCTCACGTGCGGCAGCCTATTGCCGCCCGTCGTACACCGACGGGCACAAGTGGTGCGCACACGCGGCACGCGCCTGACCCGTCGGAGTCCCGACGACTTCTGCCTGTCGGTGTACGACGGGCAGGGCCGATGCCTGCAGGTGCTCCTGGGAACCGTCGGACGCCGGTACGTCGAGGGCGGCAGCCACCACGTCGCCGTACCTGCTCACCCGTCCGCCGAGGAAGCCGAAGCGGTCTCGGTCGGCGATACCGCCTGACGCCCCTGCGAGGATGTCGCTCGTGAACCGCACCCTCACCGTCCACGCGACGTCGGACGCGGCGGCGTTCGCGTCGAAGATCGCTCCCCTCGTCGACGCCGCACCTGTCATGACCAGCGTGGTCGCGACGAACCTGCAGCGAGCACTACGAGACCCGAACGCGTTCAGCGACCCCTGCTGGCTGTGGGTCGAGGACGAGGACGGTACGACGGTCGCGGCATCGATCCACACGCCGCCGCGGGCTCCACATGTTGCGAGCGACGACCCTGAGGTCGGGGTGGTTCTCGCGGACCACCTGGCCGCCTCGGGTCGCCCCGTCGCCGGTATCGGCGGCTTCCGGCCCGCCGCGGAGGCCTTCGCGCGGCGCTGGATCGAGCTGCGTGCCTGCGGGCTCACGACGACGATGGAGCAGGGCGTCTACGAGGCGACGGACGTGACTCCTCCGCAGGGAGTGCCCGGCGCCCTCCGCGTCGCGGTGCCGGGCGATGCGCCACTCCTGAACGAGTGGGCCGTCGGGTTCATCGAGCACATCCCGGAGGCAGTGCCGGCCGGTGAGGCGATGCTGACCGACCGCATCGAGCGCGGCGAGATGTGGGTGTGGGAGTACGACGGAGCGCCGGTCTCGATGGCCTACGCCTCCCCGCCGAGCGGCGGGGTCAGCCGGATCTCGTGGGTCTACACGCCGCCGGAGCTTCGGCGACACGGCTACGCGAGCGCGGTCGTCGCGGGCGCCACGGCGGAGCAGCTCGCCGCCGGGAACCGGTGCATGCTCTACACCGACCTCGCCAACCCGACGTCGAACGGCATCTACCAGGCGATCGGCTACCGGCGTGTGGGCGACGGAGTCATGCTCGCCTTCGAGCCGCAGTCCTAGGAGCGCCCGCAACGAAGGGAGCGCCCGCAACGAAGTCGTGCCTGTGACGAGCTCGGCGCGCTCGTTTCCGTTGCGAACGCCGGTGTCAGGGCATGAAAAACCCGGCCGTTGCTGACGGGGGATACAACAACGACCGGGCAGTTACAAAGATACGTGGCCGGGCATCCGGGTACAACTCCGCCCCGGCAAATTGGGCCACGTCACCGCGAAAAAGTATGTCGGTCTAGTCAGGATCAGCGGATCGTGAGCTGCCGGTTTGCGAGCCCCGACCGGGCAGCGCGCTCTTCCGAGGTCAGCGGCGCCTCGTCGGCGAGTGCCTTCTCGAGCTCCTTGGCGAACTGCGCCGCCGGCTCCTCGAGCACATCCGCGCCGGTCCCCACGGGGAGGTCCCACACCGGCACGAGGACGCCGTGCACGCGGAACATCCCGACCAGGCGGGCGCCCTCGGCGATCACGTCCTTGCCCTGCACGTGAAGGCGCGCCAGGGCGGAGAGCAGCTGCTCCTCGTCGTACGGCATCACCCAGCGAAGGTGCTCCTTGGTGCCCACGTTGGTCCAGTACGCCGCCTCGACCGAGGCGAGCCGCTTGGTGGGGTTCGCGGCCGCGTTCGCGCTCTCCAGCGAGGCGCCCAGCGCGCCGTCCTCATCGTCCATGTCGGCGATCCAGAACTCGAAGCCGTCGTGGACGGTGATGTCGAGCGGCTCGTCGACGATCATGTCCTGGAGCCGGCGCCCCTCGCCGGGCGGTTCGGTGAGACCGACCATCGAGCCCGGCTCGGCCTCCAGCGCACGCTCGAGTACGGCGCCGAGGTCACGGCTCGGGTCGCCGAACTGGTGCTGGACCTGAAGCGCGAGCCACACGGTCCCGTCCTGACGCACCAGGGCGGGTGCGGCCATCGGGAGGAGGGTGCACAGCAGCACGGAGCGGTCCGTCTCGATGCTGTCGGCGAGCCGGAGCGGCGCGGTGGCGGCAGGCACGAGCTCGCGCAACGCGATGATGTCGCACTCGGCGGTCAGGGAGGCGAAGGGGCGGCTCACGAACGTCCGCGCCACCCCGGACGGGTCTCCGTGGCAGGCCTTGTAGCGCTTGCCCGAGCCACAGGGGCACGGCTGGCGGGGCCCGACCTCACCGGCTGCCGGGGCTGCTTCGGACCTGCTCTTGACGCGCGACTTCTTTCCCATGCCGCGAAGGCTACTTCAGCGCGGGTGCGCGGGGTCCGACGTGGTGGAGGGTCAGTCGGCGCGGAGGACGGCGTGGATCGTCGCCCGGGTGCGGGAGTGCTCGGACCACCAGTCGAGGCAGAGTGCCTCCACGATGGCCATGCCGCGCCCGGAGAGGGCTGACGCGGAGGGCTGGAGGGCTCGAGGTCGTGAGGAGCTGCCCCCGTCGGTCACCGAGAGCCGGATGCCCTTGTCGTCCTGGCCCCAGGTGATCAGGATCGTGCCGTCGGAGAGCGGCTGGGCGTGGCGGACGGAGTTCCCGACGAGCTCGGAGATGATGACGCGGCCGTCCTCGATGACTTCACGTGAGAGCCCTGCCTCCGTCATCCACGATCGGAACTGCCGACGCGCGACGGCGACGGAGGACGCGGCGAAAGGCACGCGCACCGTGACGGGCGCGTGGCCATTACGAACGGAGCGCGTTTCCACGCTGCCACCCCTTTTCTACCAACCCTCCGGCCATACGTTCCCCCGTTCCGCACGCATCCAAACGCCCCGGTTCGGATGGTCTACCCGCCGTCCTCCAGGTACTGGAGCGTCTTCCCGGGCGTGTCCGTTATGACCGCTTCCACACCGAGCTCGACGCAGAGGTCGAGATCCTCGGGCGAGTTGACGGTCCACACGTGGATCCGGCGGCCGGATCGCTTCAGACTCCGGCGGAACCGGGGGCTGTCCCGGAGCAGGTCGATACCCGGTCCGGCGACCCAGTCGTCAGCGACGACGTTCTTGGTCAGCTGCCAGGCGTAGAGGCGGTCGACGAGCATCACGATGTCGATGTCCGGGGCGAGCTTCTTGACCCGGTTCAGCGCGATGTAGGAGAAGCTCATCACGCGCGCGGGCGAGTCCTTTCCGGTCCACCCGTAGTCGTCGAGCAGCTCGACGAGGCGTCGCTCCACGAGACCGGCGTACCTGGTGGGGTGCTTCGTCTCGATGGCGAGGTCGATGGGCCGGTCGTAGTCGGCGACGGCCTCGACCAGCTTCCGGAGGGTGAGGACCTTGCGTGCCTCCAGGTCCATCTCGGGCGCCTCGTCGTCGAGGTCCTCCCACGGGTTCTTCCAGCCCGCGAAGTCGAGCTCGTCGAGCTGGGCGAGCTCCATCGTGGAGACCAGGCCGGTGGCGTTCGCCGTACGGTCGACGCGCCGGTCGTGGACGCACACCAGGTGTCCGTCGGCCGTGAGACGTACGTCGCACTCGAGCCCCTCGGCCCCCTCGTCCAGGGCGGCGATGTAGGCACCGAGCGTGTGCTCGGCGATGACCTCGCTGGCACCACGGTGCGCCACGACCTGCGGACGTCCGCTGCTGCGCATGGCCCCATCGTGGCACTTCCGAGCCTCCCGTCCGGGGAACGGACGCGACACGCTCAGGCGTACTGGGCGCGCAGGAACTTCCCGAAGTGCGGCACCGTGAAGGCGACCGTCCCGCGCTCGGAGGAGTACACGAGGCCCTTCTTGATCAACCCGTCGCGGGCCGGGGACAGGCTCTGCGGCTTGCGGCCGAGGTTCTCGGCGACCTGCGCCGTGGTCACTGCCTTGTCGTTGCTGTCGGCGCCGAGCTCGGCCATCGCGCGCATGTAGTCACGCTCGGCGGGAGTCGCCCGGTCGTAGCGGGCCCCGAAGAAGCCGACCGCGAGCTCGCCCTCGGCCTCGGGGGCCGCCTCGGTGACGTCGCTGATCCGGATCGGCGACTCGACGGCGACGTCCCAGGTGACCTTGCCGTAGGCCTGCACGAAGTAGGGGTAGCCGTCGGTGAGCCGGTACAGCTCGTCGAGGGCGTCGTCCTCGTAGTCGACGTCCTCGGTGCCGGCCGGGACGAGGAGGGCCCGGTCGGCCATCTCCCGCGGCAGCCGGTCCACGACGACGTACCGGAACAGCCGCTCGGCGTACGACTTGCTCGCCGAGAGCGCGACCGGCAGGTGCGGCAGACCGGCGCCGACGACGACCAGCGGTGCGCCCTGCTGGCTGATCTCGTGCACGGCACCACAGAGAGCAGCGAGCTCGGGCGGCGCGATGTCCTGCATCTCGTCGATGAAGATGCCGATCCCGACGCCGAGGTCACCGGCGAGCTCGGCCACGTCGGTGAACAGCTCGAGCAGGTCGAGCTCGAGGTCGCCGGAGTCGGCCCGGCCCTTGGCAGCGGGCACGTCCGCGCCGATCGAGGCCGGCTGCCACCGGACGCCCTTGCGGTCGTCGAGCCGGGTGCGCAGGGCGAAGGACTTGAGCACGCCGGCCACCGCGTCGACCCGCTCCGGGTCGCGGTGCCGGTGGGCCACCTCGCGGACCGCGGCATGCACCGCCTGCGCGAGCGGCAGGCGCAGCGACTGCTCGGGCCGGGCCTCGATCTTGCCGGTGCCCCACGCCCGCTTCACGGCGAGACTCCGAAGGGCGTTCAGCAGCACGGTCTTCCCGACGCCACGCAGCCCGGAGAGGACCATCGAACGTTCGGGCCGCCCGGAGGCAACCCGTTCGAGCGTCACCTCGAACTGTCGGAGCTCACGGTCTCGGCCGGCGAGCTCGGGCGGACGCTGACCGGCACCAGGGGCGTAGGGGTTCCTCACGGGGTCCACGATGGGACTGTATCCCTCTTTCTAGGCGAATCCGTAGATTTCGCTAGCGAGTCCTAGTGGCGCGTAGATTGACCTCATGAGCAGCGAGGGGCTCATCTGGGCGGTCAGCGGGATCTGCGCCTTCCTGCTGCTTCCGGTCGGTGCGATCCGGATGATCGCCTACCGCTCCGGGGAGGTCGACCACACGCCCGCGCTGAGATCGGTTGCCCGGCTCGCGCTCGGGATCGGCGGCGCCGCCCTCCTCGTGTTCGCCGGGCTCACCGGCTGGTTCCTCGCAACGGGGGCGCGCCCCCTCTGACGCGGAACGGCCTCAGCCGACCTCGTCGTCCATCGTGCTGAGCCCGGCGAGGATGGAGTGCCTGGCCCCGTCGTACGCCTCGTCCAGGCCCTCGCGCAGCACCGCGATGAGCGCGGGCACCTCTTCGGCGGACAGGCGGAAGGTGCCGGCACAGACCCGGTCCCGCCACAGCGAGAGCACGACCAACCCCGCCTCGCGGTGCAGGGACACCCTGAGCGCACGCCCGTCGCCGCGTGCGTCCGGAAATACCCCGCCGGTCGCGGGAATCGGTGAGATGCCTTGCACAATGCTCATTCTGCGCACGCGGGACCGCCGTGTCAGCAGTTTGCCGTCCGCTTTAAAAATGCTCGTCACCCGCCGGCGCTGCCTATGCTTGCGACGTGCCCGAGCTTCCCGAGGTCGAGGCCCTCGCCCTCGACCTGCGCACCCGGCTCAAGGACCGGGCGATCGCGCGCGTCGACATCGCGGCGTTCAGCGCGCTCAAGACGTTCGACCCGCCCCTGTCCGCGCTGTACGGCGCGCTCGTGGACGACGTGACCCGGCACGGGAAGTTCCTCGACGTCGAGGCCTCCGGGCTGCACCTGATCGTGCACCTGTCCCGGGCGGGCTGGATCCGCTGGCGCGACGAGGTCCCGAAGCTGCCACCGAAGCCCAGCAACAAGTCGCCGCTGGCCGCGCGGGTCGTGCTCGACAACGGCTCCGGCCTCGACATCACCGAGGCGGGCACGCAGAAACGGCTGGCCGTCTATGTGGTGCACCAGCCCTCCGACGTCCCCGGCATCGCGCGGCTGGGTCCCGACCCGCTCGCGGAGGAGTTCACGCGCGAGGTGCTCCGGCAGATCCTCACCGATGCCGGAAGAGCCCAGATCAAAGGCGTGCTGCGCAACCAGAGCGTCATCGCCGGGATCGGCAACGCCTACTCCGACGAGCTCCTGCACGCCGCCCGGATGTCGCCGTTCAAGCCCGCGTCGAGTGTCGACGACGAGGAGCTCGAGATCCTGTACGACGCGATCCGGACCGTGCTCGGCGACGCCGTCGAACGGTCGCGGGGGCTCGCCGCCTCGGAGCTGAAGGGCGAGAAGAAGTCGCACCTCGCCGTCCATGGACGCAAGGGCGAGAAGTGCCCCGTGTGCGGGGACATCGTGCGCGAGGTGTCGTTCGCGGACTCCTCGCTGCAGTACTGCCCGACCTGCCAGACCGGCGGCAAGCTGCTCGCCGACCGCCGGATGTCGCGGCTGCTGAAGTAACGGCCGGCCGGCCGCCGCCGACAGGTCAGACGAAGGCGCGCGGCAGTGGCAGCTCGAGCGCGCACTGCAGCAGGTCCAGGTACGTCGACCTCCGGACCTCGACCACGCCGAGGGAGGCGAGGTGCGGGGTGGACCACTGCACGTCGAGGACCCGCTGGTCGGCATGCTCGTCCCGGAGCAGGTCGACGAGGCCGACCAGCGCGACCTTCGAGGCGTCGGTGACCCTGTGGAACATCGACTCGCCCGCGAACAGGCCGCCGATCGCCACCCCGTACAGCCCTCCGACGAGCCGGCCGTCCTGCCAGGTCTCCACGGAGTGCGCCCAGCCCAGGTCGTGCAGCTCGGTGTAGGCGGTGACGATCTCCTCGTCGATCCACCCGGAGTCACGCCCCGGGTCGGCGCAGGCACGGATGACCTCGTCGAACGCGGTGTCGACACGCACCTCCATCCGACGTACCGACGCGCGGAGCGACCGGGACACCTTCAGCCCGCCGAGCGGGAGGATGCCGCGCGGGTCGGGCGACCACCACAGCATCGGCATCTGGGAGTCGCCGGGCATCGGGAAGAGGCCGTGGCGGTAGGCCGAGAGCAGCGTCGCCGGCTCGAGGTCGGCGCCCATGCCGACGACGTCGTCGTCCGAGTCGTGGAAGGACTCGGGGAACTCCCAACCCGTCGGCGGCGGTTCGATCGGCACCGGCCCATCGTGTCACCGCGTGCCCCCGACGCGGCCAGGGGTGGTGACGGCGGTCGTGACCGGGCGCGGTGACCGGGGTGGTGGCGGCCGGGTGGGACTGTGCCGCGAACCACGTTCGGTGGAACTTGTTCGGGGGTACCCGCGTCGTAGGGTTCAGGAGGAAGATCCGGCGAGTCGGGCCGGCCAGACAGGAGGACACATGGGCATCGGTGGCTCGCTCGGCAAGGCGCTCGCGCCCCAGGTGCAGCGGATGGCGCCCGAGTTCACCGCGAACTTCGTGCACGAGGCGCTGTCGCGCGCGATCCACGGAGTGGGGCCGCTCCCCGGCGCCGCCGCGGCCGCGGACAAGCAGCTCGAGGAGCAGCGCGGCGACGTGAACGCGGCGATCCACGAGGTGATCGAGAACCACGTCCGCTACGCCGGAGCCCAGGGGTTCGCGACGAACCTCGGCGGCATCGTCACCGCTGCGGTGACCATCCCCGCGAACATCGCCGGCCTCGCGATGCTGCAGTGCCGGATGGTCGCGGGCATCGCGCACCTGCGGGGCTACGACCTCGCCGACCCGCGCGTCCACAACGCCGTCCTCACCTGCATGCTCGGCGAGGACGCAGTGCGCTCGTTGGTCAAGAAGAAGAAGCTCCCGGCTCCGCCGATGGCGATCGCCACCGCCCCTGCGCACGACCCGCACCTCGACAGGGTGATCGCCGCGGAGGTCACCTCCGAGCTGCTGACGAAGGTCGCCGGGAAGCGCGTGGCCGTCACCGTCGGTCGGCGGGTGCCTGTCGTGGGCGGCCTCTTCGGCGCCGGTGCCGACGGGTTCTCGACCTGGAAGATCGGCCGCTACGCCGACCGGGAGCTGCTGCCCCGCACCCTGCGCTGACTCCTTCGCGGGTCGGCCGCTCAGTTGCCGCGGAAGCGCTTGGCCGCGCGACCCATCCTGGCGCTGAGCTGGTCGTTCGGGTCCGGGCGGCTCGCCGCCTCCGCGGTCATCGCGACGAGCGCGTCGATCGCCGCACCGATGATGTCGCGCTGGCTCGGCCGGTCCGGGTCCTCCCACACCTCGTCCGCGGGCGGCGGCACCGGGCGTAGGTCCTCCACGTCACCGACCACGTCGATGCCCGATCCGACGGCCCACTCGATCCACCGCTCGGAGATCTCCTCCGCCCACGGGTAGAGGTCGGGCGGGAGGGTCGCCCTGCGGCCCTCGCGGTTCGCGAGGTTCTGGTGGACGAGCATCTCCCGCACCAGCGTGGTGTGGTGGTGCTCGCTCAGCCCGTGGTGGGCAAGGCGGCGGTTGAGCCGGCGGATCAGCGCGGTCTCGGCGACTCCCATCGACGGGTTCAACCGGTCGCTCTCCTTGGGCGCCCACGCGGGGTCGATCCCGAACGCCGTGCAGAACCGCTGCCACAGGAGATCCCGAGGCGCGCCCGGATGGGGCACCGTCACGAGATGGACGTGGTCCGGCTCGAGCCCGGAGCCCCACCGGCTCAGCACCTTCGGCAGGCACTGCGAGCGCCAGAACCAGAGGTCGTCCTCCTGCTGCGCGGCCTCGAGGAACTTCTTGAAGGTCCAGCGCCGGCCCTGCTTGATGCTCTCCTGCCACACGGCAGGGAGCTGTCGGGCGATGTCCCGGGCGGAGAAGACCACGTGCACGTCGCTGCCGCGCAGGTCGGCCATCGCCTTGGCGATCTTGTCGGCCGGGGCCGCGGCGAGGATCTCGTGGCTGATGATCACGGTGCCGCGGGTCCGCCGGACCTTGCGCATCAGCGCGTCCCAGTACCCCTCGGCGTGACCGGTCGGGCCGCCCCAGTCCTCGTCGAGCAGGTCGAGGGCGGCGCGGAAGTGGGTGTGTCCCGGGTCGCGGCCGAGCGGACCCCGCGGGAAGTGGATGCCGTGCTCGGCGAGGGAGTCACCGTTCGCGCCGAGCCGGTCCTGCAGGTACGTCGTGCCGGTCTTCGGCGCACCGATGTGCAGGTAGACGACACGACTCATGCAGAGATTGTGCCCCACACGAGTCGGGGCCCGGTCAGCCCCCCGACAGAGCCGTGACGACCCGTGAGGGGCTGGGGCGGCCGAGCTGCTCGGCCATCCACACGCTGGTCTCCACCAGCTTGGAGAGGTCGACCCCCGTCTCGATGCCCAGCCCGTCGAGCATCCACACGAGGTCCTCGGTGGCGAGGTTCCCGGTCGCGCTCTCGGCGTAGGGGCAGCCGCCGAGCCCGCCGGTGGACGCGTCGAACGTGGTGACGCCCGCCCGTAACGCCGCCTGGGTGTTCGACAGCGCCTGGCCGTAGGTGTCGTGGAAGTGCATCGCGAGCTGGCCGTTGGAGAGTCCGGCGTCGTTGAACGCGCGGAGCAGCGCGGTCACGTGGCCCGGCGTACCGACTCCGATCGTGTCGCCGAGCGAGAGCTGCGAGGCACCGAGGTCGAACAGCCGCTTGCCGACCGTGACGACCTGGTCGACCGGGACGTCGCCCTCCCACGGGTCGCCGAAGCACATCGAGACGTAGGCCCGGACGTCCATCCCGGCGTCACGGGCGCGGCGCACGGTCGGCTCGAACATCGCGAACTGCTCGTCGAGGCTGCGGTTGAGGTTGCGCTGGGCGAAGGTCTCGGTCGCGCTGCCGAAGATCGCGATGTGCTTCACGCCCTTCTCGATCGCCCGGTCCAGGCCGCGTTCGTTGGGCACGAGGACCGGCAACGGCAGCGCCTCGGTGTCGAACCCGCTGAGCGCGTCCAGCGCGTCGATCAGCTCGGCAGCGTCAGCGAGCTGCGGCACCCACTTCGGGTGGACGAAGCTGGTCACCTCGACGATCGGCAGGCCGGCGTCGACGAGCCGCGCGATGAACTCCGCCTTCGTCTCGAGGGGTACGACGGTCGACTCGTTCTGCAACCCGTCGCGAGGTCCCACCTCGTAGATCGTCACCCGCTCGGGCAGGCTCG
The DNA here is from genome assembly GCA_963721165.1 of uncultured Actinomycetota bacterium. Lineage (GTDB taxonomy): Bacteria > Actinomycetota > Actinomycetes > Propionibacteriales > Nocardioidaceae > Nocardioides_C. The sequence goes on along the minus strand of CAVRIE010000010.1, from coordinate 600,976 downwards.
GGTCCCGGACCACCTGTGGCTTTCGCATGCTCACTCCTTGGTCTCGACAGGCTCGTTCCTGGGCTTCGCCGAAGCGGGCTCGACCGCCGAAGCGGCCTCGACGACGAACAGGGTCGCGCCGAGCGCCACCTGGTCTCCCGCGGCGGCGCCGACCTCGACCACCGTGCCCGCCAGCGGTGCCTTGAGGGCGAGCTCCATCTTCATCGCCTCCATGACTCCGAGTGTCTCCCCCTCGGCAACCTGCTGCCCCACGGCGGCGCTGACGTCGAGCACCGTGCCCGGCATCGGGGCGGCGACCATGCCGTCGGACGCCGCGTGGCTCGCGCCGGGACCGAATGCATCGGGCCGGTCGAACAGGTGCGTGTTGCCCTGGTGCGCGACGTCGACCCGGTGCGGCCCGATCCGCACCGCGGCCTCGTGGACGAGGTCGTCGATCTCCAACCGGAGCACACCCGCCTCGGAGGCGATCGGGTGGACCACCCAGGTCCGGTCGCCGGCCTTCACCGACCCGGTGGGGTCGACCTCGTAGACGACGGTTTCACCGCTCACGACGAGCTCGACCGGGATGGTGGCCGCGGGCCCCGCGACGCGCCAGCCGTCGCCAGCGCCGAACGGGTGCGGGTGAGTGTCCCGACGGCCGGCCTCGCGGCCGCCATGGACGGGCGAGGTCGCCAGTGCCCAGGCTGCCAGCACGGAGGCCACCGTCTGACCCTCGGGGCGTACGACGTCGGGGTGGGTGTCGAGGTAGGCGGTGTCGATCTCGTTGTCGCGGAACGCCTCGGAGGCCGCGAGGCCGCGGAGGAACCCGAGGTTCGTGGTGAGACCGAGGATCGCCGTGTCGTCGAGCGCGGTCACCAGCGCGCGGCGGGCGGCCTCGCGGGTCGGCCCGTGCACGATCACCTTGCCGAGCATCGGGTCGTACGACGAGCTCACGACCTGGCCGGACTCCAGCGCCGCGTCGATCCGGGCCCGGGGCGACCAGCGCACCCGCTCCGCGACGCCCGCCTGCGGGAGGAAGCCGTTGAACGCGTCCTCGGCGTACACCCTGGCCTCGATCGCGTGCCCGCTCAGCGTCACGTCCTCCTGCGCGAACGGCAGTGGGTGACCCGCGGCGACCAGCAGCTGGAGCTGCACCAGGTCGAGTCCCGTCACGAGCTCGGTGACCGGGTGCTCCACCTGGAGCCGGGTGTTCATCTCGAGGAAGAACACCTCCTCGCCGGCGACCAGGAACTCCACGGTGCCCGCGTTGACGTAGCCCACCTCGCGGGCCAGGGCGACCGCCGACTCGGTCAGCACCCGCCGGACCTCGGCGGAGATGGTGGGTGCGGGGGCCTCCTCGAGGACCTTCTGGTGCCTGCGCTGGGTGGAGCAGTCACGCTCGAAGAGGTGTACGACGTTGCCGTGCGCGTCGGCGAGCACCTGTACCTCGACGTGGCGCCCGTGCTCGACGTACCTCTCCACCAGGATCGTGTCGTCGCCGAACGCGCTCGCGGCCTCGCGCCGGGCAGCGGCCAGCGCCTCCGCGAAGTCGGCGGGGTCACGCACGATGCGCATGCCCTTGCCGCCACCTCCGGCAGCGGCCTTCACGAGCAGCGGGTAGCCGATCGCCTCGGCGTCCACGTCGTCGCCGCGCAGCTCCGCGGAGGGTACGACGGGCACGCCGGCCGCGATCGCGACCTCACGGGCGACGTCCTTGCGGCCCATCCGGTCCATGACCTCGGCGCTCGGGCCCACGAAGGTCAGCCCGGCCTCGACGACCGCACGCGCGAACGGAGCGCGCTCGGAGAGGAAGCCGTAGCCCGGGTGGACCGCGTCGGCCCCGGTCCTCCGGGCGGCCTCGATGATCGCGTCGATGCTGAGGTACGACTCGGAGGCCGGGGTAGGCCCGATCCGCACCGCGACGTCGGCGGCCCGCACGTGGGGGGCGCCGCGGTCGGCGTCGGAGTACACCGCCACCGTCCGCAGGCCGCGCTCGCGGGCGGCCCGGATGATGCGCAGCGCGATCTCGCCGCGGTTCGCGACGAGCAGCGTGCTGATCGGCCGACCGGTGGTCGAGCCTGTCGCAGCGGTGGTCGAGCCTGTCGCAGCGGTGGTCGAGCTTGTCGAGACCATGTTTCTCACATCCGGAAGATGCCGTAGGACGGCGCGGGGATCGGGGCGTTGGCGGCTGCGGCGAGGCCCATGCCGAGCACCCGGCGGGTGTCGAGCGGGTCGATCACGCCGTCGTCCCACAGCCGGGCGGTCGAGTAGTAGGGCGAACCCTGGTCCTCGTACTGCTCGCGGATCGGGGCCTTGAAGGCCTCCTCGTCCGCAGGCGTCCACTCGCCGCCCTTGGCCTCGATGCCGTCACGGCGGACGGTGGCCAGCACCGACGCGGCCTGCTCGCCGCCCATCACGGAGATCCTGGCGTTGGGCCACATCCACAGGAAGCGCGGGTCGTACGCCCGGCCGCACATGCCGTAGTTGCCGGCACCGAACGACCCGCCGATGACCACGGTGAACTTCGGTACGACGGAGCAGGCGACTGCCGTGACCAGCTTCGCGCCGTCGCGGGCGATGCCGCCGTTCTCGTACTCCCGCCCGACCATGAAGCCGGTGATGTTCTGGAGGAACACGAGCGGGATGCCGCGCTGGTTGCACAGCTCGATGAAGTGGGCGCCCTTGAGGCTGGACTCGCTGAAGAGGATGCCGTTGTTCGCGACGATCCCCACCGGGTAGCCCCAGATCCTGGCGAAGCCACAGACCAGCGTCTCGCCGTACAACGCCTTGAACTCGTGGAACCGCGAGCCGTCGACGATGCGGGTGATCACCTCCCGCACGTCGTAGGGCGTCCGCGAGTCGGTCGGGACCACGTCGTACAGGCCGTCCGGGTCGTCGACCGGCTCCTCCGGGACCTGCTGTTCGAGAGACGGCGGGACGGGTCGCTCGAAGGTGGCGACGATCGACCGTACGATCGCGAGCGCCTCGGCGTCGTCGGCCGCGAGATGGTCGACCACGCCGGACTTGCGGGCGTGCACGTCGCCGCCGCCGAGCTCCTCGGCCGTGACGACCTCGCCGGTCGCGGCCTTCACCAGCGGCGGGCCGCCGAGGAAGATCGTGCCCTGCTCCTTCACGATCACCGTCTCGTCGGACATCGCGGGGACGTAGGCGCCGCCGGCGGTGCACGAGCCCATCACCGCCGCGACCTGCGGGATGCCCTGGGCCGAGAGGTTGGCCTGGTTGAAGAAGATCCGGCCGAAGTGCTCCTTGTCGGGGAAGACCTCGTCCTGCATCGGCAGGAACGCGCCGCCGGAGTCGACGAGGTAGATGCAGGGCAGCCGGTTCGCCCGCGCCACCTCCTGCGCGCGCAGGTGCTTCTTGACCGTGATCGGGTAGTAGGTGCCGCCCTTCACGGTGGCGTCGTTCGCGACGATCACGCACTCCCGGCCGGAGACCCGGCCGATGCCGGTGACGATCCCGCCGGAGGGGACCGCGTCCGGGCCGCCCTCGGGGGTGCCGTACATCTCGGTCGCGGCGAGCGGGCTCAGCTCCAGGAACGGGCTGCCCGGGTCGAGCAGCCGGTCCACCCGGTCGCGCGCGAGCAGCTTGCCCCGCTCGAGGTGCTTGGCGCGGGCGGACTCCGAGCCACCCAGGCGCACCTGCGCGACCCGCTCTCGCAGGTCCTCGACCAGCTCACGCAACCCTGTCGCGGCCACCGCTACCTCCGTCGTCGACACCCGTCGATGTTAACGATCGATAACATCGACGTCCACCGGAGCCGTCCCCGGTCCATCACACCGCCACTACGCCGCCCCCACGCAAGGGGCCGGCACCGCCACGGCGCAAGGGGCCCGCACCACCGCAAAGGAAGGGCCCCGCGACTCGAGCCGGGCCTTCTGCGCCTCACTTGCAACGTTCGGCACCGGTTCCGGCCGGGTGATGGTGCCGGACGTTGCAAGTGCGCCCCGCGCGCCCGGTAGTCCGTGAGCAAACTGCTCTTCCGGCGGCGGCAAACAGCAGTTTGGTCACGAACTATCGGCGCGTGGAGGGTCGACCGCGCAGTCCGCAGTCCGGCGGCCAGTGGCGCAGTTTTTTGGTGGTCGGTGGCAGAGTCCGGGGGTCGGTCGCGCAGTCCGGCGCGTGGAGGGTCGGTCGCGCAGTCCGGTGGTCGGTCGCGCAGTCCGGCGGTCGGCCCAGCGGTCCGCGCTCCCGCGGAATGTGAACGAACACTAACCTCGTGCTCTATGGTGGCGGCATGGCCGGGCGTCGAGATCAGATCCTCGCGACGGCGGCTGCCCTCTTCGCCGAACGCGGCTTCCACGGCGTCTCGGTGGCCGACCTCGGCGCGGCCTGTGGCATCTCCGGGCCGGCGCTGTACCGGCACTTCCCGTCCAAGGACGCGATGCTCGCCGAGATGCTCGTGTCGATCAGCGAGGAGCTCCTCGAGGTCGGCCGCGAGCGGGTGCGCGAGGCGGACGAGCCGCGGGAGGCGATCCACGCGCTGGTGAACTGGCACATCGACTTCGCCCTCAACAACAAGGCGCTGATCGTCGTACAGGACCGCGACTGGGCCTCCCTGCCCGAGCAGGCGCGGGAACGGGTGCGGGAGCTGCAGCGCAGGTACGTCGAGCTCTGGGTCGAGCAGCTCCGGGCGATACACCACGGCCTGCCCGCAGACCGGGCCCGTGCCATGGCGCACGCGGTGTTCGGCCTGCTGAACTCCACCCCGCACAGCGCGCTGCTGTCCGAGGAGGAGATGCGGTCGATGCTGGAGCAGATGGCCCTGTCGGCCCTCGACTCCTCCGGCGTCCCGGCCCAGCCCAGCTGACCCGCCGCGTCCGACGTACGGCTCAGCCGACGGCCTTGAGCGCGTCCTCGAGCGCGGCGAGCACGAGCAGCGCTGCGTCGGGTCGCGCGTTGTGACCCATCAGGCCGATGCGCCAGACGGTGGAGGCGTACTCCCCGGCGCCGGCGCCGATCTCGATGTTGTGGCGTTCGAGGAGATACCGGCGTACGGCGGCGGAGTCCACGCCGTCGGGCACGCGGACCGTCGTGAGCTCGGGGAGCCGATGCCCCTCGGCTGCGAAGAGCTCGAGCCCCATGCCCTGAAGGCCGTCCTGCAGGATCCCGCCGACCTCGGCGTGCCGCGCCCAGACGTTCTCGAGTCCCTCGTCGAGGATCCGGCGCAGGCCGGCGTGGAGGCTCGCGACCATCGCGACGGGTGCGGTGTGGTGGTAGGTCCGGCCGCCCGACCCGTGCTGCTGGCCCGCTCCGGCGTACCCACCGAGGAGGCCCAGGTCGAGGTACCAGGAGCGGGGGCGCTCGACCCGCCGCTCGAAGGCGCGGTCGTTGATCGTGAACGGCGCGAGGCCCGGGGCCACCCCGAGGCACTTCTGGGTTCCGGCGTACCCGACGTCGACACCCCAGTCGTCGGCGCGGACCTCGATCCCGCCGATGGAGGTGACGGCGTCGGCGATGAGCAGCGCGTCGCCCTTGATCTCACCGAGCGCGGCGATGTCGGAGCGGACGCCGGTCGAGGTCTCGGCGTGGACGGCGGCGATGATCGCCGGCTCGGGGTGGGCGTCGGCGACGCGCTGCGGGTCGACCGGGGTGCCCCACTCGTGCTCGACGGGCACCACCTCGGCGCCGCAGCGGGCCGCGACGTCGCACATCCGCTGGCCGAACAGCCCGTTGACGGCCACCACCACGACGTCGCCGGGGAGCACGGTGTTGACGAAGGCTGCCTCCATCCCGGCCGAGCCGGTCGCGCTCAGCGGCAGCGTCCGGGCGTTGCGGGTGCCCCAGACCGTGCGCAGGTCCTCGCAGGTGTCGTCCATGATCTGGAGGAAGACCGGGTCGAGGTGGCCGAGCAGCGGCAGGGCCAGGGCTGCCGTGGCTTCGGGGTACGGGTTCGAGGGGCCGGGCCCGAAGAGACGTCGTTCGACGATGCGGTGCGCGGTGAGAGCCATAGGGCCAACCTACCGACGCCGCGACGAGCAGGCCCACAACCCGGGCCTACAGCACCGCGCCCGGGTTGAGGATCCCTTGCGGGTCGAGGGCGTCCTTCACCCTGCGCGACAGCGCCATCACGTCCGGGCCGAGCTGGTCGGGCAGCGCGGCCTTCTTGGTGCGCCCGACGCCGTGCTCGCCGGTGATCGTCCCGCCGAGGGCGATCGCGCAGCGCATCACCTCCGCGAAAGCGTCCCTGGCCCGCTCGCCGGCATCGGCGTCGGCCGGGTCGTAGACGATGATCGGATGGGTGTTGCCGTCGCCGGCATGCGCCACGACGGGGATCTCCACGTCGTACTTCTCCGCGACGTCGGCGATCCGGCCGAGCAGCTCCGGCAGCAGAGGCACCGGAACCCCCACGTCCTCGAGCAGGAGTGACCCGCGCGCCTCGATCGCCGGGAACGCCATCCGGCGCGCGGCCACGAACAGCTCGCCCTCGTCGGCGTCGTCGGTGCTGAAGACCTCGGTGGCACCGCTGCGGATGCAGGCCGCTCGCATGGCCTCGGTCTCCGCGGACCTCGCCGAGGCCGGGGCGTCGGACTGTGCGATCAGGAGCGCCCCGGCGGACCGGTCGAGGCCCATCGGCCGGTAGTCCTCGACGGCGTTCACCGACATCGAGTCCATCAGCTCGAGCATCGACGGCCGCAGCGTCTGCCCGAGGTCCACCACCGCGGCGGCCGCGGCCCCGACCGTCGCGAACGTGGCGACCAGGGTCGAGCGGACGCCCTGCGCCGGGACGAGCCGCAGGATCGCCCGGGTGACGATGCCGAGAGTGCCCTCACTGCCGACGAAGAGCTTGAGCAGCGAGAGGCCCGCGACGTCCTTGATCCGCTTGCCGCCGAGGGTCACCTTGGTGCCGTCGGCGAGCACCACGTCGAGGCCGAGGACGTAGTCGGTCGTCACGCCGTACTTCACGCAGCACAGGCCGCCCGCGTTGGTGGCGATGTTCCCGCCGATCGAGCACATCTCGTACGACGAGGGGTCGGGTGGGTACCACAGGCCGTGCTCCGCCGCCGCGGCCTTGACCTCGACGTTCAGCGCGCCCGGCTCGACCACCGCGACCCGTGAGGCGGGGTCGATCTCGACGGCCCGCATCCGCTCGAGACTGAGCACGATGCCGCCGTCGACAGCCGCCGACCCTCCGGACAGGCCGCTTCCCGCGCCGCGGGGGACGACCGGGACGCCGTACTCGGCCGCCCACCGGACCGCGACCTGCACCTGGTCGGCGTCGGTCGGCCGGACCACCGCGATCGGCGTACCGGCTCCGGGAGCCCGCGACCAGTCGTACCGGTAGTTCTCCAGCACCGCCGGGTCCGTCGTCACCGCGCCGGGCAGGGCGTCGACCAGCTGGGCGATCCGCGCGTCGCTCATGTCCCGACCCTAGGCCCTGTGGGTTCGGCGCGGCACTCCCATGGCGCTCGGCGCGGCGGGCGAGGACACGCGCGGCGCCCGCCCCGCCGCGGAGGCTGCGAGGGTCAGGCTCCGGCTTCGGCCGCCTCCGCGGGCACTCGGTGACGCGCCCCGGTGCGCTCCGCCCCGATGCCTGCCGCGACCACACAGGCAATCCCGGCGAGGGGGAGCGGGCCGGGCACCTGGCCGAGCGCCACCAAGCCGATGACGGTGGCGAAGGCGGGTTCGAGCGCCATCAGCGTGCCGAAGGCACCGGCGGTGAGCCTCCGGAGCGCGAGCAGCTCGAGCGTGAACGGGATGACCGGCAGCAGGACCGCGAGGCCCAGACCGGCGAGCACGACCTGCCAGGTCAGCAGCGGGGCGACCGTCGGACCGGCGACGGCGGTGGCGACGAGGCCCGCGACCGGCATGGAGACCGCAAGTCCCTGGACGCCCGCGACCTGGTCGCCCACTCGCTGGGTGAGCAGGATGTACGCCGCCCAGCACACCGCCGCCGCGAGGGCGAACGCAACCCCGAGCAGGTCGGTCGCACCGTGCCAGGGCTCGGTCAGGAGCACGACGCCGACCGCCGCGGCCGCGGCGAAGAGACGTCCCCTGCCGTGGCTGCGGAGCACCGCCACGCTGAGCGGCCCGAGGAACTCCAGCGCGCTGGCGGTGCCCATCGGCAGTCGCTCGACAGCCTCCATGAACAGCAGCGTCACCGCGGCGGTGACGACCCCGAGCGCGGCGCTGGCCGCGAACGATCCGCGCGTGAACGTCGAGGGCCGCGGCCGCAGCACCACCAGCATGATCAGGCCCGCCCACGCGAGCCGCACCCAGGCGGCGCCGAGGGGGCCGACCTCGTCGAAGAGCCCGACCGAGGCAGCGATTCCCAGCTGCACAGTGAGCATCGACGCCACCGCCATCGACGCTCCGGTGCGCGCGCCGGCGCGGGTGTGCCCGGCGCTCCCGCTGTCTGCCGGCTGACCGGTCGTGGCCATCGCGTCGATCTCACATGTGCTGCCCATGCGTCCAGTACGCCACGACCTGATCGTTCGCGTCCACGTGAGAGTCGTGGACAAATTGTCCACAGACCGTGGACAATCCTGTGGATGGAGACCCGCCGCCTCGCCGTGCTGCTCGAGCTGTCTCGGCTCGGGTCGATGCGTGAGGTCGCGGAGGAACTGGGGACGACCACCTCGACGGTGTCGCAGCAGATCGCGACACTCGCCCGCGAGGCGGGGACCCCCCTCGTGGAGCCCGACGGCCGCCGGGTGCGCCTGACCCCGGCCGGGCGGCGGCTGGCGGAGCACGCGGTGACGATCCTCGCCGCGGTGGAGGCGGCCCGGCTCGACCTCGACCCACGTTCCGAGCCCGCCGGCACCGTGCGCGTCGCGGGCTTCGCGACCGCCGTACGTTCGACGTTGCTGCCCGTCCTCCACGAGATCTCGCGGGCGCACCCCGCGGTCCGGCTGCTGATCCGCGAGCACGAGCCCGCCGAGGCCTTCGCGCTGCTGCGGACCGACGACGTCGACCTCGCTCTCACCTACGACTACGACCTGGCGCCGGCCGACTTCGACCTGACCGTGGAGTCGACGCCGCTGTGGACCACGCGGTGGGGACTGGGGGTGCCGGCGCAGGATGCAGAGGTCACGGGCGACGCCCGCGCGATCTTCGCCCGCTTCGCCGACCGGGACTGGATCGTCAACTCCCGCAACACCGCCGATGCCGACGTCGCCCGGACGATCGCGTCGATGGCCGGCTTCGAGCCGCGGGTCACCCACCGCGTGGACAACCTCGAGCTGGTTCAGGACCTGGTCGCCTCCGGCCTGGGCGTGGGACTCCTGCCTGCCGACCAGCCGACGCGACCGGAGGTGGTCACGCTGCCGCTCACCGACCCGGAGGTTCGGCTCCGCGCCTATGCAGTAGTGCGGCGCGGACGCTCCTCCTGGCCTCCGCTGGCCCTGGTCCTCGCGAGGATCCGGGCGAGCCTCGACAGGTGAGCCTCGGCAGGTGAGACGACCACGGCACGGTCGACCGCGGCACGGGTCGCCTCCCCGACCTCGCTAGTCTCGCCGCATGAGCCTTCTCGACACTCAGATCGCCCGCCTCGACGGGTCTCCCGCGACCCTCGGCGAGATCACCGGCGGCCGCCCCGCGCTCCTCGTCAACGTCGCGTCCAGGTGCGGGCTGACGCCGCAGTACACCGGCCTCGAGGCACTGCACGAGAAGTACGCCGACCAGGGGTTCACCGTCGTCGGCATCCCGTGCAACCAGTTCGGGGGCCAGGAGCCGGGGACCTCTGACGAGATCGCGGAGTTCTGCTCGTCGACGTACGGGGTCACGTTCCCGCTGACCGAGAAGGTCGAGGTCAACGGCGAGGGCCGGCACCCGGTCTACGCCGACCTCGTGCAGACCCCCGACGAGGAGGGCCGCACCGGCGACATCCGGTGGAACTTCGAGAAGTTCCTCGTTGACGGGTCCGGCTCGGTGGTGGCTCGCTTCAGCCCTGGCGTCGTCCCCGACGACCCGCGGGTGATCGAGGCGGTCGAAGGCGCGCTCTGACCGCCGCCGCCCGCGGCGGCGCGGGGTGTCACCAGGGTCACGCCCCGCTTCGACAAACCGGCTGATTCCCGTGTTCCCGGGCGCCCTCGCGGCTCTCGCGGGCTTCCGGGGCCCGGGTCAGCGGACCGTGACGATGCGGTTCAGCTCGAAGTGCATGGGGTCGGTGTAGCTCCAGTCGCCGCCCCAGGCGAAGCCCCACTTCTTGAAGATCGCGACCACGTCGCGGTTCATCTCGCCGGCCCCGCCGCGCTGGTTGCCCGGGACGTTCAGGTCCACCGCGATGCCCCACGTGTGCAGCGAGAGGCCCTTCCTCGGGTCGCGGGCGATGAAGCGCGGCACGTAGCAGCCGCCGAACTCACCCGGGTGGATCTGGTCGGCGAGGCCACGCGCGACCACCTCGTTGAGGGCGCCGCGGAGCTGCGGGAAGAGCACCTTGTGCCCGGTGACGGTTCCGAGGATCGGCACCGACTCGGTCCGGATGTTCGCCGAGACCCAGCCCGGGTCCGGGGCTACCGTGCCGTCGGCGAACCAGCGGTAGCTGAACGTGCCGACGGCCCCGGCGACCGAGCCGCCTGCGGCGAGCGGCTGCCCGACCCGCTGCTCCTTCGCGATCTTCTCGACGGCCTTGACGAGTCGCTCGATCTCCTTGACGTCGAGGCCCTCGGTCACTGCGTACTGCGGTCCGACGTCGTCCTTGCGGTCGGGTGCGTCGCTGCCCGGCACCGCGGAGGCGAAGCCGCCGCCCTTGAGCTCCTTCTTCTGCTTGCCCTTGCCGGGCGCGGGGGTCGGGCTCGGCGCCCCTGAGGCGGTCGGAGCACTGACCGAGGGACTGGCCGGGACGTCGGTCGCGCCCTCGCCGGAGGGGCTGGGCGTGCTCGACGCGAGCTCCTTGGCGGCTGCGCGGGTCGCACCGCCCGACTCGTCACGGCAGGCCGCGAGGGGGCTCAGGAGCAGGAGTACGGCGCCCACGGCGACGCCGCGGGCAGGCTTGGACGCGGACCACGTCCGACGTACCGCCATTGCCTCCCCCTCGGAACCCGGGGGCGCTCCCTGCACCCGAGTGGGTCCCAGTCTAAAGAAGGGCCGCGACCCGGCCGGGCACTTCCCGATTCAAAAGCGCCACTTCCCGTGAGGCATATACCCGGGAAGTGCCCTTTATCCACGTCCCACGGGAAAACTTAGGCGGCAGATCCCCCGGACGCGGGGATCACCAGATGCGGACGCGGTCCTCGGGGTCGAGCCACAGGCCGTCCCCCGGCCTGGTGTCGAAGGCCTCGTGGAACTCGTCGAGGTTGCGCACGATGTTCGCGCGGAACTCCGCCGGGCTGTGCGGGTCGACGGTGAGGAACTGCTGCATCTGCTCCTTGCGGCGCTTGGTGCGCCACACGTGCGCCCAGTTCAGGAACACCCGCTGCGTCCCGGTCAGGCCGTCCGCCTCGGGGAGCGGGCCGTCGCCGAGGCTGATCAGGTACGCCTTGTGCGCGATGGTCAGGCCACCGAGGTCGCCGATGTTCTCGCCCACGGTCAGCGCGCCGTTGACCTTCTCACCGGGCAGGTCACGCGGCTCGAAGCCGTTGTACTGCTCGATCAGCTTGTCCGAGCGCTCCTTGAACGCCGCCCGGTCGGCTTCGGTCCACCACTCGTTGAGGTTGCCGGCGCCGTCGTACTGCGAGCCCTGGTCGTCGAAGCCGTGGCCGATCTCGTGGCCGATCACGGCGCCGATCCCGCCGTAGTTCTCGGCCGGGTCCGCCTCGGGGTCGAAGAACGGCTTCTGCAGGATGCCCGCGGGGAAGCAGATCTCGTTGGTGCCGGGGTTGTAGTAGGCGTTCACCGTCTGCGGCAGCATGAACCACTCGTCGCGGTCGACCGGGCGAGCCGATCTTGTTGAGCTGGCGGTCGGTCTCGAAGGCGGCGGACGCCTCGACGTTCAGCATCAGGTCGTCGTGGCGGATCTCGAGCGAGGAGTAGTCGCGGAACTTCTTCGGGTACCCGATCTTCGGGTTGAAGGTCTCGAGCTTCTCGAAGGCACGCTCCTTGGTCTCCTCGCCCATCCAGTCCAGAGCCGCGATGTTGCGCCGGTAGGCCTCGATGAGGTTGGCGACGAGCTCGTCCATCTTCGCCTTGGAGCTCGGCGGGAAGTGGCGTGCGACGTACTCCTCACCGACGGCCTCGCCGAGCGCGCCCTCGACCAGGGAGACACCGCGCTTCCAGCGGGCCCGGAGCTCCGGGGTGCCGCTGAGGGTGCGGCCGTAGAAGTCGAAGTTCTCCTCGACGAAGGCGGAGGAGAGGTACGGCGCAGCCCGCCGGACGACCCGGATCGCGAGCCATTCGCGCCACTGCTCGACCGGCACCTCCTCGAGCGCCGTCGAGAGGTGCGTCAGGTAGCTCGGCTGACGGACCACCGTCTCGGCGAGCACCTGCTCCGAGGCGCCGAGGCCCTCGCGCCACGCGGTCCAGTCGACGTTCGGCGCGAGCTTGGTCAGCTCGTCGACCGCGGTCAGGTTGTAGGTCTTGAGGACGTCGCGGGTCTCCGCGCGCTCCCAGTGCCCCTGCGCCAGCCGGGTCTCCACGTCGAGCACGACCTGCGCGGCCTGCTCGGCGTCGTCGCGGTCGACGAGCTGGAACATCCGGGTCACGTGGGCGAGGTACTTCTCCCGGATCTCGGCGAACTTCTCCTCGCGGTAGTACGACTCGTCGGGGAGGCCGAGGCCGCCCTGGAGCAGGTTGAGGATGTAGCGGTCGGAGTTCCGGTCGTCGGTGTCGACGTAGGACCCGAACAGCCCACCGCCGCCGAGCCGCTCGAGCTCTCCCATGAAGTGGAGGAGCTCGCTGGTGTCGGCGACGTTGGCGGCGTCGGCGAGCATGTCCCGGATCGGGTCGAAGCCGAGCTCCTCGATGTGCTGCTCGTCCATGAAGCTGGCGTAGAGGTCGCCGATCTTCTTGCCGTTGTCGCCGGAGATCTTGCCGGCCGCGGCGTCCTGGATGATCTCCCGGACCCGCTCCTCCGACTGGTCGGAGAGCTGGACGAAGGGGCCCCACGCCGAGCGGTCGGCAGGAATCTCCGCGGTGTCGAACCAGGTGCCGTTCACGTGCCCGAACAGGTCGTCCTGGGGCCGGATCTGGGCGTTCATACCGTCTTTGGCGTCATCGAGGATCGTCACGCCCGCCACCTTAGCCCCGCGCCGTGCGGCAGGTGGGCCGACTCGGCCCCGCGAGTGCGCCGCGCCGGCAGCGGGTGGGGTGCGACCACAACTGGGCGGCCCGTTCGCCACGTCACGAGGGGGTGGCCCAGAATCGTGCAGGTGCACGACTCTGACCCGCTGAACAGCCAAATCGACGTAAGAACTTCGCACCTGCACGATTCTTGCCGCACCCCAACGGGGGGCAGACCTGACCACATGGCCGCTCAGCGGGGGCCGCATCGACAGCGGCGGGCGCCGCAAGCGACGTCGGCCGACTCGGCCCGCGAGTGAGCCGCGCCGGCAGCGGGTGGGTGCGACCACCCGCTGCCGGCACCCCGGGTCAGGCCATCTCGGGCGCGTCCAGATGCGCCAGCGCCAGCTCGAACTCGCGGACGTCCACGATCTCGGCACCGATCTCCTTGACCGCGGCCGCTCGGATGTTCGCCACCTGCTCGCGACTCCGTTCGAGCGCCTCCGGCTGTCGAACGTGATCGTGCCGACCGAGCGACCCGACGCACGGTCGACCATGATGCTGGCGCTGCAGAACCCGTCCAGAGCCTCGGCGCTCGGGAGCACGACGAGCTTCCACATGTCGACCATCCGGTCGAGGTCTGCCGGGTCGAGGTCGCCCAGGTCGTGCGGACACACGCCCATCGCCGGTGCGGTGGTCCCGGTGCATGACGGCGATCTCCCACTCGCCGACCTCGACAGCCTCCGCGCCGAGTACCGCGGCGGCACGGTCGCGCAGAGGCATGACCTTCTCCGCGCTCGCCTGCCTGGCCTCCGCCGACGCGTAGTTGGCGGTGACGATGCAGCGGCCGGTCTCCCGGTCGACGATCAGGGAAGCCCCGACGAAACCGTCGATCTCCCGCAGGGCAGGCATGGTCTCGTCACGGAAGTGCGCGATGCCGGCGTCGATGGAGCCCGGCTGAGCCTGGAGTGTGGTGGAACGTGCGTACACGGTCTACCCCCTTCGGATGGGGCAGCGCCCCGGTGGCGCCACCGGTCGCTCCATACGCTTCTCGGCCTGCTCGGCCGCGGCAATAGTCAATGCGGAGGGGCTAGGCCAGTCGCGGGGTTTTCGTCCCAGGAGCCATGGGTACAACCCGGCCATGAGCGAACACACCGACGTGACCGTGCAGGAGAACTCCGGCCTGAGCCGCTACGAGGCGTCCATCGACGCGGGTGTGGTCGCAGGCTTCGCGGAGTACGAGGACGTCGACGGGGTCCGCATCTTCACCCACACCGAGGTGGACGACGCCTTCGAAGGCGCGGGCGTGGGCTCGTCACTCGCCCGCGGTGCGCTCGACGACGTGCGCGAGCGCGGCTTGAGGCTGCGCGCCAAGTGCGAGTTCATCAAGGGCTACATCGAGAAGCATCCGGAGTACGCCGACCTCGAGGACTGACCCCTCGTCGGGCCGGTAGCCACCGGCGCCGATCCGGACCCCACCCCGGTACAGCGTGTGGGGTGGGGTCCGGACGGTTAGTGGCGACGGGTCAACGAACCTGGAGCGAAGGAGCCTCGGGTTGAGATCGGAGGGCTTCCCCGGCCGGGCTGCGGCGTTCCCCTGTACCGCCGCATCACCGTCTCTGAGTGACCCGCTTCAGGGATACTGGTGGAGCGGCTGGTCGTCCGCCAAGGCCGTGTGCAGGAACTCGCAAGAGATCTTTGACTGCTTTCCACGTGACCGTCACTCGTCGACGAGCTCCGGTGCGGGCCAAGCCTCCGGCCGGATGCCGCCACTCTCTGCGGCCGCAGCTCATATTCTTGTCGACCCGGGCAGCAACCGATCGGAAGACGAGCAGGCGGACTGCTCGTCCGCACGCCTCAGGGAGAGGGTCTACGAGCATGGAAGCATCGGCCGCAATCGCGCTCCAGGCAGTGGCCACCACGTTCTTCGACGAGTGTCGCCAGCTGACCGGAGCTCAGGACCCTGACCCCAGGTTCGTGCTGGTGGGCTCAGGACATGAAGGGGTTGCGCAGGGTCTCGATCGCTTGGAAGGGCAGGCGAGATCGTCGGTGTGGAACATGCAGCGGCAGTTGAGTTTTCAGCTCAAGGCCCGCTACGCGGACATGGACGCGCGCACCCTGGGCCGCGGGCTGCACGTCCAGCTGCTCACGACTCCTGAGACGCTTCGCAACAACCCCTTCCTGTCCTCGATCTACCCGTACGGCTACACCGCGCCGGTCTTCGGGCCCTTGCTGCTCATCGATGGTCTATGTGCAGTAGTACCTGGTGCTCACGACCTCGATGGACGATTCACCGCGTGGGCTACGACGGATACCGGAATGGTCTCCCGTGCGCTGGAACTGTGGCATCGCACGTTTGCTCTCGCGAAGCCTGTCGTGGGACCAGGCGAGGTCCCGCCATTCACGATGCGGCAAGTCGCGATAGCCCAGCTACTTGCTCAAGGGGCTTCTGATCGTCTGATCGCGAACCGGATCGGCGTGTCCGAGCGAACAGTCGCCGGAGACGTCCGCCGGATCATCGAAATCCTCGGCGGAACCAATCGAACTTCGGCAGCGGCGCTGATCGCGGGCACGATCAGCGCTCGGTAGCTGAAAGCGAAGCGAGCGGCCCTTCGCACTCAGCGCAGGGCGAGCACGAGCTTCCCGGTCGCGCGGCGCTCGGCCATGTCGGTAAGGGCCTGCCGGACGTCCCTCGAGCGGGTAGGTCCTCCCGATCGGCGGGTCGATGACGCCGGACTCCATCATCGGCACCAGCTCGTCCCACTGCTTGCGCATGAACCCGGGGCGCGCCATGGCGTAGGCACCCCAGCCGACGCCCCGGACGTCGATGTTGTTCAGCAGCAGCCGGTTGACCTTCACCTCGGGGATCGCCCCGGCGGTGAAGCCGACGACCAGCACCCGGCCGAGCGGCGCCAGCGCCCGCAGCGAGTCGGTCATCAGGTCGCCGCCCACGACGTCGACGACGACATCGACCCCGCGGCCCCCGGTGAGCTCCTTGACCGAGGCGAGGAACCCGTCGACCAGGACGGCCTCGTCGGCTCCGGCCGCCTTGGCGACCTGGGCCTTCTCCTCCGTCGAGACCACCGCGATCACCCGGGCGCCGTACCCCTTCGCGACCTGGATGGTCGCTGTGCCGACCCCGCCGGCGGCGCCGTGCACGAGCACGGTCTCCTCCGGCTGCACGTGCCCGCGGGTGGCGAGAGCGAACTGGGCGGTGAGGTAGTTCATCGGCAGCGCCGCACCCTGCTCGAAGCTCATCGCGTCGGGCAACGGGAAGACGCTCTCCGGGTCGAGCGCGACGACATCGGCCCCGCCGCCGTACGGCAGGACACAGGCCACCCGGTCACCGGCGGAGAAGCCGGAGCCCTCCGGCGCCTCGCGCACGACACCTGCGAAGTCGACGCCGAGCTGGAACGGCGGCTCGGGCTTGAGCTGGTACTGACCCGCCGAGAGCAGGAGGTCCGGGAAGCTGACGCCGACCGCGTGCACCTCGACGAGCACCTGTCCCGGCGCCGAGCTGGGCTCGCGGACGTCGACGACGTCGACACCGGAAGGACCGTCGAGCCGGACTACCTGGACAGCGCGCATGGAAGCTCCTCAGCAGATCGGGGTACCCCGAGTATGTCGCGGGCTCCGGTGACTCCCCGTGACCACCCCCGTGCGTGAACCTCAGCGGGGCTGGACGAGGGCGGCGAGCTCGAAGTGCATCGGGTCGGTGTAGGACCAGTCCCCGCCCCAGGCGAAGCCCCAGCGCTTGAAGACGTCCACGACCCGGCGGTCGATCTCGCCCGGCGTACCTCGCTGGTTGCTCTGCACGTTGAGGTCCAGCGCGATCCCCCAGGTGTGGAGGGAGAGGCCCTTGCCGGGGTCACCGGCGATGAAACGCGGGGAGTAGCAGCCTCCGAAGTCGCCGGGGTCGATCCGATCGGCGAGCCCGCTGTCGACGATCTCCTGCAGGGCACCCCGCAGCTGCGGGAGCAGCACCCGGTGGCAGGTGACCTGGCCGAGGATCGGCACGGTCTCGGTGCGGAGGTTCGCGGCCACCCAGGCCGGGTCGGGGTCGACCGAGCCGTCCTCGTGGTAGCGGTAGCTGAACGTCCCGACCGCCTCCGCGACCGACCCACCCGTCAGGAAGGCCGTCTGCCGCCCACGGGAAGGAGCGGTCTCGCTGAGCGACGAGACGGTGACCCGTCCTCCGACGCGGCGCCTCAGCGCGTCCGCGACGCTGCTCGCGTCCGTGCCGTCGGTCGAGACGAGGATCGCGTTGCCGGGAACCATCCCGAGCTGACGACCGCGAACCTCGTTCACGACCGCGTCGATCTTCGGCGGCATCGAGGCCTGGGCACCCACTCTGAGCGTCAGCGCCCCGGCCTGGTTGCCGAGGGTCACGTTGCCGCCGAGCGGCTGGTCGAGGTCGTCGGCCAGCTCCGGTGACATCGCCAGGTCGCCCTCCGCGACGCGCGCCCAGACCGCGTTCGACCTCGCGCTGACCTCCGGGGTGAAGCGACGGTACGACGAGGGGCCGACTGCCCCGATCGTGACGACCCGGCCTCCGACGGGGGCGGAGGCCATGGCCAGGGACTCGACCGCGTCGACGCCCGGCGTCCTCGCAACCCGCTGCCGCAGCTGGCGCGGGATCGTGTTGCGGCCCACCACGAGCAGGTCGGCCGCCTGGACCCGGCCGACGAGCCTTCCGGGCGCGGCAACTGCCACTGCCGGGTCGCCGGCCGGGTTCTGCCGGCCGGCGAGGACCGACACGTCGGTGCGGGCGGACGTCATCCGGACGTTCGACGGCGTCGACAGCGCACAGCCGGTCGTCGTGGCCAGCGCCGCGCCCAGGCAGACGGCGGCCACGGACCTCCGCACGTTGCGGTGCATGACTCTCCCTCGGGAACGAGGCTCGTTCTACGTCGTGGACCAACGAGGCACTCGCGCTCGGGTCACGGAACGACCCGTCCCGAGGCGGCGGAGCGGCGAACCACCGGTATGCCACATATCCGCTCCTCCCCGCAGGTCACCGTTGCCCACCGCCTCCTCGGCGGCGTCGCCGGCCTCTTGGCGGCCGTTGCCGCTGTGGCTTCCGCCGAGGCCGCGACCGCGCTGCTCTCCGGAGTCACCTCGCCACTCTTCGCCGTTGCCAACCGGGCGGTCGACGCCGCACCGAGGCCGGTGAAGGAGTGGGCCATCGAGACCTTCGGCAGCGCCGACAAGGCAGTCCTGATCGGCGGTGTCGTGGCGGCCGTGGCGGCCCTCGCGTTCGCGGCGGGGGCGATCGGCGTGACCCGGCGGGCCTGGGCGGTCGGCATGTTCCTCGGGCTCAGCGCGGTCGCGGCAGCGGCCGGCCTGACCGACCGGTCGGCCTCGGCGTCGTGGGCCGCACGGCTCGTTCCTGTTGCAGTGCTCGTCGCGGTGGGACTCGGGGCGTTGCTCGCGCTGCTGAGGACCTTCCCTCCCGGCCGGCCCGGCCGCGCACGAGCGATGGGACGGGCTCCCGTCGCACGTGGAGGGCGACGACCTGCCCCGCGGCTTCGACCGGCGCGCGTTCCTCATGGCAGCGACCGCCGTGGGCGCGGTCGCGGTCGCCGGGGGTGTGGTGAGCCGGGTGTACGGCGGGTCGCGGGCAGCCGCCTCCCGGGTGGCGCTCGGCATCCCCGCACCCGATGTCGCAGCGCCCCCTCTCACCGGTGGGATGACCCTCGACGTCCCGGGCATCACGCCGTACCTCACCTCGAACCGCGACTTCTACCGGGTGGACACCGCACTACGCGTGCCGGACGTCCCGGTCGACTCATGGCGGCTGCGCGTCCACGGCATGGTGGACAAGGAGCTCGACCTCTCCTTCGACGACCTGCTGTCCCGCCGGCTCGTCGAGCGAAGGATCACGCTGACCTGCGTCTCCAACCCGGTCGGCGGCGAGTACCTCGGGAACGCCACCTGGATCGGCGTACCCGTCCGCGACCTGCTGAAGGAGGCCGGGGTCCGCGACGGCGCGGACGCCGTGAAGTCCACGAGCACCGACGACTTCACGGCCGGGACGCCCCTGAAGGTGCTGCTCGACGACGACCGCGACGCCCTGCTGGCCGTTGCGATGAACGGCGAGCCGCTCCCGCTCCAGCACGGCTTCCCGGTGCGCATGGTCACCCCCGGCCTCTACGGCTACGTGTCCGCGACCAAGTGGCTCGTGGACCTCGAGGTCACGCGGTTCGCGGACTTCGAGGCCTACTGGACCAAGCGCGGTTACTCGGCGCAGGCGCCGATCAAGACCTCCTCGCGGATCGACGTACCCCGCTCCTTCGCACGCGTGAAGGCCGGCCGGGTCCCGGTCGCGGGCGTCGCGTGGTCGCAGGACCGAGGCGTCGACTCCGTCGAGGTCCGTGTCGACGGCGGGGCGTGGAGCAAGGCCCGGCTCGCCGACGAGGACAACGTCGACACCTGGCGGCAGTGGGTCTGGGACTGGGATGCGGAACCCGGCAGCCACAAGCTCGAGGTGCGGGCGACCGACGCGACCGGCTACACCCAGACCCCGAGGCGCGCCGCCATCGCCCCCGACGGCGCCACCGGCTGGCACAGCGTCGACGTCACGGTCGAGGGCTGAGACGCCGGCAGAAAGACCGGACGGTCACCAATCCACTCCGCCGGTCACGCCGAACCCCTAGCAACAGAAGGCGAAACCGGCCGGCCGCCAGCGCAGAACTCTCGCCCAGCAACGCGAACCCCACACCCCAACCGAAGGGAAGCACCATGCGCTCCATCAGATCAGCCGCGATCGCCGTCGCCGCCATCTCCGCACTCTCCATGACGGCCGCCTGTGGCAGCGGCGCCGAGAGCTCTGAGGCCTCGACCTCGAGCTCCACGACCGCGAGACGCCCATGGACGACGCGACCACCGACCCGATGAGCGGGGACGCCGACCCGGCCGCGAACCTGGTCGGTCCTGGCTGCGCCGACTACGCCAAGGCGGTGCCGGACGGATCCGGCTCCGTGGAGGGCATGGCCAAGGACCCGGTCGCCGTGGCCGCCAGCAACAACCCGCTGCTCAAGACCCTCGTCTCCGCGGTCTCCGGACAGCTGAACCCGAAGGTCGACCTCGTCGACACGCTCAACGGGGACGAGTTCACGGTCTTCGCGCCGGTGGACGACGCCTTCGCCAAGCTGCCCGAGGCGACCGTGAAGTCGCTGGCACAGCCGAAGAACGCCGACACGCTCTCCGCGGTGCTGACCTACCACGTCGTGCCCGGGCAGATCGCTCCCTCCGACATCACCGGCGAGCAGACCACCGTCCAGGGCGGCACCGTGAAGGTGACCGGCTCCGGTGACGACCTCGAGGTCAACGGCGCCAAGGTGATCTGCGGCGGCGTTCAGACCGCCAACGCGACGGTCTACCTGATCGACTCGGTGCTCATGCCGAAGATGTGACCCTGCGACATCCCTGCTCGTGGCCCCCGGTGGTTTCCGCCGGGGGCCACGGCGCGTGCGGTTCCTCGTCGACCCCGCGCTGGATCGGGGGGTCGTTATGAGGGGCGAGATGGGGTACGACGGGAGCATGAGCGAAACCGAGCACGAGCCGAACCCGGACCAGCAGGGCGACATCGACTCCCGGCGCGACCTCGCCGAGCACGAGCGTCCTGAGGCGGGCCTGATCAGCGACGAGGAGCTGCCCGAGGACGTCCGTCCCAGTGACGACAACCCGCTGGCCAAGGACCCGGACGACGACGAGGAGTCATCGGGTGGGCCGGGTGCGAAGCCGGGCAAGGTCGAGGGGATGCCCGACATGGGCGACCCCGGCGCACCCGCCTGAGCCGACCGCCTCGTCCACCGCCGGTCCACAACGCCGGCTGCACCTGAGCCGACCCGGGACTCCACTACTTACCGGGTGCACGACGGAGGGCGACAGGTACAGTTCCGGACATGGGAGGAGGTCGACGCCGCCGTGAGCGCAAGAGGCTGAACTGGTGGCAGGAGACCCTGGTCCTCCTCGTCCTCGCGCTGCTGACGTCGATCGTCGTCAAGGCGTTCTTCGTGCAGATGTTCTTCGTGCCGTCGGCGTCGATGCACAACACGCTGATCGAGGACGACCGGATCCTCGTCGAGAAGATGTCGATGTGGGACGGCAAGGTCGACCGCGGAGACATCGTCGTGTTCAAGGACCCCGGCGGCTGGCTCGGCGCCACGCCTGATCCGACCGGCTTCCAGGCGCTCCTCTCGCTGATGGGGCTCTACCCCGACGGTGGGCACCTGGTGAAGCGGGTGATCGGGGTCGGTGGCGACGAGGTCGCCTGCTGCGACAAGCAGGGCCGGGTCACGGTCAACGGCGATCCGCTCGACGAGAGCACCTACCTCCCCAAGGGCACCAAGCCGTCCGAGAAGGCGTTCGACGTCGTCGTACCCGAGGACTCGGTCTGGGTGATGGGCGACAACCGCTCGAACAGCCAGGACTCGCGCTACCACATGAACGACCCCGGCCACGGCTACGTGCCGGTGGACGACGTCGTCGGCAGGGTGTGGGCCATCGTCTGGCCGGGTGACCGGTTCGAGGTCATGAAGAACCCCGACACTGCGGTCGCCGCCGGCCGCTGACCGCCACCCTGCCGCCGCCCTCCCAATTGCCGTCGCCCGGCTGGAGCCGTCCCAACCGCGGGTTCTGAACGCGAAGATCCTGCGCTCCGAACGGGTCGCGTTTCATCTGAAGCAAGTTGCACCTCGAACGCCCCGCCCAGCAGCCAACTTGCTTCAAACAAGGAGCGCGGGCGGCGCGTGCCCCACCGAGGCACCCGAGATGTGTGACCGCGGTCACATCGGGTACGTCGATCTCGGCGTCCGCCCTCACTGGCTTCGCAAAGTAAAGAAGAGGGTATGGTCGCCCGCGTCGATCACGTCTAGACCGGAGGCCTCCATGAGCACAGCGCGACCTGCGCCAGCGAGCACGGCGACGAAGAAGGACCGCAGCCACTACCTGTACCTGGCCGTGATCGCGGCGGTGATCCTCGGCATCGCGGTCGGCTTCCTCGCTCCCGGCGTCGCAGTGGAGCTGAAACCCCTCGGCACGGCCTTCGTCGCGCTGATCAAGATGATGATCCAGCCGGTCATCTTCTGCACGATCGTGCTCGGGGTGGGCTCGGTGCGCAGCGCCGCCAAGGTCGGCAAGGTCGGTGGGCTGGCGCTCGGCTACTTCCTCGTGATGTCGACGGTCGCGCTCGCGATCGGCCTCGTCGTCGGCAACCTGCTGCACCCCGGCTCGGGACTCCACCTCAACAGCGAGATCGCTGCAGCGGGCAAGGAGCAGGCGGGCGGCGGCGAGACCACGACGGACTTCCTCCTCGGCATCATCCCGACCTCGCTGTTCTCCGCGCTCACCTCGGGAGAGATCCTCCAGACCCTGCTCGTCGCCCTCCTCGTGGGCTTCGCCATCCAGCTGATGGGCCCCACCGGCGCGCCGGTGCTGCGCGGCGTCGAGCACCTCCAGCGCGTGGTGTTCCGGGTGCTCGCGATGATCATGTGGGCCGCACCCGTCGGCGCCTTCGGCGCGATGGCCGCTGTGGTGGGAGAGACCGGCCTCGACGCGCTCAAGAGCCTGGCCGTGATCATGCTCGCCTTCTACGCCACCTGCGTCGTGTTCGTCTTCGTGGTCCTGGGCGCGATCCTCAAGCTCGCGACGGGCGTCAGCATCTTCTCGCTGTTCCGCTACCTCGGCCGCGAGTTCCTGCTGATCCTGTCCACCTCCTCCTCCGAGTCGGCGCTGCCCCGGCTGATCGCCAAGATGGAGCACGCCGGCGTCGACAAGCCGACCGTCGGCGTCGTGGTCCCGACCGGGCTACTCCTTCAACCTCGACGGCACCGCGATCTACCTGACCATGGCTTCGCTGTTCATCGCCTCCGCCATGGGTGACCCGCTGAGCATCGGCGAGCAGATCTCGCTGCTGGTGTTCATGGTGATCGCCTCCAAGGGCGCCGCCGGCGTGACCGGGGCCGGCCTGGCCACCCTGGCCGGCGGCCTGGCGTCGCACCGGCCGGACCTCGTCGACGGCGTCGGCCTGATCGTGGGCATCGACCGGTTCATGTCCGAGGCGCGTGCGCTGACCAACTTCGCCGGGAACTCGGTGGCGACCGTGCTCGTCGGCTCGTGGACCGGCGGGCTCGACCGGGAGCGGATGGGCCGAGTGCTCGCCGGCATGGAGCCCTTCGACGAGACCACGATGATCGACGACCGCGCCCCGAGCGACAGCGCCGAGGCCTCGACGGACGCCTACGAGGAGGAGTACGCCGGGCGGTGACCCGCGCGCCAGGGCGGCCAGGCGACGTTGGGCGGGCCTGGCCGCCCCGGCCGCCAGCGTCACTCCGGGTCGTTCGCGTCCTGGCCGCCGACGGAGAACGGCGTGTCGTACCCCGCGTACATGAGGTGGGCCACCAGCCCCTCGGACGCATGCGGCAGGTTGTGGCAGTGGTCCATCCACACGCCCGGGTTGTCGGCGCGGAACGCGATCTCGTAGGTCTCGCCGTCGAGGACGTTGAGCGAGTCGACCCACCACGGGCTTCCCGTGGAGGGCTTGCCGTCGCGGCTGAGCACCAGTGCGTGGTGCCCGTGCAGGTGCATCGGGTGCACGTCACCGCTCTTGTTCTGGATCCGGAAGACCACCAGGTCACCCTCGGCGACGGTGTACATCGGCACGTTCGGCCACATGTGCCCGTTGACGGTCCACCACAGCCCCGGCCGCCCTTCGTGGAAGCCGGGTCGCCGGCCGATCACGTAGTCGAACTTCCGGTCCGCCTTCGCGGGGTCGATGCCCGTGGACGCGGGAGAGCCGTAGGTCAGCATGTCGACGAAGTCGGTCGGCGCCTTCTCGGCCTTGACGTCAGCTCCCGGGGGCCCCAGCACGACCGCGTTCCCGCTGAGCTCGACGCGGGCCCCCTGCTCGGGTACGACGACCTCGAGGTCCGCCCGGCCTCCGGCGGTCACGACCAACGCCTTCCCGGACACCGGTCCGGGCTCGTTCAGGTCGGTCCCGTCGACGGCGAGCACGCGGTAGTCCGCGCCGCTGACCCAGATGGTCGTCGGCCCGTTGTCGGTGTTGACGATCCGGACCCGGGCGATCGTCCCGGGTTCGGCCTCGACCTGGACCTCCCCCTGCCTACCGTTGACGGTCCGCTGACCGTCGTACAGGTGCATGACCGCCTCGACGTCGACGCCAGCGGCCGAGCCCGCACCGCGGCCGAGCCCGTCGCGCTGGTCGAGCCCGTCGAGCGCCCGTCGGCCGGCTCGATGACCACCGCGCCGAACAGCCCCTTGCGGACCTGCTCGTGCGAGACCTGGTGCGAGTGGTACCAGTAGGTGCCGGCCTGCTCGGCCACGAAGCGGTAGGTGAAGGTCTTGCCCTCGCCGACCGCGTCCTGGGTGACCCCGGCGACGCCGTCCATCGAGTTGGGTACGTCGATCCCGTGCCAGTGCAGGGTGATCCCGTCGGGGATGTTCTCGTTGGTGAGCCGGACCTCGACCAGGTCGCCCTGGGTCGCGCGCAGCGTGGGGCCGGGCGAGGAGCCGTTGAGGGTGTACCCGTGGACCTCGCGGCCCGAGGCGAGCTCGAAGGTCTCCTCGCGGGCGGTGAGGTCGAGGCGCACGTCGGGGGCGCCCTGGGGGGCGACCAGCGTGGTGATGTCGACGGGGCCGCCATGGCCCGTCCCGGTGTGCCCCTCGCCGACATCGGGGCGAGGGCGGGGCCGCCGCCGAGGTCGGCGTACCCCATGTCCATCACGGAGTACTCGTCGGGCATCAGGCTCGACCACCACAGCCAGCCGAGCGGTACGACGAGCACGGCCGTCGCAAGACAGGCCAGGAGCAACCGGAGACGACTACTCATGGACCTGCCCTGCGACGGGTTCGTGGAGCTGGTCAGACGAGCTCAGCGGTGCCGGCGGAGGTCGTGGCGGACTCGACCTTGGACATCCGATGGACGCGCACGCCCGCCATCGCCGCGACCGCGAACAGGATGAGCGCGTTGACGCCGTGGAACATCCCCGCGATCGCGACCTCGTGGCCGAAGATGCCGAGCGCGATCTGCACGACGACCGCGAGCAGGACGAAGCCCGCCCACTTGATCCCACCTGGGACCTTGGCGAAGAACGACACGATCAGCAGGATCAGCGCCAGAGCCGGGATGAGCATCGTCCCGTTCATGCCGTGAAGCATGAAGCCGGCGATCTCGGCGAAGGGAGTCTCGTCGCTCTCCATGACGGCCTTGTCCAGGACGCCACCCTTCGTGTCGACCCAGATGCCCAGACCCGCAATTGCCCACACCATCAGAGCTGCCTGGATGACGACCTCGAGGGCTATCAGCCAGGCGAGAACCTTGTAAGCAGTCCTCATGTGTCCACCCCTTGAAAGAGCAGCTGAGCGCACCGTGCGCCCGGAATCTTTCGAGGTTAGGGCTCCCTTGCCTGGCCCTCGTAGTGGTTTTGCACAGGCTTGACACAAGATGGCTCAGAGTGACTAGCCGACATGTCGCCTTTTGCGTCGATCGTCCTCGGGCGGGCTAATCAGGGTCAGGCGTCCGCCCGGACGGCGGTGCCCGCGCGCTCACGGGCGCGGTCGACGACGTCCCAGCCCCTCGCCCCGAGGGTGACCACGGCGACCGGGAAGATGCCGTTGTTCTCCTTGTCGATG
Source organism: uncultured Actinomycetota bacterium (assembly GCA_963721165.1). Classification (GTDB taxonomy): domain Bacteria; phylum Actinomycetota; class Actinomycetes; order Propionibacteriales; family Nocardioidaceae; genus Nocardioides_C. The sequence continues at coordinate 575,227 of CAVRIE010000010.1, read as the reverse complement.
TGGTCCGAGAGGTCCGCCACCAGCGCGTCGAGCACGGCGACGGCGTCCGGAGCGTCCGGGTCGAGTGCCGCCACCGCCTTGTCGAGCGAGACGTGCTCACCCTCGAGGGCGTCGACCTCGTCGACGTAGTCGCCCTGGTCCTTGAGCGCCGCGAAGATGCCGGCCTCCTCGACCTGGGTGTGCCGGCCGAGCAGGTCGACCAGCTCGTCGCGCTTGGTCAGCGCGTGGGCGGCGTCGCCCTCGAGCAGGGCGCGGCGCAGGTCACCCGCGATCTCGATCAGGGAGTCGTGCTCGTCCATCAGTTCGCCGATCGGCTCGAGCTGTCGGCAGCCGCAGTACTCACACATCGCAGTCCTCGCACATGAGAAAGCCTTCCCGAGATAGATGAGCAGCGAGGAGAACTCGATCCTTAGCCACGGATTATGAACCCCGACTGCGGAACTGCCGCTTCCGTGTCTGGAGGAGTTCTCCTCGCTGACCTCATTCAATCCCGGCGGTACGTCGAGCCGCAGTGCCCGAGGGCCCGTCCCCGGGTGACGAAGGTCCCCGACCCGCAGAGGTCAGCCGGCGAGGCGGCCGAGGAGCGAGCTGTCGAAGCGGTCGAGCAGGTCGGCCGGGTCGGCGTACACCTCCGCTCGCACCGGCGTCTCGGAGCTCGGCCTCCGAGATCCCGCCGGACGTCACGGCGATGCAGGGGAGTCCCGCCCGCTCCGCGGCCTTGACGTCCCAGACGGTGTCACCGACGACGACCGTCCGCGACGGGTCGAGGTGGTGCTCCTCGACCGCCGTCGTCAGCAGGTCGGGCGCCGGCTTGCCTCCCTCGACCTCGGAGGAGGTGGTGCTTCCGGCGAAGCTGTCCTCCGCACCGATCGCGGGCAGCATCCAGTCGAGGTCCTCCTCCTTCCCGCTGGTGGCGAGTACGGCGACGAAGCCCTCCTCGACGCAGCGCTCGACGAGCTCGGCCGTGCGTGGGAACGCCGTCGACCCCGACCTTCTCGCGCAGTGCGGAGTAGCGCTCGGAGTGCGCCTCGATCGCCTTCTCGTCCTGCTCGCCGAGCAGCTCCTCGACCAGCCCCTCGCTCGCGATCCCGATGGCTCGGTGGATCGCCGACATCGAGACGCCCTCGTGGCCGGCGTCGTTCATCGCCTGCCACCACGCGAGGACGTGGAGGTAGTTGGTGTCGAGCAGCGTGCCGTCGACGTCGAACAGGACTCCCGGGCGGAGGTCTTCACTCATGGTGGAGGTGGTTCCCCGTTCCCGCCGGGCCAACCGGTCCTCGACCCGGGGCTTCAGCCTCGCGACACCTGCGCCACGTGCAGCGTCACCATCCGGCCCAGCACCGAGTCGCTGTCGAGGGTGTCGGGGTCCGAGGCGGCGTAGTCGCCGGAGACCTCGAGCGTGTAGAGGCCCGCGCCGGACCTCCTCAGCGAGAGGAACGCCGTGGCGGTGCCCGAACCCGCCGTGGGCGACTCGGTGGTCGTGCCGATCACCTTGCCCTTGGGGTCGCGCACCGTGACGGTGTAGCCGGCGAGGTTCGCCCCGACCGAGCCGAGCGACGGGTGCGCCAGGCTGACCTTGAGCGCGGCGACCCCGCGGCGCACCCGGACCCGGTACGTGTGGCTGTCGGAGCCGCCGAGGGTCACCCGCGGGGCGTCGTAGGTCCAGAAGTCCGACCGGCGTACGACGTACCCGTCCGCCCGTCGTACCCGTCGGTCCGCGGCTGCCGCCGCCTTCGCGAGGTGCCTCTGCCAGCCACGGCCGCGGACCAGCGCGACCGCCCGGTCGAGGTTGACGTAGCCGTAGCCGACCTGCCAGAACGGCAGCGCGCGATTCTTGCCGGCACCCCGCACACGCGTGGCGGTCGCCTGGAGCGCGAGCCGGACCTGCGTCGGTGTCAGCCGCGGCTGGGCCTGCTTCAGCACGGCCGCTGCTCCGGCGATGTGGGGCGACGCCATCGACGTCCCGGAGGCCGAGGTGTTCTCGCCGGGTGGGCACGGGCCGACGACCGTGCCGGTCGAGTCGCACGTCGAGGAGATGTCGACGCCCGGCGCGGTGACGTCCGGGTGCACGACGCCGATCCGGTCGCCGAGGAACGTGGTGTGGCCGCCGGCGGTGATCCCGACCGGCTCGGAGTTGTCGTGCACGAGGCCGTTCGAGGAGAAGTCGCCGCGGTGACGGTCGATGGTGCCGGCGGCGACCGAGATCACCCACGGCGACTGCGAGAACGGGTTGAGGCTCAGCTCGGCGTTCTCGGAGCCGGAGTTGCCGGCCGCGAACACGACCGTGACGCCCTGGCGCGCCACCTCGCGGGTGGCGACCGCGACCGGGTCGCGCGGGTCGAACTGGCGGTAGCTGTTGCCCCACGAGTTGTTCACCACGTCGATGCCGAGCAGGTTCGGCTGGTCGAGCATGTAGTCGTAGGCGGTGACGACCGCTGTCGTGAACAGCACCTGGCCGATGGCGAAGCAGGCGACCTTCGCGTCCGGCGCGACCCCGAGCCGGCTGCCGTCCTTCACCGACGACGAGTCGGCCGCGATGATCCCCGCGACGTGGGTGCCGTGACCGCTGCCGAGGTCGGTGTTGCTGTACGGCCCTTTGTCCATGGGTACGACGAGCGTGGTGGACGAGTCCGCGGGGAGGTTGGCGTACTCCCCGCTCAACAGGGCGACGTTGTGGGTCACCCGCCTGGCGAGGTCGGGATGCGTCGCGTCACAGCCGGAGTCCACGACACCGACCGTGACGCCTTTGCCGGTGAACCCCTTCGCCCGCAACGCCGCCGCGCCCATGGCGTTGCTCGACCTGGTGTCGAGCAGCTCGAGCTTCTCGTCGGGGTAGACGTCCTTGGCGACGCCGTCGGTCACGGCCTCTGCCATCGCGGCGACCGGACCCGCCACGAGCGCCAGCGGTAGCCGCTTCATCGGCTGGACGGTGAGCCCCAGGTCCTTCAGCGCCTCGACGTCGTCGGTGGAGGGGACGGCGTCGAACGTCGCGATGGCCCTGCCGCTCGGCGTACCTTCCGCGAGCAGGCGCGACAGGCCGACCCGGGAGCTCGCGGCCGGAGAAGCGGCCGGCGCGGCGGCGACGGCGGGGCCGGCCAGGGAGGTCACCAGCGAGGTGGCGACGAGGGCTGCGCTGGTGAGCGCTGCGACGACTGCGGGTTTGACGGGAACAGACATGGGCGGGTCCTTCGACGTCGAGACAGTGACCGCTCAACGTCGAAGGACCCGCGGGAGTTACGCGGCCTCGCCTGCCTTCAGCCTGCGCGCGACCTCGACGGCGCGCTCGGCCATGTGGTCGAGGGCGTCGAGCGAGGGCGACTCGAGCTCGACGTCGCCGTTCGGCCCGGTCACGTGGCCCACGCCGTAGGGGTTCCCGTCCTCGAACTTCACCGGGTCGGTGTAGCCCGGGGAGACGATCAGCCCGCCGAAGTGGTGGATCGTGTTGTACAGCGCGAGCAGGGTCGACTCCTGGCCGCCGTGCTCGGTCTTCGACGAGGTGAACCCGGCGTACACCTTGTCGGCCAGCAAGCCCTGGCCCCACTGCGGTCCGAGGGTGTCGATGAACTGCTTGAGCTGGGCGGAGACGTTGCCGAAGCGGGTCGGTGAGCCGAGCAGCACGACGTCGGCCCACACCACGTCTTCAGGCGTCGCGACGGGGAGGTCCTTGGTCTCCTCGCGGTGCCGGTCCCATTCCGGGACGGAGCTGATCACCTCGTCGGGCGCGAGCTCGGTGACCTTGCGCAGCCGCACCTCGGCACCCGCCTTCTCGGCGCTCTGGCTCAGGCGCTCCGCCATGTCGTGGGTGGTTCCGGTCGACGAGTAGTAGATGACTGCGACCTTCACGTTGTCTGCCATGTGGTTCTCTCCTCCGGTTCAGGACGTGAGTACGCGTGGCTGTCTCGTGCCAGGCAAGTACTGGTCGTAACCGAAGGGGAGCCGGATAAACGTTCAACCACCCCTGCCCGCGCCGGCTCGCCGGCTGCGCGTCGGCCGGGTCGGCGCGTCAGCCGGGAGGGGGCGGTCGCGGGTCGATCTCTGGCCGAGCGGGAACATCCCCGGCATCCAGCGCCGGAGATGTTCCCACGAGGCTCGAGGTGCCTCCGCCAGGGCGAACCGGGTCAGGACTGCGAGGGCGGGATGTAGCCGGTCGGGTCGTCGCCGAGGTCGACGATCGCCGCCACGGGGCCGCCGCCGTCGGGGCCCTGGTGCGCCGCGGAGACCGACACGAACACCGCGGGGTCGCCGGTCACCGCCGCGGTGACACCGCCGACGCAGGACTTGATCTGCCGGTGCCAGTGCACGTCCGAGTCGTCGAGCATCGCGTTGCGCCGCCCGTGGACCTGGCCGTCCTGGCTGACCTCGCACTTGAGGAACACGTTCACGAGCCGGCCCTGGAGGTCGGTCCAGTGCGGACGGTCGGGGAGGTCGAGCCCGGCGTCCTTGATCGACGCCCAGATCCCGTCCTGGTCGAGTGCGTCCTTCATCACCGAGTGGCCGATCCGGTACCTGCCGCCGACCCCGCGGGCGTTGCCCACGACGACGACCTGCGCCTGGTCGAGCTCGACGCCGCTGGAGCAGGAGGCGACCGACGAGTACAGCGACCGGTCGTGCATCACGTCCTCGTTGCCCGGCATGTCGATCTCGCCGAGCGCGACGGCGATGCCGAGCGCCGTACACCCGTTGGAGAGGTCCATCGACTCGTGGGTGTGCTCGGTCCACACCGACTTGCCGCGGCTCTTGGCGTCGCGGATGGTGTGGATGGTCAGCAGCGGCGTCTTGGTCTGCACGTAGTGCACGTCAGCCGGGTCCTCGATGCCGGCCCGCTCCATGGCGACCTTCACGGCGTCGGCGACCTTGCTGACCATCTCGACGCGCCCGATCTCCTCAGGCAGCAGCTGCTCGCTCATCGCGAAGCCCACGGTGAGCCGCGGCTCGTCGGTGGCCGGCGCCGAGTCGGCGGGCACGGTCGCGAAGATCGTCGCGTGCGGGCTGATCACCCCGTCGGTGCCGCCCGACCACACGATCGGGATCTGCTTGACCTCCTCGGGGCTGCGCGTGCCCTTCTCCACGAGGATCTCGCGGAAGGCACGGTCGGCGATGATCCGGGTGTAGTCGTTGACGCCGCCGTTGCCCTCGGTCTTGCCGATCACCGCGATCACGCGGTCGGCGTCGAGGACGCCCTTGTCGATCAGCTCGCCGAGCCCGCTGGCGTCGGAGACGTTGAGGATCGGGACCTTGCGTACCTCGATCGGTTCTGGCATCCGCTGGCTCCTTGCTCGGTTGGTTTCTGTCTCGGTTGGTTTCGGGGTGATGCGGTGTCTCAGTGGTGTCGGGGGTCGCGCGGCTCGGCCGGGACGATGACCGTGCCGGCCTCGCCGTTCACCGCGTCGACGATGTTGGCGAGGTCGGTGATCACGGCGTAGCGGCCGCCCCTCTCCACGAACCGGCAGGCGGCGTCGACCTTGGGTCCCATCGAGCCGCTGGCGAAGTGGCCCTCGTCGGCGTGCGCGCGCAGCTCCTCCACGGTGATCCGCCCGATCGGCTCGGCCTCGGGCGTGCCGAAGCGCAGGACGGCCTGAGGTACGTCGGTCGCGATCACGAGCACGTCGGCCTCGACGGTGCGGGCGAGGAGCTCGGCGCCGTGGTCCTTGTCGATGACCGCCTCGACACCCAGGAGGTGTCCGTGCTCGTCCCGGACGACGGGGATGCCCCCGCCGCCGTTGGCCACCACGACGAACCCGGCGTCGACGAGCGCGGCCACGACCGGTGCGTCGATGATCTCGAGGGGTTCGGGCGAGGCCACGACCCGTCGCCAGCCCTTGTCGCCGCGGTCCTCCCAGGTCTCGCCGTGCTCGACGAGGACGGCCGCCTCCTCCTTCGGCAGGAACCGCCCGATCGGCTTGGTCGGCTTGACGAACCCCGGGTCGTTCGCGTCCACCCGGGTGCGCGTGACGACGGTCGCCGTACGCCGGCCCGACCCTCGCTTCGCGAGCTCCGCGTCGAGGCAGTTCATCAGGATGAAGCCCAGCGTGGCCTGGGTCTGGGCACCGCACCAGTCGAGTGGCACCGGGGGTACGACGGACGCGGCGAGCTCGTTCTTGACCAGGAGGTTGCCGACCTGGGGACCGTTGCCGTGGGTGATCACGACGTCGACGTCACGGGCGACGAGGTCGGCGACGCTGGCCATCGCGACGCCGGCTGCCTCGATCTGGTCGGCGGGGTGCGCACCGCCCTCCGGCGAGGTCATGGCGTTGCCGCCCAGGGCGACGAGGACCCTCATCGCGGCCCCACCCAGTCGTAGTCGGCGGACGAGGCTCCGGCGAGCGTGGCGTAGCCGGGTCCGCGGTCGAAGAACGGCTCCGATGTCGCGCTCGGCCCGCATCTTGTCGCGCAGCCCGTCGCTGGCGGCGACGTCGGCCTGCGGCTCGTCGGCGTCCCCGATGACGACCACGCCGTAGTCGGCCCGGGCGGCCTCGACGGAGACCTTGCCCCAGAGCACGTCGCGGACGACCTCGGCGTACGGCCTGTCGAGCGGGTCGCCCCAGCCACCGCCGCCGGTGGTCCGGATCCGGATCACCTCGCCGGCCTTCACGGGCTCGTCGTCGGCGAGGGCGTCGACCTCGCGCTCGTTCGGGCCGCCCGGGTCGATGACGACCTCGAACGGCTTGCCGGCCTTGCCGCCCTTGACCCCCCAGCAGGCGAGGATCGAGCGGTCGGCGATCGACATGAAGTGGCCGTCCTTGAGCATCCGGATGTGCTTCTCGTAGCCGAGCCCGCCGCGGTAGCGACCGGCGCCCCCGCTGTCCACGGCGAGGCCGAGCCGCTCGACCACGAACGGGAAGCGCGACTCGGAGAACTCGCTCGGCAGGTTGCGGGAGTCGGGCACCACGTGGATGGTGTCCTCGCCGTCGGCGTAGTAGCGCCCGCCGGAGCCGCCGCCGAGCACCTCGCGCATGAGGTACGGCGCCCCGTCGAGGTCCTCGCCGTACACACCCGTGTAGCGGATCGTCTCCTGGTCGGCCGGCATCCGCCCGTCGACCGCCTTGGCAACCACGCCCGCGAGCACGCCGAGGAGGCGCAGGATCACGAAGGTGCGGGCGTTCGTCGGGGCGGGGAACTCCGGGGTGAGCAGCGTGCCCTTCGGCGGGAAGCGCATCTCGATCAGCGGCACGACGCCCTCGTTCACGTCGAGCTCCGCCATCCGCTCCGGGGTGTCGGCGAGGTTGCGCAGGATCGGGGCGAGCCACTTCTTGAGGAAGTTGCCGTCGGCGTAGTCGCCGCAGTGGTTGATCGGGCCCTTGGCCTGCGGCGCGGTGCCGTGGAAGTCCATGATCAGCCGCTCCCCGTCCGGGTCGTCCGCGCTGGTCTTCGTGAGCGTGATCCGCTGCGTGTGCAGCTTCGGGGGCTCGACGCCGTCGTGCTCGGCGTAGTCCTCCCAGGTGTAGGTGCCCTCGGGGATCTTCGACAGGATCTCGCGACGGAAGGTCGCGGTGGTCTTGTCGAGCACCGCGTCGAAGCACGCCTCGACGGTGTCCTTGCCGTACCTCTCGAACAGCTCGCCCATCCGCCGCGCACCCATCAGGCAGGCGGAGCACTCGGCGTCGAGGTCCGCCGCGAGCGACTCCGGCATCCGGGAGTTGCGGGTCATGATCTTCAGCGCCTGCTCGCACGGCACCCCGGCGTCCCAGAGCCTGATCGGCGGGACCATCAGGCCCTCCTCGAACACGCTCGTGGCGTGCGAGGGCATGGAACCGGGCACCGCGCCACCGATGTCGTCGTGGTGGCCGAACGCCTGGACGAACGCCACGACCTCGGGCCCGTTGCCGCTGTCGTGGAAGACCGGGGCGGTGACGCACAGGTCGGGCAGGTGGCCGATGCCGCCCTCGGACATGTACACGTCGTTGTGGAAGAAGACGTCGCCCGGCTTCATCGTCTCGATCGGGTAGTCCCGCACCACCGGGTGCACCAGCGCGGAGTAGGACCGGCCGGTCAGCTTGCGCAGGTGGCGGTCGTGGATCCCGGCCCGGTAGTCGTGGGCGTCGCGGATCATCGGGGACCGGCTGGTCCGCCCGATCGCGGTCTCGACCTCCTGCTCCACCGAGGCCAGGTAGCCCTCGATGATCTCGACCAGGATCGGGTCCGGGTCGTGGGTGTCGGTGAGCCGGTACGCGGGCGTCTTGGGGGAGGCATCGGTCTTCGGTGCCGTAGGGAGATGGCTCATGCCTTGTTCCTCGTGATCAGGAGGTTGCCGTAGGTGTCGACCTTCGCCGTGAAGCCGGGGTGGAGCGGCACGGTGGAGCTGAACTCCTCCAGCACCGCGGGACCGGCCACCACGTCCCCGGCGCCGAGCGACGCCCGGTCGTAGACCGGCGTGTCCACCCACTCGTCGAAGTACACCGGCCGGGTGCCGGTCCTGGCGCCGTCAGATCCCGCGCCGGCCGCGATCTCGCGCAGCTCCGGCTTGCGGATCGGGCCGACCCCGGTGACCCGGAGGTTCACCCACTCGACCTCCTGGCGGGGGTCGTCGCGGAAGTTGTAGCCGTACAAGGCCATGTGTTCCACGTGGAACCTCGCCGCGACCATGGCGAAGAGCTCGTCGGTCACCGGCCCCTCGGGCACCTCGACCCGGATCTCGTAGGCCTGGCCGTAGTAACGGAGGTCCGCGGTGCGCAGGAACCGGCGGTCGCCCTCGGCGAAGCCCTCCCGGCCCAGCGCCGCATCGGCCTTCGCGGTCAGGTCGTCGAACGTCCGCTGCACCTCGTCCACGTCGAGGCGGGAGGCACGCCGGACCGCGGTCTGCACGTAGTCGTTGCGTACGTCGACCGTCAGCAGGCCGTAGGCGGACAGGTTGCCCGGGTTCATCGGCACGAGCACGCCCTCGAGGCCGAGGATGTCCACGAGCCGGCAGGCCAGCAGCGAGCCGGACCCGCCGAACGTGACCATGGTGAAGTCGCGGACGTCGAGGCCACGGTTGACGGTGACCTGGCGAAGCGCGTTCGCCTGGTTCCACGCGGAGATCTCGAGGACGCCGGTGGCGCAGGCCTCGAGCGACAGGTTCAGGTCGGCCGCGAGCTTCTCGATGCCGACCCGGGCGGCCTCGACGTCGAGGGGCACCTCACCGCCGAGGAGATGGGGCGGGATGCGCCCGAGGAGCACGTGGGCGTCGGTGATCGTCGGCTCGGTGCCGCCGGTCCGGTAGCACATCGGGCCGGGGTCGGCCCCCGCCGACTGCGGGCCGACCTTCAGCGTCCCCTCGGGAGAGATCCACGCGATCGAGCCGCCGCCCGCCCCGACGGTCACCACGTCGATCATCGGGATCTTCGACGGGTAGGCCCCCACATGACCTTCCGTGGTCAGCGCGGGGGAGCCGTCGATCACGACGGTCACGTCGGTCGACGTACCCCCTCCGTCGCAGGTGACCACCTGCGGGAACCCTGCCTTCTCGGCGACCACGGCAGCGCCGAGCGCGCCCGCGGCCGGGCCGGACAGCACGGTGGTGATCGGCTGGTGCACGACCTCCTCCGCCGAGAGCACGCCGCCGTTGGACTTCATGACGTAGAACGGCACCCGTCGCGCCACGGCCTGGCTCTCCGAGGCGAAGGCGTCGAGGTGACCGGAGATGTTCTCGACGTACCTCCGGATGTTCGGCTTCACCGCCGCATCGACGAGCGTCGTGACGCTGCGCTCGTACTCCCGGTACTCCCGGAGCACCTCGCTCGAGATCGAGATCGTCGCGCCGGGGTGCTCGCGAGCCAGCACGTCGCGCATCGCGAGCTCGTGGGCGTCGTTGGCGTAGGAGTGCAGGAAGCAGACCCCGATGGTGTTGATCCCGCGCTCGCGGAACCACCTCGCCGTTGCCACGGCGGCCGCCTCGTCGAAGGGCCGGATCTCCTCGCCGGTGACCGACAGCCGTCCGGGGACGGTCTTGACCCGGTGCGCCGGGACGATCCGGTCCGGCTTCACCCAGAAGTAGGAGTTGCCGTAGCCGTCCGGGACCGACTGCCGGGCGATCTCGAGGACGAACTCGTAGCCCTCGGTCGTGATGAAGCCGAGGTTCTCGACCTTGCCCTCGAGCAGCTTGTTCGTGGCGACGGTGGTGCCGTGGCTCACCGCGCTGATCGAGTCGCCCTGGAGGCCGAGCGTGTCGAGCACCTTGTGCACGCCGGCCATGAACCCGACCGCCGGGTCGTGCGGCGTGGACGGTGTCTTGGTGGTGGCCAGCTCTCCGGTGTGCTCGTCCACGGCGACCACGTCGGTGAACGTGCCCCCCGTGTCGATGCCGATCCGGATGCTGCGGGTCTGGGTGTTCACTGCTTCTCCGAGGTTTGGTCCGGCGCTGCGGCGACGTGCGCAGCTAGGTCCGGCCGGCGGTCGCCGACGCGGGTGGCCTGCTCGAACGCGTACGCGATCTCGAGCAGACGTCGTTCCTGGTTGGGTGCGGCCACGATCTGGATGCCGACCGGCCAGCCCTCGGCGGTGAACCCGGCGGGCACGGAGATCGCCGGGCAGCCGGTCACGGTGATCAGGTACGCCGAGCGCATCCAGTCCAGGTACGTCGACTGGACCTCTCCGTTGATCTCGGAGGGGTACTCCTTGTCGGCGCTGAACGGCGGGACCTGGCTGACGGGCAGCACGAGCACGTCGTGGGACTCGAAGAAGACCCGCATCCGCTCACCGAGCTCGGTGCGGAGCTGGTAGGCCCGCGCGACGTCCTCGCCGCTCAAGCCCTCCCCGGCACGGATGTTGTCGGCCAGCGACGGCTTGAACCCGTCGGGGTGCTTGGTCAGCGTGGCGCCGAACCGGTGCCAGAACTGCCAGGCCCGGAGCGTGCGGAACGTCTCCTCGCCGGGTCCGAGGTCGGGATGTGCCCGGGTCACGGTTGCCCCCGAGCCGGTGAGGACGTCGGCCTGGGCCTCGACGATCCCGGCCACCGCGTCGTCGACGGTGAAGGCGCCGCCGAGGTCGGGCGACAGCGCCACCCGCACCCCGCGCAGGTCGCCGCGCAGCGGGGTGGCGAAGGTGCTGCCGGGGGTCTCGAGCGCCTGGGGGGTGCGCGGGTCGGGCCCGGACATGACCGAGAGCAGCAGGGCGACGTCCTCGACGTCACGGGCCATCGGACCGGCGACCGAGGTGGTCTCCCACGCGTTGTCGGCCGGCCAGCTCGGCACCCGACCCAGGCTGGGCCGGAGCCCCACGACGTTGCAGAAGGAGGCCGGGTTGCGCAGGGAGCCACCCATGTCGCTGCCGTCGGCGAGCGGCACCATGCCGGAGGCGAGGGCCGCCGAGGCCCCGCCGCTCGACCCGCCGGCGGAGCGGCCGAGGTCGTAGGGGTTGAGCGTCGTGCCGAAGACCGGGTTGAACGTGTGCGAGCCCGCCGCCCACTCGGGCACGTTGGTCTTGCCGATCACGACCACGCCGGCCGCCCGCACCCGCTCCACGACGAGGTCGTCACCGTCCGCGACGTGGTCGGCCATCAAGGGGGACCCGAACGTGGTCCGCCACCCGGCGGCCCGGTGCGTGTCCTTGAACGCGAACGGCAACCCGTGCAACGGGCCGGTCGCCTCACCTCGCGCGGTGGCCTCGTCGGCCGCGACCGCCTGCTCGCGGGCACGCTCGGGGTCGAGGCTCACGACCGCGTTGACCTGCGGGTTGGTCGCCTCGATCCGCTCGAGGTGCAGGTCGAGCAGCTCGCGTGCGGAGATCTCCCGCGACCGGACCGCCGCGGCCATCGCGCGGGCACTGCTGTAGTAGTCGATGCTCATCGGAGTGTCAGCTGCGCCTGCGACCTGCGAGCCAGCCGCCGACGACGGCGCCGGCCAGGGCCGCAGCCGCACCGGCCACGACGCCGAGGAGGAAGCCGGGCCCGGCGGAGGCGGCCGCGGCGGCCTGGGGGGCGGTGAAGACCTGGCCGACCTGGGGCCCTGGCGTGGGTGCGGCCGCCTGTCCCGGGACTGCTGCCGGACCGGCGAGAGGACCTGCTCGCGGCGAGGGTCGGTGCGGCCGGGAGACCGCCGACGAGCACGGCATCCACGTTGCGGAAGAACTCGTCCGCCATCTTCTTGGACACGCCCGTGAGCATGCGCTGGCCGACGCCGCCGATCATGCCGCCGACCGTGGCGTCCGCGTCGTACTTCAGCTCGGTCCTGCCGTCCGGACCCTCGATCAGGTTCACCCAGACCTCCGCACCGATGGTCCCGGGTGCTCCCGCGCCCTGGGCATGCATCTTGAAGGCCTCGGGGTGCTGGTGGTCGGTGAGTCGGACCTGGCCGTCGTACACACCCTTGATCGAGCCGACGCCGGCGGCGACGGTCATCTTGAAGGCGTCGTCACCGAGCGCCTCGAGCTGCTGGCAGCCGGGGATGGTCTGCACGAGCACGGCCGGGTCGTTCAACGCGGCCCAGACGGTGACGCGGTCCGCGTTGAGCGTGGACGTGCCGGAGATCTTCATCGGTTCTCCCGGTGCTGTTGGCTGTGCTGTTGGCTGTGCTGCTGACGGAGGTGGAACAGCTCGCTCGGCGAGATCGGCATCCGGCGGATCGGGATGCCCTCGGCGTCCTCGATCGCGGAGGCGATCGCGGCGGATCCGGGGATCACGCCCGCCTCACCGGCGCCCTTGACCCCGATCGGGTTGAGCGGGGACGGCGTCTCGAGGTGGTCGATCTCGATCGTGGGGACCTCGGAGGAGTAGGGCATCAGGAAGTCCATGTACGACGCGTTGAGCAGCTGCCCGTCGGGGGCGTACTCCATCCGCTCGTACAACGCACCGCCCACGCCCTGCGCGACGCCGCCGTGGATCTGGCCCTCGACGATCATCGGGTTGATGATCGTGCCGCAGTCGTGCACGACGCAGTAGCGCAGGATCTTCACCTCCGCCGTCTCCGGGTCGGTCTCCACGACCACCGCGTGCATGCCGTTGGCGAACGTCGACCGGGGCGGCGAGTAGTAGTCGGTGCCCTCGAGCCCCGGCGCCTCGTCCTTGCCGATCGGGGGCTCGTTCGGGTCCGCCGCGCGTGCGAACTGCGTCGCCCGCTGGGCCGCCTCGTCGAAGGCGTAGCGCAGCGGGTTCGAGAGCACGGCCACGGCGCCGATGTCCATCTGCGCGTCGGGGGCGCCCTTGACCCGCACGTGCCCCTCGACCATCTCGAGGTCCTCCACGGAGACCTCGAGCGCCTCCGCGGCGACCTTGAGCGCCTTCTGCCTGACCTTCCGGGCGGTCATGGCCACGGCGCTGCCGCTCATCACCGCGGTGCGCGAGGCGAACGTGCCGACGGCGTACTTGAACCGTCGGGTGTCACCGGTGGTGACCTTGACCCGCTCGAACGGCACACCGAGCTCGTCGGCCACGATCTGGGCGAGCATCGTCTGGTGGCCCTGGCCCTGCGTGGTGAGGCCGGTGGAGACCACGACCGTGCCGTCGGTCTCCACCCGGACGTGGCCGCCTTCGTAGGGGCCGACGCCGGTGCCCTCGACGTAGCAGGCGAGCCCGATGCCGACCCTGCGTCCCTCCGCACGGGCCTGCTCGCGGAACGCCTCGAAGTCCGACCAGCCGACCAGCTTCTTGAGCTTGTCGAGCGAGGCCGGGAAGTCGCCCGAGTCGTAGATCAGCGGGCGGCCGTCCTGGAAGACCAGCCCATGGTCGAACGGCATCTCGTCGGGCTGGATGAAGTTGCGCTCCCGCACGACCGCGCGGTCGAGGTCGAGGTCGTCCGCGATCGCGTCCATGGTGCGCTCCATGACGAAGCAGCCCTGGGGACGGCCGGCTCCGCGGTACGGCGTGACGATGACCGTGTTGGTGTAGAGGCTGGTGAACTCGACCCTGTAGACCCCTGGCTTGTACGGCCCGAGCAGCTGCGTCGAGGTGATGATCGGCACGATCAGGCCGTACGGCGTGTAGGCCCCGTTGTCGTGCCAGAACCTGACCGACAGCCCCAGCAGCCGGCCCTCGTCGTCGTACCCGACCCGCACCTTGTGCAGCTGTCCCCGCTCGTGGGCGCTGGACACGAAGTGCTCACGTCGGTCCTCGGTCCACTTCACCGGCCGGCCGAGGCGTACGGCGGCCCACGGGACGAGCACCTCCTCCGGCCAGGGGTGCACGATCTTGACGCCGAACCCGCCACCCACGTCGGGGGTCACCACCTCGACGCGGTCGACCGGGAGGTTCAGCTTCGCCGCGACCGCCTGGCGCACGCTGGTCGAGGTCTGGGTCGAGGTGTTGACGAGCAGCGACCGGTCGTCGGCGTCCCAGCGGGCCAGCACGCCCTTGCCCTCCATGGGCATGGAGGCACTGCGCTCGATGCTGAGGTCGAGCTCGAGCCGGTGCGGCGCTGCGTCGATGGCCGCGTCGGCGTCGCCGGTCTCCTGCACCATCACCGCGGCCCGGTTGCCCGGCACGTCGGCGTGCACGAGGTCGGCACCGTCCCGGGCGGCCTCGATCCCGACGACGGCCGGCAGGAACTCGTAGTCCACGACGATCCGCTGCGCGGCGTCCTCGGCGATGTAGCGGTTCTCCGCGACCACCATCACGACCGCCTCGCCGACGTGGTGGACCTCCTCCTTCACGAGCGCGTAGGGGGTGCGTCCATGCGTGAGCGTGGGGTGCGGGATGAGCAGGGGCAGCGGCTCGGCCACCCGGCTGCCGGTGTCGGCGGCGAGGTCCTCGTAGGTGTAGATCGCGACCAGCCCCTCGACGTCGAGGGCCCCGGTCACGTCGATGTCCAGCACGCGCGCGTGGGCGTGCGGGCTCCTGACGAAGGCGGCCTCGAGGGCGTCGTGGCCGAGGTCGTCGAGGTACCGGCCGTTGCCGGTGACGAGCCGAGGGTCCTCGCTGCGCTTGATCCGCTGCCCGAACAGCTTCGTGGTCACGGGGCCTCGCCCCCGCCGGTCGCGCTCGCGGTCTCCTGAGTCTCCCGGAGGGTCGAGGCCCCGCCGGTGCGCCTGATCTCGGCGGCGCGCTGCACGGCGGCGACGATGTTCTGGTAGCCGGTGCACCGGCACAGGTTCCCCGAGATCGCCTCGCGCGCCTCCTCGGCGGTCGGGTCGGCGTTCTCCTCGAGGTAGGCGGTGATCGTGGTGATGAAACCCGGTGTGCAGAAGCCGCACTGGAGCGCGTGGCAGTCCTGGAACGCCTGCTGCACGGGCCCCATGCCGCCCTCGGCGTTGCGGCAGCCCTCGACGGTGGTGATCTCGGCGCCCTCGAGCGTGACCGCGAAGATCAGGCAGGACCGGACGGGGTCGCCGTTCACGAGAACCGTGCACGCCCCGCACACGCCGTGCTCGCAGCCGACGTGGGTGCCGGTCAGCCGGAGGTCGTGCCGGAGTGCGTCGGACAGCAGCCGCCGGGGCGGTACGTCGATCTCGTAGGGGACGCCGTTGACCGTGAAGCCGACGTGCACCGAGCTGTCGGCGCCACCCTGCGTGGTGCTCTCGGTCGGTGGTTCCGGTGCTCATCAGGCGACCCTCCCCTCACGGCGCTCGCGCCCCGCGTGCCGATGTGCTTGGTCCAGCGCCCGCGCGGTGAGCACGTGCGCGAGGTGGCGGCGGTACTCCGCCGTGGCGTGGATGTCGCCCTCGGGATCGATCCGGGCGTCGACCAGCTCTCGAAGGTCATCACTCCGGAAGCCGCCTCCAGAACCGGTGACGGCCTCGGTCACGTCGACCAGCACGGGCCCGTCGCCGACCCCGATGAACGCGACGCGTGCGCTCGTCACCGCGCCACCGGTCTCGGTCGTGACGACGGCTCCGACGCCGCACATCGCGTAGTCGCCACTGCGCCGGGCCAGCTCCACGAACGCCGAGCCGCTGCCGTTGGCCGGACGGCGGAACGTCGCCGCCACGGCCAGCTCACCCGGTCTGGTCGCCGACTCCATGGGGCCGACGAAGAACTCCCCGGCCGGGACCTCGCGCGTCCCCTCGACCGAGCGCAGCTCCACCACGCCGTCGAGGAGGGCCAGGACGGCCGGCATCTCGGCGGCGGGGTCGGCGTGCACGATGCTGCCGACCGTCGTACCCCTGTTCCTGATCGTGGGGTGCGCGACGTTGCGGAGCCCCTGGCGCAGGAGCGGGATCGCGGCGTACGCGTCCGCGTCCTTCTCCACCGTCGAGTGCCGGGCGAGGGCGCCCACCCGGACGTGGGTGCTGCTCACCTCGACGGTGTCGAGGCCGGGGAGGTGGTTGATGTCGACGAGGTGGGCGGGTGCGGCCAACCTCATCGACATCAACGGCACCAGGCTCTGGCCCCCGGCAAGCACCTTCCCGTCCCCGCCGAGGGCGGCCAGGGTCTCGACGGCCTCCTCCACGGTCTGCGGACGGTGGTAGGTGAACGGTGGGGGCTTCAAGGGATGCGTCCTGGTTCTCGTCGCGTACGGGTTGCTGCTGGTTACTGGTCGTGCCGGTGCGTACGACGCTCGTGCGGAGGGATCTCCTCGTCCTCCTGCACGCCCGGACGCTCCACCACGATCAGGCTGGTGTCCTCCCTCAGGTCCGGGGGAGCCACGGCGCGTGCCAGGTGGTAGCCGACGAGCGTGACGATCGTGCCGAGCGCGATGCCGGAGAGCACGAAGTTGTCGGTGAACACGAGCCTCGTGTCACCGATCGCGATGATGATTCCGGCGGCGGTCGGGACCAGGTTCACCGGGTTGGCGAAGTCGACCTGGTTCTCCTTCCAGATCTTGGCGCCGAGCAGGCCGATCATGCCGTAGAGCACCACGGTGATACCGCCGAGGACACCGCCCGGGGTGGCCGCGACGACCGCGCCGAACTTCGGCGAGAGACCGAAGACGATCGCGACGCCCGCGGCGACGAAGTAGGCGGCCGTGGAGTAAACCCTTGTGGCAGCCATGACACCGATGTTCTCGGCGTAGGTGGTGGTGGGCGAGCCACCGACCGCGCTGGCGAGCATGGTGCCGACGCCGTCGGCGCCGATCGCCTTGCCCATGACCGGGTCCAGGTCGCGGTTGGTCATCTCGGCGACCGCCTTGACGTGGCCGGTGTTCTCCGCGATCAGCGCGATGACCGCGGGGAGCACGAGCAGCACGAAGGTGATCGAGAAGCTCGGCAGGTGCCAGCCGACCGCCGGAAGGTTGCCCAGGACCGTCTGGTTGCCGGTCAGGCCGTCGGGGGTGTGCGGCGGGAAGCCGAACCAGTCGGCGGCCTTCACGTTCGCCCAGCTGATCCGGTCGTGCGGCTCGACCTTCTGGGTGGCGGAGTTCAAGGAGTTGATCTGACCGAAGATCACGTCGAACAGCCACGAGATCAAAGTTCCGAAGATCAGGCCGAGGAAGATCGCGATGCGTCCCATGAAGCCGCGGGCGCCGACGGCCACGACGATCACGAAGGTCATCGTGAGCAGGGCGACCCACTGGTCCTGCGGCCAGTAGATGTTGGCGACGACCGGGGCGAGGTTGAACCCGATCAGCATCACGACCGCGCCGGTGACGACCGGCGGCAGCACCGCGTGGAGCACGCGAGTGCCGGCGAAGTGGATCGCGACACCGACGAGCGCGAGGACGGCGCCCGCGATGAGGATCGCGCCCGTGACGTCCTGCGGCCCGCCCCCCTGGGCGTAGATCGCGGTGGCACCACCGACGAACGACGCGGAGGTTCCCAGGTAGCTCGGCACCTTGCCCTGGACGATGAGCAGGAAGCAGATCGTCGCGATGCCGCTCATCATGATCGCGAGCTGCGGGCTCAGCCCCATGATGATCGGGAAGACGAAGGTCGCCCCGAACATCGCGACCACGTGCTGCGCTCCGAGACCGGCTGTCCTCCCCCAGGACAGGCGCTCGTCCGGGGCTACTGCGGCCCCGATCGGCGGCGTCTTGCCGCCGTACACGACTTTCCACGAAAACATCGACATGCAGGCCTCCTGGCCAACACAGCACCGTCCTACCGGACCGGTGCGCCCTTAGTGACTCGCGCGCGCAAGCCTCTGCTCACAATGCACCAGCCTTCCTGTGACGTGCGTCATGTGGCACTAAAAACTTCTGCCGAATCCAGGGGAAGATCTATGGCGCAAGTTGCCGACGTCTCGGCATGGCCGTCCTGCGGCCGTCTCATCGGTCGCCCCAGGCTCGTCCCGGTGGTCCACTCAGGGTCGTCTCGCGGCTGTCGCGGGCCGACTCATCGGCCGTTCGAGGTGCCCGTGCCGTCCATCGCCCGCATCGCGACGATCCGCAGCGCGAGGGCCAGGTCGAGGCGGAGGGCGGGGTCGGTCGTGAACGGCCCGACCATCCGTTCGAGCTTGCTGATCCGGTAGCGCAGGGTGTTGTAGTGGAAGTGCAGGCGGCGTGCCGTCTCGGCGACGTTCAGGTTGGTGTCGAGCAGCATCTGCAGGGTCGTGCGGAGGTCGGCCGCCTCGGTCGACGTACCGCTGGCGAGCTCGCCCAGGGTCTCGTCGACGAAGGCCGACAGCTCCCGGGTGTCGTCGATGAGGCTGAGCAGCCGGAACACCCCGAGGTCGTCGAAGTGCACGACCGCCCTGGGGCCGTTGAGCTGCCGGCCGACGTGGAGCGCCCGCCGGGCCTGCTCGTAGGCCGCGGGCAGGTCGTCCGGTGAGGCGACCACCCGGCTCACACCCGTCGCGAAGGGGCGTCGGCCGCCCCCGCCGTCACCGGCCACCTCGCCGATGACCGGCTCCACGGCGTTCTTCGGCGGGACACCCTCCGTCACGGGCAGGAGCGCGACGACCTCGGCGGCGAAGCCGACCACGGGGATGCTGGGGTCCCGCCGGCCGACCACCGTGCGCCAGGCGGCCGTGAACCGCTCGACCTCCAGCGGGCCCTGGTAGCCGAGCTGCATCGACGCGGCATCGCTGGTCTCCAGAGCGCACACGACGACCACGAGAGGTCGGGTGACCTCCCAGCCGAGGGACCGCGCGTGCGCCGTCACGTCGGCGGCCGACCCGGCGCGTCCGGAGAGCACGTCGCGGAGGAAGTCCCCGCGGTACTTGCTCTCCACGGCGCCGATCGCGATCTCCTTGGTCAGCGAGATCGCCGCGACCGTCGCGGCACGCTCCAGGACGGCCGTGTCGGCGGCCGTGAGCACCCTGGTGCTGTCGAAGAGGACCAGTCGGCCGTGGTCGATGCGGCCTCCCCGGATCGCCACGGTCGCGTGCGACCCGGGCAGGTCGTCGACGACGTGCACCCCGGGCGTGGAGGTCTCGGTGCGGAAGCGGCCGCTGGGGTGGAAGACCGAGGAGGCCCGGAGGGCGGCGAGCTGGTCAGGGTCGCCGGCCGCGCTCATCACCCGCCCGTCGGCGGTGGTGACCATCGCGACGGCGGAGAACAGCTCGCTGACGCTCTCCGCCACGTCCGTGACCCCGCCACCGTCGAGGACCACGTCGACCAGGCGGCGGTGCACGTCCTCGCTCCGCTCGAGCACCGACGCCCGCTCGCTCACGACGCTGGTGAACACCTGGGTGAGCACGTCGTCGAAGCCGATGTCGTCGGGGAGGAGCACCAGGGGCAGACCACGCCGCTCCGCCGCCGCCACCATCGGCTCGGGCAGGGCGTCGAGGTAGCGGTGCAGCTTGACCGCTATCGCCGAGACGCCGCGGTCGTCGAGGTCCTCCACGAGCTGCGACAGCTCCGAGGTGGCTGCTCGCAGCGGGTAGCCGGTGGTCAGCAGCAGGGCCTCGCTGCGGACCCACGGGATGATGTCGGGCACCTCCATGACGTTCGCGGTGCGCACCCTGCGCTCCAGCCCGCGCGCGCCGGCAACCACCTCCGCGCCCTCGAAGGCGGGCAGCGCGAGCATGGCGGCTACGCTCATCGCCTGAGTCGGGTCGCCGTCTGGCAACTCCCCATGATCAGAACGTCGATCGTTGGCAACATTGCCCATGCCCGGGACGCTACCCGAGTCCTATCGTCAGGGAGTGGCAACCCACGAGATCCCCTGCGCCGCCTCGACGCTGCTCTCCGACCTGCTCGACGGCGCCGTCGACGGTGTCACTGGCGGTGTCACTCCCGGTGTCACTGACGGGCAGAGGTCGAGCTCGTGGAGGTCGCCCGCACCAGCGTCAGCGTGCACTACCGCACGGGTGACACCGCCGTGCCCGTGCTGTGCGTGTGCACCCCCGACGCCGTGCGCCTGCCCAACAGCCTCGTGACCACGTCCCTGCCAGGTCCGGGGCCGCTCCGGGTCGGCGAGGGGCGTCTTCGCGACGCAGCGGCGACCTGGGGTGCACGTCGCTGGTGGCAACCGGCGCAGCCGAGCGGCCTGCCGCGTCCCTCGGGCGCCGACGTCGCCCGGCTCACCATCCCGGCGCCGAGCCTCGACGTCCCCCGACTCGGCCCGTCACTGTCACCCGACGCGCTGATCGGGCTCGGCCCCGGCCTGACCCCTGCGGGCGACGACGTCCTCGCCGGTGCCCTGGTGGCCGCCTACGCGACCGCCGACCCACGACTCCCCGCCTGGCGTCGTACGACGGTCGCGGAGCTGGCCCGGGGACGCACCACCGACGTGTCCCGGGCGATGCTGCACCACGCGCTCGACGGCTACGCGGTGCCGCAGCTGGCCGCGTTCCTGACCGCCCTGTGCCTCGGGCAGGACACCGCCCGGGCGACCGCGGACCTGCTTGCCGTCGGCCACACCTCGGGAGGCGCCCTGCTGACCGGGGTGCTGCACACGTTGAGGACCGACCCCGCTCAAGCAACCACCTGCGAAGCAACCGAAGGAGCAGCGTGACGAGAAACCTGACCGTACGCAGAGGTGCCTACGTCGACTCGGTGACCCTGATGCAGGTGAGCAAGAGGGTCTCCTCCGTGCCGGGTGTCCGCTCGGCTCTGGTCGCCATGGCCACCGAGCTCAACCTCGACCTCGCGGTGTCGATGGGCTTCACCCTCCCCGAGCACACCTCGCCGAACGAGATGCTGGTGGCGGTCGAGGCGGACGACGACGCTGCCATGGAGGCGGCGCTGGCCGAGCTGGAGGTGGCGCTCCACGAGAAGGCCTCCCCGTCGGCCATGTCGCTCGGCGGCGCCCCCGCCCCGTTGACCGTCGGCGCGGCGCACGAGCGGCGGAGTCCGGCGTCGCGCTGATCTCGACCCCGGGCCAGTACGCGTTCGTCGACGCCGTCGACGCCATCGACGCCGGGCTGCACACGATGGTGTTCAGCGACAACATGCCGCTGGCGCAGGAGGTGGCGCTCAAGCGCTACGCCGGGCCGAGCGGGGTGCTCGTCATGGGCCCGGACTGCGGCACCGCCGTCGTGGGCGGGGTCGGCCTGGGCTTCGCGAACGTCGTCCGGCCCGGCCCGGTCGGCATCGTCGCGGCCTCCGGCACCGGCGCCCAGCACCTGATGACGCTGCTCGACGGGGCCCACGTCGGCGTCAGCCACTGCCTCGGGGTGGGCGGCCGCGACCTGTCCTCCGACGTGGGCGGCGCCTCCACGATGCGCGCCCTCGACCTGCTGGCGGCCGACGACGCGACCAAGGTGGTCGTCGTCATCTCGAAGCCCCCGGACGAGGCCGTCGCCGACGCGGTGCGCGAGCATGCCGCCCACACGGGAAAGCCGGTCATCTTCGGGCTCCTCGGTGCCGGGCGGCCCGACCTCACGGCCACCGCCCGACACGTCGCGGAGACCCTGGGGCTCACGTGGCACAGCCCTGGCCACGAGGCGGGCCGGGTGGACAGCGGCCGGCCGGGCGGCTCCCTTCGCGGGCTGTTCGTGGGCGGCACGCTGTGCGACGAGGCGATGATCATCGCCTCCGAGAGGCTGGGCACGATCCGCTCGAACATCCCGCTCGACCCGGCCTGGGCCCTCGAGGAGACGCTCGCCTCGGACGGTCACACGATGATCGACTTCGGCGACGACCGGCTCACCCAAGGCCGGCCCCACCCGATGATCGACGGCTCCATCCGTGCCGAGCGGCTTCGCGCGGAGGTCGAGGACCCCACCTGCGGCGTACTCCTGCTCGACGTCGTCCTCGGCCTCGGGGCCGCCCCTGACCCGGCCGCCGAGCTGGCTCCGCTGGTCGAGGCCGCGACCGCGGCCGGCGTCCCCGTCGTGGTGTCGATGGTCGGCACCAAGGACGACCCGCAGGGGCTGGCCGGCCAGGCCTCGGCCCTCAACCGGGCCGGCGCCTGGGTCTACTTCTCCAACGCCGAGGCCGCCCGCCACGCCCTCGACCTTCTCGCCAAGGAGTCCGACGCATGAGCCAGGTCAGTCTCACCACGCCTGACGTGGTCGTCACCGCCGGTGCGGCGATGCTCGCCGACGCCGTGGAGCAGCAAGGCGTCACCACCGCCCGAGTCGACTGGCGCCCCCCGGTCGAGGGCACGGAGGAGGCACTCGTCCGCGTGGTCGGCGACCGACGACGCCGGGAGGCCAACGCCAAGGCGCTCGAGGCCATGTTGGCCGCGGAGGCCGTGCTGGTCGACGTACGCCCTGCCTCCGAGGCCCTGGGGCTGGAGCGCGGGCAGTTCCTCCACGCCGGCCCGCCCGTCGAGTGGGAGCGGGCCTCCGGCCCGATGCGTGGCGCACTGATCGGCGCGGCGCTCTTCGAGGGGCTCGCGGACACGCCTGAGGCGGCCGAGAAGATGCTCGCCGGGGGTGACGGGGTCGCGTGGGAGCCGTGCCACCACCGTGGCGCGGTCGGGCCGATGGCCGGCGTCGTCTCGCCGTCGATGTGGATGTTCGAGCTCCGCGACGAGGTGCACGGCACCACCTCGTGGTGCTCGCTCAACGAGGGCCTGGGGAAGGTGCTCCGGTACGGCGCGTACGGCCCCGAGGTCATCGAGCGGCTGCACTGGATGACCGAGGTCCTCGGCCCCATCCTCCAGACCGCCGTCCGGAACGGGGACCCGGTCGACGTGAAGGCGATCATCGGCCAGATGGTGCAGATGGGCGACGAGGGCCACAACCGCAACCGGGCCGGGACGCTGATGCTCCTGCGGGAGCTGCTTCCCGGGATGATCGAGTCCGGGCACCGCAGCGGTGACATCGCCGAGGCGGTGCGGTTCGTCGCGGGCAACGACCACTTCTTCCTCAACCTCGGCATGCCCGCCTGCAAGCTCCAGACCGCCGCGGCGGCCGGCATCGACGGCTCGACCGTGGTCACCGTGATGGCCCGCAACGGCACCGACTTCGGCATCCAGGTCTCCGGCACCGGTGACCGGTGGTTCACGGCACCGGCCAACACCCCGGAGGGGCTGTACCTCGGCAGCTACGGCCCCGAGGACGCCAACCCCGACATCGGCGACTCCGCGATCACGGAGACGGCCGGCATCGGCGGCTTCGCGATGGCAACCGCTCCGGCGATCGTCCGCTTCGTCGGTGGCAGCGTCCCGGATGCGCTCGCGACCTCGCAGCGGATGTACGACATCACCGTCGGCGAGAACCCGGCCTTCGCGATCCCGATCCTCGAGTTCCGGGGCGCACCGACCGGGATCGACGTCACCGCGGTGGTCCGCAGCGGCGTCCTGCCCCAGATCAACACGGGGATGGCCGGACGTGTCGCCGGAACCGGTCAGGTCGGCGCGGGGCTGGTCACGCCGCCCATGGGCTGCTTCACCCAGGCGATCGAGGCCCTGGCCGAAGCCGCACCCTGGGACGCGTCCTGACCGTGAGGCCGTCCTGACCGTGAGGCCGCCTGACCGTGAGGGCGACGGAGACCGGTCAGCTCGGGGGCTCCTCCAGCCGCGCCGCGTCCTTCTTGACCGAGAGCGCCTTCGCGCGGGTGCGGTCGCGGATGGCCCGCACCCTGGCACCCGCGTCGATCGCCCAGTTCAGGTTGCGTTCGGCGATGACGAGGTCGTCGTACGCCGCCTTCAGGCGACGGCGCGCGCGGTCGAGGTAGATGTCCGTCCCGTCGATGGGCGGCGGGCCGTGGCGCAGCTGCTGGGCCACCGTGTTGCGGAACGCCCTCATGTCCACCTGCCCCGGATCGGACTTCTGGTCCGACCACTCCTTGTGCCCGATCACCGACTTCGCGGACCAGCCGTGGTGGTCGCAGATCGCCGCCGAGAGCAGGACCAGCGAGCGTCTGGCCGTCGCGGTGGGCGGCTTCGTCCCGCTGTAGAAGGTCTCGACGCCGTAGAAGTTGTCGTTGCCGTCTGTCGACCCGGCCGAACCGGTGTGCTCACGAGGCTTGGGCGGGTAGTCGTCGTACGACTCCTCGATGACCGCCCGCAGCACCCGCGGATCGCCCCCGCCTGCGTGGTTCGCGCGACCCCACGCGACCAGCCAGATCGTGCCCTCGTCGTCACAGCCGAAGTGGGAGAGCGGGCCCGGCAGGCCGGGCCGACCCCGGGTGATCATCCGGAGGTCGACCTGGTCCAGCGCATCGTCGGCGGTGTGGTGGATGACCAGGCCGTGCACGGGTCCCCAAGCACCCACGTGGTTCCGGTTCCGGGTGCGCCACCCGTCCGTCTTCTGGAAGGGCACGCGCCAGCGCTTGAGGGCCTGCAGCACCTCGTCGGCCGTCATCGGCTCGGCCATGTCACCTCGACCTCCGCTTCCGGGTGACCGTGCTCTGGGTGTACTGGATGCCGAAGTAGCCGGTCACGATCGCCGCGATCGAGCTGGCGACCGCTCCGAGCGCCGCGACGCCGGACTCGTCGTTCCAGCGGACCGCCACCACGACGAAGGCGGTCAGGAGCCCGACGAGCCCCATCGTCACCACAAACAGTCCGGACGGAAAACTTCGTTGCTCCGGTACTGCCTTCCTCTCCCTGCTCCCTGTGTTCGTCATGCCTGGGTCCTTTCGCGATCACGTCTAGGGAAGTTGACCTGAGGCGGAGTGGGGCGAGAGGAGCCGGACCTCTGCAGCTGGCAGGGTCCCGATGACCGGCCCGATGACCGGCCCGACCGGGACCGGCTGATGGTTGAACGCACCCATGCTGCTCACCTCTGGAAAAGGCTGTGGGTGAGGCATCCAGTCGCGGGAAATCTCCCACGCTGGCTGATCCCCCGTAGCGTCTCTTTACTTTGGCCTTCAACCTGAGAATGCGCCTGTGGAACATTCTGGCGACATCACCCGTGATGCCCATATTTTTCTAGCCCTGCGTGGTTGTGAGGCTATTCCAAACGGGTTCGAAAGATACCGGTCAGGACATTTCGGACTTCCCCAGCGTGACCCGCTGGGTAACGGCCGGATAACGACGCCGTACGCCGGGTGGCGGTCAGTCGAAATGGAGCTGGCTCGAGCGACGGGGCATCAGCAGCACGGTCGCCACCATGACCACGGCGAGCACGGCGACGCCGATGAAGACGTGGTGCGTGGCCGTGCTGAGCGCCATCCGCACGAACTCACGCACCGCGGGGGCGGCCCCGGAGCCCCGGTCGAGCGCGAGTGCGGCGTCGTCGGCGGACGTGGGCAGCTGCCCGCCCACACCGGCCGGCGGGTTGGCGAACTGCCGGGCCAGCGACGCGTTCGCGATCGCCCCGAACACAGCGACACCGACCGCGCTGCCGACGGAACGGGCGAACATGTTCGTCCCGGTGACGACGCCCCGACGGTCCCAGCCGACCACCGACTGGACCGCGACCAACGTGGGGCTGGCCGTGTAGCCCAGGCCGATCCCCACGACGAAGGTGAACAGCGCGATCATCCAGAGGCTGCTGTCCTCGCCGATGCCGAGGAGGAGCAGCGTGCCCAGCACGATGAAGGCCACCCCGATCAACGAGGTGTCACGGAACCCGAGCCGCATGTAGAACCGCCCGGCCGTCGCCGCCGCGATCGGCCAGCCGATGGTCATCGCCGCGAGGGCGAACCCTGAGAGCAGCGCACCGAACCCGAGCACGCCCTGGGCGAAGGTGGGGATGTACGACGTGAGCCCGATGAGGATCGCGCCGACCAGCAGAGCCGTGGCGTTCGCGCCGACGAGCACCCGCCGGCTGAAGACCCACAGCGGCAGGATCGGCTCGGCGGCCCGCCGCTCGACGAACGGCACCGCCACCAGCAGGACCACGCTCACGCTCAGGAGGGTGATGCTCACGGCGGAGTCCCACGCCCAGGAGTGGCCTCCCTGCAGCAGGGCGAGGATGAGCAGGGAGCACCCCACGCCGAGCAGGCCCGCCCCGGCGTAGTCGATGCTGTGCCGACGGCGTTCGACCTTCTCGTGGAAGCGCCTGGTGAGCATCCACGCCGCGAGGGCCCCGACGGGCAGGTTGACGAAGAAGATCCAGCGCCACGAGGCGTACTCCGAGAAGACCCCGCCGAGGGTCGGGCCGACGATCGAGGCCATGCCCCAGACGCTGGCGATGAAGCCCTGGACCCGTGCCCGCTCCTCGACCGTGTAGATGTCTCCGACGATGGTCATCGACATCGGGAGGATCGCGCCCGCG
Source organism: uncultured Actinomycetota bacterium (assembly GCA_963721165.1). Taxonomy (GTDB): domain Bacteria; phylum Actinomycetota; class Actinomycetes; order Propionibacteriales; family Nocardioidaceae; genus Nocardioides_C. The sequence continues at coordinate 548,943 of CAVRIE010000010.1, read as the reverse complement.
CCGAGGCCCTGGACCGCCCGCGCGGCGATCAGCAGCGGCATCGTCCAGGCCGCGCCGCACAGCACCGAGCCGACGAGGAAGAGCGAGATGCCCACGAACATGACCGGCTTCCGGCCCACGGCGTCGGCGAGCTTGCCGTAGATCGGGACCGAGACCGCCTGCGCGAGCAGGTAGATCGAGAAAAGCCACGGGAACTGGCTGAACCCACCGAGGTCACTGACGATGGCCGGTACCGCGGCGGCCAGGATCGTCGCGTCGATGGCGACCAGCGCGGTGCAGAGCATCACCGAACCCAGTACCGGTCCGCGTTCGCTGCGCAGCCCGACGTCGCTGCGGGTCTTCTCGACGGTCACGCGCTGCGACAACTCCCGGAAGGGTCCAGGTATTCCATTTCCCAGACGTGACCAAAGCCGCATAAAGAAGTCCTACGGTGGATATACACACCGCCCGGAGAGCCTCATTCGGTCGCCGGGTCTCCGAACGGAGGCGGAAACGTGTCCCACCTGCGTCGCACCACCGCTGCTCTTCTCACCTCGCTGGCTCTCGCACTCGTAGCCTCCGGCTGCGCTGAGACCGCATCGTCGCCGAGAACCGAGCCAGAGGTCCTGGGAACGTCCGCCACGTCCGCCCTCGGCCGGTTCGGCGGACCGCTCGTGGTCGCCGTCGGGGACATCGCCTGCCCGTCAGGGCTCGCCTCCCACCGCCACGACCTGCCAACAGGCGGCCACCGCGAGGCTCGCCACCAGCTACCACCCGCGCAGGGTCCTCGCCCTGGGAGACTCGCAGTACGACGCCGGCGCGCTCCGGGCGTACCAGAACTCCTACGCGCACACCTGGGGAGCTCTGAAGTCGATCACCAAGCCGGTCCCGGGCAACCACGAGTACCTCACCCGGGGTGCTGCGGGGTACTTCGCCTACTTCCGCAACCAGCAACCCGGCGCGCCCGGGTACTACGCCTTCGACCTCGGCTCCTGGCGCATCTACGCGCTCAACTCCAACTGCGACCGGATCAGCTGCGCCCGGCAGAACCGCTGGCTCGAGCGGGACATGGCCCGCAACCCGCGCAGGTGCACGGCGATCACGATGCACCATCCGCGGTACTCCTCCGGTGAGCACGGCTCGAACACCTTCCTGCGGCCGCTGTGGCAGACGGCCCAGCGTCACCACACCGACCTCGCGCTCGCCGGTCACGACCACGACTACGAGCGGTTCGGCAGGATGAACGCCTTCGGCCGGCCGAGCCGGGCCGGGATCACCTCCTTCGTCGCCGGCGCGGGAGGAAGAGGGCTCCGTGACTTCGGGGACACCGTGACCGGTTCGGTGGTCCGCGACAACCGGACCTTCGGGGTCCTTGCACTCCGGCTCGGAAAGGCCGCCTACGCCTGGGAGTACAAGACCGTCGGCGGGAAGGTGAGCGACTCAGGAAGTCGCCGCTGCGGGTAGTTCCGCCGAGTTCTGCTTGTCCTATTTTTTTACGTTTTGGCATGGCGCGTCCCCTGAAAATGCTTTCATCGAAGCGACGGGGATGTCACGGGTTGCGTCGGCCCTTCCTCGCGCTTCACCGCAGCAGTGCAGGCAGCACTGCCCTGGCAGTCCTCGGCAGTCCTCGGTAGTCCTTGGCAGTCACTGTCCGGCGGGGCGCGATCACGGTTGGTCCGCTCCCGCGGCCGGGGTGTTCCCGGGCCAGGCGCGCGGCGCCATGGCCATCGGCACCACCTCGCGCCCAAGGAGACGCCATGCCTGGACCCCTGCGCCGCCGCGCCCGAGTCGCCGGCGGGCTCACAGCCGCGATGACGGCGCTGGCCGCCGCGGCCGTCATCTCGTTGACCCCGGTCACCACCCTGGGTGCGGCGGAGGCGACGACCCAGGCCACGACCCGGCCGACGGCCACCGGCGTCATCGTCGCCCCCGTGACGACCATCGGCGGCAGGCAGGTTTCCCGGGAAGGCAGCACCGCAACGGGTGGCCTCGTCGGGGCACGTAGGGCCCTCTCGTCGGGCTACGTGCTCGGCGTCCCCGGCCTGCTCGGCGAGACTCCGGCCGGGTTCCGCGTGTGGGTCAACCGCCGCGCGCCGCATCGCGCGAACATCGCGCGCAACGCCAAGGCCACGGTCGCTCTCTGGCAGAAGCTCGGGTTGAAGGCGACGTACAAGGGCTATGGCGCACCGAAGCTGAGGGAAGGCATCATCACCGTCACCGAGGGCCTCTCGGGTTGCACCGGTGGCCACGCCGGGATCACCTGGCACACGTCGATGCCGCTCCCTCGCCGCAAGGCCTACATGCAGAGCGCCCGGGTCGTGATCTGCCCCCGGCTGTACCGGTACCCGCGCTGGCAGTGGTCGGCGACGGTCCGCCACGAGCTCGGCCACGCGGTCGGCCTTGGGCACTTCGACGGCAGCTACAAGGGCAGCACCCAGGTGATGCGCTCGGTCAACCACGCCCCGGTCGCGACGTTCAAGGCCGGCGACATCAACGGCCTGAAGTACCTGGCCGGCAACAACACCCGGGTGCGCAACGCCATCCCGCCGCACGGCCGGCTCGAGATGACCTCGCTGGCCGGGACCGACCTGATCCGTCTCCGCGGCTGGGCGATGCTGGACTGGTATCGCTCCAAGCCGACCCGGATCGTGGTCACCGACAACGGCAAGCAGGTCGCCTCGGTCGACACGACCGTCTACCGCGCCGACATCAACAAGCTGTACGACCCCGGTACGGAGCACAAGCACGGCTTCTCGATCCAGGTCCCGTACACCTTGGGCAGCGGCTTGCACGAGTTCTGCGTGACCGCGGTGTCGCCCGTCCAGACGTCGACGACCAAGAAGCTCGGTTGCGCCCTCTGGTCGTGAGCACCCGCGGCGTGCTTGCCTGAGAGCATGAGCGAGAGCGACCTGGAGCCGGGTCTCCACCCCGACGAGCCGCACACCGGCACCGGCCTGGCCCAGCGGCTCAACTGGCTCCGGGCCGGTGTTCTCGGCGCGAACGACGGGATCGTCTCCGTTGCCGCGGTCGTGGTCGGTGTCGCCGCCGCGACGACGGGCAGCGGCGCGATCATCACCGCCGGCATGGCGGCCCTCGTGGGCGGCGCCATCTCCATGGCGCTGGGGGAGTACGTCTCCGTGAGCAGCCAGTCCGACAGCGAGAAGGCCCTGATCGCCAAGGAGCGGCGCGAGCTGGAGGAGGACCCGGAGGCGGAGCTGGCCGAGCTCGCCAGCCTCTACGAGGCACGTGGGATGAGCCCCGAGACCGCGCGTCAGGTTGCGATCGAGCTGACCGAGCACGACGCGTTGCACGCGCATCTCTCGGTCGAGCTGGGGATCCACCCCGAGGACGTCGTCAGCGCCTGGCACGCCGCCGTGGCCTCGGCGGTGAGCTTCACCGTCGGCGCGGTCCTGCCGATGCTCGCGATCCTCCTGCCTCCGGAGGCCTGGCGGATCCCGATCACCTTCGTGGCTGTGCTGGTCGCGCTCGGGCTGACCGGGTGGACCGGTGCCTACCTCGGCGGCGGCCCGAGGCTGCGCGCGTCGGTCCGGGTCGTGGTCGGTGGCGCGTTGGCGCTCGCGGCGACGTACGCCGTCGGTCAGCTGTTCGGCGCCACCGGCATCGTGTAGCTCACGAAGCCACCGTCCGCCCCGACGCGGCACGTCGACGTTGCCGGCGTACGGCGGCGTCCGCGACGCTGGGCAGCGGGATCGGGATCTGCCACACGTGAGCGCCTTCCTCGAGCACCCACAGCCGGGCGGCGATGAGGCGCATCAGCTGCAGCGAGGTGGCCACCAGCACAACGGCAAGCGGCAGCTCGACGAGCAGCGCGGTGGTCATCGAGAGCGCCACCTCATCCTGCTGGGCGGTCATCACGTCGAACCACGCGTCGCACAGGAGCAGCACGCCGGTGGCGAACGCGGTCAGCACCACCATCTGTCGGCGCAGCCAGCCGAGGACACCGGTGGCGAGAAGCATCACCAGCAGCAGTACGTCGAACCCGACCCACGTGCGATCCCAGTTCTGGGCGACGTAGTAGCGGGGCAGGGTGAGCGCGAGGTTGACCGTCCACGGGACCATCACCAGCACGCTGCCCACCATCAGGACGACCCGGAACTCCCGCATGCGGCGCAGCAGCCACCGCGGCGGCTCGAGGTCGTCGACCGGACACGCGAGACGCCGGATCAGCGCGCCACGCTCCTCGGCCGTCATCGCCGCGATCTGCTCGTCAGTCAACACAGCGCCATCTTCCCCGAGGAGCGGCCGCTGGGTTCGGCGCCCGAGCGCGACTCGCTGACCACAGCCGTGCCGAGGCCCCGGCGGGCGCCGGCGTACGACGAAGGCCCGCCACCGGCCAGGCGACGGGCCCTCGTCTCTTGCGTCAGCCGATCAGGTCAGTCAGTCGATCAGGTAGTCCTGCGTCTGCGGGTTGAGCGCAGCCAGCTTCTTGGCGCCGGCGACTGCCGTGCTGCTGAACCGCAGCGTGTCGAGGCCGCGCGAGATGTCGTTGGCGACGATCAGGCCGTTGTACCAGTACGTCGACCAGGCGTTCGACTGCATGTCGTAGTAGGCGATCTCCTTCGGAGCCGACGGGTCGTTCAGGTCCACGACCGACGTACCCGAGCCGTACGCCGAGGAGACCAGGATGTAGCGGTCCTTCAGCGGCACGTAGTTGAAGTTGTGGTACGTGCTGGGCTCGTCGCGGGGGATGCGCAGGTGGCTGAGCGGCGTGGAGGGATCGGCGACCGAGTACGTCCACAGCGCGCCGTAGGGCTCCTTCGGCTGGCCGAAGTACTCGTCACCGAAGGTCACGTACTTGCCGTCCGGCGTGAACGCCGCGGAGTGCCAGATGTCGACGTCGGGCGTGTCGATGTTCGCGGTCACCACCGGGGCCAGCGGGTTGGAGATGTCCCAGAGCTGGCCCTGCGACAGGCACGCGGCGGCGGCGATCTTCTTGGGCGCGAGCACGGTGATGTCGTGGCAGGCGAAGAAGGGCTCGGCCCCGAACTGGGCCCCGAACTGGTCGATGCCCTTGATCGTGGGCTCTGCGACGACCCGGGCGTCCCGGCCCGCCGCGGCGTCGTCCCCGTCGACCTGGATGACCGAGATGCGCTCGAACGGCGCCTGGCAGTCCGGACCCAGGCCGCTCTTCGAGAGCGGGTAGGAGGCGACGTAGACGTACGCGGTGCCGTTCTCGCCGGGGACCAGGGTGTTGGTGTGGGACCCGCAGTCGGTCCTGACCGCCTTGAGGAACTCCGGTGCGGCGGGGTCGCTGATGTCGAAGACCCGAACGCCCTCGAAGGCCCCCTCGGTGGTCGCGGTGACGTTGCGCGATCCCTCACAACCTTCGGTGCTCTGCGGCGTGTCGACCGAGAGGAACAGCAGGTCGCCGTACACCGTCACGTCGCCCTGCGGGCCGTTGCAGTGGACGTCGGCGAGCTCGACCGGCTTGCCCGGGTCGGCCAGGTCGATGATGCGGAACCCGCCGTAGTGGCCGGCGAACGCGAGCGTGCCCTTGAACGCGAGGTCGGAGTTCACTCCTCCCCGGTGCTCGTCGGTGCTCAGGAGGTGCATGGTCTTGCTGTAGCCGTCGGCCGCGCTGGCAGGCGGTGGCGGGGGGATCGAGCCGTCGTCCCAGGGCTCGTGGGCGGCTGCCGGGATGGCCGTCGCGATGCCGAACACCGTGACGGCCAGTCCGATGAGGATGCGGGGGTGGCGCATGTGACCTCCAAGTGGCGAGCGCCCCAGGCAAGGGGCGCTCATGGGAGTGCGCCCGGGTCGGGCGCAGGCCCGTCACGCTAGAAGCGCCGACAACGGCGGGACAATGGGTCGAAGCCGTTATCGGGGTGCAGGAATGTGCGTTGCACAAACCTGCGCAAATACGACACTCCGCCCCGGCCGCGCTGGCCGGGGCGGAGTGGCTCGCCTGAGATCAGGTCACGCGGCCATCGGGTGACCGGACTGTGCGTCGGCCGGCTGGGCCGCCGCCTCGGCCTTCGCCCTGCCGACCCAGACGAGCCCGAGTCCGGCGAGGAGGACGGTGAAGCCGACACCCGCCAGGACGCCGGCGAGAGCCAGACCCATCTGGAGTGCGGAGTGCGTCACGGTGCCGACGCCGAGCTCACCGATCAGGCCGTGCGCGGTGCCGGTCCAAGCCTGCTCACGCGCCTTGCCCTCGATCGGGTTCTCGCGGTCGAAGTCGGTCCAGTAACGACCGTCGACATCGAACTCGTAGGTGCCGGCCTTGTACAGCTTGCCGTTGTACTCGGTGTCCTCGTCGAGCACCACGGTCTGCGTCCCGTGCAGCGTGTGGAAGGCGATGGTCGCCATCTGGTACATGTACTCGGACGCGGTGTTGACCAGCGGGTCGTTGGGGTCCAGGTCGGACTTCACGACCGGGTACTTCCAGTCCTTCGTGAGCAGCGACATGATCGCCTCCGCCCCTGCCGTCTCGCCGCGGTCGACGAGCTTCCCGTCCTCGTTGTAGCTCAGCTCGACGTTCTGTGCCTTGCTGAACGCCTGGAGGGAGTCGTAGCCGTCCTGGACCTTTGCGTAGGCAACGCCTCCGCCTACCAGGAAGCCGAGACCGAGCACTGCCAGAACGATTCCGAGAGTCTGAAGCCTTTTCTTCATCAGAGCCACACATCCTTTTGTCGGTTTCAATCCCGATAAAAGGGTCGAATATTTCCGGCGTCGTGGCAGGGGCCGAAGGTCATCAGTCCCAGGGGCCATGAGGCACCGCTTTCGCGGGCCCTCGGTAACAACCCCGGTAACGACGAGGACCGGGCACCCCGTGCTGGGGGACCCGGTCCTCGTTTGTGGTGGTGCGCGAGGGGGGAGTTGAACCCCCAGACCAGGGGGATTCCGCTAGTTCCGCATCCAGATGCCACCGGCTGCCTGGCGCCGGGCGGGGAGTGCCCTCGACGCCAGCTCGGTCCGCGGGCCTGGGGCCGCGTTGGCGCTGGTTTCGTCCTGTGGTCATTCAGAGAAAGTAGCCGTGGGCAGCCGCCACCCAGCAGCCCACGATCCTGAGCGCGGTGCAATCGAGCGACTGCGGTGGGCGAAGTCGAACGGCACCGCCAGTCCCGCCGACTAGGGCAGCAGCAGCGCCGCGCCGTGCCTGGCCAGACCGCTGCTCGCGGTGAGCGCGAGGACGCTAGTGAGCACCGCGTGCCAGGACGCCGCGTCGCTCGGCCAGGTGGGGGCCCGTGACCCTCGATGAAGGGTGTGCCGCCTCCCTTGTGCGACCTGGGTCGCGATCGCCCAGAACCTCCTGTTGCTTGTTCCCGGCAGACGGTAACCGCAACGACCCTCGGGAGCCGACCCAGCGGCCTCACTCCCCTCCTCACGGCAGGCGCCGGTGCCCTCGTCTGGATTCATGCCCCGTGGCATTCGCTGGGGGTCGGCCTGGTTCGAGGCAGCACAGTCGTGTCGGTCCTCTTCCTCGCGCTCCCGCTGGTGCTCCTCGGCCTGTCCACTCGCGGCTGAAGGTAGTGCATGTGGGAGGCAAGCTCGTCTCCGTCAGACGGGGCTTTGAAGGAGGTCCCGAGGCCCTCCATTCGGGGGGTGGCGTCCCTCCCGGCCAGCGCTACGATCGATGCAGAGTGGTCCACCGGCCATTGCAGCGTGCACCGAGAGGAGAGCGCGTTGGAACTCACACGGGACACAGCACTCTGGATCTACGACCGGATGACCATGATCCGAGTCTTCGAGGAGCGTGTGGCAAAACTCTTCGCCGAAGGCCGGATCCCGGGCTTCGTCCACCTGTACGCCGGCGAGGAGGCGGTCGCCGTCGGGGTATGCGCGAACCTCACCGACGACGACTACATCACCTCGACCCACCGCGGTCACGGGCACTGCATCGCCAAGGGCGTGGATCCTGGGCCGATGATGGCCGAACTGTTCGGGCGCATCGACGGGTCGTGCAAGGGCAAGGGGGGCTCCATGCACATCGCCGACGTCGCGAAGGGGATGCTTGGCGCGAACGGCATCGTCGGCGGCGGTCCCCCGCTCGCGTGCGGAGCAGCACTCGCCTCCAAGACGTTGGGCACGAACGCCGTGACTGTGTGCTTCTTCGGCGATGGCGCCGCCGAGCAGGGGACCACGCACGAGGCCATGAACATCGCCGGGGTCTGGAAGCTCCCGGTGGTCTTCGTCGCCGAGAACAACGGCTTTGCCGAGTCCACCCCGGTCGGCTATCACTGCGCCGCAAGCACGATCGCCGACCGCGCGTCGTCGTACGCCATCCCGGGCGTGACCGTCGACGGGTACGACGTCGTCGCGGTGTGCGAGGCAGCGGCGGAGGCCGTTGCACGGGCTCGCCGTGGTGACGGTCCGAGCCTCATCGAGGCGAAGACCTGGCGCTACTTCGGGCACTTCGAGGGTGACCAGGTGACCTACCGCACCGCGGAACAGTCCGCGGCGTACCGCGAGCACGACCCGCTGACCTGGTTCGCCACGCAGGCTGTCGAGCGCGGCGTGCTCGGCCGCGACGACATCGAGGCGGCTGACCGCCGAGCGGTCTCCACCGTGGATGCCGCGGTGGCCTTCGGCGAGGCGAGCCCCCATCCACGTCCCGAGGACGCCCTGACCGACGTCTACTTCTCCTACCCCCGAGAGGAGGTTCGGTCATGACGCTCGTGTCCGAGGCTCCTTCCACCACCCGCACACTGTCGATGCGGCAGGCGATCAACGAGGCATTGCGGCTAGAGATGGAGCGGGACGCCACCGTCATCCTCATGGGTGAGGACGTCGCCGGTGGCGCCACCGTTCCGGGGTTCGAGCAGGACGACGCATGGGGCGGTGTGCTCGGCGTGACGAAGGGGCTCGTTCAGGAGTTCGGCCGTCGTCGCGTTCTCGATACGCCGATCTCGGAGTCGGCCTACATCGGCGCGGCGGTCGGTGCGGCGGCGACCGGCCTGCGCCCGGTCGCCGAGCTCATGTTCGTGGACTTCTTCGGCGTCTGCATGGACCAGATCTTCAACCAGGGCGCCAAGCTCAGGTACATGTTCGGCGGCAAGGCCAAGGTCCCCATGGTCATCCGGACGATGATCGGCGCGGGGATGGGGCAGCAGGCCAGCATTCTGGCTGCCACTACTCGGTATTCACGCACATGCCGGGGCTCAAGACGGTCGTGCCGTCGACACCGCCGACGCCAAGGGCCTGCTGGCCGCGTCGATCCGTGACGACGACCCGGTGCTGTTCTTCGAGCACAAACTGATGTACGACGTGACCGGTGAGGTACCCGAGGGTGAGTACCTCGTTCCACTCGGGGTGGCCGACGTCAAGCGCGAGGGCGACGCCGCAACGGTCGTCGCCATGGGGCGCATGGTGTCATTCGCGCTCGATGCAGCCGAGCGTCTCGCCGGTGACGGGGTCCAGATCGAGGTCGTCGATCCCCGCACGCTCTCCCACTCGACTCAGACACGCTCCTGGCCTCCGTGCACAAGACGGGGCGGCTCGTCGTCGTCGACGAGGACAACCCTCGCTGCTCGATGGCGACCGACATCGCCGCGATGGTCGCCACGCAGGCGTTCGACAGCCTCGACGCCCCACCGCAGCTCGTGACGGCGCCGCACACGCCAGTGCCGTTCGCGCCGGAGATGGAGAACTTCTACATCCCGTCTGTGGAGCGGATCGTCGCTGCGGTGCGGGCGACCCTCTGAGCGACACAGACGCCGATGATCACCGAGGTGGCCATGCCGAAGCTCGGCATGGCGATGAAGACGGGCATCGTGACGAAGTGGCGGGTGCAGGAGGGCGAGCCGGTCGACGAAGGCGCAGCGCTCCTCGACATCGAGACGGAGAAGATCGCAGCAGCAATCCCGTCACCGGCATCGGGCGTGCTCGGGTCGGGTCGTCGCCGGTGTCGGGGCCAAGCTCCCCGTCGGTGCGCTTCTCGCGCTCATCGGCGATCCCGCTGACGTCTTCCCCCCGAAGGAGGAGCTGGCCCCTGCCGCGGCTTCGGCCGGTGCTCTGCCGGCCCCGGCCCCTGCAGCGGCCGGGGCGCCCGTCTCACCGGCCCCTGCAGGGGTCGGCGCGCCCGTCTCCCCTGCCGCGCGGCGACGAGCCAAGGAGCTCGGAGTCGACGTAACCCTCGTCCCTCCCGGCGCGCCGGGAAAGCGGGTCACCTCCGACGACGTCGATGTCTATGCCGCCGCGCAGGCCGCGGCAGCGGAGGGAGCGCCGGTTCGGGTCATCCCCTTCACCGGCATCCGCGCCGCCATCGCTGAACGCCTCTCCGCCAGCCTGGTCGAGATGGCCCACGTCACCGTGTCCCGCGAGACCGAGGTCCGCGGCCTCGTCCGCCGCCGCTCCGAGCTGGCCGCGGGTTTCGAGGCGGGCACGGGGATCCGCCTGACCTACACGGACCTTCTTGTTTCTGCCGTCGCCCGGCTGCTGCCCGACCATCCCCTGCTCAACGCCACGCTCACCGAGCGGGGCATCGAGCTGCTCAGCACGGTGAACATCGGGATTGCCGTCGCCCTCGACGAGGGTCTCATCGTTCCAGTCATCCGGGACGCTGGGACGAAGTCGGTCGGAGAGATCGCCCGGGAGCGCGCTGACCTTGCCACCCGGGCGCAGGCGGGAACTCTCGGCATCGACGACGTCGAGGGCGGCACCTTCACCGTGACGAACCTCGGGTCGTTCGGAGCCGACTCGTTCACCCCGATCATCAACCCGCCGCAGTGCGCGATCCTCGGCGTAGGCAGGATCGTCGAGAAACCCGTGGTGACCCCGAAGGGCAGGGTCCGGACCCGCCCCACGATGTGGCTGTCGCTGACCTTCGACCACCGGGTCGTAGACGGGGCGCCTGCGGCGCAGTTCCTGGCCGCACTCGGTGAGCGGCTCGCGTGACCACGCTGGTCGGCCTCGTGGCCAACCCCGTAGCGGGACGGGACATTCGGCGCATCACCGCCCGGGCATCCCTTGTCCCAAACCACGAGAAGTCCGCGATCATCAGTCGTCTGCTCGCTGGCCTCGCCGCCGCCGGGGTTGACGCGGTGCGCTACCTGCCCGACCGCGCCGGCGTCGTCCTGGCCGCCCTCGACGGCACACGCACGTCTCTGACCACGGAGCCGCTCGCGATGCAGGCGACGGGACGAGTCGAGGACTCGACTGAGGCAGCCCGACTGCTCGCCCGTGCCGGCGCTGCGGTCATCGTCACCCTCGGTGGAGACGGCACGAACCGAGCCGTGGCGGCGGGCTGCGGCGATGTCCCACTGGTCGCCGTATCGACAGGCACGAACAACGTCTTCCCCACCATGGTCGACGGGACGGTCGCCGGGCTCGCCGCGGGGCTGGTGGCGACCGGCCGCGTCGGAGGCGACGCCGCAGTCCGCCGGACCAAGCGGGTGGAGGTGGCAGGGGACTTCGCTCTGATCGACGCAGCCAGCTGCCGAGACCGGTTTGTTGGGGCCCGCGCGATCTGGGACCCCCAGAAGGTGCAAGCGCTAGTCCTGGCTCGGGCCGAGCCCTGGAGCGTCGGGTTGTCCGCGATCGGCGGTGCCCTCTGCCCCGTCACGACTGACGAGCCGTGCGGGCTTTGGGTGGAACTCGGGAGCGGAGGTCGTGTCGTAAGCGTGCCCGTGGCACCAGGTCTCGTGCTGCCGGTCCCGGTACGGCGCTGGCGCCGGCTCGGCCTCGAGGAGCCCGTCCCCCTGGGCGAGGGGCCGGGAACCATCGCCCTCGACGGCGAACGCGAGCTCGGGGTCGACGGCCCCACCGCGGCCAAGGTCACCCGGGCCGGTCCGTGGCTCGTGGACATCCGGGAGGCACTACGGAGGGGGTGCGGGGATGACTGACCTCGTCGTGGTGGGGGGCGGTCCGGCCGGGGTTGCGGCCGCCCTGCGGGCCCGGCGGCAGGGCGCCGACGTCGTGGTGTTCGAGCAAGGTTCGCTTGGCGGCACCTGTGTGCACGCCGGCTGTGTCCCATCCGCGGCGTACCACACGTCCGCCGGTCTCCTGCGCGATCTGCGGCGGGCAGGCACGTACGGCGTGGACGGCGTGGACCGCGCCGGCGGCCGACTCGACTGGGCGCGCATGCAGGCGTGGGCGTCCCAGCTGACCGAGACCGTCGCGAACCAGGTGGCAACCCAGTTGCGGTACGCCGGCGCGCGGGTCGAGGAGCGCGCGGTGGAGGTAGGGCCGTCCGGCGTCGACGGGCACCTGGGGACCCCGGTTGTCGTCGCCACCGGCGCCCGCTCGGTCGCGTCGGACGGGGCGATCTCCAACGACGGAGTGATGGGGCTGTCCAGTCCGCCCGGATCAGCGCTCCTTCTCGGGGCGGGCCGGTTCTCACTCGAGTGGGCAGATCTCCTCTGCGCCGCGGGCAGCCAGGTCGTCGTGGTGGCGGGGCCCGGTGAGGTGCTGCCGGGCGAGGATTCGGAGCTGGTCGAGTTCCTGTGCGGTGTCCTCGAGGACCGTGGAGTCCGGTTCGTCGCCGAGCGGCCGACCGAGCCCGCAGACGTCGTGCTCTCCGCGGACACGAGGGAGCCGACCATGGCCGGGATGGCGGTGGACGAGTTCTGTCACACAGGGCACGACGGCATCTGGGCGGCCGGCGACGTGACCGGACCCCGTTGGCTGTCGAATCGCGCCCGCGCCCATGGCGACGCCGCAGCGGCGAACGCCCTCGGCGGGACCGTACGGGTCCGGGAGGAGCGCATCCCTCGCAGCGTCCACACCGACCCCGAGCTCGCCGCGGTGGGCCTCACCGAGACGGACGCTGCCACAAAGGGGCTCGAGGTCGCCGTCGGCATCGCCGAGCTGACGTCGAACGTACGGACGCTCACCGTCGGCCGGCCGGCGGGCGCGCTCAAGCTCGTAGTCGACCCGGAGTTCGGCGAGATCCTCGGGGCACACATGGTCGGGCACGGCGCGCGCGAGGTCATCGGTCAGGTTGCGCTCGCCATGGCGCTCGAAGCCGACTACCGCGACCTGCTCCGCGTGGCACACGTACACCCCAGCCTGGCCGAACTGGTTACCGAAGCGGCGGCTGCGATCTAGCCGGAAATCAGGGTTGCCTGTTTCGGTCACGGACAGGCGGGCGGCGATAGTGGCCAGGCTCGGCTCAGCGATGACCTCCGGGGAGATGCCCCACACCGACAGCAGGTCGACCACGTCGTCGCCTTCGACCGGGGACAGGTGGTGGGACACACCACCGGCTCGCCCCGGTTGCTGCCTCGGGCTGCTGAAGCTGTCCCCCTTCAGCCGTCCAAGGCGTTTGGCGGTGGCGGTCGGGACGGGGTGATCGAAGCGCACCAACGGTAGGAGGCAGGCGCTGCGGCGTAGCCCTGGTCTGGCCGCCCCGGGATCTTCATGCGCGATGACGTGAAGGACTGCGCATAGGCCAAGAGGACGGTGCCTTGGTGCTGGTCGGAGTGACCCCAGCCCAGGGCGGTGAGCACCTTGCGAGATGGGCGCGGCCCTGGGTGTCGATGGGCGCGAGGGCGCCAGTGCGCATGACCCCGTCGTGGGCCGGGGGCGCCACTGGCATGGACACGACGACCCCGCTGGGCGACTTGTTGTCATCGGCGAGCGGGCGAGGGGAATCGGGGGCGAGGAGGAGGCTGCCGCGGGAGACGGGCTGGCGGGGACCCCGTGGACAGCAACGGCCGGGTCGGCCAGATTGCTCTGGCCGACCCGGCCGGTCTTGCAGGGGAATCCCCCTGCTTCGCGTGCGCGAGGGGGGAGTTGAACCCCCACGCCCTTTCGGGCACACGGACCTGAACCGTGCGCGTCTGCCTATTCCGCCACTCGCGCTTGAAGCCCGCTCAGGGTATCCCACGGGCCCGACCCGCCCCAAACCGACCCAGTGTCGACTCGGCGTCCGGCCCAGGGGCGATCCGGTGCCGATCCGGCGGCGATCCAGTCACGACGCGGTGACGAGCCGGGGCCTCGACGGGCGTGCCCGCTACGATGCCCGGCAGTCGGCTGCATCACATCAGGGGTGGTCAGGCACAATTACGGGTTCACGTTCGACGCGCCTGGGCATAACGACACCATCGGCGCATCGTTGCAGCGGTGTGTCGACGACTCAGGCGTGCGCGTAAGACTGGATGGCACGCCATCATCGGTACGACGGCATGAGAGGAGGCGGCAATGGGAGTCCTGCAGCGCTTCGAGAACAGGCTCGAGCAGTTCGTCTCCGAGACCTTCGCGCGCGCCTTCCGCAGCGCGGTGCAGCCCGTCGAGGTGGCCGCCGCCCTCCAGCGCGAGGTCGACAACTCAGCACAGATCCTGTCGCGTGACCGCCGCCTCGTGCCGAACACCTTCCACGTAGAGCTCTCGCCGGCCGACCATGAGCGCCTGGCGCCGTACGGATCGACGCTCGCCCACGAGCTCACCGAGATGCTCCGCGAGCACGCCGAGGAGCAGTCCTACGTCTTCACCGGGCCGGTCTCCATCAGCTTCGACAAGGTCGACGAGCTCGGCACCGGTCACTTCCGTGTGCGCAGCGCCGCCATCGCCAAGGTCACTCCGGCCGGCGGTGGGAGCGTTTCGGACACCGCGGTACGACGGGCGAACATCGTGCTCGAGGTCAACGGCGTGCGCCACCCTCTCGAACCCCCGGGCCTGGTCATCGGCCGGGGCACCGACGCCGACCTGCGCATCAACGACCCTGGAGTCTCTCGCCGCCACGCGGAGATCCGGGTGATGCCCGGCGCCAACGCACCCTCTGTCAGCATCGTCGACCTCGGCTCGACGAACGGGATGCTGGTCAACGGCCAGCGCGTGCAACAGGCACAGCTCGATGACGGCGCGGTGGTGAAGATCGGTAACACGTCCCTGACGGTTCGCCATGTCAGGTCTCGGGAGGACGGATCGGATGTCTGAGCTGACCCTGATGCTGATCCGGTTCGCCTATCTGGCGATCCTGTGGATCTTCGTCCTGTCGGCGATCTCGGTGATCAGGTCGGACATGTTCGGTGCCCGCATCGAGCAGGCCCCGCGCGCCGAGCGACGCGAGCAGCGCCGGGCCGCGAAGAACCGTCCCAAGCCCGCGAAGCGTCCCCGCGGCGCACCCACGCACGTCGCGATCGTCGAGGGCGCCAACTCCGGCGAGACCATCTCCTTGGACCTCGCCCCGCTTCTCATCGGCCGCGGCAGCGACGCCGCGATCCGGCTCGACGACGACTACGTCTCGACCCGCCACGCGCGGATCGCCGCCTCGGGCGAGCAGTGGTTCGTGGAGGACCTCGGCTCCACCAACGGGACCTACATCGGCTCCCAGCGCCTCAGCCAGCCCGCGACCTTGCAGCTCGGCTCCCAGATCCGCATCGGCAAGACCACCCTCGAGCTGAGGAAGTAGCCCGCCGGTGAGCCCCACGACTGAGCCGAACCTGCGCCTGCGCTACGCCGCGCTCTCCGACGTCGGCCGGGTCCGCAAGGACAACCAGGACTCCGGCTACGCCGGCGAGAACCTGCTCGTCATCGCCGACGGGGTGGGCGGCGCCGCCCGCGGTGACATCGCCTCCTCCACCGCCGTACAGATCCTGCGTCGCCTCGACACACCCCCGCCCGAGAACCTGCTCCAGGCCCTTGCCGGCGCGATCCACCGTGCGCACGACCGGATCGCCGAGCTCGTGGACGAGGATCCCGAGCTCGAGGGCACGAGCACGACGGTCACCGTGGCGCTGTTCGACGGCCGGCGGGTGGGCATCGGCCACGTCGGCGACAGCCGTGGGTACCTCCTCCGCAACGGCGAGCTCTCGCAGCTGACCAAGGACCACACGTTCGTGCAGAGCCTCATCGACGAGGGCCGGATCACCGAGGAGGAGTCGCGGTCGCACCCGCACCGCAACCTGATCCTCCGCGCCGTCGACGGAGTGCACGAGACCGACCCCGACCTGTTCACGATCGAGCTCGTCCCCGGCGACCGGCTGCTGCTCTGCAGCGATGGCTGCTCCGGGGTCCTCGACAACGACCGGCTCGCGGACATCCTCGGCACCGGCACGGTCGACTACTCCGTCGTGGAGCTCATCCGGGCCTCCCTCGAGGCGGGCAGCTCCGACAACGTCACCTGCGTCGTGGCCGACGTGGTGGCGGCCGACGAGCCCGTCGACAGCGACACCGTTGCCGCCGCGTCGACCGGCCCCATGCTCGTGGGCGCCGCCGCCGAGCAGCCACGCAGGGCCGGTGCCACCTCGAAGAGCTTCTTCCGCGGCCACCGCGGCGGTGACACCGGCGAGCTCGAGCCGGTTCCGGGCGAGGAGGAGACCCCGGTCGACCCGGAGGAGCTGCGCTACGCACCGCGGCCCCCGCGCCGGTTCGCCTGGCTGCGCCGCATTGCGATCCTCCTGGGCTCTCGTCGCCGTGCTGGCGCTCGCCGGCACCGCGGCGTTCTCCTGGACCCAGAAGCAGTACTACGTCGCGGCCGACGGCCCGAAGGTCGCCATCTACCAAGGTGTCGACGCCGACCTCCCCGGCATGCAGCTCTCCAAGCTGTTCCAGACCTCCGAGATCACCCTGGCCGCGCTGCCCGCGTACCGGGCCGCCCAGGTGCGCGACGGGATCAGCGCCGACGACCTCGCCGACGCGAGGAAGATCGTCGCGAACATCGGCGGCCTGGCCCGGCCGTGCCCCACCCCTGAGCCCTCGCCGACGGCCAGCCCGAGCAAGAACCCCAGCAAGCGACCGGCCAAGAGCCCGACCGCGAGCCCGACGAGGAAGGCCGACGCGAAGCCGGCCGCGAGCCCGACCTCCGGCCCCTCCGCCTCTCCGTCCGAGAGCCCGTCGCCGACGCTCGCACCGCCGCACTGTGTCGAGGTGAGCCCCTGATGCCCGTCAGATCCCTGACCGGATTCACCCATCGGCGTCGTCGCGGCGCCGAGCTCTTCCTGATCGTGGTCAGCCTGTTCGTCGGGATCGGGGCCTACGCCGCCGTCGGCCTCGGCGTGGAGGGAACCATCCCCGCCGACATCATCGGGTACGGCGGCTGGCTCGCCGTCCTGATCATCGTGTGCCACGTCGTGGTGCGGATGACCGCGCCGTACGCCGACCCGGTGCTCCTGCCCGTCGTGGCGGCGCTCAACGGCCTCGGGCTCGCGATGATCCATCGGATCGACCTCGCCGAGCTCGCCCAGAACGAGGACGCCCACACCTTCGCGCGCATGCAGCTGGTGTGGATGACGCTCGGCGTACTCCTCTTCATCGCCGTGCTCGTGCTCCTCCGCGACCACCGCAGGCTCCAGGCCTTCACCTTCACCTGCGGCCTCGCGGCCATCGTGCTGCTCCTGCTGCCGCTCATGCCGGTGCTCGGCACCCAGATCAACGGCGCCCGGATCTGGATCCACCTCGGACCGATGAGCCTGCAGCCCGGCGAGATCGCCAAGGTGCTGCTCGTCATCTTCTTCGCCGGCTACCTCGTGCTCCACCGCGACGCCCTCGCGCTCGCCGGGCGCCGGGTGATGGGCATCGACCTTCCGCGCGGCCGCGACCTCGGACCGATCCTCGTGATGTGGCTGATCAGCCTCGGCATCCTCGTCTTCCAGAAGGACCTCGGCTCGTCCCTGCTGTTCTTCGGGCTCTTCCTGGTGATGCTCTACGTCGCCACCGAGCGTCCCGGCTGGCTGTTCGTGGGCGGCGCGCTCTTCGCCGGCGGCGCCTACCTCGGCTACCTCCTCTTCGGGCACGTGCAGGCCCGCGTCGGCGCGTGGCTCGACCCGTTCGGCAGCAAGTACGACAGCTACCAGATCGTGCAGGGGATGTACGGCCAGGCCTGGGGCGGGCTCGTGGGCCGCGGCCTCGGCCAGGGCGACCCGACGCTGATCCCGTTCTCCTACTCCGACTTCATCATCGCGGCGATCGGTGAGGAGCTCGGGCTGACCGGCGTCATGGCGGTGATCCTGCTCTACGGCCTGATCGTCGAGCGTGCTCTGCGCACCGCCCTCGTGTGCCGCGACGCGTTCGGCAAGCTGGTGGCCACGGGTCTCGCCGTGGTCTTCGCGCTCCAGGTGTTCGTGGTGATCGGCGGCGTCACCAAGCTGATCCCGCTGACCGGTCTGACCACGCCGTTCATGTCCTACGGCGGCTCGTCGCTGGTGGCCAACTGGGCGATCATCGCGCTGCTCCTGCGCATCTCCGACCAGGCCCGCCGACCGCTGCCCGACCTGTCGGGCTCCATGGACGACGACGCGACCCAGGTGGTGAACATCCGGTGAACAAGCCGATCCGGACCATGGCGATCTTCTGCATGGCGCTCTTCCTGGCCCTGCTGGTGAACTCGACCTACCTGCAGTACCTCCAGGCCGACGAGCTGAACTCGCACAACGACAACAAGCGCGTCCGTGACGCGGAGTTCTCGCGGGAGCGCGGCGCGATCCTGGTGGGTGGCAACTCGGTCGCGGAGAGCGTCCCGGTCGACGACCAGTTCAAGTTCCAGCGGCGCTACCCCCAGGCGCAGAAGTACGCCCACCTCACCGGCTACTACTCGTACACCTACGGCCGGAACGCCATCGAGCTCACCCAGAACGACATCCTCTCCGGGAGCGACCCGCGGCTGTTCGTGAACCGGGTCGTCGACATGTTCGGCAACAGCCAGCCCAAGGGCGGCGACGTCAGCCTGACCATCGACCCCAAGGCACAGAACGCGGCGTACGAAGGGCTGCGCGACCTCGGCGGCCAGGGCATCAAGGGCAGCGTCGTGGCGCTCGACCCCTCGACCGGCGCGATCCAGGCGATGGTGTCCTCACCGTCGTACGACCCGAACAAGCTCTCCGTCGCACCAGCTGTCGACCCTCTCCGACGCCTGGAAGCAGCTCGACGGCAACCCCGAGCGGCCGATGCTGAACCGCGGCATCCAGGAGATCTATCCCCCCGGCTCGACGTTCAAGCTCGTCACAGCTGCAGCCGCGCTCTCGAGCGGGCAGTACACCCCCGACTCGAAGGTTCCCGGCGGGAGGTCGCTCGACCTGCCGCAGACCACGACGAACCTGCCGAACGAGAACGGCATGAGCTGCGGTGGCGACAAGATCACGCTGACCCAGGCGCTGATGGTCTCCTGCAACGTGGCGTTCGGCTGGCTGGGCATGGAGATCGGGGACGACGCGCTGCGGGAGCAGGCCGAGAAGTTCGGCTTCGGCGACAGGTACCTCGACGACCTCAACGACCAGGCCGTGAGCAGGTTCCCGGCCAAGCTCGACGAGCCCCAGACCGCGCTCTCCGCGATCGGACAGTTCGACGTCGCCGCGACGCCCCTGCAGATGGCGATGGTCACCGCCGGCATCGCCAACGGCGGCACCGTCATGAAGCCCTACCTCGTCGACGAGGTCCGCTCGCCCGACCTCGAGGTGCTCGACAAGGCCAACCCCGAGCCGTACCGCAGCGCGGTGAGCTCCTCCGTTGCCCGCGACCTGACGCAGATGATGATCGAGGTGGTCGACCAGGGCACCGGCACGACGGCACAGATCCCGGGCATCAAGGTCGCCGGCAAGACCGGCACCGCGCAGAGCTCGGTGGACCGCAACCCCTACGCCTGGTTCGTCTCCTTCGCGCCCGCCGACGACCCCAAGGTCGCGGTGGCCGTGCTCGTCGAGGACGCCGGCGTCGCCCGCGACGCGATCTCGGGTAGCGGCCTGGCCGCACCCATCGCGAAGCGGGTGATGGAAGCGGTGATCAACAAATGACGGTGGCCAACAACGACGACCGGTACCAGCTCAGGAGCCGGATCGCCACCGGCGGCATGGGCGAGGTCTGGAGAGCCGAGGACACCGTCCTCGACCGCGAGGTCGCCGTCAAGGTCCTCAAGCACGAGTACGCCGACGACCCCACGTTCCGGTCGCGGTTCGAGGCGGAGGCCCGTCACGCCGCCGCGCTGCACCACCCCAACGTCGCCTCGGTCTTCGACTTCGGCGAGATCGTCGAGGACGACGGCTACGGGGACTCGGGTTCCCGCAGGCCGTTCCTCGTCATGGAGCTGGTCCCGGGTCAGCCGCTGTCCGCGCTGCTGCAGGGCGGGGAGCCCGTGCCTCCGGAACGCGCCGCCGACCTCGTCGCGCAGGCAGCCGACGCGATCGGTGCGGCACACGCCCTGGGCGTGGTGCACCGGGACGTGAAGCCGGCCAACCTCCTCGTCACGCCCGACGGGACGGTGAAGATCACCGACTTCGGCATCGCCCGGGCCGCCGACGGCGCAGCGATCACGCAGACCGGCCAGATCGTCGGGACCCCCCACTACATCTCGCCCGAGCAGGCCGAGGGGCAGTCGGCGAGCGAGGCGAGTGACATCTACGCGCTCGGGGTCGTCCTCTACGAATGCCTCGCCGGCCGCCGTCCCTTCGACAGCAAGACGCCGATCCAGGTGGCGCTCGCCCACATCCGCGACGACGTACCCCCGCTGTCCGAGGACGTTCCCGCCCGGATGCGTGCGATCGTCGACAAGGCCCTCGCGAAGAACCCGGCCGACCGGTTCACGAGCGCTGCCGACATGGCCGTGGCCCTTCGCGGCGGTCCGATCGCCGATGCGGGACCCGCGACGGTCGCCGGAGTCGGCGCTGCCGCCGCGGGCACTGCAGCCGCGGGCGCTGCGGCCGCTGGCAGTGCGGCCTCCGGCGCTCCGCTCGGCGCAGACGCGACGCAGATCCTCGAGCGGCCCTACCCGCCGGCCGAGGCAGAGTCGACGCTCGATTCCGACCTCCCGGTGGAGGACGACCAACGTCGTGGCCTCCCGCCTTGGTGGCCGTGGGCCGCTGCCGCTGCCGCCGTACTCGGGATCGTGCTGGCCACCGCGGCGTTCGCCGGCGACCGCGACTCCGGCCAGGACCCGGCTGCGGCGCAGGTCGCCTCGGGGGAGCCTTCGCAGGCGCCGTCGGAGAAGCCGGACGACCGGGTCCGGGTGAGCGAGGCGACCTACCTCGGCCGCGACGCCAAGGAGGTCAAGAAGGAGCTCGAGCAGCTCGGCCTGAAGGTCGACGACGAGAAGGTGGCCCCGGAGTCCCCGGACCAGCTCGAGGGCACGGTCGGCGCCGTTCGACCCAACGGGCTGCTGCAGCCCGGCACGACCGTCACGCTCGAGGTGTGGAAGAAGTACGTCGACCCCGACTCGTTCACCGACGACGGTGACCACGACGGCGATCATGGCGGGGGCCATCAGCCCGACACGGAACACAAGGGCAAGGCGAAGGGCAAGAAGCACTGATGAGCACCGGAGCACAACCGCACCGGATCGGTGGCCGCTACGAGCTGGGCGAGCTGCTCGGCCGCGGCGGCATGGCGGAGGTCCGCAAGGGCAACGACGTCCGGCTCGGGCGCGTCGTCGCCGTGAAGCGCCTGCGCACCGACCTCGCCAGTGACCCCACCTTCCAGGCGCGGTTCCGCCGGGAGGCCCAGTCCTCCGCCTCCCTCAACCACCCCTCGATCGTCGCCGTCTACGACACCGGCGAGGAGATGTCCACCGACGGCACCGAGGTGCCCCAGCCCTACATCGTGATGGAGTACGTCGCCGGGCGGACGCTGCGCGACATCCTCCGCGAGGGCCGCAAGATCCTCCCCGAGCGCGCGCTCGAACTCACCTCCGGCGTCCTCTCGGCACTCGACTACAGCCACCGCGCCGGCATCGTGCACCGCGACATCAAGCCGGCCAACGTCATGCTCACCCCGTCCGGCGACGTGAAGGTGATGGACTTCGGCATCGCGCGCGCGGTCGCGGACACCTCCTCGACCATGACGCAGACCGCCGCCGTGGTCGGGACGGCGCAGTACCTCTCCCCGGAGCAGGCCCGCGGCGAGACCGTCGACTCCCGCAGCGACGTGTACTCCACCGGCTGCCTGCTCTACGAGCTGCTCACCGGCCGGCCGCCGTTCGTCGGCGAGAGCCCGGTGTCGGTGGCGTACCAGCACGTGCGGGAGCCGGCTGCCCCGCCGTCGACGATCGACTCCGACCTCCCGCCCGAGGTCGACGCCATCGTGATGAAGGCCCTCGCCAAGCCGGTCGAGGAGCGCTACCAGAGTGCAGCGGCGATGCGCGCGGACATCGAGCGGTACCTCGCCGGCAAGCCGGTCGTGGCGCCCGCCGTACCCGCGGCCGCTGCTGGGGCCACCACGTTCCTGCCGGCGGACAAGCCGTCTGACTCCACCTCCGTCTTCCAGAGTGGCGGGCTGCCCGAGGCCGAGGAGAAGCGCAAGCGCTGGCCGCTCGTGCTGGCGGCGATCGGCATCCTCGCGGCGTTGGTCGCCGCTGTCGTGATCGGACAGATGCTGTTCAAGTCCCCTCCGGAGGAGCGTTCGGTGCCGACGGTGCTGAACATGACCCGCAGCCAGGCCGAGAAAGCGCTCGAGGACGCCGGGCTCAAGCTCGGCAGCGTGGACAAACAGGCGTCGGCCGACGTCCCCAAGGGCCGGGTCATCTCCCAGGACCCACAGCCGGGAGACCTCCTCGCGGTCGGCCAGCCCGTCGACATCATGGTCTCGACAGGGAAGCAGAAGGTCGTCGTCCCTGACGTGCTCGGGGCGGACAAGGACTCCGCGCGATCGGAGCTCGAGAGCAAGCAACTGCGGGTGAAGATGGTTCAGCGAGACTCCGACGAGGACCCTGGCACCGTCATCGACATGGATCCCCGTCCCGCCACCAGGGTCTCCATCGACTCACTGGTCACCGTCTTCTACTCCGCCGGTCCGCAGGAGGTACCCAGCGTCGTCGGGATTCCCGTGGACCAGGCGCGGCAGGAGATCCGGCAGGCCGGCTTCAGCGTCAACGTCCAGTACGACAGCGAGACTCGCGCCCAGAAGGGCATCGTGCTCCGGCAGAGCCCGGACGGCGGCAGCACCGCGTCGAAGGGCAGCACGGTGACGATCACGGTGTCGAACTACGAGGAGCCGCAGCCCACTCCGACCGAGCAGCCGACACCGACCGAGCAGCCCACTCCCACGGAGCAGCCGACACCGACCCAGCCGAACCCGACCGAGTCGCCATCGCCTGGTGCCAGGTTCCGGCCCAGCGCCAGCGAGACCACGTCACCCTGATCTAGGCGTTCGCGCCCGGCCCGGTTGATCGAGGTCCCGCCTCCTGGCCTGCCTCGGTGGCCGCGGTCGGCCGGGGTCGGTCGCGGTGAGCTGGGGTCGGTCGCGGCGAGCTGGGTGTGGCCGCGGTCGGTCGCGGTGAGCTGAGAGGTCAGCGACCGCCCTCGCGGTTCGCGCCGCCTTCTGCCGGCCGCGCGTAGTCGAGGTCCAGCGGACCGTCGTACGCCGGCAGCTTGACCTCGTTGTGGGGGAGAACGTCCCAGCCGAGGTTGTAGGCCTCGACGTAGTCGAGGTAGATGTCGATGTACGGGCTCTCGTTGATCGAGGTCAGCATCGTCGCCGGGTCGCCGACGGCGGTGATGACGTACGGCGGGGAGTACGGGATGCCGTGCAGGACCACTGTGTTTCCCACGCACTTGATGCCGGTGGTGGATACGACGCGCTGCCCCTGGATGGTCATCCCCTCGGCGCCACCGGCCCACAGCGCGTTCACGACGGCCTGGATGTCCTGCTGGTGCACCACGAGAAGATTCGGGTCGAGGTCGGAGCTGGCGATCTCGTCCGCGGGCGCGTCGTCGAGCTCGACGGTCAGGCCGGGACCCTTGACCGGCGCCAGTCCGGCCGGACCCTTGAGCTCGTCGACCTTCTGCTTCGCCGTAGAGACGGTTCCGTCGCTCAGCTTGGCTGTGAGCGCCTCGACCTGGTGTGCGAGGTCGTTGCGCTGGGTCCTGAGCGCGTCCGCCTCCTCGGTGGCCTGGCGTACGACGGTGGAGAGATCGCCGTACCGCCCCGCTCTCAGGTCCGTGCCATCGGAGCTCACCGCGCTGGTGACGAACAGCGTCCCGGCCAGCAGGAACATGCCGGGGACGAGCAGGCGCCACCCCAGGCCCCGGTTGCGATAGGTGGTCGACCTGACCCTGCGAGCGGCGGCGAGTCGCCGTGCCCACGTCTCCCGGGCCAGCAGCGCTGGGCGCCGCGGGCGTGAGGCGTCGGTCATGGAAGGCTCATAGCTGGTCAGGACGCGTTTGAGTGCGCTGTCGTGGTCGAGGCTGTCGGCGACTACGCTATCCGACGTCACAAGCAGCCCCCTGATCGTTGAGTCCAAGGAGTCCTAGGTGTCCGACTCGAGCCGCAGCAAGGCGCGTACCCGCGGAACGACAGCCACTTCCGCTGCCGGGCGCCGGCCCGTCGCAAACCAGGGGGCGGGCATCTCGATCGCACGCACCGCGGTTGCGGCACTCGTGACCGTTCTCGGCATTGCCTGGATCGCCGTCTACATCAACGTGGCGCAGGACGGCGACAAGCTGACCTGGATGGGCGACCTGGGCCGCTGGAACTTCCTGATCGGCTTCGGCATCTTGTTCATCGGCCTTGCGCTCTTCGCCAACCCGGCCACGCCGCTGGGCCGGGGCCGAGGCGTGGTGGTCGGAATGCTCGGCTGCTTCCTGATCGGCCTGGTGTGGATCATCACCTACTACATGGCCGGTCAGCCCACCGAGATCCCGGTCCTCCGCAACCTCGACGCCTACAACCTGATCGTCGGCATCGGCTTCATGGCGGTGGGCTTCGTCTTCGCCACGCGCTGGGAGTAGACGCCCGCCAGCTGAGTTATCCACAGCCCCTTCGCCGGTTTCAACAGGGCCGCGGAGGGGCTGTTCTGTGCCGTGAGCACGCTCATTTCACGCTCAGAAATCGGGGCGAAGTGCGCGCAGCAGAAGGAATCACACCCGTGTTATTCATCCACAGGACTTATCCCCAGTGTGGATAAACCTGGCCATCGGGCGTGAGCCGGTTTGGTGAGCGAGTCTTACCCCTCGCCTTCAGTGGCGAAACACGGGCTAGACAAGGTGACGGCTGGGTATGGGACGCCAGGTCCCTCGGTCGACCTGTGCACCCGTGCCCGAACCTGTCACGCGCTGTGGCTTGTCACCGGCGGACGTCCGCGCCTCAGGTGCGGAGGATGGCCGTGCCTCAGGTGCGGGGACGGCTCCGCTCAGGTGCGGGGGATGCGGGTGAGTCGGCCTGTGTGGCCGTCCCAGGTGAACTGCCAGTGGCTGGAGTGGGCCAGGCCGTGGTGGTAGGGGCACAGGGGTGCGCTGTTCTTGACGCTGGTCGGGCCGCCCTGGGCGAACTGGTGCGGGTGGTGGAAGTGGCACTGGGTGGCGGGCCGGTGGCAGCCGTCGATCACGCAGGTGGGGTGCACGGTGGCGGAGGCGAGGCGTTGGTACTTGGTGTGGAAGCGTTGCTCCTGGCCGACGTCGAGGGGTTGGGAGTCGCCGTCGAGGACGAGTCGGGATGAGGCCGGCGTCGCAGGCGAGCCGGCGGGCCTGGCCGGCGGAGATCTCGGTGCCGGTGTCCAGGGTGGCCACGCCGAGGCCGGTGCGGAGCTGGTCGAGGGTCATGGTGACCACGATGGTGGCGGCGATGCCGCTGGCGTAGGGCAGCTGGTCGGCGGGGAGGCGTTCGAGCAGGTCCATCAGCGCGTGCCCGAGCCGGACCGGGTACGGGACGTCGGGTTCCTCCGGCGGTGGTCGGGTGACCCGTCACCGTCGTCCGGCGCCCCGGGTGACCCGTCCTCGGGGTCGCCGTCCGGCGCACCCGTGGCCGGGCTGGCTGGGTCGGGCGGCGAGCCTCCGTCCGGGCTGCCACCGTCCGGGCTGCCGTGCCGGTCCGGCTGCTGGCCGGGTCGCCGTCCGGGCTGCGCTGCCCGCCCGGCGCCAGTTCGGGGCTCCCGCGCCGGATCGCGCCCGCGGCCGGGTCAGCGGTGCCCGGCGCGTCGCTGCCGCCGGCTCCCCGGGGCCCGGGTCGTCGCTCGCTGTCCGGGTCGCCCGCGGTGGGGTCGTCGGGGTCCGGGTCGGGGTGGCGGATGTCGTCGGGTTGGCCGGTGCGGATGTTCGGGTTCTTCCGGCGCCGGGGCGCGGCCAGGGCCTGGATCGCCTTGAGCAGGATGTCGGCGTGCAGGTCGGGGAGCTTGCCGCGGAACCCGGTGGTGCCGTCGCCGTTGCGCCAGGACCGGAAGTACGCCTTCGCCCGGGCCAGCTCCTCCTCGTCCTCGAGCGCCTCGCCCTCGCGGCGGTCCGCGCCGTCGGGGTCGATCACCTGCCACAGCTTCCGGCCGAGCTGCCTGAGGTCGGCGGGGTCCCACTGCCTGCGCGGCGTCGACCAGGAACCGCTGGCACTGTTCGAGCTGCTCGGCGGTGACGGTCTTCGGGAGCTTCCGGAGTGCGGCGACCGCGACCTGGACGTGCTCGGGGGAGACCAGGCCGCGGGCCAGGGCGTCGGCGAGCAGCGGGAACCGGCGGTCCAGGTCCTCGGCGAGCCGGACCTGGGCGTTCGCGTCGGCGCGGCGGGTCTGGGTCAGGTGCGCGAAGAACGCTGCGGTGGAGGTGGCGCCGGTCAGGTCCGCGACCCGCTGCGCCTGGCCGGCGACCAGCAGCCGGAGCCGGAGCGCGAACACCGCGGCGGTGACCTGCAGGACCGCGAGCAGCATCAGCCGGATCTCGGTCGCGGTCAGCGTCCCCGCGGACACCCCGCGGATCGACTGCAGCGCCTCCAGGCAGGTCAGCATCGCGGCCACGATCGGATGCGCCGCACCATCACCAGCCGGCGCCGGCGTCGGCGAGCTCCGCCGCGAGGTCCTCGGGACGTCGCGGTCGGTGCGGTCGGACTCCGCCGCGGAGAACGCGGGCACGGCTGGGGCCGACGCCGGGCACCGCCCACCCCGTCACGCCGGCCGGGTCGGCCGCCGTGTCCGGGGTGCGCTGCTCCGTCGTACTCACAGCACCAACCTAGGGAACCGCAACCCCTGCTTCGAACACCTGTTCGAGACATGTGGAGAAGCCGCCCACCCATGGAGTTG
Source organism: uncultured Actinomycetota bacterium (assembly GCA_963721165.1). GTDB lineage: Bacteria > Actinomycetota > Actinomycetes > Propionibacteriales > Nocardioidaceae > Nocardioides_C. The sequence continues at coordinate 522,146 of CAVRIE010000010.1, read as the reverse complement.
TGGACGAAAACTGGCCTGGGCATACAGGTGCGACGCACAGCCCGAGCAGGACGCCTGCAAGAGCTGCGTACGCAGGACAAGCAGGCCAGCGTCACAGGTGCGCACAGGGCGAGTAGACCGCCGCCGGCACGCAGATGCACAGCCGCGTCGCCAGCGACGGAACGAGCGTCAGGTGAGGACGAGCGTCCGCGTGACCATCGCGCCGAGGATGACCACGCCGAGAATGGCGAGGCCGATCGACTGCCAGACCGTACGACTGCGGCGTGGGCTGTACGCGATGACGATCGCGATGAGCACACCGCCGACGAGCCCGCCGAGGTGGCCCTGCCAGGAGATCAGGCCTCGCCCGAAGACGGTGATCATCACGTTCAGACCCAGCCAGACCAGGATCTGGCTGTAGTCGGCGCGGACCTTGATCGCGATCACGAGCAGGGCGCCCATGAGGCCGAAGATCGCACCGGAGGCGCCGACCGTGGGGGTGTACTCGGGAGTGAGCCAGTAGACGAAGGCGCTGCCCATCAGGCCGGAGAGCAGGTAGATCGCAAGGAACCGGGTCCTGCCGACGACGGCCTCGAGCTGTGGGCCGAGGAACCACAGCGCCAGCATGTTGAAGCCGACGTGCATCAGCTCGACGTGCGTGAACAACGCGGTGAGTGGTTGCCACCAGGCGCCGTCGGCGACGCCCTCGAGCAGCCGGGTGCTCCCGTCCGGCAGGAGCACCCGGCGCCCGAGCGAGAGCAGAGCGAGCCGGTCGACCCACAGGCTGGCGCGACCACCGGTGGCGGTGATCAGCAGCCACACCGCGACGTTGATCGCGATGAGCACCTGCGAGGTGAGTGCCGGGTTGGCGGAGGGCTTCCCGCCGTACGCCGTCTTCACCGACCGCGTCGTACGCCGCCCTTCCTGCACGCAGGAAGGGCACTGGAAGCCGACAGCGGCCTGGTTCATGCAGTCCGGGCAGATCGGACGCTCACAACGCTGGCAGCGGATGTGGGTCTCTCGGTCCGGGTGCCGATAGCAGTACGGCGCGATCTCGGTGCTCATGCGGGCTCGTCGGTTGCTCGTGCGAGGGGTGGGGTGGTCAGCGACGCTCGACGACGACGGACTCGATCTCCACGCGCTCGATCGGCCGGTCCCGAGCGTCGGTCTGCGCGCCGGCAATGGCGTCGACGACGGCCTTGCTCTCGGCGTCCTCGACCTCACCGAAGATCGTGTGGCGGTTGTTGAGGTGCGGCGTCGGACCGACGGTGATGAAGAACTGCGAGCCGTTGGTGCCCGGGCCGGCGTTCGCCATGGCCAGGAGGTACGGCTTGTTGAAGGAGAGCTCGGGGTGGAACTCGTCCTTGAAGGTGTAGCCGGGGCCGCCGGTGCCGGTGCCGAGCGGGCAGCCGCCCTGGATCATGAAGCCGTCGATCACCCGGTGGAAGCCGAGGCCGTCGTAGAAGCGCCCGGTGGTCTTCTGACCGGTCTTGGGGTCGGAGTACTCCTGGGTGCCCTCAGCGAGGCCGACGAAGTTCGCGACCGTCTTGGGTGCGTGGTTGGGGAACAGGTGTACGACGATGTCGCCCCGGTTGGTCTTCAGGGTTGCCCACAGGTCTTCGGCCGCCATGGCGTCACCTTTCGGTTCGGTGCGAATGTTCTCGATGCTGGTTGATCAGTGCCCACTGATCCTCCCACGCGGGCCAAGGCGGGCCTGCGTGGCCCCGAGACCACCCGCGCCGATGGTTTGATTCATGTCACGTACACGGCATGATCGGCTCAGGAGCGGGCACGGAAATCCCTGACGAACACCGAAGAGAGGACACCTCGACGATGCTGAAGTCGAAGTCGAAGACTAGGACGCAGAAGATGCGCGACCAGGCCGGCGAGGTCATGGACCGCCTCGCTCCCCACGTGGAGAGCGCCCGCGAGAAGGCGGCTCCGGTCATCGCCGACGCCAGGGAGAAGGCTGGGCCGAAGATCGCGGAGGCCCGCGAGAAGGCAGCACCCTACGTCGCCGAGGCCCGCGAGAGGGCGACCCCGGTCGTCGAGGGCGCGAAGACGAAGTTCACCACCGAGGTCCTTCCGGTGATCACCGCAGCGGCCGCCGCCGCAGCCGAGGCCACGGAGGAGGTCCGGGAGGAGGCGAAGAAGCGGGGTGCCGCCACGGCAGCCGCCATCAAGGGTGAGATCGAGGCGCCCACCAAGAAGTCCCACAAGCTCCGCAACATCCTGGTGATCCTCGGTCTGGGTGGCATCGCGGCGTTCGTCGCCAAGCGCATGTCCGACCGCGAGGCGAGCACCGCCTGGCAGTCGTCGTACACCCCGACCCCGTCGACGTCCACCACGCCGTCGTACTCCTCTCCGGGCGTGGCAACCGGCGGTGCCGGCGGTCCGTCCATGGAGGAGACCCCGCTGGGTACGGCGGCGGCAGCAGCGGCCGCGAAGGCTCGCGACGAGGCCGGGGCCGGCCCGGACGAGGCCGCGGCCGACGCCGCGGAGGAGCCCCACGCCGCCACGACCCCCGACAACCCGGTCGAGGAGATCAAGGTCGACGACGACAAGAAGTGACGCCGCCGCCCCGCACGGGGCTCAGGCATCCGGACGTCCCGGTCACCCCAGGTGGCCGGGACGTTCTGCGTCCGGAGGGTCGACCACCGGAGGGTCGACCGCAGGCTGTTCGAAGGCCGCCGCACCCTGAGCCGCGCGACCCTGAGCCGCGCGACTCCGCGCCGCCCTCCGCCGTGGGAGGTCGACCGGCCGGTTGTCGGCGATCCACCGGTCGATGTCCTCCCACCACGAGAAGAGCCAGTCGATCCGCTGCTCCCGATCCTCCGGGATCTCGCTGCGGGGGATCCGCCACCACCGCATGATGATCTGCTTGTCCATCGGCAGCTCGCGCCAGACATCGGTCACCGTGAGCATGTGGTCCAGGCCGGTGTGAGCGACCATGACCACGTCCGCCTCGGGAGCGGCGTCGAGTGCCGCGAGGAAGCCGCCGGGCCGGGGCGCCAGCACGTTCTCCATCCGCTCGGCCCGCCGCGCCATCTTCTCCAGGCCCATGCGCCGGAGCTTGTCGATCGCACGCTGGCGACGTTCCGGGGTGAAGTTGCCGCCCTCCGGGAAGATCACGAACGCGTCGTTCTCGTCGAGGCCGCGGGCGAGCTCGCCGACCTCGCGCTCGAGCCGGTCGCCGGGGTCGGTCTTCCTCGGCGGGGAGATGAACCGGCTCGGCACGCGGCTGAGGAGTACGCCGATCGCCGGGTCCCAGGCGAGCGTGTCCTTGAGGACGACCCGGGGTTCGCGGCCGTACCAGTGCATGAGCGCGTACATCAGCGTGAACGAGTCGCCGGGTCCGGCGTGCCGGGAGCACACGAGAAGCGGGTGGCCGGGGTACGCGTCCGGCGCCGGCCCCTCCGTGACGATCTTGAGCCGAAGCACCCGCCGCGCCTCGCGGAAGAAGATCACGAGGTAGGTCTGTGCCAGGTCGTAGTGGATCCGCTCGAAGTACGGCCGGCGGATGAAGATGCCGAAGCCCGACGCGATCCACAGCCCGAACAGCTCGACGAGGATCACGCTCTCGAGCACCAGGTGGAGCAACGCCACCCACAGCAGCCGCAGCGGGCGGAGCCGGCCGGGCACGATGGGCGAGAGCAGGGCGGCGCCGATCACCCAGAGCGGGATGGTGGTGAGGAGTACGACGGTCAGCACGATCACCGCGGGTGCCACCACGACCCGCTGGAAGACCGTCGTCATCCGGGGTGCTCCTGGAGATCGGCGATGTACTTCGCGCTCGCGTCGTAGGCAGCGTCGATCCGCCGCATGACGGCCTTGAAGTCGCGGTAGGCCAGCATCGAGTCGTCCCTGGACGACCCACCGCCGGTGGGCAGGACGTGTGCGGTGACCTTCTCGGGGAGCGCGGCCATCTCGCGGTTGAAGCGGTGCCGCCTGGCGATCTCGAAGGACACCCGAGCGACCTCCCACGGCTTGCGCGGGGGCTGCAGCGGACGGTCGATCCGCCCGACCTGGAGCACGAAGATCCGATCGGCGCCGACCTCGACGGCCCGGCCGACGGGGATCGAGTTCACGATGCCGCCGTCGAGGTAGTGCTCGTCGCCCACGCGGGCAGGTCGGAGCAGGCCCGGCACGGCAGCCGAGGCCACGACGGCATCGACCACGCGGCCTTCGGTGAACCAGTGCTCGGCGGCCCGCTCGATGCTCGCCGCGCAGCACTGGAACGGGATCGGGAGCTCGTCGAAGGTCAGGTCGCCGAGCTCCTGCTGGAGCCGTGCGCGCAGCGGTTTCGCGGAGTGCAGGTGGGTCCCGGTGCGAACCGCTCGGGTGACCTGGCGGACCGCGCCGTCGCCGTACACCTCCTTGCCGGCCGCGGCGCTCTTCCACAGCGCGATCAGCCGGTCGATCACGCCGGGGCCGGGGTGGGCGGCGACGAGTGCGCCGTTGAGGGCGCCGACCGACGTGCCGAGGATGATGTCCGGCTCGATGCCGGCCTCCCCCAGCGCGCGGAGCATGCCCACCTCGACGGCGCCGAGCACACCGCCCCCTCCGAGGACGAAGGCGGTGCGGGTCATGGGGTCAGGCTCCGGCCGGGCCGGCGGGCTCGTTGCTGCGCTCCGCGGCCGGCGAGAGGCCGGGTCAGCAGTCGTCGACGAGGCCGGGCCGGCGGCCGAGCTCTTCTCGTCAGCGGCGATCCGGGCCCGCACGTCGCGGGTCGCCCGGTGCTCCGCCCAGAACGACAGGATCGGCACGGTGCCGGCCAGCAGGGTCACCGCCGTGAAGGGGAGGTCCCAGCGGGCCCGCCGCGACAGGGAGAACGCCACGACGAGGAAGATCATGTAGAGCCACCCGTGCGCGACGCCGAGCGTGGCCGAGATCGTCGCCCCGATGTTCTCGGGGGTGCTGCCGTCGGGGAAGAGGTAGTGCAACGGCAGGCCGATCAGCACCAGCACGATGAGAAGGACGCCGACGACGTTGGCCATGACGCGGTACGGGGTGAGCAGGGATTTCACGGGTTCGACGGTACCTCAGGCCTCAGAGCCGCCCGGTGCCGCGGAAGGCCCCGCGGCCGGGCTCGGCCGCCGCGAGCGCTCGACCTCGTCCTTGGCCCAGCGCCCCCAGACGAAGAGGGCGAAGCCCGCGAAGACCCACCACTCCACCGCGTAGAAGAGGTTGCGCAGGCCGGTCGTCGTGTCCGGGGCAGGGAGCGAGTCGGGCGTGACGGGCTTCAGCCCCGCCATGCCGTCGGTGGGTGCGGCGTCTCGGGCGATCAGGTAGGCGCCGTACAGGTCCTGGTCCACCCGCTGGATGGCGTCGGCGATCCGCAGCTCCGGGAGCACGTCGTCCTTCGGGTCCCGGTCCGGTACGCCGGAGCCCTCCGCCGGCTGGAGCCACCCACCGAGCGTCACGCGGCCGTCCGGCGGCGCCGGTGCATCCGCGGGGTCGGGCGTCCACCCGCGTACGACGAGCAGCGCGGAGCCCGAGGCACAGTCAGCGGCTTGTTCGCACACGGCAACCGGGGTCACGACCCAGTAGCCCGCCCGGCCGTCGAGGTCGCGGTCGCCGACGTAGAAGGACGAGCCGGGAAGCCACTCGCCGGCCACGTCCACACGCCGGCCGACTGCCGACGACGGGAACGGGTCGTCCGGCCCCAGCACCTTGTCGAGCGCGACGGGCGCGATCGAGGAGAGGTCACGGGCCGCGGCGTCACGCCGTGCGTGCCAGGCGTCGAGCTGCCAGAAGCCGAGGAGGACCGCTGCCACGGTGGCCGCGACGCCGAGGAGGTGGAGGGGAAGCATCCGGGGTGCCAGCAGCACACCCACGACCCTCCGCACGCGGTCAAGGGTACGTCCCACCCACCGGCGCCCCTGAGGGACCAGACCACCGTCCGGATACTGGTCTGACCACTTGACCACCTGCCGTGACGAGCGCCACCTTGGTCGACATGGCCCTGAAACCCGTTTCGCGCCGCCTCGTCCCCGACGAGGTCTTCGACCAGATCCTGTCCGACGTCGTCGACGGTGAGCTCGCGCCGGGCGAGAGCCTTCCGAGCGAGCGGCGTCTGGCCGAGGTGCTCGGCGTCTCGCGACCTGCTGTGCGGGAGGCGCTCCAGCGGATGGCACAGGCACGCCTCGTGGACGTCAAGCACGGCGGCGCCACCACCGTGCGCGAGTTCCGGCGCTCCGCGGGCCTCGACCTGCTGCCGCGGCTGCTCGTGCGCAACGACGAGCTCGACGTGTCCGTCGCGCGCAGCATCCTCGAGGCCCGGCTCGCGATCGCCCCGGACGTCGCCGCGCTGGCCGCGGAGCGGGGGGACGCGACGCTGCACGACGCGCTGGCGGAGGCGATCTCGGCGCTCGAGGCCGACGACGACCCCGTCTCCCGCCAGCGCGCGGCCCTCACCTTCTGGGACCACGTCGTCGACGGCGCCGACTCGGTCGTCTTCCGGCTGATGTTCAACAGCCTCCGCGCGGCGTACGAGCCGGCCGTCGACGCGCTCGCCGTGCTCATGGAGGCCGAGGTGGGCCAGCTCGACGCCTACCGCGAGGTCCGCGCCGCCGTCATGGCCCACGACCCCGAAGCCGCCCGAGCGGCAACCGAACGCCTGTTGCGCCCTGCCACGACCAGCCTGATCTCCGCGATCCACGACCTGGAGGAATCCTGATGACCCGCCCCTCACCCGAGATCGAGCGGCTCGCCCAGCAGCGGCTCGCCGCCGACGAGCAGCGCATCACCGGCGCCCGTCGTACCTCTGTCTCCCTCGGCGACGCCTGGCGCGCGTTCCTGCGGCACCCGTCACCGTGGATGATCGGCAGCCTGCTGACCTTCGGGATCGTCGCGCGCGTAGTCGTGGGGGACTACCGCTGGACCGACGCGGTGCTGCCGCTGGCGCTCGTGGCGTCGTTCCCGCTCATCGAGTGGGTGATCCACGTGTTCGTGCTGCACTGGCGGCCTCGGAGCGTCGGGCCCGTCGAGCTCGACTCGCTGCTCGCGCGCAAGCACCGTGCCCATCACGCCGACCCGCGTAACATCCCCCTGGTGTTCATCCCGTGGCAGGTGCTGGCGTGGCTGCTTCCGACGTACCTGGTGATCGCGTTCTTCGTCTTCCCCCGCGACGGCCTCGGTCTGACGTTCGTGGTGTCGGTGGGAGCGCTCGGGCTCTTCTACGAGTGGACGCACTACCTGGTGCACAGCGACTACCGGCCGAGGTCGAAGGCGTTCCGCGCCGTGTGGCGCAACCACCGGCTGCACCACTACAAGAACGAGCACTACTGGTTCACGGTCACCACGGCCGGCACGGCGGACCGCCTGCTCCGGACCTACCCCGAGCCGAACGAGGTCGAGACCTCCCCGACGGTCCGGGCCCTGCACGCCACCGAGAAAGCCTGATCCTCATGCGAGTCCACCACCTCAGCTGCGCCACGATGTGCCCCGCGGCGGCACGGCTGCCCGGGCTCATGCCCCCTCGGCTGGTCGCACACTGCCTGCTCGTCGAGGGCGACGACGGCCTCACGCTGGTCGACACCGGGTTCGGCACGGGTGACGTCGCCGACCCTGGTCGGCTCGGCCGGCCGTTCACCGCACTGGTCGGGGCTCGGTTCGATCCGGCCGAGACCGCGCTCGCCCAGGTGGAGGCGCTCGGCTTCAGCGGCTCCGACGTACGCCGGATCGTCGTGACCCACCTCGACCTCGACCACGCCGGAGGACTCGGCGACTTCCCGGACGCAGAGGTCCACGTGCACGCCGACGAGCTGGCCGCCGCGCGGCAGCCGACGGCCAGGGAACGGGCGCGCTACGTCACCGCACACTGGGCGCACGGCCCTTCGTGGGTCGAGCACCGTCCCGACACGGGCGAGTCCTGGTTCGGCTTCGAGTCCGTCAGCGTGATCGACGACGGGCTCGTGCTGGTGCCGCTGCACGGCCACACCCGCGGCCACGCCGGCGTCGGGGTACGCCGTCCGGGCGGCGACTGGCTCCTCCACGCCGGAGATGCGTACTTCTTCCACGGCGAGAAGGAGCAGCCGCCCTCGTGCCCACCCGGGCTGCGTGCCTTCCAACGACTCGTCGAGGTCGACCACCGGTCGCGGGTCGAGAACCAGGACCGGCTGCGGTGGCTGCACGCGGAGCACGGCGACGAGGTCACGGTCTTCTCCGCGCACGACGAGGCCGAGTTCCGCGCGCTCCGCGGGGCGCCTTCTGCCCACCTCTGACGCGGTGGCCTGAGCGGGTCAGCTGCTCGAGGCGGCCACCCGCACGCCGAGGCCGACGAGGACCGTCCCGCTGGTCGCCTCGAGACGCCGGCGGACCTTCGGCCGCCGGAACCACGACCCGGCTCTCGAAACACCGGCCGCGAGCGCCAGGTAGAGGGCGGTCTCGAGGGCGACCTGGAGCAGCGCGAGCGTTGCCGTGGTCGCGAACAACGGCCGGTCGGCCGGGACGAACTGCGGGTAGAACGCCAGCATGAACACCGCCGCCTTCGGGTTGGCGAGCTGGACGACCACCGCCTCGGTGAAGCTGCGCGTGGGTCGGGGCGTCCGGTGTACGTCGACCACGCCCTCGGCCCCGGCCGGCTCCGGACCGTTCGCGTCGCGCCTCGCGGCGCGGCGTTCGCGCCAGGCGGCTCTCCAGGCGCGGGCGCCGAGATAGATCAGCACCCCGGCGCCCACCACGCGAAGCACCAGGTAGGCGACCTCCGACGCCGCCACGAGCGCCGCGAAGCCACCGGCCGCGGCGAGCGCCCAGATGTAGAGCCCGAGCTCGAGTCCCAGGACGGTCGGCACCGTGGACCGGAACCCGTGCAGAGCCGCACGGCGCAGGATCAGCGCGACCGCCGGACCCGGCGAGGCTGAGATGAGCACGACCGCCACCACGAACGCCGGAAGCATCGTGACCAGATCCATCCCGCGATTCTCCCGCGCGCCGCTGGCTGCGTCACCTCGGTTTGACGTGAAACCACCGTCACGGGCCACCGTTGTCGGTGCCGCGCCCTATGCTCGTGGCGGCTCATGAGAGCAGCGCCAAGCCCTCCGGCTCGCTGCTCGGCTTCCTGCTCCCGCGCAAGGTGCCCCCGGAGGAAGAGCCGGCGCGCCGCACGAGCGGTGAGCAAGAGCGGGCACCTACCAGCCGAGGCGTGGGGGTCCCAGGACCCTGATGGAGCTGGCACATGACTCACGCACGTCGTACCTGCATCGAGAGCGCTCACGGATGCGCTTCGTTCCACCCCGGCCACTGCGTACACCCGATCCACGCCAACCAGGTCGGCAAGCGGCCCTGGGGCTGGCGCGACGGGGTGGTGACCCAGGTCGCCGGCGGCGAGGTGCGCGTGGAGTACGTCGTGGCCGACGGCCGCGCCCGTCTCTGGCACCACATCGACCTCGGCGGACGCATGGCGGTCGGGTCGCTCGTGCGGGTCCACGAGGAGCTCCATGTGCTGGGCGGGCCGTTCGGCTGGCTCAACGTCGAGCTCGTCGAAGGAGTGGGCTCAGTGCACACACCCTGCGACCCCTCGGCCTGGACGGCGGAGATGCAGGTCGCCGTGACCGACATGGTCACCGGGCAGGCGGTGGCTATGGACCACAAAGTGGTCCTTCCAGGTGGAACCATCCCTTCCACAGAGGCGTAGTCTGACGAGATGGAGTCGCGCGGCGACCAGCCGGCCGACTGGGACGGACACGTTGTGCTGGTACACGACAACGAGCAGCAGCGACGCCAAGGCGTCGCGGCCTGGGTGCGTCGCGGCCTCGACCTCGGCGCGAAGATCCTCTACGTAGAGCCGCCCGACGAGCCCGAGGAGCGCTCGTTCCGGGGGCTGCTGCGGGAGCACGCTCTCGGCGCGGACGAGGCGTTGAAGGACGGGCGGCTCGAGGTCCTCTACGCGAGCAACGAGGTGTACTCGCCGTCGTGGCAGGAGAGCGTCGTCGACGAGGCGCTGGCAGTGGGCTATCCCTCCGTGCGCTGGTCCGGAGCGGCCGTGACGGCGTGGGGGGTGATGCCTCCGACTGTCCATGCGGACGTGGAGTGGGCGACGGACGAGCTGTGCCACAACCGCCCTGTCTCCGTTCTGTGCCAGTACTCCACACGCCTGCCCCAGGCCACGCTGCAGACGGTCAGCGCCATGCACGGCGACGGGATCCGGGAGGCGCAGCTGCGGACGTCGCCCGTCCCGGGCGGGCTCGCGATCGCCGGGTCCGTCGATGCGTCCAACGAGCGCCTGCTGCGCTGCGCACTGATGGCGGCCACCGCGACAGCGACGACCCGTGGGGGCACTCTCGTGGTCGACCTCGCCGGACTGGAGTTCCTCGACGTCTCGGGTGCGAAGGCCTTGATCACCGGCACCACCAGCCACCGGATCAGGAAGGGCACGGTTCGGCTGCTCGCCGCTCAGCCGCCGGTCGACCAGCTGCTCCGACTACTCGGCGCGCACGAGGCCGAGGGGTTCGAGATGGAGAGCATCGCGATGACAGAGCTCGGACCCGTCACGAGCGGGGAGTACAGCCACGACCTGCTCGTCCACTACTCCGACGAGGAGCTCGTCGAAGGCACCCGCGCCTTCGTCGAGCAAGGCCTGGTCTCCGGCGGGCAGTGTGCTGGTCCACAGCACGAAGCCCCAGGTCGAGATGCTGCGCGAGGTCCTCGGGTCGCACGCCCGGCTGGAGTACGGCTTCGACGAGGAGCTCTACCTGGCGCCTTCGACGACCCTGTTCGCCTACCAGCGCAAGCTCGCGGACAGCGACGGCGACGTGTGGGTGACGGGGACGGTGCCGTACGGCGACGACCTCGCCGAACACGCGGCGTGGGCGCGGTACGAGTCGCTCGTGAACGAGGCACTCGGGTCCTACGCGTTCCACGCCCTGTGCACCTACGACGTGCGAGCGCTCCCGGCGACGACCATCGCCGCCGCGAAGGCCACGCATCCGTGCGTCAGCGACGGCGCGCGTCGCAGCCCCAGCACGGAGTACCTGCATCCCGCCGACTTCCTCACCGACCCGCTGGCCTCGGTCCCCGGGCCTCCGGACCTGCGCCCGGCCGTCACGATGACCCTGGTCAGCGTGCACGACCTCAGCGCGGCCCGGCACCTCGTACGACGGAGCGCAGAGTCGTTCAGCGCGGTGGCACGTGACGCGATCGAGAACTTCCTCACCGCGGTGAACGAGGTCCTGGTCAACGGACTGAAGCACGGCGGACCACCGGTGCGCCTCGCGCTCTGGGTCGAGCGGACGAGGGTGACCTGCCGCGTCACCGACTCCGGCTCCGGCGTCGATGACCCACTGGTGGGATACCGCTACCCCGAGCCCGGCGCCGCCCAGGGGCTGTGGGTGGCGCGACAGCTCTGCGGGGACCTCTTCGTCGAGAACGTCCCCGGCGGTGGTTGCAGCGTCCTCATGATGGCCGAGTGAGCCGGTCCGGTGGCGCCTCAGGCGTCGCTTCTCACCGCGATTGCGACAGCCGTGCGCCCCGACTGGTTCGAGATCCGCTGCACTAAGTGGTCTGTACGGCCGATATCAGCAGCAGATGGCGGGTAAGGCTGTGGTTATGACCATGATTCAGTCGCCCGGGGCACCTCATAAGCGGCGCATCCCAGGTCTCCACGCCTCCCGGTACGTCATCCCCGGGTCTGGCTGGTAGCCCATGGCCTCACCGACACCGGCAGTCTCGGCTGCCTACGCCGGCAGTAACCCCCAGCTCCACCTCGCTGCGCAGATGGACAGCGACGGTTCAGGCGTTGCCGTGCACCTTGCCGGCGAGCTGGACGTGGTCACGGCACCTTGGCTGCTCGATCGCATGAGCGACGCCCTGAACCCGTCAGACCGCAAGGTCTCCCTGGACCTCAGCGCGCTGACGTTCGTCGATGTTGCGGGCGTGCGAGCCGTGGCCGCAATCGACGACGTGCTGAAGCAGGCTGATGGGAAGCTGGAGGTCAAGGGTCTGCAAGGGGGGCCGTTGCGCGCAGCGCGGCTGCTTGGTCTGGACCTGTCCCTCGAGGTTTGACCGCTCCCACGCTCGCTGAGCAGGTAGTCGGCGGTTGCGCCGAAGATTCGCCATGCCAGTGGGTTGACTCCGCCGAGCCTGGGTAGGAGGTCCTGGACCCAGGGGAAGGCATCCCGATGGAAAGGACGAGCGGTCCAACAGGTAGGAGCTTCCAGCTCCCCGTAACGCCAGCCGCGGCCGCTTTGGCACGCGAACAGGTTCTCGAGGCGTGCGGTGGGCTGGACGACGAGCAACGGTACGTCGCGGAGCTGCTGACGAGCGAGCTCGTCACGAACGCCGTGCGTCATCCCGAGCGACGCGAGGACAGTCGTTGGTCCCGGATCGTGGAGCTCGCCGTCCTTCGCACGGACGATGTCCTCAGGATCGAGGTCAGCGATCCAGACCCCCGGCCGCTGAAGCCCCCGCACTGCCCTTCGACACCGCGGGAGTCGGGCTGGGGTCTGTACATCCTGTCCCAGCTCTCCTCGAAGTGGGGTTGCACCCCGCTCGAGACGGGCGACGGGAAGGTGGTCTGGTTCGAGATGGGGATCGGCCCCTGCGACTGCGGCCCCCTCGGCCTGGGTGACTTCGGGGTGCTGGACGCCAACGGCACCGACTCGAACGGCGCCATGTTCTCCCTGCCGAACCCCGACCCCGAGAATGACGGCAAGACCGCGTACTCCGTCTACGCCCGCGCTCTCGGTACGCCGGGCGGCAGCTCGACCACAACCACGTGCGGGGCCGACCCGGTGACGGGCGAGGAGATCTGCTCCACCGAGAGCATGGTTCTCGTCCGCGACAGCGGCGGGAGCAAGTTCGACAACGTCAGCCGTGAGCTGCTCTACGTCTACTACGACCTCGACGGCGACGGCGTCACGGAACGCATGCCGCTCTTCGACAACCGGCTCGAGGACTACCTGTGGGACTACGACAACAAGGGCCTGAGGATCGCACAGCTCCGGTTCTACGAGCAGGAGACCGACGTCAACTGAGCTCGACCTGATCTTCGGCGGAGCGGGGCGGTGGGGACCCCCCGCTCCGCCGAACTCCGGTGTCAATCGACGGCAGGAATCCAGCTCCGGCGAAGTCGGCTGCGGGGGTCAGCGAACGACCTTGACGACCGCCTTGACCAGGTCGGAACGCGTGCCGTCACCGGTCCAGCTCCCGCTGACCTTCGCGACCTTCAGGGAGCCGACGGCCGCGCCGCGCAGCACCTTGATCCGCACCTTGACCAGCTTGTAGGCCCCCGGCTTGAGCGTGACCCGCCACCCTGCGGCCGACCGCATTGCCCTGGTGGCGTTCGTGGTTCCTGAGTAGTACTGCACCGTGGAGCCTGAGGGAGCGGCGCTGCCCTTGAGCACGAAGGTGTTCTTGACGTTCCCGTCGTTGTAGACCCGCGTGTAGAACGTCCGGACCTGGGTCCGCCGCGCCTTGAGCGTCTTGCCCTGCCTGTACCCGGTCGTGTTGTAGATGTTGTTCCCGACGTACCCGGAGGACGCGGCGGTGCTGATCCACCCGTCCGGGCGCTGATCGCTCTCCCTGATGGTCACCGTCGTCGACGCCGGGGATCCCACCACTGTTCCCACGCCGGGGCCGCGCAAGGAGACGGCGATGGTTTCCCGAGGCTCGCGGGCCGCGTCGTTCTTGATGGTCACCGCGATCGTCTTGGTCGTCTGACCCGCGACGAAGGTCAGCGTGCCCGGCGCCAGGTTGAAGTCGGACGTCGAGCTGGCGGTGCCGGACGTCCGCGCGTAGTCGACTGACGCCGGCTGCTCGGTGTTGCCGCTCCGGCTCACCACGAGCTTCACCACTCCGCTGTTCTCCCTGACGACCTGGCTTCCGCGCTGGAACGCCACCACGCGCCATCCGGCTCGCCACGTTGCTGCGGATCGCCGGCAGCTGTGCGTACAGGGTCGCCCCGGGACACTCGGTGCCCTTCCAGTCGCGGTGCCCGGTGATGGTCGGCACGTCGCTCTTGGCCTCGCTGTTGACGGGGTTGACGTAGTCGACGGTGCCTTCGGGGTCCAGGTCGTGGCGAGTCGAGAGCAGCGCCAGCTCGCTTTCCAGGGCATCCACGGCCACAGACGTCGGCTGGGTGCCGCCAGAGCAGGTCGCCGAGGCCGACTCGAAGCAGCCCATCAGCGCGATGCCGACGTTTCCGGTGTTGTAGCTGTCGGTGTGCGCGCCGGTGACGACTTCGTCCGTGTCCGGTTCGTGTGCGAAGTCGGACCCGTCACCCCCGTCGTACAGACACGACCTGCTCGTGTGCCCGGAGCTGCGGCCCTCGTAGACCGTGCCATGGCCGTCGATGAGGTACTGGTACCCGACGTCGGACCAGCCGTTGCTCTTGACGTGGTAGCTGTAGATGGCTCGCATGGTGGCGGCGTAGTCCTGCGAGAGGTCGTTGGACCCGGCGGTGTGGTGAACGGTCAGCACCTGCACAGGGGAGTAGCTCTGCTTGTCCCCGTTCCTCGACCAACCGCTCATCGTCTCGTCGGCACCCCAGTCCGCGCGCGACATACACCTGGGTGCGGCGCTTGCTGCTCCCGAGCGGCGGTGGTCGATGACGACGGAGGGCCCGTCTGTGGTGTTGATCGCAGCGGCACGCCAGTTGTGGGCGCCGGCGGGGAGCCCGCGCACCTGGTAGGCATCCGCGCGGTCGACGGACACGAGCGCGCCGGTGAACTGGCCCGATGCCTGCGCGCCGTCCTGCTCGAGCGCCTGCCAGGCGGTCCATTTGTCGCCGACGTGGAAGCGTGCCTCGCCGAACGGTGCCCGCCCTCGCTCGGGCAGGTGGCTCGACCGGGTCGGGAGGTCGGCGACCACCCCGAAGTACTCGATCGGGAAGTCGACGCTGACCGGCGCCGATCCGACGGCGCGCGTGTCGTTCAGCGGCTTGTGGCTCGTGACCGCGAAGGCCTGCGGCACGACGGTCAGCGAGAGACCGGCGGCGAGGATGGATACGACGACAGCGGCGCGTGCAAGGACGCGTGGGTGCGCGAACATGAGGCATCTCCCGAGGCGAAGGTGCCCCAGAACGTACCATTCGCGGCTTTGGCCCCATTCACGTCCGAGCCGTCAGAGCCTGAGGTCTGCGCGCCCAGACCGACCGCAACACAAGAACGTCCTCTGGTCCGGAGGGCAGGCCGGATTTCCTTCAGGTAATCCTGCGGCACGGTGCACCTGGTCATCGGCTTGGATGATGTGGCGGCACCAGCAGCGGCGCCACAATCAACCCACGCAGTCAGCCAGGCTGCTGTGGTTTGGGAGGGTTTGGTGTTCTTCGCCCTGTCCAGCTGGGTGCTTGGACTCGGCCTGTTCGTGATCGTTCTGGGCTCGTGCGCTGTCGGCGTGCTGGTCGGGCGTCGGCTGAGGGCTCGCCACGAGACCTGGCGTGAGCCGATCGGGGCCCTGCAGGCGGCGTTGCTGGGGTTCGTAGCGCTCATCCTCGCCTTCGGATTGACGATGGCAGTGGGCCGGTACGAGACCAGGCGGGTTGATCTGGTGAACGAGGCCAATGCGATCGGTACCACCTACCTCCGGGCGCAGACGCTGTCCGAGCCGGAGCGCACTCGGTCGCTGGCATTGCTGGAGCGCTACACCGATGTGGAGATCCGCTTGTCGACAGTGCGACCGGACTCCACAGAGGCGCGTCGGCTGGTGGCGCACGGCGACGTGATCCAGCGTCAACTCTGGGCACTCGCCGCCGACTCGCTGCGGGAGGCTCCCACGGCGAGCGCTCCACGTCTGTACGTCGACAGCCTGAACTCGATGATCGACAGCCAGACCTCGCGTGTCGCCGCACTGAGCAATCGCGTGCCCACACCGGTCCTGGTCATCGAGGTGTTCGGCGCATCGGCGGCGTTGGGTCTACTTGCCCTCTACCTCGCCGTGCTCGGTCGTGGCGTGCTGCCGGTCATGCTCGCGGCCTTGTTCGTCTGGCTCCTGTTGCTGGTCACCTTCGACCTCGACCGGCCGACCCGTGGCCTCATCACCGTCCCGGACACGCCCTTGGTCGCCCTGCGAGCTTCGATGGACCTGCCGCCGGCGGCCAGCGGGGCTGACCCGCCACGTCAGCGCCCGGTGGTCCGGCAGGCGGGAAGGGAATGACCGCTGACCTGCTGCAGGCGCGACAACAGTCGTTGCCGTACTTTCTGGGGTGCGGAAACGACAAAGCCCCTCTTCCGGACCGGAAAAGGGGCTCTGACCTTGGGTGGAGCCAAGGGGACTCGAACCCCTAACCCCCTGCTTGCAAAGCAGGTGCGCTACCAATTGCGCCATGGCCCCCGGAAGGGTTGCTGCGTCAGGACTTCTTGACGCTGTCCGTCGCCTCGGCCCACAGTGCCTGCTCCTGCTGGCCGGCCTTGACCTTCCGGCTGGCGACGACTGCCGCGACGGCCGCAAGGGCGACGAGAACGAGCTTCTTCATGGAGGTCCCTTCGTGGGTCGCGAGTGCGGTTTCGGTGGGCCTAAGAGGACTTGAACCTCTGACCTCTTCCTTATCAGGGAAGCGCTCTAACCGTCTGAGCTATAGGCCCGTGTTGCGATGGCCGTGATGGCATCGCCGGGGAAGATTACCCCATCGGGGAGGCGTGCCCCAAACCGAGGTCCCGTCCGGGACAGAGGGTCAGCGCTCGTCCTCGGCCAGGGTCAGCTCGAGGCCACCGAGCAGCGCAGCAGCCAGGTTGTAGATGAACGCCGAGAGCGTGGCGATCGCCGTGATCAGCACCACGTCGACGACCGCGACGATCATCGTGAAGCCCATCACCCGCCCCGTGCCGACGTAGTTCTCCACGTCGAAGGCTCGTCCCGGAGTCACCGCCGAGGACGTCCTGCACGGTCTGGTTGATCGAGTCCCACACGCCGGCGGCGCCGAGCACGGACCAGACCACCGCGACCGCGATCACCGTGACGATGCCGAAGGCGACCGCGAGCAGGAACGACGTCTTCATCACCGACCAGGGGTCGATGTGCGTCAGCCTCAGGCGAGCCTTCCGCGTGCGAGGCCGGGTCTGGCCGCTGCTCGGACGCGTCGTGGAGGTCGACGTACTCCTGGTCTTCTCCGCCGGCCGCTCGGTCTTGCGGGCTTCGGCGACGTTGCGCATCGACTCACCGGCAGACGCGACCGCTCCTTGCAGGCGCTCCGAGAGCTTGCCACCGGTCGGTCGGCGCGAACCCGACTCATGGGACTCGGCCGTGCCGGACCCACCTGGTCCTGCTAGGGGCCGGCGGGGTGCCAGTGGTGTCTCGTCGGTACGACGGTCGGCGGCCATCAGGGCTCCTCGGTGTCCGCGTCGGCTTCGGTCATGTCACTCGACGGTACCGCGGCACCATCACCGTCGATTGTCGCACCGACCTGTTCGGCCGCATCCTGGACCGCCTCGGCTTCCGCTTCAGCCTCCGCCTCTGCGGCAGCCTCGTCGATCTCCGCTGCCCGCTCGACGCTGCGCGCCACGACCGACACCGAGTCACCAGACCTCAGTTTCACGAAGGTCACACCCATGGTCGAGCGGCCCTTCGGACGAAGCTCCTCGTTGATCGGGCTACGCACGACCTGGCCCGACGAGGTGACCGAAAGCACCTCGTCACCCTCCTCGACGATGAACGCGCCGACGAGGTTGCCGCGGTCGTCGTTCTGCTGCATCGCCTTGATGCCGAGCCCGCCGCGGGACTGCAGGCGGTACTCCGAGATCCGGGTGCGCTTGGCGTAGCCGCCGTCGGTCATCGTGAAGACGTACTGCTCCTTCACCTCAGGCGAGGCCTCGGCGCTGCCGGACTCCGCCTCTGCGGCCTCCTCCGCCGCGATCTGCTCGGCCCGGATCACCGACATCGACAGCAGCTCGTCGCCGTCGCGGAACTTCATGCCGGTCACACCGGAGGTGGCGCGACCCATCGGACGCAGCTGGCTGTCGTCGGCACGGAACCGGATCGCCTGGGCCTTGCGGGAGACCAGGAGGATGTCGTCCTCGGAGTTCACCAGCTCGGCGCCGATCAGCTCGTCGCCGTCCTCGCGGAAGTTGATCGCGATGACGCCGGCCTGGCGCGGGCTGTTGTAGTCCGAGAGCGGGGTCTTCTTCACCAGGCCGTTGCGCGTGGCGAGCACGAGGTACGGCGCCTGGTCGTAGTCGCGGACGGCCAGGACCTGGGCGATCTTCTCGTCCGGCTGGAAGGACAGCAGGCCGGCGACGTGGCCGCCCTTCGCGTCGCGGTTCGCCTCGGGAAGGTTGTACGCCTTGGTCCGGTACACCCGGCCGGCCGTCGTGAAGAACAGCAGCCAGTTGTGGTTGCTCGTCGCCATGAAGTGCTCGACGACGTCGTCGCCCTTGAGCGTCGCGCCGCGCACGCCCTTCCCGCCGCGCTTCTGCGTGCGGTACAGGTCGGCGCGCGTGCGCTTGGCGTAGCCGCCCCGGGTGATCGTCACGACGAGGTCCTCGTCGGGGATCAGGTCCTCCATGGAGAGGTCGCCGTCGGCCGGGATGATCTGGCTGCGGCGCTCGTTGCCGAACTTGTCGACGATCGCGGTCAGCTCGTCGGAGATGATCTGTCGCTGACGGCTCTCGCTGGCGAGGATGTCCTCGAGGTCGGCGATGATCCGCTCGAGCTCGGCGAGGCGGTCCATGATCGCCTGGCGCTCCAGGGCGGCCAGCTTGCGCAGCTGCATGTCGAGGATGGCGCGGGCCTGGACCTCGTCGATGTCGAGCAGCTGCATCAGGCCACTGCGGGCGTCCTCGACCGTCGCCGAGGCGCGGATCAGTGCGATGACCTCGTCGAGCGCGTCGAGCGCCTTCACGAGGCCGCGGTAGATGTGGGCGTCCTCCTCCGCCTTGCGGAGGCGGTAGCGCGTCCTGCGCTGGATGACCTCGATCTGGTGGGTGACCCAGTGCGAGATGAACTGGTCGAGCGTGAGCGTGCGCGGCACACCGTCGACGAGCGCGAGCATGTTCGCGCGAGAAGTTCGTCTGCAGCTCGGTGTGCTTGAACAGGTTGTTGAGGACCACGCGGGCCACCGCGTCGCGCTTGAGCACCACGACGAGGCGCTGGCCCGGTGCGCGAGGAGGAGTCGTCGCGCACGTCGGCGATGCCCTGGACCTTGCCGGAGTCGGCGAGCTCGGCGATCTTCAGCGCGAGGTTGTCCGGGTTGACCTGGTAGGGCAGCTCGGTGATCGAGAGCATCGTGCGGCCGCGGGAGTCCTCGTCGATGTCGACGACCGCGCGCATGGTGACCGAGCCGCGACCCGTGCGGTACATCTGCTCGATGCCCTGCGTGGCCGACGATCAGCGCGCCCATCGGGAAGTCCGGGCCCTTGACCCGCTGCAGCAGCGCCTCGAGCAGCTCCTCACGCGTCGCGTCGGGGTGCTGCAGCGCCCACTGGACGCCGTCGTTGATCTCGCGAAGGTTGTGCGGCGGGAATGTTCGTCGCCATGCCGACCGCGATGCCGGCCGAGCCGTTGACGAGCAGGTTCGGGAACCTGGCCGGCAGGATCACCGGCTCCTGGGAGCGGCCGTCGTAGTTGGGCGTGAAGTCGACGGTGTCCTCGTCGATGTCGCGCACCATCTCCATGGCCAGCGGCGCCATCTTGCACTCGGTGTACCGCATCGCGGCGGCGGGGTCGTTGCCCGGCGAGCCGAAGTTGCCCTGGCTGTCGACGAGCGGCGCCGCGCATCACCCACGGCTGCGCGAGACGGACGAGGGTGTCGTAGATCGCGGTGTCGCCGTGCGGGTGGTACTGACCCATGACCTCGCCGACGACGCGCGCACACTTGGAGAAGCCCCGGTCGGGTCGGTAGCCCCCGTCGTACATCGCGTAGAGCACCCGGCGGTGCACCGGCTTGAGGCCGTCGCGGACGTCGGGCAGCGCGCGACCCACGATGACGGTCATCGCGTAGTCGATGTAGGAGCGCTGCATCTCGACCTGCAGCTCGACCGGCTCGATCCGGCCGCCGGGCCCCGGGCCCTCGATCGTGTTGTCAGTCACGCGTCATTTCCTTCGTTGAGTGGAGCGGCCGTGCAAGGCGCGGATGCTTCGGTGGTGCCGAGCATGGGTGCCGGCTGGCGCGAGGCGGCCGGACGGTCGGCGTACCCGGGGAGCGTCAAAGGGCTTGGCCGCGGCGGCGAAGCCGACGCGCCGCCCAAGCGACCGGGTACGTCGGCCGGGAGGCCGACCGGGTCCCAAGCGCTCAGATGTCAAGGAACCGGACGTCCTTCGCGTTCCGCTGGATGAATGACCGCCTCTGCTCGACGTCCTCGCCCATGAGGACCGAGAACATCTCGTCGGCCTGGGCGGCGTCCTCGAGCGTGACCTGCAGCAGCAGCCGGTTGTCCGGGTCGAGCGTGGTGTCCCACAGCTCGTCGGGGTTCATCTCGCCGAGACCCTTGTAGCGCTGGATCGCGTTGTCCTTCGGCAGCTTCTTGCCCGCCTCGATGCCGGCCGCGAGCAGGGCGTCGCGCTCGGCGTCGGAGTACACGAACTCGTGCTCGTGCGGCTTGTTCCAGCGCAGGCGGTACAGCGGGGGCTGCGCGAGGTAGACGTAGCCGTGCTCGATCAGCGGCTTCATGAACCGGAAGAGCAGGGTCAGCAGCAGCGTGCGGATGTGGTGACCGTCGACGTCGGCGTCGGCCATCATCACGATCTTGTGGTACCGCAGCTTGTCGATGTCGAACTCTTCGTGGATGCCGGTGCCCAGCGCGGAGATGATCGCCTGGACCTCGTTGTTGGCGAGGACCTTGTCCAGGCGGGCCTTCTCGACGTTCAGGATCTTTCCGCGGATCGGCAGGATCGCCTGGGTGCGCGGGTCGCGGCCACCCTTGGCGGACCCACCCGCGGAGTCACCCTCCACGATGAAGACCTCGCACTCGGCCGGGTTGTTCGACTGGCAGTCGGCGAGCTTGCCGGGGAGTCCGCCGCCGCCGAGGAGGCCCTTGCGGTTGCGGGCGAGGTCACGCGCCTTGCGGGCCGCGATCCGCGCGGACGCGGCTGCCTGGGACTTGCGGACGATGTCCTTGCCCTCAGCGGGGTTCTTCTCGAGCCACTCGCCGAGCTGGTCGTTCACGACGCGCTGCACGAAGCCCTTGGCCTCGGTGTTGCCGAGCTTGGTCTTGGTCTGGCCCTCGAACTGCGGCTCGCCGAGCTTGATCGAGATGATCGCGGTCAGGCCCTCGCGGACGTCGTCGCCGGAGACCCGGTCCTCCTTCTTCTTGATCAGGCCCCACTCCTCGCCCCAGTTGTTCACCAGGGACGTGAGCGCGGAGCGGAAGCCCTCCTCGTGGGTGCCGCCCTCGTGGGTGTTGATCGTGTTCGCGAAGGTGTGCACCGACTCGGTGAACGAGGTGTTCCACTGCATGGCGATCTCGAGGCTCATGCCGTTCTCGTTGGTCTCGGCCTCGAAGTCGATGATGCTCGGGTGCGCGACGTCCTTGCGCCGGTTGAGGTGCTCGACGTAGTCCACGAGTCCGCGGTCATAGCGGAACCGCTGCTCCAGCACCCCGCCCTCGGCACCGCGGATCGAGTCGCTGCCGGCCTGGTCGACCGCCGCCACGACGGTGCCGTCCTCGACCGCCTCGGCGATCGCCGAGGACTGGGGCCGCTCGTCGCGGACGACGATCTCGAGCCCCTTGTTGAGGAACGCCATCTCGCGGATGCGGTGGGTGATCGTCTCCAGCGAGAACTCGGTGGTCTCGAAGATGTCCTCGCTGGGCCAGAACGTGATCGTGGTGCCGGTCTCGGTGGCCTCCTCGAGCTGCTCGAGGGGACCGGTCGGCTCACCGAGGTGGAACGACTGCCGCCAGTGGTAGCCGCGGTTGCGGACATCGACCTGGAGGGTGCTGCTCAGCGCGTTGACCACGGACACACCGACGCCGTGCAGACCACCGGAGACCTTGTAGCCGCCGCCACCGAACTTGCCGCCCGCGTGGAGCATGGTGAGCGCCATCGTGACCGCCGGGATGCCCTCGACCGGGTGCACGTCGGTCGGGATGCCGCGACCGTTGTCATCGACCCGGACGCCCCCGTCGGCCTGCAGCGTGACGACGATCCGGTCGCAGTGGCCGGCGAGCGCCTCGTCGACGGAGTTGTCCACGATCTCCCACACGAGGTGGTGGAGACCGCGCTCACCGGTGGAGCCGATGTACATGCCGGGGCGCTTGCGCACGGCCTCGAGACCCTCGAGGACCTGGATCGCGGAGGCGTCGTACTTGCCCTCCTCGACTGCGTGCCCCTCGCTCGTGGGGGCCAGCGCTGCGGCGGTCTCGGCCACCTCGTCGGGCGACGGCGTCGTGCTGTCTTCAGGAGCCACGAAGTTCGACCTCTTCGATCCTCAGGGCCGCAAAGCCGCAACCGGTCCCTCTGCTGTGCACAGTGCTGGGCAGAACCGGTCGCGAACGGCGGATGACATGGCGAAGGTCGACCCCGGAGCGGGTGACGACCCAACGTCTAGTGTACCCCGCCAAGCGCCGATTTCGACGTGTCCATCCACAGGACACGAGGGTCGGAGCGAGGAGACTTACCGATTAGCGGCCTCAGAGGGCCTCCGAGAGCGCCTGACGGGGGAGGCGTTGGGTCCCCATACGCGGGGAGGGGGGCCCAGGGCGTCCTGAGCGGCCGTTCCGGACCTCCGGTCGTGTGCCGTCGTCTCAGCCGTAGGTGTCGCGCGGTCCCCGGCCGTCGCGGACCGACCGCGGGCCCTTTCGCCAGGTCGGTCCGTGCGGTCCCTGGACGTCGATGACGGTGACCGTGCCGTTGCCGAGCTCCTCGTTGAGGCGGCGGACGACGGTGGGTGCGAGCAGGCGCATCTGGGTGGCCCAGGCGGTGGAGTCGGTGCGTACGACGAGCCGGCCGTCGGCGAAGGACTCCGGCCGGCAGTGCAGCGCGACCTCGCGGCCGACGAGCTGGTCCCAGCGCGAGAACACGCCGTGCACGCGCACGTCGGTGCCCCAGCCCTGCTCCGAGATCAACCGCCCGATCGTGTTGTCGAGCAGCTGGGGGTCCCGGTCGTCCGGGTAGGCGCCCGAGGCCTTCGGGTCGCCGCGCCTCGGTCTGCTCCCGGGTCGGGGAGGAGTACGACGGGCGGGGCGCTTGGACCCGGCCAGCGACCGGGCGATGCTCCGGGCGAGGTCGAGGCCGGTGACATCATGCTCCTCCTCGGCATCTTTCGGGCCGGAGGGCGTTGTGAGTGCTGGATCGCCGCTGGGTCTGGGATGAGTCTCGGGGCTGTCCGGGCCGTCCTGTCCGGCAGAACTGCTGGACGGGGGGCCTTCTTCCGGCTCAGGCACCGGTCACCACCCCCTCGGCCACGTTGACCCGGACCCCGTCGAGCGCCTCGGGCACATCCCCCGGCACTGCGGCCGTGACCAGGACCTGTTCGGCGTCGGCGACCATCTCGGCGAGGCGCTGGCGCCGCTCGGTGTCGAGCTCGGCGAAGACGTCGTCGAGGATCAGGATCGGGTCGTCGCCGCCGGTTCGCAGCAGGTCGTAGGAGGCCAGTCGGAGCGCGAGGGCGAACGACCAGGACTCGCCGTGGCTGGCGTACCCCTTCACCGGCAGCGGTCCGAGCGTCAGCACGAGCTCGTCGCGGTGCGGGCCGACGAGCGAGATGCCGCGCTCGAGCTCGTCACCGCGCCGCCGCTCGACCTCCGCCGTGATGGCAGCGGCGAGCACCTCGCGGTCGGGGAGGCGACCGTCGTACTCCTCGGGTGCCTGCACGGACGCGGGGAGCTCGAACGACGACCGGTACGCGATCGTGGCGTCGGAGCGGGACGCGCCCCGGGCGACCGCTTCGTACGCCTTGCCGACCAGCGGCTTGAGCTCCTCGACCAGGGCGAGTCGGGCGGCGAGCAGCTCCGCGCCGGTGCGCGCGAGGTGGGAGTCCCAGACGCTGAGCGTCGAGAGCGCCGACTCCACACGGCTTCCGCCGGCACCGCTGCGACGCGCGGCGCCGGCCGTCTTCAGCAGCGAGTTCCGCTGGCGGAGCACGCGGTCGTAGTCGGAGCGGACCCCGGCGTACCTCGGCGCCCGGAGGACGAGCAGGTCGTCGAGGAAGCGGCGGCGGTCGGACGGGTCGCCCTTGACCAGGGCGAGGTCCTCCGGCGAGAAGAGCACCGTGCGGACCATGCCGATCAGCTCGCGGGACCGGGGGAGCGGCGACTTGTTGATGCGGGCGCGGTTGGACCGGCCGGGGTTGATCTCCACCTCGAGCAGCGCCTGCCGCTCGTCACGGACCACGAGCGCGCGTACGACGGCCTGGTCACTGCCGTGGCGCACCAGCGGCGCATCGCTCGCGACGCGGTGGGAGGTGAGCCGGGCGAGGTAGTCGATCGCCTCGACGAGGTTGGTCTTGCCCTGACCGTTGCGGCCGATGAACGCGGTGACCCCCGGACCCAGCGGGACGTCGACCTCGGCGTACGAGCGGAAGTTGTGCAGGGACAGATGCGCGACGTGCACCGGCGGCTTAGCTCTCCGAAGGCTCGGTGCCGGCGCCGGCACCGGCCGACTGTGCCGCCGCGGCCTGGTCGGGACCGCCGTCACCGGTGTCGGCCGTGGTGGGCGGGCCACCGGCGGCCTCCTTCGAGGTGGGCGGAGCGCTGGTGCGCGTGGCGTGGCCGCCGAACTGGTTGCGCATCGCCGAGACCGCCTTCATCGCGGGGCTGTCGTCCTGGCGGGAGGAGAAGCGCGCGAACAGCGCGGCCGCGATCGCCGGCATCGGCACGGCGTTCTCGATCGCCGCCTCGACCGTCCACCTGCCCTCGCCCGAGTCCTCGGCGTAGCCGCGGATCCCGGCGAGGTCGGTGTCGTCGTCGAGCGCGGCGACGAGCAGGTCGAGCAGCCAGGACCGGATCACCGTGCCCTCACGCCAGGAGCGGAAGACCTCGGTGACGTTGTCGACCATGTCGACCTTGTTGAGCAGCTCCCAGCCTTCGGCGTAGGACTGCATGAGGGCGTACTCGATGCCGTTGTGGACCATCTTCGAGAAGTGCCCCGCGCCGACCTTGCCGGCGTGGACCCAGCCGAACTCGCCCTCGGGCTTGAGTGCGTCGAAGGCCGGCTGCACCTTCTCCACGTCGGCCTTGTCACCGCCGGCCATCAGCGCGTAGCCGTTCTCCAGGCCCCAGACGCCGCCCGAGACACCGCAGTCCACGAACCCGATGCCCTTCTCGGCGAGCAGCTCGGCGTGGGCCAGGTCGTCGGTCCAGCGGGAGTTGCCGCCGTCGACGACCACGTCACCCTCGTCGAGCAGGTCTGCGAGCTCGCGCACGGTGGCGCGGGTCGGGTCACCGGCGGGGACCATCACCCAGACCACCTTGGGCGAGGGGAGCGCCTCGACCAGCGCCTCGAGGCTGTCGACGTCGCGGACGTCGGGGTTGCGGTCGAAACCGACGACCGTGTGCCCCGCGCGGCGCAGCCGCTCGCGCATGTTGCCGCCCATCTTGCCGAGGCCGATGAGTCCGAGCTCCATGTGTGCGTCCTCTCCGAGACGTCGCGTGATCGGTCCCGGCCAGGCTACCCAGCGCGGGTCTGCTCCCCTACCCGAGCGGTCAGGAGAGCAGGCGCCGCGGCATCAGCAGGTAACGGAAGTCGAGGTCGGCGTCGGCGTCGAGGGACATCGCCCCCGCCATGACCGCCGGCTTCGACGCCTGCGTGAACGCCATCTCGACGACCGGCTCCTCGATGGCGCTGAGCCCGTCGAGCAGGAACTGCGGGTTGAACCCGGTCGTGATGTCCTCACCTTGCACGGAGGCCTCGATCGACTCCGACGCCTGGGCCTCGTCGCCGCTGCCGGCGTCGAGGGTCAGGACGCCGTCGCTGAACGCCATCTGCACGGCGGTGTTGCGCTCCGCGACCAGCGAGACGCGCTTGACCGACTCGATCAGCGCGCCCTTGTCGACCCTGGCGATGGTCAGGTGCTCGCTCGGGAAGAGCGTGCGGACCTTGGGGAACTCGCCGTCGAGGAGACGCGTGGTCGTACGGCGGATCCCGCCACCGGCGGACCCCTCGAACCCGATGATCCCCTCGCCGGAACCGGTGGTGGCGAGCGCGATCGTGACCTGGCTTCCGGCGGTCAGCGACTTCGCGGTGTCGGCGAGGACCTTCGCGGGCACCAGGGCCGCGGCCGACGCGTCGGTCGCGCCCGGCTCCCACTTGAGCTCGCGGTGCGAGAGACGGAACCGGTCGGTCGCGAGGAGCGAGATCGAGTCGCCCTCGATCTCGATCCGCACACCCGTCAGGACGGGGAGCATGTCGTCGCGTCCGGCGGCCACGACCGCCTGGCTCACGGCTGCGGCGAACCGGTCGCTGGTCACCGTGCCCGCGGCGGCAGGCATCTCGGGAAGCGTGGGGTACTCGTCGACCGGCATGGTCTGCAGGCTGAAGCGGGCGGAGCCACAGGTCAGCGAGACCTTCGCGCCGTCGATGCTCATCTCGACCGGCTTGTTGGGCAGGCTCCGGCAGATGTCGGCGAGCAGCCGACCGGAGACGAGAGCGCGGCCCTCGTCCGAGACGTCGGCCGGGACGGTCGCGCGAGCGGAGGTCTCGTAGTCGAACGTGGAGAGCACCAGACCATCGCCCTCGGGGCTGGTCTCGATGAGCAGGCCGGCGAGCACCGGGACGCTAGGGCGAACCGGCAGGCTTCGAGCGGCCCAGGCGACGGCGTCGGCCAGGACGTCGCGCTCGACGCGGAACTTCACGAGTGTTCGCCTCCAGGGGGTCCGGTGAGGGGGGTCGGGCGGGTGCGGGTGAATCCTGCCATGACCCACCCCCGCTCGGCATGTGTAGTTCGTATCTCATCAAGGTCGACCGACAAGAAACGTGTCGGGGTGGAGCTCTGAGGTCGAGCCCTGGAATGACAAGTTCTGGCCGGTTGTCCCCAGGAAAGCGGCCGGGTGACTTTCCCGGGCTGAAGAGTTGTCATTCGTCTCGTAGTGTTCGTAGCAACCGTGGAAACTGTGGAGAACCTGCGTTTCCGCAGGTCAGACCCGAAATTTTCGTCCGCAGCCCCTGTGGAGGAAGCCTGGGCAAACTACAAGGTTCGTGTGTACGAAAACTTGTCGTTCTCCGGAAGTCACATGTTCTCCACATGCTGTCCCCGTGCCGGCCGGGTTGCTCCACACCGATCTCCCCAGCCCGCAGCCCTTTCTCCTAGGGCTGTCGGGCCTGCTGCTTGATCCGGTTCGTCAGCTCGGTGACCTGGTTGTAGACACTGCGACGCTCGGCGAGCAGCTGACGGATCTTCTTGTCGGCGTGCATGACCGTGGTGTGGTCACGCCCACCGAACTGCTGGCCGATCTTGGGCAGGGAGAGGTCGGTGAGCTCGCGGCACAGGTACATCGCGATCTGGCGGGCCGTGACCAGCACCCGGCTGCGGCTCGAACCGCACAGGTCGTCGATGGAGAGCCCGAAGTACGCCGCGGTCTGGGCGATGATCAGGGCCGCCGTGATCTCCGGTTCGCCGCCCTCGGGGATGAGGTCCTTGAGGACGATCTCGGCGAGGGTGAGGTCGACCGGCTGGCGGTTGAGGCTCGCGAAGGCGGTGACCCGGATCAGCGCACCCTCGAGCTCGCGGATGTTGGTCTGGATCTTGCTGGCGATGAACTCGAGGACGTCCGGCGGCGCGGTCATCCGCTCGAGCGCGGCCTTCTTCCGCAGGATCGCGATCCGGGTCTCGAGGTCCGGCGGCTGGACGTCGGTGATCAGTCCCCACTCGAACCGGTTCCGCAGCCGGTCCTCCAGGGCGACGAGGCGCTTCGGTGCCCGGTCGGAGGTGATCACGATCTGCTTGTTCGCGTTGTGGAGGGTGTTGAAGGTGTGGAAGAACTCCTCCTGCGTCTGGATCTTGCCCTCGAGGAACTGGATGTCGTCGATGAGGAGTACGTCGACCTCGCGGTAGCGGCGCTGGAACGTCGCCGCCTTGTCGTCGCGGATCGCGTTGATGAACTCGTTGGTGAACTCCTCGGTCGACACGTACCGCACCCGGGCCCCGTTGAAGAGGCTGCGCACGTAGTGACCGATCGCGTGGAGCAGGTGGGTCTTGCCCAGTCCGGAGTCGCCGTAGATGAGCAGCGGGTTGTAGGCCTTGCCCGGCGCCTCGGCGACGGCCACCGCGGCTGCGTGCGCGAACCGGTTCGACGAGCCGATGACGAAGCTCTCGAAGATGTACTTGGGGTTGAGCCGGGTCTCCAGGACGTTCGTGGCGGGGCGGCGGCCGTCCCGCGGCAGCGGGGTCGGGACGTCAAGTGGATTTGTCGACAAGTCGATTTGTTGATTGATCGATGGGGCGACTCCGCCGTCGCGGCCGCCCCTCTCGTCGTGGCGGTCCACCGGCTGGGGATAACCCTGTTGAGGACGGGCCTCCGCCGTACTCCGGTGGTCGTCGTTGCGGTTGTAGCGCGCGCTCGGCTCTTCGTTCCGGTTGTAGCGGGGAGTGTGAGTCGGGTCGAGCTCCGGGTCGACGGTGACCGCGATCCGCACGTGCTGGCCGAGCGACTCGGTGAGGGAGTCCTCGAGGCGTGTCCGGAGCCGGCCCTCGAGCTGGTTCCGCGTGAACTCGTCGGCGACCGCGATGATCGCGGTGTTCTCGTGGACGGTCACCGGGCGGCTGGCGGCGAGCCAGGCCCGCTGGTTCGGCGGGAGGTCCTCGATGAGCATCGCCCAGACGGTGCCGAGGTCCTGCCCTCCGTTCGACTGTCCGTACTGTCCCCCGTCGCGGGCCCCGGACTCCTCGCCCGCCTGGGGCTCCGGGTATCCGCTCATGTTGTCGTCCACCGGGTCTTCCACTCCAATCACGCAGCTCAACCGACTCGAAGGGGCCCCGGGCTGCGCGCGGCGGTTGCGTCGCGTGCTCCTGGCCGTGGTGATGCACTTGTTCAGGACACCGGACAGTCCGGAAGGTTTGGCCGCCAGATCCGAAGTCCACACCTTTGTCCACAGGGTGTGCATGTGCAACACCATGGGGGTCGGCGGCGTGGAATCCAGTTCAGGACGAACCGAACCGATTCCTTGTTTTCGCTGGTCAGAGCCGGTTTCCGGTGTTTCCGCCAGGGGGCGTGAACGCCGGGGACTGTCTTGGGGAAGCTGACCTCAGGGGAGTCGCGAAGTGCGTTGACGCTAACAAGTGCGACACCTGTGGATCAACCGGTTGTCCACAGGGATCCTAGGCTGTCACGAGTCGGGGCGGTGGCGCTTCGTCAGGTCGGTGTGATAATCCCGGCATCGACCACGGGATTGGTTGGTTTGACCCTGTGCTTCGGCACCGCGTACCGTTGGGCGGTCGAACCGGTGTCGACCGGTGCCGCATGTCCACGGACGCTTCGCCGCCTGGGTCTGTTGATCAGACAGGTGAGTGAGGCGGGCGTGGACGGGCGGTGCCAGCCGACCAGGCAGGCGCAGTACCCGCCGTCAGACCCGGTTCGAGATCGAAGTCTCGTTCCTGACCCCGATACCGGAGAGTTAATTCCGTGAGTAAGCGTACGTTCCAGCCGAACAACCGCCGCCGTCACAAGACGCACGGTTTCCGTCTGCGCATGCGTACCCGCGCCGGCCGCGCCATCTTGGCGTCGCGCCGTCGTAAGGGTCGCACCCGCCTGGCCGCCTGAGCGTTTCCCACGTGCGGTGACCTGGCCACTCGGCACGGGGTCTCCGTGCTGACCCGCGAGAACCGGCTCACCTCGAGCCAGAAGTTCTCGCGAGCCGTGCGCCAAGGGCGGCGGGCCGGCACGCGGACCCTGGTTGTCCACCTCGATGTGGACCCGACACTTCAGCAGCCGCAGGTGGGCCTCGTGGTCAGCAAGGCCGTGGGGTCCGCCGTGACGCGGAATCTCGTGAAGCGCCGACTTCGGCATCTGTCCCGGGAGCGACTCGAGTTGCTCCCGGGCTCTGCTGTGCTCGTGGTCCGTGCCCTGCCCGCCTCGGCAGAGGCGGCGTACGACGTGCTCGGCGCTGATCTCGACCGTGCTCTGGCACGTGCGCAGGCGCCCAAGCGCGATGCTCGCCCGCGGTCAGCGGCCGGCGTCGACCGGGAGGTGGCGCCGTGAAGTACGTCCTGATCGGCTTGCTCCGCCTGTACCGCTTCTTCATCAGCCCGCTCTACGGGCAGGTCTGTCGCTACCACCCTTCGTGCTCGGCCTACGCTCTTGAAGCAGTGACCGTGCACGGGAGCATCCGTGGCAGCTGGTACGCCATTCGCCGTCTCGCGAGGTGCCACCCGTGGGCAGCTGGTGGGTACGACCCCGTGCCGGGGACCCGAAAGGGCTCCCCCTCCGATTCACCCTCTGACCAGACTCTAGGAGCCTGAGTGTTCGACTTCCTCGGTGGTATCGGCAGCGCGATCATGACGCCGCTGTACTGGATCACCTCCATTGTTCTCTCCGGCTTCCACAAGTTGTTCGGGAGCATCTTCGGGCCCGAGTCGGGGTGGTCCTGGGCGCTGGCCATCGTCGGCCTGACGCTGGTCATCCGTATGGCGCTGATCCCGCTGTTCGTGAAGCAGATCAAGTCCAGCCGGAACATGCAGCTGCTCCAGCCGAAGGTCAAGGAGCTGCAGAAGAAGTACGGCCATGACCGGGAGCGGCTCGCCCAGGAGACGATGGCGCTGTACAAGGAGACGGGCACCAACCCGTTCGCCTCCTGCCTGCCGATCCTGCTGCAGATGCCGATCTTCCTCGCGCTGTTCCGCCTACTGTCGAACGCGGCTCACGAGATCCCGAAGGGGGCTCTTACTCCGGAGCAGGCCAAGCAGTTCGGTGAGGCACAGCTGCTCGGGGTGCACCTCGCGGACACGTTCGTCAAGGCCGACGGAAACCTCAACGTCCGGATCATCGCCGCCTTCCTCGTGATCGCGATGACGGCAACCACGTTCCTCACCCAGCGCCAGCTGATGAGCAAGAACATGCCGGCTGACGCGTTGAGCGGTCCCTACGCCCAGCAGCAGAAGATGCTCCTCTACGTGCTTCCGGTCGTGTTCGCTGTCGGTGGCATCGCGTTCCCGATCGGAGTCCTGATCTACTGGACCACCTCGAACCTGTGGACGATGGGCCAGCAGTTCTACGTGATCCGGAACAACCCTGCTCCAGGAACGCCGGCAGCGAAGGCCAAGGCCGAGCGGGACGCACACAAGGCGGCTCGCCACGGTCAGGCGACGTCCGGCCCCGATGCTGTAGCCGATGCCGACGGATCCGGCGGTACGACCACGGACACACAGCCGGCGCCGAAGCCCGCTCCTCGACAGCAGCCGAAGAAGCAGCCGCGCAGCAAGCGCAAGAACCCGCCGTCGCAGGGCCGGCCGCCGAAGCGGCCCGGCGGGCGCTGACCCCTTTACCTGACGGACCCCGACTTCCCCCGCACCTAGAACAAGGAGCTACTCGTGAGCGACGAGAACCCCGAGACCGCCACGCAAGAGACTGGGAGTGCTGCTGCTGAGAGCGCTGACACCAGCGAAAAGCGCCCCAGCCGGCTCGAGCTGCTCGAGCAGGAAGGTGAGATCGCGGCTGACTACCTCGAGGAGCTGCTCGACATCGCCGACCTCGACGGTGACATCGACATGGACGTCGAGGGTGACCGCGCATCCGTCTCCATCGTCGGCGCAGACCTCAGCCAGCTCGTGGGCCGCAATGGTGAGGTCCTGGAGGCGCTCCAGGAGCTGACTCGACTGGCGGTGTACCGAGACACGGGCGAGCGGTCCCGGCTGATGCTCGACATCAGTGGCTTCCGGGCGAAGAAGCGTGCGGAGCTCGAGAAGCTCGCCGCCGAGACCGCTGCGGAGGTCAAGGAGTCCGGTGAGGCGATCGAGCTCGACCCGATGTCTCCGTTCGAGCGCAAGGTCGTTCACGACGCGGTCGCGTCGGCCGGACTGAAGTCGGAGTCCGAGGGCGTGGAGCCTCGTCGGTACGTCGTCGTGCTTCCGGCGTGAGTGCGTCTCGGATGGAGGTCACGCTCGGGTGAGCGATCCTGTTTCACGTGAAACACCCCCAGCGCCGGAGGCGGCGGTGGGGGTGTTTTCGCATCGGCTACCGCTCGCGGAGCGGTTCGCTGCCCTACTTGCGGACGACGGAGTTGTGCGCGGCCTGATCGGTCCTCGCGAGGTGCCCCGGCTCTGGGAGCGTCATCTCGTGAACTGCGCCCTCCTCGGCAGGGCGATCGACGAGGGCCTCGACGTCTGTGACATTGGCTCGGGCGCCGGACTTCCGGGCCTCGTCCTCGCCATTGCGCGACCCGACCTTCGGCTGACTCTCGTCGAGCCGCTGCTTCGACGGACCACCTTCCTCGACGAGGCGGTTGTCGAGCTGGGGCTCCCCAACGTCGAGGTGGTGCGGGCTCGAGCGGAGGAGCTGCACGGCAAGCGGGAGTTCTCCGTCGTCACCTCCCGTGCGGTCGCGCCGTTGGAGCGACTCCTGGGGTGGTCCATGCCGCTGGTTCGGCAGGGCGGTGCGCTCGTGGCGATGAAGGGTTCCTCGGTCCATGCCGAGATCGAAGAAGCAGAACGGGCTCTCCGGAAGTACGGAGCCGGGGCAGTGAGCGTCGAGGAGTACGGCGAGGGAAGTATCGAGCGCCCGACGACGGTGATCCGCGTAGAAGCAACGCGCCCGTCTCGGTTAGGTTTAGACCGATCTGCGGGTCGTGCCGACAAGGGTCGCCGGAGCGCGAAGTCGCGGTCGCGGCAGAGGAAGGATCGGTGAACGGATGCAGTCTGAAGCATCTATGACTGACGAGCTGTCGGACGGCCCGCGCCGGAGAGGGCACAGCGGCGGTCTTGGCTGGCCGGATCCAGTAGGGCAGGCGGCCGAGGCAGGGCTGGGGTGGCCCCTTCAGCGAGTCAGTGAGTCGATGCCGACCAGCGGCGAGGCAGGATTCGCAAAGGCCGGCCCCGCGGGCATCCCGGAGACGAATGTGCGTGCGGTCCAGCCCACCGAGAAGTCGGCTTCCACGCCTGAAATCACGAGATACCCACAGAATCCACAAGTTCATCCACATGCCAGTCGTGCCGCCGAAGAAGGTGGTGTTTCACGTGAAACGATGGGTCAACCAACCCAGCCAACGGTGGCTGATGTGGACATAACGCCGGAGCCGGCTGGCGGCGTTTCACGTGAAACGAAGAGTGAGTCAGTTGCCAGCAACATCGATGAGGAGAACGTCGTGACCGACCAGCCGATGGATCCATCGAGCTTCGGGCCGTACCCGGCTCCGGGCACGTTTGGAGTCCGTACAGCGGCGGACCTTGCCGATGGTGCGATCGCTCTGGCGGACGAGTCGACGCCGATGGCTCGCTCAGTCGCTCACCAGCTCCTCGTGAAGGAGGGGCTCCGTCTCAACGAGCCGCTGCCTCGGCCGGACAGGCCGCGGATCATGGTCGTCGCCAACCAGAAGGGCGGCGTCGGTAAGACCACCTCCACCGTGAACATGGCCGCTGCGCTAGCCCAGCACGGCCTCCGGGTGCTGGTCATCGACCTCGATCCCCAAGGCAACGCCTCGACCGCTCTGTCGATCGACCATCACCGGGGCGTCCCGTCGACGTACGACTCTCTCGTGGACGGCGTGCCGCTCGTCGATGTGGTCCAGGAGTGCCCGGAGATCAAGGGCCTCTTCGTCGTTCCTGCGACGATCGACCTGGCCGGAGCGGAGATCGATCTGGTCTCGATGGTCGCCGGGAGAGCCGACTGCGGAAGGCGATCCACGCGTACCCGTATGTGGAGTCTGAAGCTGAGGACCGGATCGACTACGTCCTCATCGACTGCCCGCCCTCGTTGGGCCTGCTCACCTTGAATGCTCTGGTGGCCGGCGACGAGATGCTCATCCCGATCCAGGCCGAGTACTACGCGCTCGAGGGCCTCGGTCAGCTGCTCGAGACCGTGGAGATGGTCAAGGCACACCTGAACCCGGACCTCAACGTCTCCACGATCCTGCTGACGATGTACGACGCACGTACTCGGCTCGCGGCCGGCGTCGCCGACGAGGTGCGCAGCCACTTCGGTGACCAGGTGCTGAGGACAGCCATTCCTCGTTCGGTCCGGATCTCTGAGGCGCCGAGCTACGGACAGACAGTGATGACTTACGACCCGGGGTCCCCCGGAGCGCTCAGCTACTTGGAAGCAGCACGCGAAATGGCACTCAGAGGAGCACAAGGATGAACCAGAACCGTTCCGGACAGCGTCGCGGCCTCGGACGCGGCCTTGGCTCCCTGATCCCGACGGCTCCGCCGACGGCCCACGCCGACGGCTCCTCGCCATCCGGGCAGGGCTCGGGTGTCGTGGCGCCCCCGGCGCCGTTCGAGCAGCGTGACGGTGAGACACCTCGCGGCTCGGACGGTGCGTCAGCACCGACCCCCGTCGACGGTGCGACCCGCGGAGGTGCATGGGGCCGGTGCGACCGAGGGAGGTGCTGCTGCCGGTGCGGAGACCGCTCGTGAAGAGCGGGAGGTATCCCGAGGGGCTGACGCCGGTCGACGGCGCCTACTTCGCCGAGGTCGACGTCACCGCGATCACGCCGAACCCACGCCAGCCGCGACAGGTCTTCGAGGAAGAGGCCCTTGCCGAGCTCGTCCACTCGGTCAAGGAGGTCGGCCTGCTTCAGCCGGTCGTGGTTCGTAAGACCGGGCCGGAGCAGTACGAGCTCATCATGGGTGAGCGCCGCTGGCGGGCTACCCAAGAGGCGGGCCTCACCACGATCCCGGCGATCGTGCGCGAGACCAGCGACGACGCGATGCTCCGCGACGCGCTGTTGGAGAACCTGCACCGTGCCCAGCTGAACCCGCTCGAAGAGGCGGCGGCCTACCAGCAGTTGCTTGACGACTTCGGCTGCACGCACGAGGAGCTTGCGAACCGCATCGGGCGTAGCCGACCACAGATCAGCAACACCCTGCGCCTGCTGAAGCTCTCGCCTGCTGTACAGCGACGCGTCGCCGCCGGCGTCCTCTCCGCCGGGCATGCACGTGCCCTCCTGGCTGTATCAAGCCCGGAGACCCAGGACCGGCTCGCCGGCCGGGTCGTCTCAGAGGGGATCTCGGTCCGCGGCCTGGAGGAGATCGTCGCCGTGGGTGACCTCGGCTCCGACCAGAAGCCACGTCCGCGGCCGCGGAAGCCGCATGCTCCCGCGCTGGACGACCTGGCCTCACGCCTGTCCGACCGCCTCGAGACTCGCGTCAAGGTCGCGCTCGGCAAGACGAAGGGCCGGATCACGGTGGAGTTCGCCTCCATCCCGGACCTCGAGCGGATCGTCGAAGTACTCGACCCGAAGAACGACCGCCCGATCTAGCCCCTCGAACACCGACCGGCCTGCCGCGAGCACCCGCGGCAGGCCGGCGTCATTCTCAGGGCGGTTCGGACCAGCGCGCCCTCTGCCGGGGCCCTTTGCCCGGGGGGTACTGCCCGGGTTACTGCAAGATCCCTTGCCCCGCTCGGGCGCGAGGCGGGGTCGGCCGAGCGAGGCCGCGTGGCTGAGTTGGGCCGGCTGGCACGCGGAGAGTCGCTCGGAACAGCTTGAGGTGCATCGGTCGAGCAGCGCATGCGTGTTGACCGTAGATCTGGTACCGGTGTCGGCAGCGTGCTCCCATCACATCGGAGGGCCAGCGGCGGCCTCGTGAGTGTCGTCCAGGAGCAGGGTTGGGGGACATGATCCGCTCATCGCCGTGAGCCAGACCGGAGCCAGGCGGCCCAGCGCCTCCGCGGCAACCACATCGCGATCCTCGTCTGGGTGTCACGCTCGGCGAGCACGACCGAGTACTCGCCACTTCGGAACAGGCGCGGAACTGCGAAAGCAGGCGTATCGACGGGCCCGCCCCCGTCACGTGAGGGTCGCCGGTGAACGAGGAGCCAGGGGCAATGGGCTGCTAGCAGGCCACCGGCGTGGACCCCGTCGCGGGTTGGACTGTCGCCGCGAGTGGTTACGCCAGTTGCCTGCGCTGATTGGACTCTCTGCTCCGTGCCATGCGTCGGCGGTTCTTCTTCGGTGCCGACGTCCACCGACCGATTGGGGTGGTCGGGCATGGCGCCTCGGGGCGGCCTGGTCGCCGTCAGGCCGCGAGCCTGGCTGCCGCCGCGCTCGCCCGCCCGGGCCAGCTTGCCGGGCCAGCGTTCCCGGGCCAGCGTTCCCGGGCCAGCGTTCCCGGGCCAGCGGTACTGCGTGTCCGGCTTGGGTATGCCCGCGCACGGGGATGGCCGTCGGTACTGTTCGATCGATCCTCCGAGCGACTTGACGACTTAGAGATTTGTCGACAAAACGATTAGCAGACTTGGCGTCTGACTGCGTGCCGGCGACACCTCTGATCGGCGATGGGCTAACCCCGAGGACCAGCCGCATGAGGACCACGGCCAGCTGAGAACCAAGTCCCCTGAGAACCACAGCCGCTCTCCGCAGCGTGGCGCAGCCGGCAAAGGGGGACAACGCCCGCGACGACCACACCTGACGCCCACACCCCGCGACGTCCACCGAGGCAGACTCCGGGCGATTCGGGTCTCGCGTTCGAAACCGTGCTCAGGACTGCCAGAGGCGCAGCAGCTCCGACTCCCTGTCCGGGCTGAGCCCCGCACGGCGCCGGCGGTCCAGGCCGAGCTCGCGCTCCCACCGCAGGGAGTCCCGGACCGTGTCGGCGAGCGGCCGCGTGGTCAGACCAGCTGCGCGCACGGCCGCCGTCTCTCGAGCCGCCATCCCGCCGTGGGTCTCGCGCGGCAACCACAGAGGCAGGGAGTCCGGCCCGGCCCAGGGCGCCACGTTCTGCCTCGATCAGCGACTGCTCGCCAGGATCGACCAGAGTCGGAGTCGTCCCCGTCACCGAACCGCAGGCAGCCGCGACCTCGGCAAAGGTCAGCCGCGGACCCGTGACGTCGAAAGCCCCCGCCAGCCGTCGCTCGCCGGCATCGACCAGCCAACGAGCGAGGTCGACCACGTCGATGACCTGAACCGGGGTGTCCGACGGTGGCACGACCACTGAATCATCGTCATGGGCGCGGGCGAAGCGGGCCGGCCAGTACCCGAAACGGTCGCTCCGGTCGCCGTACCCGACGATCAACCCGGCCCTCGCCAGCAACAGTTCGTCCGGGCCGACCGCCGACAAGCACGACGTTTCACATGAAACCTTCGCTCCGGCGTACTCCTCGATCCCGACCACACCCGTGCCTGACCACGGCTCCACGAGCGTCGCTGACTCGTCCGCGCCAGGAGTGGAGTGGTCGGCATAGACAGAGATCGATGAGACGTACACCCAATGACCGGCCCGTGACGCCAGGGCGGACAGCGCCGAGGAGACCTGTTCCGGCTGCCAGCTCACGTCGAGGACGACGTCCCAGTCCTGGGCCGCGACCTCGTCGTACGCGCCGGCCTCCCATCGGTCCGCGCGCACGTGCGTAGCCCCAGCGGGCACCTCGCCTGACTCACCGCGCGCCAGACAGGTCACCTCATGTCCGCGAGCCACCGCCTCGGACGCAACCGCGCCGCCGAGCCAGGACGTGCCGCCGAGGACGAGGATGCGTGAAATGTCTGCCATGCGCCAAGCAGACCATCGCCGACCGGCAGCACGCTAGGCGCGTTCGCTGACAGCGCAGCGCCGCGCCGGCGGCCCCATCCCTCGCCAAGGGGGAGCCATGGTTGTCCTAGTCGGACTGCTTCCTCTCGGCGGCCTTGCGCCGCTTCCGCTCCGCACGGCGGCGCTTCTCCTCGAGGTCGAGCTCGGCTGCCCGCTCCGGGGAGGGCGCGCTCCCGCCGTACGACGCCGGCAGCCACCAGGAACCGGGCGGCTGCTCCGCGGCCGGGTACGCACGGATGGTGCTGTCGAGAAGGTCGCTCATCGCCGTGTGCAGCTCTGCGGTCTCCTTGACCGGATCCACGCCGGACGGGTGCAGCGGCTCACCGACGGAGATCGCAATCGTCTTGCCGCGCGAGAAGTCCTTGGGGTGGTCCTTGGTCATCATCCGCTGGGTTCCCCACACGATGACCGGGATCAGCGGCACGCCCGCCTCGGCGGCCATCCGCACCGCCCCGGACTTGAGCTCCTTGATCTCGAAGCTCCGCGAGATGGTCGCCTCGGGGAAGATCCCGACGACCTCGCCCATCCCGAGGTGGCGCAGCCCCTCCTGGTACGACGCCAGCCCCTCGCCGCGGTCGACCTCGATGTGGTGGAGCGACCGCATGATCGGGCCGCCGATGCTGTGGTCGAAGATCTCCTTCTTGGCCATGAACCGCACCAGGCGCTTGGAGGGCTGCGCGGCGAGGCCGCCGAAGATGAAGTCCAGGTACGACACGTGGTTCACCGCCAGCAGGGCGGGGCCACTGCGCGGGATGTGCTCGGTGCCGCTCATCTGGAACTTCAGGCCCAGCACCTTGAAGGCCGCCTTCGCGGTCCAGATGATCGGCGGATAGGTGATGTCGCGCATCGGCAGTCCTTCTCAGGCCTCGGTGGAACGGGCAACGGCGGCGC
Source organism: uncultured Actinomycetota bacterium (assembly GCA_963721165.1). Classification (GTDB taxonomy): domain Bacteria; phylum Actinomycetota; class Actinomycetes; order Propionibacteriales; family Nocardioidaceae; genus Nocardioides_C. Next base: position 483,796 of record CAVRIE010000010.1, on the reverse strand, counting down.
GGATCAACGTCTCCACGAGCTCACCGAGGTCGAGGCCGGCGGCCTGGACCGAAAGCGGGACGGTCGAGGTCTCGGTGAGACCAGGAGCGACGTTGACCTCCAGGAACCACACGGTCCCCTCCGCGTCGATCATCAGATCCGAGCGGGACAGGTCCCGCAGCCCCAGCGCCTCGTGCGCCGCGACCGCGACCCGGGCGCACTCCGCGGCGAGCGCGTCCGGCAGCTTGGCGGGCACCTCGAACTCGGTGCTGCCGGCCGTGTAGCGGGCGGTGTAGTCGTACACGCCGCCGTCCGGCTTGATCGACACGACGGGAAGCGCATGCGGCCCGTCGCCGGTGTCGATGACGGGTACGGCGACCTCCTGGCCCTCGACCAGCCGCTCCACGAGCGCCGTGGGGCCGTACGCGAAGGCGTTCACCATCGCCCCGGGGAGGTCAGCGGCGTCTCGGACCACCGTGCAGCCGAGGGCGGAGCCGCCCCGAGCCGGCTTCACGATCAGCGGGAGTCCGATCGAGGCGACGATCGCGTCCATCACGGCCGCCGCACCGAGCTCCCGGAAGGTCTCGTGGGGGAGGGCCACGCTGGGCGGCGTGTTCAGGCCGCTGCGCGCGACGACCGACTTGGCCACCGGCTTGTCGAAGGCGGCCCGACACGCGGCGGGAGGCGAGCCGACGTACGGCGTGCCCACGAGCTCGAGCACCTCACGCAGCGCACCGTCCTCGCCGGTCTCGCCGTGCAGGAGGGGGACGACGCAGGCCGGGGGGTCGTTGCGCAGCGACGGGAGCAGGGTGGCGTCCACGTCGCGCTCGTCCACCTCGGCCCCGGTGTCGCGAAGCGCCTCGGCGACCCGGCGTCCGGAGCGGAGCGAGACGTCGCGCTCGTGGGAGAGCCCGCCGGCGAGCACCACGATCCGACCTTCGACTGCATCCATCGTGTGAGGCTCCTGATCAGGTGAGGTCGGTGTTGGGCGCTTCGTACCCGCGACGAAGAGTCGCGTGGGCGGCGGTACCGAAGGTCTCGCGGAGCTCCATCTCCTCCTCGATGACCCCGAGGAGTCGGCGTACCCCTTCGCGGATCCGCTCCGGCGTCGGGTAGCAGAAGGAGAGCCGCATGCTCTGGGCACCGAAGCCGTCGGCGAAGAACGCGGTCCCGGGGACGTAGGCCACCCGGGCTGTCACCGCGCGCGGCAGCATCGCCTTCGCGTCGAGGCCGTCGGGCAGGGTCAGCCAGACGTAGAAGCCACCGTCCGGAACGTTCCAGCGTGCTCCCGCAGGCATCAGGTCGTCGAGCGCATCGACCATCGCGTCGCGGCGCTCCCGGTACATCTCCCGGAACTCCTTGATCTGGCCCTTCCAGTCGTGGTTCGACAGGTAGGCCGAGACCGCGAGCTGCGAGAACGACGGCGGGCAGAGCGTCGCGGACTCCTGCGCGAGGACGAGCTTCTCGCGTACGGCGTGGGGGGCCAGCGCCCAGCCGACGCGGAAGCCGGGGGCGAACGTCTTGGAGAACGACCCGAGGTAGATCACGCCCTCCGCCTCGTCGGCCCGCAGCGCGCGATGCGGCTCACCGTCGAAGCCGAGGAGGCCGTAGGGGTTGTCCTCCAGGATCAGGATGTCCGCCTCGCGACAGATCTCGAGGATCTCGGGACGCCGCTCCTGGGACAGGGTCACCCCGGCGGGGTTGTGGTAGTTCGGGATCGTGTAGAGGAACTTGATGGTCTTGCCCGCGGCCCGCGTCGCCGCGATCGCCTGGCGCAGTGCCTCGGGGACCAGGCCGTGCTCGTCCATCACGGCGTGGACGACGTCGCACTCGTAGGCCTTGAACACGCCGAGCGCTCCGACGTACGACGGAGCCTCGCAGAGCACCACGTCACCGGGGTCGCAGAAGATCCGGGTCACGAGGTCGACCGCCTGCTGCGACCCGACCGTGACCACGACGTCGTCCGGGTGCGCCTCGATACCCTCGAGCCGCATCACGTCGCAGATCTGCTCGCGAAGCCGCGGGTCGCCCTGGCCGGAGCCGTACTGCATCGCGACGGCGCCGTTCGTGCGGACCAGCTCGCTGATCGCTCCGCCGACCACGTCGAGCGGGAGGCCGGAGATGTTCGGCATGCCACCGGCGAGGGAGACCACCTCGGGGCGGCTCGCGACCGAGAAGAGCGCGCGGATCTCCGACGCCGTCATCCCCTGCGTGCGGGCGGCGTAGCGGTCGACGTAGCTGTCGAGACGAGTCGAGCTCCGTCGCAATTCTCCGGCCATCACTGCTCCCGTCGGTGAACTACTAGGATGAATCATCGCGGCACTCTCCTCTCAACGGGGGTCACGACATGGGATCGAGCCCACGCAGGATCGACCGGCTGACGCTGGACAACCTCGACGACCTGCCTTCTGCCTGCCGCTCCTGCGCGTTCTGGGAGCTCGACCCGGTCCGCCGCGAACGGGCGGCCGCGGCGGGCGAGACCGCCTGCGAGAAGGAGTCCTGGGTCTCCCGGGTACTCCTGGAGTGGGGCTCGTGCGGCCGGATCGTGTACGTCGACGACGAGCCCGCCGGCTACGCGATCTACGCCCCGGCGCACTTCGTCCCGGGCGCCGATGCCTTCCCGACCTCGCCGGTCAGCGACGACGCCGTCCTCCTCTCCGCCATGCGGATCCGGCCGGAGTTCACCGGCGGGGGACTGGGCCGGGTGCTCGTGCAGTCCGTGGTCAAGGACGTGCTCGACCGGGGTGGGATCCGGGCGATCGAGGCGTTCGGTGACCGCGGCCCAGGAGTGATGGGCGGTCAGCCCGGCTGCGTCGTCCCCGCCGACTTCTGGCTCCGGGTGGGCTTCAAGACCCATCGCAGCCACCCCCGCTACCCGCGGCTGCGGATGGACATGCGCTCGGTGCTCACCTGGCGCGAGGAGGTCGAGGCGGCCTTGGAGAAGCTGCTCGGCGTGGTCCGGCCGCGACCGGTCGCCCCGGCGCCTGTGGCAGGTGCGAAGCGACTGACCAGGAGAGCCGACCGGCACGACTAGACCGGACGGCTCTCCCGACCCAGCACTAGGCCGGCGGTGAGGCCTGGCGAACGGCCTGGCGCAGCTCCGACAGCCGGAGCACGCCCGTCTTGGTGTCGGTCTCCGGCGACAGGTACACCCGCTGGATCGCGACCACCACGGCCTCGGCCACCACGTCACGGAACGCCGGTTCGGCCAGCCGGGCGGCGTCGCCGGGGTTCGTGATGTAGCCGACGTCGATCCGCACCGCAGGCATCGTCGTGCGGCGCAGGATGTCCCAGGTCTTGGGGTGGCTGCGCAGGTCGACGAGGTCGGTGCGGGCCACGATCTCCCGCTGCACCAGGCTGGCGAAGCGCTCGCCCGCGGTCGAGCGGACCCCTTGGGAGTCGAGGCCGTAGAAGTACGTCGACACTCCGCACGCCTCAGGGGTGGGTGCGGCGTCGACGTGGACGGAGACGCACACGTCCGCCCGGGTGCGGTTCGCGAACTGCGCCCGGTCGACCTCGGTCGGGACCGGACCGCCGTGGGTGCCGCCGGGATGGGTCAGGTAGGCCTGCACTCCGGTCGCACCCAGGCGCCCCTCGATCCGGCGGGTGAGATCCTCGGTGATCTCGGCGGCCCTCGCGGCCAGCCCGGGGTCGCCCACCCTCGTCTCGGCCGCGTCGAGCACGACGACCTTGCCCGAGAGCTGCGGGCCGGCCCGGCGGATCTGCTCCTCGGAGCGCATCGCGTTCGGCCGCCCGCCCTGGACCCGCGGTGCGAGCCGGGCGAGCGCCTTGAGGGTCGCCGGCCCGCAGGTGCCGTCGGTCGGGACCCCGATGTTCCGCTGGAAGTCGCGGACACCCTGCTCGGTCTGCGGTCCGTAGTAGCCGTCGGCCCGGCCGACCCGGAACCCGAGGCCCAGCAGCCGCTGTTGCAGCGCGAGCACGTCGTCGCCGCACATCAGGTTCCCGGGGACATGGGTGAGCAGCCGGTCGCCGAGCCGCCAGCGAGCCTCGTCGAGGACCCGGTAGGTCTGGGGGCCGACGATGCCGTCCACGGTGAGGCCGCGATGCTGCTGGAACTCCCGGACGGCCCGGTCCATGGCGGCGTCGAACGTCGACCCCGTGAAGGGCATGCCGCCGGCCGTCGTACCGCCGCTCTCATCGGGCAGAAGGCCCAGGTTCGTCAACAGGCCCCGGATCTCGGCCACGGCGTCGCCCGAGTCGCCGAGGCGGAAGAGCCGCTGGTGCTGGCTCAATGCGATCCTCCTTCGCAAGTCGGCTGTCTCCAGACAGCATCAGGACAGCGAAAGAGGGCCGGCCCTTGGGAGGACGGCCGGCCCCCTCTCAGTCTTCGGTCACGCTCATTCAGCCGATGAACTCGCTCAGCTCGTTGAGAAGCGCCGCCTTGGGCTTGGCGCCCACGATCTGCTTCACGACCTCACCGTTCTGGTACACGTTGAGCGTGGGGATGCCAGTTACGCGGTACGTCGCCGGGGTGACAGGGTTCTCGTCGACGTTCATCTTCTTGAACACGAGTTTGTCACCGTGCTGGGCGTTGATCTCCTCCAGAATTGGGGAGACCTGACGGCACGGACCGCACCACTCGGCCCAGAAGTCGACGAGCACAGGCTTGTCGGCCTTGAGGACCTCGATCTCGAAGTCGGCGTCGGTCACGGCGTTGATGTCGGCCACTTGGGCTCCTTTGGATCAAATTGGGTTTCAGTTTGCAGTAAACAGGGCGGCACCGACAACGGCCGGTGGCCCGGACGGGCTCAGGCGCCGGCGATCTGGACCTGCTCGGTGAGCATCTCGGCCGCCACGTCGGCAGCATGGGTCTTCGCTGCGTGCTCGAGGTCGGCGAGGAAGCGCTCGGCGTCGAGAGCGGCAGCACAGCCGGTGCCGGCGGCGGTGACCGCCTGGCGGTAGTTGTGGTCGACGAGGTCGCCGCAGGCGAAGACGCCGGGCACGTTGGTCTTCGTCGACGGGTGGTCGACCAGCACGTAGCCGTCCTCGTCGAGGCGGACCTGCTCGTGCAGCAGCTCGGACCGCGGGTCGTGGCCGATCGCGATGAACAGGCCGGTCACGTCGAGCTCACGCTCCTCGCCGGTGACGGTGTCGAGCAGGGTCAGCCCGCTGAGCTTGTCCTCGCCGCGGATCTCCTTGACCTCGGAGTTCCAGGCGAAGTCGATCTTCGGGTCGTTGAAGATCCGGTCCTGCATGATCTTGGAGGCGCGGAGCTCGTCACGGCGGTGGACCAGCGTGACCTTGCTGGCGAAGCGGGAGAGGAACGTGGCCTCCTCGACGGCCGAGTCGCCGCCGCCGATGACCGCGATGTGCTGGTCGCGGAAGAAGAAACCGTCACACGTGGCGCACCAGGAGACCCCGTGGCCGGAGAGGCGGTCCTCGTCGGGGAGGCCGAGCTTGCGGTAGCCCGAGCCCATGGCCAGGATCACGGCGTGGGCGCGGTGCTCGTTGCCCGACCCGTCCTTGACGACCTTCACGGCACCCGTGAGGTCCATCTCGGTGACGTCGTCGCTGACCAGCTCGGCGCCGAAGCGCTCGGCCTGCGCGCGCATGTTGTCCATGAGCTCGGGGCCCATGATCCCGTCGCGGAACCCGGGGAAGTTCTCCACCTCGGTGGTGTTCATGAGGGCACCGCCGGCGGTGACGGATCCTTCGAACACCAGTGGCGAGAGGTTGGCTCGGGCGGCGTACACCGCTGCGGTGTAACCGGCCGGTCCCGATCCGACGATGATGACGTTTCGTACGTCTTGGTCCGCCATGGTGACTCGTGCTCCTTGTCCGGGTCGTGTCCTTCCGGGGACACAACCGATCCTATGGGCGCGTCATTCCCCAGGGCCGTGGGGGCACGACGCGAGCGTTCTCGTAACGGGCGGGGCGGTGGCTCCTCGCGCGACCGCTCACCTTACGACGACGGTGGTGGACGCCGCCGGTGACACCGCGTCGTCGCAGGTGAAGACGTCGGCGGTACGACGCCCGCCTTCCGGCGCCCGCAGCACGAGCACCGCGGCGACGCCGTCGAGCCGGGCCCGGACCCACTCGTCGCCGGGGCCGGTGGCGGGCTGGACGCACGCCTCGCTCCAGGCCTCCGGGTCGTCCGTCACCGGCCGCGCGACCGAGCGGTTCTCGACCCGTTGCGCATCGTCGCGGAGTGAGCTCGTGTGCAGCTCGGCGGTGACCGAACCGCTCAGGGACTTGTTGTCCGCCTGGTCGCCCGCCTCGGGTGCTCCCTCGCGCTGGGGGGCAGAACCCGCGTCACCGGCGGAGTCCGCAGTCGACGCGGCCTCGCCGCCACCCCCGACGCCGGCCATGTCGTCGACAAGGTTCCCGATGCCGAGCCCGATCACCGATACGGCCGCGGCCGCGGCGAGCAGCCGGGGCCACCTGCGGCGGCGCCGGGACGCCAGCTCGGTGGGAGCCGTGACCGCGTCGCCCGCGTCGGGAGCGACCGCAGCCTCGGGGCCGGCGTCGGGGGCGGGTTCGGCGCGCTCGGACGCCAGCGAGGCGAGGACGTCGTCGAGCCGGGCCGACACGTCCTCGGGCATCTCCGGGTCGGGAGGAGAGGAAGCGGCGGCGAGCAGGCGGCGAACGCGCTCCTGCTCCTCCTCGGACGTGTGGTCGTCGTGCTCGTCCACTCAGCTCTCACCTCCTCGGACAGGCCCGTTCCTTGGACGGGCCGGCGTGCCCGGCGGTTCCCCTGCGGCCGCGTTCCCGGCCGGATCGTTGGCGGGAGCGTTTCCCGCCGGATCGTTCCCGGGCGCGTTCCTGGCCGGATCGCTCGCCGCCGGGTGGACCGGCTCGCTCCGGAGGTCCGCCAACAGCGTCGCGAGACGGGCACGACCGCGTGAGCAGCGGCTCTTCACGGTGCCGGAGGGGCAGTCGAGGATGTTCGCGGCCTCCTCGACCGGGTAGCCCTGCATGTCCACGAGCACCAGGGCAGCCTTCTGGTCGGGCGGGAGGGTGTCCAACGCGCGGAGCACGAGAGCGCGCTGCTCGGAGTCGAGGACGAGGTCGGCCGGGTCGGCGACCTCGCGCGACGGGCTGGTCGACGTACTCGTGGAAAGGGCGCCTCGTCCGGCGTACTCCTGGAGGTCGTCCGGCAGCGAGTCGGCGGCACGGACCTTCCGGCGGCGGAGCCGGTCCAGGCAGGCGTTGACGACGACGCGGTGCAGCCAGGTGGTGACGGCGGAGTCGCCGCGGTACGACTCCGCGCGCCGGAACGCGGAGACGAGCGCGTCCTGGAGGGCGTCGGCGGCTTCTTCGGGGTCGCCCGTGGTGCGCAGGGCCACGGCCCACAACCTGTCGCGGTGGCGCCGGAACAGGAGGCCGAACGCCTCGGGGTCCCCGGCTATGTGGGCGGCCAGCAGGGCACGGTCGTCCGGGAGCTCCGGACCGTCCCCCGGCTCGGTCAAGGGGTCAGCGCCTCACGACGATCTCGGCGATCCGCCCGCGGTAGGCGCCGCCGTCCGAGGGAAGCGAGGTCAGCCAGACCACGAGGTACTGGGTGTTCACCGGCTTCGCGAAGTCGAGGTTGGTGCGGCCACCCACGCCCTTGGCGGAGGCGACGCGGCGCAGGTTGTCGACGCTGTCGGGCGACCCGCTGCCGTCGGGGGCGGCCAGGATGTCCAGGCTGGTGGGGCTGCCCTGGACGGTGACCTGCGCCGAGGACACCTCCTGCTGCTTGCCGAGGTCGACGACGAGGCCGACGCCGTCCTTGAGCAGACCGAACTTGGGGTTCCCGTAGTACTCCATGGTCTGCCAGGCGGTGCCCGGGTTCCCGTCGATCGCCAGGCGGGCCTGCTCGCCGTTCTCCTCGCCGTTCCCGCCGGGCGGCGGGTCGAGGTCGGTCACGCCGGCGATGCGAACCGGTCCGGAAGGGGTCTGGGAGCCGGATGCGTCGTCCGTGGGCCCCGCTGTGGGGCTGCCGCCCGAGTCGCGGCCGAGGTTGAACGCGAAGACGATCGCGAGGACCAGCACCACGATCACGCCCATCGCTCCCGCGAGCTTGAGCCAGTCCCGGCTGTTGTCCCGGCCACCGCCCCAGCCGGACTCGTCGTCGGAGTCGGGTGTGGCATCGGGTCCCCAGACCGGCGGCAGGGAGCCGGTGCCGTGGGTGGAGTGGATGCCGCGGACCGCGCTCGACGGGTCGTCCGCGCCGGCGTACCGCTCGGCGGATGCTCTGGGTGGGCCGGGGGCGAAGAGCGGCCGCTCCTCCGGCTCCGGGAGCGGGGGAGGCGGTGGCGGCGCCACCCGGCGGGTGGGCTCGTCGAACATCGCTGGGGCGGCCTGGGTGGCCTCCGGGTCGGCCGGACGACCTGTCGTCGGCGCGGGGGTCGACGGTGGGGTCGGGGGCGGGGCGGCCTGGGTCGCTTCGGGGTCCCCGCTCGCCGGCAGCCCGGGTACGGGCGGCGTGGTGCCGGAATCGGGCAGCAACCCGGCCTGCTCGTCCCTCCGCAGCACCGTGGTGGCTTGGTGCCCGACCGGCGCGGCCGCGACGTCGCCGATGAAGTCGCTCAGGGCCGCGCAGATCTCCTGGGCGGTCTCGAGCGACCCGGTCTCCTCGCTGGGGTTGAGCACGTGGTCGCAGATCGTGTCGAGCGGTCGCGGCACGCCGGCGCGGACCTGTCGCGGCCGCAGGGTGCGCTCGTGGTCCCGCGGAGCCTCGGGCAGCGAGCTCTTCTGAGCGCCGGGCCACTTGCCGACGAGGGTCGCGTAGAGGAGCGCGGCGAGGTTGCGTACGTCGGACTCGTGGTCGCTGAGGGTCCGGCCGTCGGGCGTCATCGGCTGGCGACGACCGTGGAGGACCGCGTCGACGACGAAGCCGATGAGCTTGACCGACCCCGCCTCGGTGACCATGACGTTCTCGGGGACGAGCCGGCCGTGCGCGATGCCGTGGGCGTGCGCGACCGTGATCGCGTCCGCGACCTCCTTGACCAGCCAGGCGGCGCGACGCGAAGGGAGCGGGCCGTCGGCGAGCATCTTGTCGAGGGACATCCCGTTGCCCCACTCGTGCACGACGTACACCACGCCGTCTTCCTTCGCGGCGTCGAGCACGCGCAGGAAGTGGCCCTCGGTGATCGTGGCGGAGGTGCGGGCCGCGACCAGCAGCGCCTCGGAGCGGGGGTCGGCGATGTCGATCACGTTGACCGCGACGCTGCGGGCCAGCGTCTGGTCGATGGCGCGCCAGAACCGTGCGCCGTCGGTGTCATGGACCAGGTCCTCGAGGCGGAATCGTCCGGCAAGGACGGTCCCACGCCCGATCGTCTTGTCGGTCACGTCCCTCCTCGCTCCTGGTCCGGCATGTCCCTAGGCAAACTACATGCTAGGACGCGCGGCTCCGACCGAGCCTGGACGTGACGAGACCCACGACCGAGGTCACCTCCCGGATCCTCAGCAGGCGGGCCAGGCCGAGGAAGACCACAGCGTCGACGCCCGTGACGAGGATCATGGTCAGCAGCGCCCGGATCTTGCTGCCTCCGACCGGCCAGACCTCGGCGATGCCGTACCTGACCGCCCAGGCCAGCGCCGCCGCGATGCCGCCGGCGACGAGCAGCCGGACCAGGAAGCGGACGAGTGTCCCGGTCTCGAGGCCGCCGAGGAGGTACCTCAGCAGGGCGTAGGAGATCACCGCGCCCACCGCGTAGGCACCGACGTAGGCGGCGACCAGGCCGGACGCCACGTCGTCGGCGGCGACCGTGCGCGTGATCACGATGGCGAGCGCGATGTTCGTCGCCGCGATCACACACTGGACCCAGAAGACTGTGCGCGTCCGCTCCAGGGAGTAGTAGCCCCGAAGCATCAGGAAGTGAACCGTGAAGAACACGAGGCCGACGCCGAACAGCGCCAACGGCCGCGCGTAGTCGGGGTAGGCCTCCGAGGCGGCGAGCCAGCCGTAGGCGATGTGGGCGACGTCACGGGAGATCAGCGGCAGCAGCAGCGCGAACGGCACGATCAGCGTCAGGGCCGTGCGCAGGGTCGAGGCCACCCCTCGGCTCACGGCGGCCAGGTCGTGCTCGGCAGCGTGGGCGGAGAGCCGCGGCAGCATCGCCGTGGCGAGGGACACGGTGATGACCGAGTGCGGCACCATCACCAGGAGGAACGCCTGGGAGTAGATGGTGTAACCGGTGCCTGTGTCACCGCCGGTAGCCCCCGCGGCGGTGCCGGCCGAGGCGAGCCTGGTCACGACCGCGTAGGCGATCTGGTTGACGATCACGAACAGCACGGTCCAGACGCCGAGGCGGAGCGTGTGGCCCAGCCCGGAGCCGCGGAAGTCGAAGCGGGGACGGTAGGTGAAGCCGGACTTCTTCAGGTAGGGCAGAAGGACCAGGAACTGCACCGCGATACCCAGCGTCGCCCCGAGGCCCAGCAGCAGCTCCTGGCCGGTGTCGTAGGCGCTGTTGTCCTGCTTCGACGCCGGCCCGAAGACGAACAGGTAGGTCACGAGCACCAGCACCGCGATCACGTTGTTCGCGATCGGCGCCCACATCATCGGCCCGAACCGGCCGCGTGCGTTGAGCACCTGGCCGATCAGCACGAACATCCCGTAGAAGAACACCTGCGGCAGGCAGTACCTCGCGAAGTCGATCGCCGACTGCCGCTGCTCGGCGAGCCCCGCCGTGTCGAACTTCTCGGCGAGGAAGATCTGCATGAGCCAGGGCGCCGCGACCACCAGCGCGGCTGTCACGACGACCAGGAAGATGCCGGCCAGCGTGATGATCCGGTTCGTGTAGGCGTCGCCGCCGTCCGGGTCGTTCTTGATGGCGCGGACGAGCTGCGGCACCAGCACCGCGTTGACGACACCACCCGCCAGCAGGATGTAGAGCATGTTGGGCACGGTGTTCGCGATGTTGAACACGTCGGCGTGAAGGTAGGCGCCGAGCGCGGCCGCGAGGAGGGCGCCCCGGACGAAGCCGCTCAGCCTGGAGACGACGGTCCCGGCCGCCATGACGGCGCTGGAGGAGAGGATGCTGCGGCTCTCGCGGTCCACGCCCGACTTCTCCACGGATCGCTCGGCTTCCCCGGCTGTCTCGTCCGCTGTGCCCTCTGCTGTCTCCTGGGCTGGGTCCATGTCTGCCTCCGGGGTCAGCTCGTGGGCTCGCTCTTGGGACGGGGTCGGCTCGGTCACGCGGTGATGTCCTCCAGGTCGGGGCCAGGGGTCCGCTTGCGGTCACGCACGCGTTGCCGGATGCGGGCGCCGATGGCGACCACGAACACGACCGCTCCGGTGCCCATGATCAGCCAGATCACGAGTCCCACCTGGCTGCTGCGGACCTTGATCTTCGTCGAGCGGCCGAGGGGCTTGCCGTCCTTGGTGGTCGGCACGATCAGCACCGAGTGCACCCCGGTGCCGGTTGCTCTCACGGCGAGACGGACGGAGGCTCGCTGCTCGGGGCCGAGGGAGACGAGGTCCGGCGAGCGGATCTCGAGCTCGTCGGTGCCGGTACTCGCCTCGATCCCCACGGTGACGGGCTCGTCGAGCCCGTTGACCACCGTGACGGAGAAGTTGCCGGCCTCGCTGGACATGGTCACGAGGGGGGAGCCCTTGACGTAGACCTGGTCGAGCTGGCCGTGCACCCGGTCGGAGATGTTCCGCGTCCCCGCCAGCGCCAGGTTCGGGGTCTTGCGCGCCGCTGTCGAGGAGCCGAGCATCGCGGCGCGTCCGACCTGGGCGTCGACGGTGTCGTTGCGCGTGAGCAGCGTCGCCAGGACGGTCCCGGCGGCGTCGAGGTCCTGGGTGGCGCGTGCGTTGGCCGGCGGGATCTCGTGCTGCCTGAGTGCCCGCGAGTATCGCAGGGGTGCGTCGTACTTCTGGGGATGGCTGAGCGCGACCGCGAGCGGAAGGTCGACCGTGTGGATCCAGGGGACGTCGAGGCCGGTGAAGAACGACGCCGACTGCCAGTCCTTCCCGGGGTCCCACTCGTTGGGGGTGGTGATGACGAGGGGCTGGTCCGGGTCACCGCTCAGGCGGTGCACTGCCGCCTCGGCGAGGATCCGCTGGCGCAGTGCGAGGGCGGCGAACGGCGGCGTCGGCTTGGGGCCCCCGACGCGGGCGGCGTCGTCGGCGAGCACGGCGTCCGGGCCCTTCTCGGGGCGGATCACCGCGGACTCGCTCTCCGCGGCTCGCTCCGAGAGCAGCAGGGTCGTGTCCGAGTCCAGCTTCTCGAGGGCGGCGTTCGGGAGACGGCCGTCGGCGGGAGCCACGACCGGCCGACCCTCGATCCCGAGCTCGCCCATGGCCACACCGCTGAGCTCGTTGGCTCTGCTGAACGCGCCGTCGAAGCCGTTGCGAAGCAGGCTGGCCACGTCGACGTCGCCGTAGGGCAGGGTCAGCACGCTGTGTTTCGCGGCGAGCTGCTGGAAGTCGCTGAGCCAGGTGGAGGCGTCCTGAGCCTCGGGCGTGAGCCGGCTCAGCTCCTGCTCGGCGTCCTGGGAGCCCGTGTCACCCTCGGCGGGGACGTCGGTGACGGGACCGCTGGGAGTCGGTGAGGGGCTCTGCTGGTCGTCCCCGGGTTGGGGGGTGGGGCTGATGTCGAAGGGAGGGTTGCCCGAGGCGATGGACCGGGCCGCGTCCAGGACCGCCGGGTCGACCACCCAGGAGACGGGTACGCCGGACCCGGTGGAGGTCAGGGCGACAAGGCGGGCCAGCCGGCCGTCGTCCCCGAGACGTCGCGACCAGACCGGAGTGTTCGCGATCCGGCCGTCCGACGTACGCCGGACCGGGGAGCGCAGCGGGACGACGAGCGAGAGTGTGGTCTGACGACCGCGATCGGGCATCGAGACCATGAACGTGCGCGCGCGCCCGTCGGCTCCCGGGAGGCGGCCCTCGTCGTTCGAGCCGAGGACGTGGACCCCGAGCCAGTACACCCCGGGACCGTCGAAGGGCAGCTGCGCGCTGGGCACCGAGAGCGTGTAGGGAGTGCTCTCACCCGGCTTGAGGTCGTCGACCTTGTCGTACTGACCCTCCCGGGTCAGACGCTCACCCACCTCGTCCGCCTCGTCGGAGGCGTTGGCGGCTTCGACCTCCGCCGAGGTGGTCATCGGCGAGGAGGACGCGAAGAGGTAGACGTTCAGGTCGGTCCACGTGCTGTCGGACTGGTTGGTGATCTCTCCGGTCACCGTGACGTTGCCGCGGCGCGGGACCGTGGACGGGGTGATCGTCTCGATCGACACCGCAAGCGGAGGCGCGTCGGCCGGGCTGTCCTCGGCCCGAGCGAGGGCGGCCGTCCGCGGGTGCTGCGGCTGCGCGGTCGCGGCCGGGACAGCGGTCAGCGACGCGACGAGCGCAGCCCCCACCACGGCGGCGGTGATGCGCGAGAGTCCCGTCGGCACGCGCATGGCGAGGCGTGCTGCGACAGGTGGGATCACGCCGTCGATGCTAACGGTCGTGACTTGGACCTTCGCACGGTGCAACTAGAGTGGTCTGCCGTGTCCGAGGAGCCCCAGACCCCAGTGCGCATGAGCGAGGTCCAGCAGACCGCGGTGCGGGAGATGTTGCGCATTGCGCCCGTGATCGACGAGCTCGGGGCGCGCTTCACCGCCGCTGGGGAGCAGATCGCGCTCGTCGGCGGACCGGTGCGCGACGCGTTGCTGGGACGGCTCCAGAACGACCTCGACTTCACCACCTCCGCGCGTCCCGAGGTGACCGAGCGCCTGGTCAAGGGCTGGGCGGACGCGATCTGGGACATGGGCCGCTCGTTCGGCACGATCGGCTGCCGCCGCGGCGAGTGGCAGGTGGAGATCACGACGTACCGCTCGGAGCAGTACGACGCGGACTCCCGGAAGCCGACCGTGGACTACGGCGACACGCTCGAGGGCGACCTCGGCCGGCGCGACTTCACCGTGAACGCGATGGCGATCTCCCTGCCCGGTCGGGAGTTCGTGGACCCGTACGGCGGGCTGGTCGACCTCGCGCACCAGGTCCTCCGGACTCCCGGTCGGCCCGAGGACTCGTTCTCCGACGACCCGCTGCGGATGATGCGCGCTGCTCGCTTCGCGGCCCAGCTCGGCTTCACGGTCGCGCCGGAGGTGGTCGAGGCGATGACCGCGATGGCCGGCCGCATCGAGATCGTGTCGCCGGAGCGCATCCGCGACGAGCTGGTGAAGCTGGTGTGCGCGCCGTACCCCCGCCGTGGCCTCACGCTCCTCGTCGAGACCGGGCTGGCCGACCACGTGCTCCCCGAGCTGCCGGCCCTCGCGCTCGAGCGCGACGAGCACCACCGGCACAAGGACGTCTACGAGCACACGCTGACCGTGCTCGAGCAGTCGATCGGCCTCGAGCACCGTCTCGGGAACGGCCCCGACTTCGTGTCGCGGTTCGCCGCGCTCATGCACGACGTCGGCAAGCCGCGCACCCGGCGCTTCATGGGCGACGGCACGGTGACCTTCCACCACCACGACGTGGTCGGCGCGAAGATCACGAAGAAGCGCATGAAGGCGCTGCGCTTCTCCAACGACGACATCGACGCGGTCACCCAGCTCGTCGAGCTCCACCTGCGCTTCCACGGGTACGGGTCAGGCGAGTGGACCGACTCCGCCGTACGACGGTACGTCCGCGACGCCGGTGACCAGCTCGAGCGGCTGCACATCCTGACCCGGGCGGACTCCACGACCCGCAACCGTCGCAAGGCCGAACGGCTGCGCCGGGCCTACGACCACCTCGAGGAGCGCATCGCCCGGCTCGCCGAGCAGGAGGAGCTCGACGCGCTCCGCCCCGCCCTCGACGGCAACCAGATCATGCAGGTCCTCGGCGTCGGCCCCGGGCCCGAGGTGGGTCGCGCCTACAAGTTCCTGATGGAGCTCAGGATGGATCGCGGGCCGCTGTCGGAGGAGGAGGCCACGAAGGCCCTGCTCGAGTGGCACGCCTCCCAGCAGCCCTTGTAACGCGGGGTTATGGACGGTCTACAAGCGGTAGACCGCTTGGGATCCGTCCATAACGCTGGGGGAGCCCGGCGGCTGCCCCTAGGCGCTCGCCCGGAGCTGCTCGCCGCCGACCAGGGCGCGGTACTGCTCGCCGTGAGCAGCCAGCGTCTCGTCGTCGAGCGTGCGGGCGCCGTGCACGACCAGTGGCGCGCCGAAGGTCATCCCGCACAGGTGTGCCGTGGCGTCGATCGGGCGGAGCAGGTCGGCCATCGTGAAGCGGTTGTAGCCGCCCGGCTGGTAGGAGGCGTCCGGCCCGCCCGTAGAGGTGACCACCTGGAGGCTCTTGCCGTGCAGGGCGTCACCGCCCGTGCCGTAGGCGAAGCCGTAGGTCAGGACCTGGTCCATCCACTCCTTGAGGATGCCGGGGACGGAGTACCAGTACCACGGGAACTGGAGTACGACGGTGTCGTGCTCGACGAGCAGGCGCTGCTCCTCGGCGACGTCGAAGCCGTGCCTCCGCCGCGGACCTCGGCGAGGTCACGGACGGTGACGCCGTCGAGGTCGCGGACGGATCGGGCCAGTGCCCGGTTGACGCGGGAGCCGTCGAGGTCGGGGTGGGCGAGCACGACGAGGGTGCGGTGCGACATGGTGCCTTTCGGTGTGCGGTGCGGTGCGGTGAGACTGCGGGTGGAGGGCGTGGATCGGGCTAGAGCGCGCTGAGGGTCGGTACGACGTGCTCGCCGAGCGCCCTGGACGAAGCCGACCGGATCGCCCTGGAGCGGCATGACGTGCACCTCCTGGACGCCGAGGTCGGCCAGCGCACGCATCTCCTCGACGAAGGCGGCACCTCCGGCGGCGTCCGGGGAGATCAGCCCGTTGTAGAGGACGGTGCGGCGGATCTCGTCGTACTCCCGCCCTTCCCGCTCGCACCACTCGCGCAGGACGCCGAGCTTGTGCGCGACCTGGTCGGTCCCGGCGCCCCGTCCGGCGAAGACGTTGCACGCGTCGGCGTACTTCGCGACGAGGCGCAGCGTCTTGCGCTCACCGCCGCCCCCGACCATGATCGGCGGGCGCGGCCTCCGAAGCGGCTGCGGTGAGTTGATCGTCTCGGCGAGCTGGTAGTGCTTGCCGTCGTACGGGCCCGTCGTCGTCGCTCCACATCTGGCGCACGATCTGGAGGGTCTCCTCGAGCCGCTCGAAGCGCTCGGCGAGCGGCGGGAAGGGGACACCGAGCGCCAGGTGCTCGCGCTCGTACCACGCGGCACCGATCCCGAGTGCGGCGCGTCCGCCCGAGAGCACGTCCAGCGTCGACACGATCTTGGCGAGCAGGCCGGGGTGACGGTAGGTCACGCCGGTCATCAGCAGCTGGAGCTCGACGCTCTGCGTCTGGCCGGCGAGGAACCCGAGCGTGGTGTAGCCCTCGAGCATGGGCTGGCTCGCGTCGCCCATCATGTCCAGGTTCAGGTAGTGGTCCATGACCGAGAGGTTGTCGAGGCCGGCCTCCTCCGCCGCCCTCCCTGCTGCGGCGAGGGTGGGGCCGATCGACTCCGGCCCTCCGGGAAGGGTGAAGTTCACCAGGTGCACGCCCAGTCTCATGCCTGCTCCTTCTCGCTGTTGTCGAGGTTCGTGTTGTGCTCCAGGCCGACGAGCTCGGCGCTGACCTGCCACAGCCGCGCGGCGCGCGGCCTCGTCGTAGCTGCGCGGCGACGACTTCTTGCGCGTGGAGTTGGCGAAGTAGCAGCCGCTCACACGGTCCACCTCGGGTGACGAGGCGAGGTGGACCGAGGTCGCCGCGCCCTGCTCCGGTGACTTCATGAACGGTCGCACCACAGGCAGCATGAGCCGCATCCACCGGCCGCTGTCCTCGTGCCCGAAGGCTGTGCGCACGACGCCGGGGTGGAGCACGTTCGCGGTGACGCCGGTGCCCTCGATCCGGCGGGCGAGCTCGTAGGTGAACAGCACGTTCGCGAGCTTGGACTGGTTGTAGGCGCGCTGTCCGTTGTACCGACGTGCGCCCTGCAGGTCGTCGAAGTCGATGCGTCCCATGGACTGGGCCCCGGACGACACGTTGACCACTCGGCTGGGACCGTTGGTCGTCAGCCGCTCGAGCAGCAGGTTGGTGAGCAGGAACGGCGCGAGATGGTTCAGCGCGAACGTGTGCTCGAGGCCGTCGACGGTGGTGTGCCGGTGGGCCCAGTAGCCGCCGACGTTGTTGACGAGCACGTCCAGCCGTGGGTACGTCGACAGGACCTCCTCGGCCAGGCGGCGCACCTCGGCCTGCGACGACATGTCGGCGACGAACACGTCCACAGCGTCGTGGCCCGCCGACTCCCGGATCTCCGCGGCAGCCTGCTCGGCGCGGGTGCGGTCCCGTCCGACGATGCCGACCCGGGCCCCGAGCCGGGCGAGCCCCTCGGCGGTGGCCCGTCCGATCCCGCCGGTGCCACCGGTCACCAGCACGGTCTTCCCCTGCATCGGGTCCCGGGTCGTCATGTCAGCGGACGATCTTGAAGTTGAAGGCCGGCGTGCCGAGCGCGCCCCACAGGCGCAGCCAGACCGGGAGCAGCATCTCCGTGCCCCGGGCGGTGCTGATGTCGCCGAGGTCGATCACGTCGGTGTGCCCCATGCTGGTGAGCAGCTCGGTCACCGTCTCCTTGGCGCCTGCGTCGTCGCCGGAGACGAACACCGAGTGGTCGCCGTCGGCGAGCGTCTTGGGGTCGGCCATCAGGTAGGCGTTCATCGTGTTGAGCGTCTTGACGACCTTGGTCGCCGGGAAGGCGCGCTGGATCTGCTCACCGAGGGAGTCGGTGTCCTTCACGAACAGGGTCGGTGGCATGCCCTGCGAGAAGTCGAGCGGGTTGGCGATGTCGACCAGGACCTTGCCGGCCAGGTTGTCGGCACCTGCGGCCTCGAGGACCTCGAGCGAGACTCCGCCGTTGGTGGCGTTCACGACCAGCTCGGCCGAGGCCGCGGCGTCGGCGAACGTGGCGATGCCGATGGCCGGGTGCTCCGCTGCCCAGGTGCCGAAGCCGGCGTTGCCCATCCCGTCGGGCTCGGTGCGGGCGAGCGTGGCCTCAGGGTTGCGTGTGCCGATGGTGACGTCGTGGCCGAGGTCGTCGAGCCGGGCGGCGATGGTCTGCCCGACCATGCCGGTGCCGAGGATGGCGATGCGCATGGGTGGTGTCTCCCGTAGATCGGTGGTTTCAGGTAGACAGGTCTGTCTACCGATGTCGGAACGCTAGCAGACGGACCTGTCTACCTTCAAGAGTGGAAGCAGACAGGTCTGTCTGTTTCAATGGGGGTCATGACGACGACAGCGGCTGCGCCTCGGGTGAGCCAGGCGCGCGAGCGGATCCTGGACACCGCCTTCCGGCTCTTCTACGCCCGGGGCATCCGGGCTGTGGGCGTCGACACGATCATCGCCGAGTCGGGGGTCGCGAAGGCGACGTTCTACAAGCACTTCCCGGCCAAGGACGACCTCGCTGTCGCCTATCTCGACAAGGTCGACGCAGTGTGGACCGGTCAGCTGCGGAGTGCCGCCGAGGCCGCGGGTGACGATCCCGCCGAACAGATGGTCGGCCTCTTCGACGCCCTGTCCACGGCCTGCCGGCGCGACGGCTACCGCGGCTGCGCCTTCATCAACGCCGCCGCCGAGGCCGTCCCGGGGTCGCCGGTCCACGACCGCACGGTGGCCCACAAGCAGCGGGTGCTCGACTGGGTGCGCGGGCTCGCGACGGCTGCGGGTGCGGCCGACCCGTCCGGCCTGGCGCGTGCCCTCACGCTCCTGCTCGACGGTGGCCTCGCGAGCGGCTCGCTGGACGCGAGTCCGGAGGCTCCGGCGGTGGCCAGGAGCAGCGCCCGGGTCCTCGTGGACGATGCGCTCGGTCGACGTACTGACTGACAGATATTGAAATCTGTCATCCCACGATCTACAGTCGTGGCATGACCTCCAGCAACCTGACCACCCAGCTGCCCACGACCCGGCTCGGCGCCACGGGGCCGACCGTCTCCCGCGCCGGCCTCGGCCTCATGGGGATGAGCGACCTCTACGGGCCCGCCGACGAGCAGGAGAGCGTGGCCACCATCCACGCCGCTCTCGACGCCGGCATCACGCTGCTCGACACCGGCGACTTCTACGGCATGGGGCACAACGAGATGCTGCTCCGCGACGCCCTCCGCGGCCGGGATCGCGACCAGCTCACGATCAGCGTGAAGTTCGGAGCGCTGCGCGGTCCGGACAACTCGTGGGGCGGGGTCGACACCCGCCCGGCCGCGATCAAGAACTTCCTCGGCTACACGCTGCGCAGGCTCGGCACCGACCACGTCGACGTCTACCGCCCGGCCACGACTCGACCCGGCCGTCCCCGTCGAGGAGACCGTCGGTGCCCTGGCCGAGCTCGTCGAGGCCGGCTGGATCCGGCACATCGGCCTGTCCGAGGTCGGCGCCGACACGCTCCGGCGCGCCCACGCCGTGCACCCGATCAGCGACCTCCAGATCGAGTACTCCCTGATCTCCCGGGGCATCGAGTCCGACATCCTGCCGACCGCCCGCGAGCTCGGGATCGGCGTCACGGCGTACGGCGTGCTCTCCCGCGGCCTGCTCTCCGGGCACTGGTCCGCGGACCGCGACGTCCGCGACTTCCGGGCGCACCTGCCCCGCTTCACCGGTGACAACCTCGAGGCCAACCTCGGCCTGGTGGAGGCGCTGCGTGAGGTGGCGGCCGACCGGGACGCGACCGTTGCCCAGGTGGCGGTCGCCTGGGTGCTCTCCCGCGGCGCGGACATCGTGCCGCTGGTGGGGGCCCGCACCCGCAACCGGCTCGCGGAGTCGCTCGGGGCCTTCGACCTGGACCTGACTCCGGCGGACCTCGGCGCGATCGAAGCGGCGGTGCCGGCCGACGCAGTGGCCGGCACCAGGTACGACGCCACGCAGATGTCGTTCCTCGACAGCGAGAAGTAGCCTGACGCCCGTGACCGAGCCGCTGACCCAGGAGACGATCCTCGACACTGCCGAGGAGGTGCTGCGCCGCTTCGGCCCGGCCAAGACGACCGTCGTCGACGTGGCCCGCGCGCTCGACGTGAGCCACGGCTCGGTCTACCGGCACTTCCCCAGCAAGGCAGCCCTGCGCGACGCCGTGACCGAGCGCTGGCTGGACCGCATCTCCGCCCCCCTCCAGGAGGTCGTGAGCGGCCGCCAGGCCCCGGCGCGCCGACTGCGCGCCTGGGTGCGGCTGCTGGCCTCGACCAAGCAGGGGATCGCCCGCGAGGACCCGGAGCTGTTCGCCACCTTCCAGCGGCTCACGACCGAGTCTCGCGAGGTGGTGGCCGCGCACGTCGAGCACCTCGTGGCGCAGGTGTCGGCGATCGTGGCAGACGGCGTGACGGCGGGCGACTTCGCCGCCGACGACCCGGTCTCGGCGGGCCGCGCCGTCCTCCAGGCCACGGCGCTGTTCCACCACCCGGCACATGCCGACGAGTGGGCACGACCCCCGCCTCGACGAGAACCTCGAGGCCGTGCTCGACCTGCTGCTGGACGGGCTACGGCCGCGCAGCTGACCTCCCGGTCGGGCACGTCGGGCCGGCTCGACCGGTCTGCAGGCTCAGCCGGCTACCTGCGCGCGTGTCGCCTCGAGGCGCGGGCGTAGAGCACGGCGGTGACGACGTACCCGAGGGAGATCGCGGCGACGACCCAGTAGGACCGGCCGGTGTCCGGGAGTACGACGGCCGCCACCGCCGCCGCTGCGACGAACGCGACGTTGAAGATCACGTCGTACAACGAGAAGATCCGCCCTCGGAACGCGTCGTCCACCCCGGCCTGCACCAGGGTGTCCACGCAGATCTTGATGCCCTGGGACGCGACGCCGAGGAAGAACGACGACACCAGCAGCGCCGGCTCGGTGAAGAACGCCCCGGGGACCAGCTGGGTGAACGCCGCCGTCCCGAGGAGCATCAGGATCCAGGCCCGCAGGGTGACCCGCTCGGTGGCGAACGGGGTGAGGAAGGCGGCGCTGATGAACCCCGCCCCGCTGACCAGGATCGCGAGCGCCAGTCCGTTGAAGGCGGCGTCGACCTCGCTCGAGGCGTTGAAGTAGTTCCGGTACAGCAGGATCAGCATCACCGTCGAGACGCCGAAGAAGAACCGCTGGGCCCCGATCGTCGCGAGGCCGTGGGCCGCGGTGCGCCGGTGGCCGAGATGCACCAGTCCGTCGACGAGGCCGCGGGCGACGTGGCGGGCGGCCTCGCGGACGGCCGGCCGGGTCGGGTCGTACGACGGGCCGAGCAGCTGCCGCGGGATGCGCAGCGAGAGCAGCACGGCGACCCCGTAGAGCGCCGCCGCGGTGAGCAGCACGAGCACGTCGCCGTCCACGGCGTCGCCGCGCTCGAACAGCAACCGCTCCGCCGTACCGACGGCGAACCCCACCAGAGCGGCGAGCGTGCCGCTGGTCGGCGTCACGGCGTTGGCCATGATCAGGTCGGGCGGGTCCACGACGTGGGGGAGCGAGGCGGAGAGCCCCGCGAGCAGGAACCGGTTGACCGACAGCGCGGCGAGGATCAGGGCCAGCGCGGCAGGGACGGGTAGGTCCGTGGCCACCCCCACGGCGATGGCCACGACCAGGACGACCCGCACCGTGTTGGAGATCGCGAGGACCTGCCGACGCGACCACCGGTCCAGGAAGACGCCGACGAACGGCCCGAGGACGCTGAACGGCAGCAGCACGACGGCGAGCGCCCCGGCGATCGCGGCCGGTGAGGGGGCTCGTTCGGGGGAGAAGATGACGTACGACGCGAGGGCGACCTGGAAGACGCCGTCGGCGAACTGGCTGGCGATCCGGACCGAGAACAGCCGGCGGAACCACTTGCCGCGCAGCAGGTGTACGAGGTGCCGCCACGTCTCCACGCTGTGCGGCTCCCTTCCCGGAGACTTCCTCAGTGCTCTGGACGCATCCCAAGCGGCATACCCCTTGTGGAGTGTCCATAACCCCGCGTTACAACGACGCGCTGCGAATGCGAACGGGGGCCCAGGTTAGTCCTGGGCCCCCGTTCGACGGTCAGCGGTCCACCGCTCCGCAGTCGCTCAGCGCTCCACGGTCAGCGCTCGACCTCGCCGCGGATGAACGCCTCGAGCTGGGCGCGGCCCTGGTCGTCGGGCATCTGCACCGGCGGGGACTTCATGAGGTACGTCGACGCCGACAGGATCGGGCCGCCGATGCCCCGGTCGAGGGCGATCTTCGCCGCGCGCACCGCGTCGATGATGATGCCGGCGCTGTTCGGGGAGTCCCACACCTCGAGCTTGTACTCCAGGTTCAGCGGCACGTCGCCGAAGGCGCGACCCTCGAGCCGGACGTAGGCCCACTTGCGGTCGTCGAGCCACTGGACGTAGTCCGAGGGGCCGATGTGCACGTTGCGGCTGCCGAGGTCGTGGCCGATGTTCGACGTCACGGCCTGGGTCTTGGAGACCTTCTTGGACTCGAGACGGTCGCGCTCGAGCATGTTCTTGAAGTCCATGTTGCCGCCGACGTTGAGCTGGTAGGTGCGGTCGAGCACCACGCCGCGGTCCTCGAACAGCTTCGCCATCACGCGGTGGGTGATGGTCGCGCCGACCTGCGACTTGATGTCGTCACCGACGATGGGCACGCCGGCATCCTCGAACTTCTTCGCCCACACCGGGTCGGAGGCGATGAACACGGGAAGCGCGTTCACGAAGGCCACGCCCGCGTCGATCGCGCACTGCGCGTAGAACTTGTCGGCCTCCTCGGAGCCCACGGGGAGGTACGACACGAGAACGTCGGCCTTGGCCTCCTTGAGCGCGGCGACGACGTCCACCGGCTCCTGGTCGGACTCGTCGATGGTCTCGAGGTAGTACTTCCCGAGACCGTCGTACGTCGGACCGCGCTGGACGGTCACGCCCGTGGGCGGCACGTCGGCGATCTTGATCGTGTTGTTCTCGGAGTTGTTGATCGCGTCGGAGAGGTCGAAGCCGACCTTCTTGGCGTCGACGTCGAAGGCGGCGACGAACTCCACGTCGGACACGTGGTACTCGCCGAACTTCACGTGCATGAGGCCCGGGACGGCGGACTCAGGGTTTGCGTCCTTGTAGTACTCCACGCCTTGGATGAGGGAGGTCGCGCAGTTGCCCACTCCCACGATTGCTACACGTACCGAACCCATCGGGCTCTCCTCACTAGCTATGCGTTTTCTATCGGTCGGTGGTCCATGGGGCTCTGCTCTTCTCCGGTCCGCTCGGCGGCGATGAGGTCCGAGAGCCACCGGACCTCCCGTTCGACGGACTCCACACCGTGGCGCTGGAGCTCCATGGCGTAGCGGTCCATCTTCTTCTGGGTGCGGGCGAGCTGGGTCTGGACTCGCTCCAGTCGCTCCTCCAGGCGAGTACGACGGCCTTCGAGGATGCGCAGCCGGATCTCCATGTCGGTGCGACTGAAGAACGCGAAGCGCACGTCGAAGTTGTCGTCCTCCCATGCCGAGGGGCCGGCCTGGCCCATCAGCTCGGTGAAACGAGCGTTTCCGGCGTCGGTGAGCTCGTAGACGATGCGCTGCCGACGGCTCACGCCGACCGACCCGCTGCCCGTCGTGCCGCTGCGGCCTTCGGTCGTCGCATGCTCGGCGATCCACCCGGCCTTGAGCATCCGCTTCAGCGCCGGGTAGAGCGAGCCGTACGACAGAACCCGGCCCCAGCCGAGAACCGCGTTGAGCTGCTTGCGCAGCTCGTAGCCGTGCATGGGCGACTCGTGCAGCAGCCCGAGGACCGCCAGCTCGAGGGTGTCGCCGCGCCGTGCCACGTGAGTACCTTCTTCGGATCAGAATTTCTATCAGAAGGACCTATCGTAGCGATATATCGAGCGGGCGCCAGCACCACGCTCAACGTGAGCCAGATCGCAGGTTTGCCCAGGTTCGTGCCTGCCCGCGTACCCTCTCTACGGCAGTTGTTCGACTTCCCCTGTCCCGGAGATAGCTCTTGAGTGCACAGCGCAAGGCCAGCACGCCCCCAGGCGGCCGCAGCAGCGGCCGGAACAACGCGGGGAAGAAGGCCCCGAAGCGGAGCCTCGGCGGCCGCATCGTGAAGTGGTTCGTCGTGGCTGGTCTAGCGGGGATCATCCTCGGCGCGCTCGGGTTCGCCTACGTCTATGCGGCGACCGACATCCCGAACCCGAACAAGGACTTCCAGGCCCAGACCACCTTCGTCTACTACGCGGACGGCAAGCACGAGCTCGGCCGGTTCGCCACCCAGAACCGGGTGAGCGTCCCGCTCAGCGAGGTGCCGCAGCACGTGCAGGACGCGGTGGTCGCGGCGGAGAACCGGAACTTCTGGGAGGACCGCGGGATCGACCCGAAGGGCATCCTCCGCGCGGCGTTCAGCAACGCGACGAGCGAGTCGACCCAGGGCGCCTCGACGATCACCCAGCAGTACGTCAAGGTGCTCTACCTGTCGCAGGAGCGGACGATGTCCAGGAAGTTCAAGGAGGCCTTCCTGTCGCTGAAGATCCACAACCAGCGTTCCAAGCAGGAGATCCTCCAGGGCTACCTGAACACCATCTACTTCGGCCGGGGCGCCTACGGCATCCAGGCCGCGGCCCAGGCCTACTTCCAGAAGGACGCCAAGGACCTCAACGTGCGCGAGGGTGCCGTCCTCGCGTCGATCCTGAACTCGCCGGGCAACATGGACCCCGCCGACGGCCCCGACGCGCGTCAGCGTCTCGAGGGCCGCTACCACTACGTCCTCAACGGCATGGCGGCGATGGGCGTGCTCGACCAGTCCGTCGCGGAGCAGGCCGAGGCCAAGCTGCCGAAGTTCCCCAAGTCGAAGGTGCAGGACAGCCTCGGCGGCCCCAAGGGCTTCCTGCTCGCACTGGTCAAGCAGAAGCTCCGGGAGAAGTTCACCGACGCCGAGATCGAGGGCGGCGGTCTGCGTGTCACCACCACGTTCTCCCGCAAGATGCAGCGGGCGGCCGTGCAGGCGGTCAAGGAGGAGCGGCCGACCACGAACGCCAAGGACGTGAACATCGGCCTGGCCGCGGTCGAGCCGGGCACGGGCGCCCTCAGGGCGATGTACGGCGGCCGTGACTACGTCAAGGACCAGCGCAACTGGGCCCTCACCGGTCGCCAGCCGGGATCGACCTTCAAGCCCTTCGCCCTTGCGGCCGGCCTGATGAACGAGATCAGCCTCTTCGACACCTTCGAGGGCGACGTCTACACCTTCCCCGACGGTCGTGAGGTCGGGAACGAGCACGGTGACAAGTACGGGCCGGTCAACATGCTGACCGCGACCCAGAAGTCCATCAACACCGCCTACATCGACATGACGATGAACATGGACCACGGGCCGCAGGAGGTCATCGACGCCGCCGTCGCCGCGGGGGTCCCGCGCAACGCGCCGGGCCTCAAGCCGGACCCGACGATCACGCTGGGCACCGCCGACGTGAAGCCGGTGGACATCGCCTCGGCGTACGCCACCTTCGCCAACGAGGGGAAGCGCGACGACTGGTACGTGATCCAGAAGGTCGCCGACGGCAACGGTGAGAACCTCTACAGCCACAAGAAGAAGGAGGAGCGTGCCTTCCCCGAGGACGTGAACTCCAACGTGGTCTACGCCCAGGAGCAGGTGGTCAAGGCCGGCACCGGGGTCGCCGCCAAGGCGCTCGGGTGCCCGGCGGCCGGCAAGACGGGTACGGCGAACCTCCGGCCCAACACGCCGGGCGTGACCTCGGCCTGGTTCGCGGGCTACACCCCGCAGCTCTCCGCCTCGGTGATGTACGTCAAGGGCAAGGGCGGCACCGAGAACCTCGACGGCGTGGGTGGTGTGAGCGACTTCTTCGGCGCTGGCTTCCCGGCGCAGACGTGGACCACCTTCATGCAGAAGGCGCTCGAGGGCAGGGACTGCGAGGACTTCCCGCCGGTGGACTACGTCAACGGCCGGCCGACCCCGACGTACACCCCGTCGCCGACCCCGACCGAGGAGCCGACGCCGACCGAGGAGCCGTCGCCGACCGAGAAGCCCAAGAAGACGCCGCCGCCGAAGCAGAGCCCGACGCCGACGCCTACGCCGAGCCAGGAGCCGACGCCCACGGAAGGCCCGACGATCTTCCCCGGACCGGGCGACCCGTCCGGTAGCCCGACCGGCAACGGGAACGGCAACGGGAACGGCAACGGCCCGTAGCGTGAGCGAGCCGTCGCGGCCCTCGCTGGAGGACCCGGTCGTCACCGCCGCCAGCGAGGTCATCGGGGGACCGGTCGGGGAGCACGCAGCCCCGCATCCGTGGTGGACGCCGCTGCGCGTGGTCCTGGCGGTCACGGCGCTCGCGTTCGTCCTCGGCATGGTGCAGAAGACGCCCTGCGTGAGCACGAACTGGTCCGACGGCCAGGTCAGGTACGCCGCGATGTGCTACTCCGACATCCCCTACCTCTACACCGGCAGGGGGTTCGCCGAGGGGCGGCTGCCGTTCAGCGACACCGGCGGGCGCTACCAGGCACTGGAGTACCCGGTCGTGATCGGCTACTTCGCCTTCGGCGCGGCCGTGGTCACCCAGGCCCTGGCCGGTGGGGCGGACCTCGACGCCCGGCGCGCCATGCCGGTGGAGCGGATCTACTCGGCGCCCGGGGTCTCGAACGAGTCGGGTCTCTACTTCATCGTGACGGCGGTCTTCCTGGGCGCCGTGCTGCTGCTCGCCGCGAAGTTCATGGCGGGGGCGCAGCGCGGTCGGCCGTGGGACGCGATGCTGTTCGCGCTCTCGCCGGCGCTCGTGCTCGCGGGGCTCATCAACTGGGACATCCTCGCGGTCGCGATGGTCGCGGGTGCGTTCTGGGCGTGGGCCCGTGGCCGCCCGGTGCTGACAGGAGTGATGATCGGCCTCGGCACGGCGACGAAGCTCTACCCGATGTTCCTGCTCGGGGCGCTGTTCGTCGTGTGCCTTCGCAGCCGCCGTCTCCGCGAGCTCACGGTGGTGACGGTGTCCGCGGTCGTGGCGTGGCTGGTCGCGAACGCCCCGGCGATGCTGTTCGGCTTCGAGCAGTGGAAGGTCTTCTGGAAGTTCAACTCCGAGCGGGGAGCCGACCTCGGGTCGCTGTGGCTCGTGTGGACGCAGGCCGGCCACGAGGTCTCACCGGACACCATCAACCTCGTGTCGTGGCTGTTCTTCGGAGCGGTCTGCGTTGCCGTGCTCGTGCTCGGTCTGACCGCTCGTCGTACGCCTCGGGTGGCCCAGCTCGCGTTCCTGCTCGTGGCAGGGTTCCTGTTCGTCAACAAGGTGTACTCGCCGCAGTACGTCCTCTGGCTGCTGCCCCTGGCTGTGCTGGCGCGCCCGCGCTGGCGCGACCTGCTGATCTGGCAGGCCGGGGAGATCTTCTACTTCGCCGCGGTGTGGCTCTTCCTCGGCAACTACACCGCGTCGAGCGTCAGCGGCGCGCCGGACAAGCTCTACTGGTACGCCACCTTCGTGCGTGTGGCCGCCGAGCTCTACCTCGTGGTGATGGTGGTCCGCGACATCTGGAACCCGTGGCGCGACCCGGTCGAGCAGGACCGGCCGGAGGCCCCGGCACGCCCGCTGAGCCCGGCGCCGGCCACCCGGCACCGGGCCGGCTGAGGCCGGCGACCTAGCGCCGGGCCGGCTGAGGCCGGCGACCCGGGCGCGGGGTCAGCTGACGACGGTGCGGTCGAACGACGTGGTCGTGAACCGCACGCGTACGTCGACCTCGTCGCCGACCTCGGGCACGGGTGCGCCGTGCGGCAGGAAGAGCATCGACGCCTGCATGTGCGGGGGCTCGGCGAAGAGCCTCTGCTTGCCGCCGATCGTGTACGGCGACCGCACGAACCCGGCCGCGTCGAGGCCCCCCTTCGCGAGGCTGACCGCGCGCTGGCGCAGGCTTCCGGCAGCGGAGGGCGCCTCGAGGCCGATGCCGTGGGCGGTGCCACCCGAGACGACCAGGATCGTGCCCGACGTGGGAGCCCTGCGGCCGCGGTAGCCGAAGACGTCACCACGCTCGACGGGGTGCGTGTCGAGCACGTTGGCCTTGACCGAGAGCGCACCGCGGTCGCCGAGCCACAGACGCGTGCCGACGCGCGGCCGGAACTCGTAGTCGGGATAGGCCGCGACCAATGAGGCGAGCTCCTTGTCGGTGAGGTGGGAGACGAAGACCCGGTTCGTGGGCAGACCGGCCGCGACCACGTCGGTCATCAGCTGCTCGACCTCGGGGAGGTGGGAGCCGTGGGCCATCGGCAGGTGCAGTGCCGCTCCCTCGACGCGGACCGCCCGGGTGAGGGCATCGCCGGCCTCGCGCAGCCCGCGGGCGGAGAACCCGTGCCGGCGCATCGACGTCATCCGTTCCAGCACGATCCGCGGGCGGTCGTCGCGTGCGGCGAGGGCCTGGAGGTCCTCGAGCCGGCTGACGGTGTGGACGACGCGGTCGTCGTACACCACGCCCTGCTCGAACGGGCGCCACGGTGTGAGCACCAGGATGCTGCCGTCGAAGCGTGTGCGGACGTCGTCGACCTCGTCGTAGGTCCCGACGGCGACCGTGTCCGCGCCGAGCCAGGCGGACTTCCGGGCCAGGCGGGCGTTGCCGAAGCCGTACCCGTTGCCCTTGATGACCGGCACCAGGGTCGGGTGGGTGTCCATGACGCCGCGCATGTGCGCGCGCCAGCGGTCTCCGTCGACGTACAAGGTCACGGACATGGTGAGCCCCCTCAGCCCCGGCGCTTCATGTACAGGTCGAACGCCTTGTAGAGCATCGGCCGGAGCGGGAGGTCCCACTCACCGGCGTACTCCACGGCCTCGCCGCCGGTGCCGACCTTGAACTGGATCAGCCCGACGTGGGAGTCGTTCGCGTCGAGCGTGTCGGTGATCCCGCGCAGGTCGTAGACGTCGGCGCCCGCCGCGAGGGAGTCGGAGATCATCGCCCACTGGGCGGCGTTCGACCCGCGGACGTCGCGCTTCTCGGTCGACGAGGCGCCGTAGGAGTACCACGTGTGGCCGCCGACGCGGACCCAGATCGTCGCCGCGACCAGGTCGCCCTCGTGGCGCGCGAGGTAGAGCCGGATCCGGTCCGGCTCCTCGGCGAGCAGCTCCCGGAACATCTTCTCGAAGTACGACAGCGGCCTCGGTGTGAAGTGGTCGCGCTCGGCGGTGTGCTTGTAGAGCTCGTGGAACTCCTTCAGCGCCGGCTCGAGGTCGGCGTTGTCGACCCGCGTGACCTCGACGCCTTCCTTGGCGGCCTTCTTGATGTTGCGACGCCACTGCTGGTTCATCCCCTTCAGCACGTCGTCCTCGGAGCGGCCGGTGAGGGGGATCTGGAAGTTGTACTGCGGCTGGCCCGCGGCGAACCCGCCCTCCACGGCCTGGAGCTGCCAGCCGAGGTCGCGCAGCTGGGACACCACGCGGGCCCCGTCCT
This sequence comes from uncultured Actinomycetota bacterium, assembly GCA_963721165.1. GTDB lineage: Bacteria > Actinomycetota > Actinomycetes > Propionibacteriales > Nocardioidaceae > Nocardioides_C. Next base: position 454,540 of record CAVRIE010000010.1, on the reverse strand, counting down.
GGGACCGCTCGATGGGGGCCACCTCGCCGAGCCGGGCGATGCTGTCGTCGGCCACGCCCTTCTTCACGTCGTCGGCCGCCCATCGGCGGGTGACCACGGGCGGGCCCATGCGCACGCCGAAGGCGCCCTGCTTGGACAGATGGGCGGTCATGGGGGCGAGCCACCGGTCGAGGTCGTCGGTCGCCCAGTCGATGACCGGCCCCTCGGGGAGGTAGGCGAGGTACCGCTTGACCTTCGGCAGCTGCCGGTAGAGCACGAGCGCCACCCCGACCAGCCCGCCGCTCCCGTCGCCTGAGCCCGTGGCCCCGGTCCCTGAGCCTGTCGAAGGGGCGAACCAGCCGATCGACTCGGCGCGCCACTCGCTCTTCACCGCACCCCAGGCAGGCGTCTGGAGGAAGCTCGCTGACCGTTGCCGGCGGATGAAGCCGAGATGTTCCTCCGAAGTGATGGTCCGGACCTGAAGGGGTTGGGGTGGGGCGTTCACGGTGCCCGAGGCTACACGTGGCCGCGTCGAGACCCTCCTGCTCGGAGGGGCGCGAGACGTCAGAGTCGGTCGCGGAGGAACGCGAAGTCGGCCTTGTGCTCCTCGGCCCCACCGGGTGTCTCGATCACCACGGGAGCCCCGGCGTCGCGGACCACCGCGGCGAGCTCGTCGGCGTCGATCTGCCCCTGGCCGAAGTTGGTGTGCCGGTCGGCGCCCGAGTCGAAGGCGTCGCGGCTGTCGTTGGCGTGCACCAGGTCGATCCGCCCGGTGATCGCGAGCACCTCGCTCGACGGCCGTCGCGAGGTCGATGCCGCCGGCGTGGGCGTGGCAGGTGTCGAGGCAGAAGCCGACCTTCTCGAACCCGTCCGCGTCGGCGATGGCGTCCCACATGCGGCCGATCCGGTCGAGCTGCCTGGCCATGGCGTTGGTGCCGCCGGCGGTGTTCTCGATCAGCAGCGGGATCTTGATGTCGGTCGCCTCGACGGCCTTGCGCCAGTTGTCGAAGCCCTTCGCCAGGAGCTCAGCGTCGTCGCCCGCCTTGTCCACGTGGCCGCCGTGCACGATGAGGCCCTTCGCGCCGATCGAGGCAGCGGCGTCCATGTGCTGCTGCAGCAGCTTGCGGCTCGGGATCCGGATCCGGTTGTTGGTGGTGGCGACGTTGACGATGTAGGGCGCGTGGACGTACAGGTCGAGCCCGTGCTCCTCCGCCGCCGCGCGAAGCGCATCCGCCCCGCCGTCGTACCGGATCTCGGGACCCTTGTAGCCCTGCGGGTCGCCGAGGAAGAACTGGCTCAGCGACGCATCGCGGGCCAGCGCCTCGCCGATCGGGTCCTCCTGGTTGACGTGGGCCCCGATGCGGAGCGTGGCGGCCGTCGTAGGGGTGCTCTGGGCGTCCGGTGACGTGTTCTGGTCGGGCATGGCTCCCAGCCTATGTGCCGCCTCCGACAGCGCTCGTCGACCCTGTGGATGACGATTTCTTCGGCCGCTGGCTGCGCTGATACCCTTGGGCGTCGATTCGGCTCGACCCCAAGACATGAGTGGGCGTCGGGCCGTCGGTACGTCGTACCGCTCCTCTGCCCGGGTCTCGGGTGAGGGACGTACGACGGACGCAAGCCCTCCTGCCACGGAGATGCCGTGGCCGCCTGAGTCCGAAGGAGGTGGAGACCGCTTTGCGTGCCTATGAAGTGATGGTCATCCTCGACCCCGACCTCGAAGAGCGCACCGTTGCGCCTTCGCTGGAGCAGTACCTCAACAACGTCGTCGTCAAGGACGGTGGCACGGTCGAGAAGGTCGACGTCTGGGGACGTCGTCGTCTTGCCTACGAGGTGAACAAGAACGCCGAGGGCATCTACGCCGTCATCGATCTGCAGGCCGAGCCGGCCACGGTGAAGGAGCTCGACCGTCAGCTTTCGCTGAACGAGTCGGTGCTGCGCACTAAGGTCATTCGTCCCGACGTTCGCTGACCTTCACGTCGTCCCGGTTCCCTCTGTGGTCCTCCACAGTCACCGGGGCGTCTTGATCAGAACATCGCGTCACCCCCGACCGATTCCCCCGGTCACTCTCGTCGGAAGACAACGACAGATACCAAGACTGGAGGCCTGACATGGCAGGCGAAACACCCATCACCGTCGTCGGCAACCTGACCGCCGACCCGGAGCTGCGCTTCACCCCGTCGGGTGCGGCGGTCGCGAACTTCACCGTCGCGTCCACCCCCCGCACCTTCGACAAGCAGAGCAACGAGTGGAAGGACGGCGAAGCCCTCTTCCTCAACTGCTCGGTGTGGCGGCAGGCGGCCGAGAACGCCGCCGAGTCGCTGCAGCGTGGCATGCGGGTGATCGTCCAGGGCCGTCTCAAGGCGCGCTCCTACGAGACCCGCGAGGGTGAGAAGCGCACCGTCTTCGAGATCGACGTCGACGAGGTCGGCCCGAGCCTGAAGTACGCCACGGCCAAGGTCACCAAGACCACCCGTCAGGGTGGCGGCGGTGGCGGCGGCTTCGGCGGCGGTGACGACCCGTGGGCCAGCGGTGGCCAGGGCGGCGGCCAGCAGGGCGGCGGCTGGGGCGGCCAGCAGGGCGCACCCAGGCGCACCCCAGGGCGGCGGCCAGCAGGGCGGCGGCTGGGGCGGCCAGCAAGGTGGCGGTTCCGGTGGCAACGACCCGTGGGCGACCCCGGGTGTGGGTGGCTCGGGCGACGAGCCTCCGTTCTGATCGCGCGGCTCGTCGTACCCCTGCTCTGGGGCGACGGGCCGAACAGTCCGATTTCCAACTGACCATTCCGGCGAGAGCCGGGCTCTACGAAAGGGAGCACCACAATGGCCAAGCCAGTACTCCGCAAGCCGAAGAAGAAGGTTTGCCAGTTCTGCAAGGAGAAGGTGTCCTACGTCGACTACAAGGACACCACCCTGCTTCGCAAGTTCATCTCCGACCGCGGCAAGATCCGTGCGCGTCGGGTGACCGGCAACTGCGTCCAGCACCAGCGTGACGTGGCGACCGCGGTCAAGAACGCCCGCGAGGTAGCCCTCCTTCCCTACACGTCCACGGCTCGCTGAGAGGGGTTTGCACGATGAAGCTCATCCTGACTCAGGAAGTCGACGGTCTCGGTTCCGCAGGCGACGTGGTGGAGGTCAAGGACGGCTACGGCCGTAACTACCTCATCCCGCGCGGCTTCGGCATGCGCTGGACCCGTGGTGGCGAGAAGCAGGTCGAGTCGATCAAGGCCGCTCGCGCCAGCCGCACGGTCCGCGACCTCGACCACGCCAAGGAGATCAAGAACAAGCTCGAGGGTTCGTCCGTCGAGCTGAAGGTCCGCGCCGGCGAAGGCGGCCGCCTCTTCGGTGCGGTCACCGTCAACGACATCGCCGGTGCCATCTCGGGCGCGATCGGTGAGGGCAGCGTGGACAAGCGCAAGATCGTCCTCGGCAACCCGATCAAGTCCCTCGGTGCGCACCAGGTGACGGTCAAGGTCCACGACGAGGTCGACGCGGTCGTCAACCTCAACGTGGTTCCCGCCTGATACATCCGGACGGGATGCCCGTCCACGCGAGGCCGCGACACTGACCTCGCCGACGGGCTGCCGAACGAAGAAGGGCCGCTCCCCTCGGGGGCGGCCCTTCTGCATGCGTGGAGCGTCAGCGCTCGAGAAGGGCGGTCACCGGACGGTCGCTCCGGTGGCCATCCACCTCGTGCCGCGGGCGCGGTGGAGGAGTACGGCGGCCCGGCCACCCATGAACAGCACGCCGAACACCACCCAGAGCCACGCGAGAGCGGCGGCGGTGTCGAACATCAGGGCGACGGCGAGCGCCACGGGCGCGAAGACGACGAGGACGACCACTCCGCCCCAGGCGAGGTAGCGGCCGTCGCCGGCGCCGATCAGGACACCGTCGAGCACGAACACGATCCCGGCGACCGGCTGGAACAGCGCGGCCACGAGCAGCACCGGCCACAGCATGTCGTGGACCTCCGAGTCGGAGGTGAACAACGGCCCGAGCAGGGGCGAGGTGAGTGCGAGGCCCGCTCCTGTGACCACCCCGGCCAGGAGTCCCCACTCGATCATCCGCCGGGTGGCCGCCCGCGTCGCGACGGTGTCGCCGGCCCCGAGGTAACGTCCGGTGATCGCCTGGGCGGCGATCGCGATCGCGTCGAGGGCGAACGCCAGGAACGTCCAGATCGTCGACGCGAGCTGGTGGGTCGCCATCGACGTCGCGCCGAGCGAGGCGGCGCCGTACGTCATGACCAGCAGGGACGCGCGCAGGGTGAGGGTGCGGATCACCAGCGGGACGCCGGCCTGGGCGGAACGGCCGACGCCGGGCAGGTCCGGTCTCAGCGGCGCGCCCTCCGCCCGGGCGCCGCGCACCACGACCGCCACGAGTACGCCGGCCATGGCGAGCTGTGCCAGGTCGCTGCCGATCGCGGAGCCGGCGATGCCGAGCCCGGCGCCGTAGACGAGGAGGACGTTCAGCACGACGTTGAGGAGGTTGCCGCCGACGGCGACGTACAACGGGGTCCGGGTGTCCTGGAGGCCGCGGAGCACCCCGGTGGCAGCAAGGAGGACGAGGAGCGGAGTCACGCCGAGCCACGCCCACCGGAGGTAGTCCTCGGCGTAGGCCGTCACCGCGGGGTCGCCTGCGAAGGCCTCGACGAGCGGCCGCGTGAAAGCGAGCCCGAGGACTGTCGTGGCCAGGCCGATCAGCACCGCGAGCCAGATGCCGTCGATCCCCTGTGACAGGGCGCCACGACTGTCGCCCGCACCCAGACGCCGGGCGACGGAGGCCGTGGTGCCATAGGCCAGGAAGATGCACAGCCCGACCGCTGTCTGGACGACGGCGCCGGCGATGCCGAGGCCGGCGAGCTCCGGCGTGCCGAGGTGGCCGACGATCGCGGCGTCGGCCAGAAGGAACAGCGGCTCGGAGACGAGCGCCAGGAACGCCGGCCCCGCGAGACGGAGGATCTCGCGGTCATGGGCGCGTGCGTCGAGCTGGCTCGTGCGGTTGCGAGGTCTCATCGTTGAGAAGAGTATCCGACGTAAAGGGCAGCGCGACGAGTGGTCGTTACATGACTATGCCCTGACTAGTTGTGTGTAACTATGCCCAGCCTGTGGGTATCCGTGGTAGCCGTCCGATTTGTCGACATGACGACGAGAGCGTCCCCCAGCAGAGAATCGGACGAACAGGAACTTTTCGATTTTCTTTTTCCCACAGCCAGTGGAGTGTGTTTTCGCAGGTCAGAGGCCTGATCGGACCAGTTACCCACGGGTTTTCCACAGAGTCTTGAACAGTCTGTGCACACAAAGGGCGGCGAGTTCCACACCTATCCACCGGTTATCCCCAGGACCTGTGGATATCGGGCTGTCGGCCGGAGGGGTGAACGGCGTACGGTCAGGCTTCGCGCGGGCGTGTGGCCACCGTTCGTCCTCGACACACCGAGGGCTTTTCGGCCGGTTTCTGGGGGTGCTCCCTCGTACGGTCGCGATATCGGGGTCGTCAGCGGCAAGTGCGAGAAGAGGTCTCATCCGTGAGCATTGCAGAGTTCCCCAGCGGTCCGGGGTCAGCTCTCGACGGTGGCTGGACGATCGACCCCGAGGGCGGGGAGTACGGCGGAGGTCGTGGCGGTGGAGGTGACCGCACCCCGCCCCAGGACAACGACGCGGAGCAGAGCGTCATCGGGTCGATGCTGCTCTCCAAGGACGCGATCGCCGATGTGATCGAGGCGGTGCGTGGCACCGACTTCTACCGCCCCGCGCACGAGGCGATCTTCGACGTGATCGTCGACCTCTACGGTCGCGGCGAGCCGGCCGACCCGGTGACGGTCGCCGCGGAGCTCCAGAAGCGCGGCGAGCTCGGGAAGGTCGGCGGCGCGCCGTACCTCCACACGCTCTCCGCCAGCGTGCCGATCGCGGCGAACGCCGGCTACTACGCCGAGATCGTCCGGGAGAAGGCGATCCTGCGGACGGCTCGTCGACGCGGGCACCCGCATCGCCCAGTGGGGATACGCCGGCGAGGGCGAGGTCGACGAGGTCGTCGACCGGGCGCAGGCCGAGGTCTACGGCGTGACCGACAAGCGCACGGCCGAGGACTACGCGCCGCTGAGCGAGATCATGGAGTCGACCCTCGACGAGATCGAGGCGATCTCCAACCGTGACGGCCAGATGGTGGGCGTGCCCACCGGGTTCGCCGACATGGACGAGCTGACCAACGGCCTCCACGGTGGCCAGATGATCATCGTCGCCGCCCGCCCCGCCATGGGCAAGGCGCTCGCGCTCGACACCCCGCTGCCCACCCCGGACGGCTGGACCACGATGGGTGAGGTCCAGGTCGGCGACGAGCTGTACGACGCCCAGGGGAGGCCGACCAAGGTCGTAGCCGCCACTGAGGTGATGGAGGGTCGCCCCTGCTATGAGGTCGAGTTCTCCGACGGCTCGGTCATCGTCGCCGACGGCGAGCACCAGTGGGCCGTCTCCTCCGAAGCCGGATCGACGACGCGGGTCCGCACGACGGCGCAGATCGCGGTGGCCGTGGACGAGCTCCACACGATCGGCATGCCCGACGGCGCTCTGGTGAAGATCACCGACGTGCGTCGGGTCGAGAGCGTGCCCGTCCGGTGCGTCCAGGTGGACAACGAAGACCACCTCTACCTCGCCGGTCCCTCGATGATTCCAACCCACAACTCGACGTTGGCCCTGGACTTCTGCCGTTCGGCATCCATCCACCACAACCTTGCGAGCGTCATCTTCTCCCTCGAGATGACGCGCAACGAGATCACGATGCGTCTGTTGTCGGCCGAGGGGAAGATCCCGCTCAACCACATGCGCAACGGCCACATGGGCGACGACGACTGGGCGAAGCTGGCCCGCAAGATGGGTGAGGTGTCGTCGGCACCGCTGTTCATCGACGACTCGCCGAACATGACGATGATGGAGATCCGCGCCAAGGCGCGGCGTCTGAAGCAGCGTCACGACCTGCGGCTCATCGTCATCGACTACCTGCAGCTGATGAGCTCCGGCAAGAAGGTCGAGTCGCGTCAGCTCGAGGTCTCGGAGTTCTCGCGGCAGATCAAGCTGCTGGCGAAGGAGCTCGACGTGCCGATCATCGCGCTGTCGCAGCTCAACCGTGGTCCTGAGCAGCGCGCGGACAAGCGGCCCATGATGAGCGACCTTCGTGAGTCAGGGTGCGTCACTGCCGACACCCGGATCATGCGCGCGGACACCAACGCGGAGACCACCATCGGTGAGCTCATGGAGTCTGGCGCCAAGGACATCCCCGTGTGGGCCCTGGACGACCGGCTCAAGCTGGTTCCGCGCACGATGACGCACGCGTTCCCGAGCGGTGTGAAGGACGTCTACCGGGTCCGCCTGACGTCGGGCCGAGAGGTCAAGGCGACGGCGAACCACCCGTTCCTCACCCTGGACGGCTGGAAGCCGCTGGCTGAACTGTCGGAGGGAAGCCGGATCGGATCGGTCCGTCACGTCCCGCCGCCACTGGAGATCGAGGCGCGCGACAACGAGGAGATCGTTCTCCTCGCGCACCTGATCGGCGATGGCTCGTTCGTCCGGCGCCAGCCGATCCGGTACGCAAGCATCGATGAGGCCAACCTGATGACCGTGGCCACCGCCGCGCGCAAGCGCTTCGGTATCACCGCGGTCAGGGACGAGTACGCCGCGGCCCGCGTGACGACGCTGCGCCTGCCGGCGCCGTACCGGCTCACCCACGGCAAGCGGAACCCCATTGCTGCCTGGCTCGACGAGATGGGCCTTTTCGGGCTGCGCAGCCACGAGAAGTTCGTGCCGGACTGGGTGTTCTCGCTTCCCAAGGAGCAGGTCGGCGCTCTTCCTCCGCAACCTCTGGGCGACGGACGGGAGTGTGCACCTCGGGGATCGGGGAGCGAGCCGCGTGTACTACGCCTCCACGAGTCGGCGGCTCGTTGACGACGTCGCGCGACTCCTGCTCCGCTTCAACGTGTTCACACGTATCAAGCACACACGTAAGAGCGGGTATCGAGACTGCTACCAGCTCGACGTCACGGGAGCGGAGAACCAGCTCCGATTCCTCGAAGACGTTGGCGTCCACGGATCACGCGGCGAGACTGCGGCACGATTGGTCGAGCATCTGCGCGGGGTCAAGGGGAACCCGAACATCGACACCGTTCCGGTCGAGATCTGGGACCGCGTCAAGCAGATCCTCTCCGACAAGGAGATGACGCATCGGCAGTTCACAACTGCGATGGGTACATCCTTCGGTGGATCGACGACGTGGAAGCGCGCGCCTAGTCGGCAGCGGCTCGCGAAGGTCGCGACCGTGCTCGGTGATGCGGACCTGGACGTCATTGCAACCAATGACATCCTCTGGGACGAGATCGCTGCGATCGAGCACGTCGGGACCGAGGCCGTCTACGACGCCACCGTGCTCGGCGTGCATAACTTTGTGGCGGATGGCATAGCTATCCACAATAGCATCGAGCAAGATGCCGACATGGTGATCCTGCTGCACCGAGAGGACGCCTACGAGAAGGAGTCCACCCGTCCGGGTGAGGCGGACCTGATCGTGGCGAAGCACCGTAACGGCCCCACCCGTGACGTCACCGTCGCGTTCCAGGGCCACTACTCCCGCTTCGTCGACATGGCTCACGGGTAGGTGCATCGTCCGCCCACAGATGACAAGCAGTCGTGTCATCTCATCTTCGGATCGGCTGGGTTTCATTCCTCTCAGCGCTGATCTGCGCGAACTGTCTGGGCGGGAGGCCAGACTGTGAGGGTGCAAACCTGCCACTTACCGATCCTTGATAGGCGAAGACAGCCTCGTCAGACGAGTGCTGCCAACGCCGCGTCGCTGGCGCGGACGTTGCTGGTCGCAGCGGTCGGTTCGGCGGCGTGGCTGGCGGTCGCGGGCTGTACCGCGCTGCCGGGGTTCGAGGACGAGCGCGACGCGCTTCTGTTCAACGAGTCTGGTGGCGAGGTGATCACGTACAAGGCCGACAGCCCGACCGGGGACCGGGCTCGCGACCTCACCACCGAGCCCGGCGGGACCGCCACCTTGGCGGTCGGCGGCGACTGCGAAACCGGCTGGTGGGTGGAAAGGAAGGGTGTCGACCCAGTCGCGCTCGACGAAGTTTGTCCGGGAGACCAGGTCACCGTCACTGGAGTCGCCATCCAGCAGTGAGGGCGTGGCGTCCGGCTCTGCCTGAGACGCGCGCGCCGAGGTGAGGTTGCCGTCCTGCTCCGGGTCATGTATCTCGATCCGGACGACGCAGTAGGTCAGCGGCCGGCGAGCGGCGTGGAGGTCCGCACCGACACGACGACGTCGTGAATCGCTTTGCTGACCGCGCTGGCGTCGTCAGGGTCGGCGATGAGGGACTGATGGGTGGCCCCTGCCACGACTCGGTGCAGGCTGTTGGCCGACAGCGTGGCCATCTCGTCCTGGGCGGACATCCATCCCTCGTCGTGGCCGCGGTCGGCCGTCAGGACGATCAGTGGCTTCCCGTCGAGGTCGACGAGCTCCCCGGCCTCGCTCATCGACCGGTTCGCGACGGCGTACTCGTCGACAAAGCTGCCCAGGTAGCTGGCCGTGGCTGAGCTGGCGCGCGCCTCGTCCCGGGACTGTGGCGGCAGACTCGAGTAGCTGAACCGACCGATCAGGCGGCCCAGACCCAGGCGCGCCGTGGACGACACCATCGCAGAGACACGCGCTATGACGTCGTAGGAGCCCGCTCGCTCCGGGGGCACCGGGGTGGAGGTCGGCGCGGTGGAGTCCACCAGCACCATTCCGGCGACCTCCTGGGGATACTGCGCAGCAAAGCTCATCACGTACAAGCCGCCGAAGGAGTGGCCCGCCAGCACGTAGGGACCCGGGACGTGCGCTGCGGTGCAACAGCGTGTGCAGGTCGGTCGCGATCTGCGCGCCGTCCTGCGGACTCGCGGCGGAGTCACTGCCGCCGCGCCCGGGCCGGTCGTAGACACAGACCCTGGTGTCGCGAGCCACAGCGGGCGTGATCCAACCCAAGTCCGACGACATCGCGCCCCCGCCGGGCTCGAGCACCACGGTGGGGCCGCGTGAGCCGGTGCAGTCCAGGTGCAGCCGGTGTTGCCCCACGTCGACCAGCTGTCCGTGCATGGCGGAGGCAGGGGCGTCGACCGACTCACTGAACGTCTCGTAACCCCCGCCCAGCGAGAAGAGAACCAGGACGGCCAGCACGGGGTAGAGCAGCAAGATGCGGGTCCGGCTGTGCAGCTCCCGCCTGGCGCGGAGGAACATCCAGATCACGAGCACGAGCAGCGCGGGCGGCCACACCCAGCTGAGCACACCGTCCACCAGGCCGTCCGAACCCAGCAGCACGATCAACCCAGCCAGCCCCATGAACACCGCTGGCGCCGCAGCCCAGTGCTGGGGTTGGTCGCTCAACCACGTGGACAGACCCGCCAACAACGCCCACCCGACGGCGAAGCCGAGCAGCATCACCCCGGTGAAGACCCTCTCGTCCACCGTGACGAACGGCGCGAAGGGCAAGAGCACCGCGGCTGCGAGTCCCGCGGCCAGTGACCCCGCGACGATCCATCCGATACGCCCTCGGCTCCTGGTCGCCGTCCAGCTCCTTGAACTCACGACGAGCCCCCTTCGCGGGCTGTACGGCGTCCTCCCGGCACGGCCAGCATGCGCTTGGGGATGGATCTGCGACATGGCCCGAACGGAAGTTACCCATGCTGTAGGACGCCTCACCCGCATAATGCCGATGAGCGGGTGTAGGGCAACACGACGCACGGCAGTAGGGCTTCGATCTCCCGTCGTGGCACTTCGGGAACAGTCAAGGAGTGGACGAGCCAAAGATGGAGTGGCGCAACACGACCCACGACTGGGCGAGCACCGTGGACGCTGAGCACATCTCGCAGATCCGCAGTCATCCGACACTGTTCGCGCCGGGCGGTGTGCTGCACCTGATCCTCGAGGTCATCGCCTACCCGGCTGATGAGGCCGTTCACACCACCGCCGGACGCTGCACCGTCACGCTGCATGCCGACGGATCCGTGTCCGTCGCAGACAACGGGCGAGGGACGGACACGAGGTACGACGCCGGCGGCAAGCCGATCAAGAAGCCTGTCATGGCAACCAAAGACCTGCGCTTCTTCGACTCTCCTGATGCCGAGGCACTTCCTGACGGTCATCCACGCCGAGGGATGTCCGTGGTAGCCGCTCTCAGCGAGTGGCTTGTCCACACGAACCGCCGCCGGAACGGGGCATGGAGCCAGCGCTACGAACACGGCATCCCGGTCACCGACCTGGTCCCGATCGACGATGACGGCAGCACGGGAACCACCGTCCACTTCATGCCCGATGAGAAGACGCCAGGGCAATCAGCCCTGCGGCTGCGTCTGATGTGAGCAGGTTGGCGCGGTGGCCGTACTTGAGTGTCGAGGTCGTTGACGACCCGGGCAAAACCACCCGAATGCGAAGTTCGCGCATATAGCGTGGACGACCATGAAGCGTCGTGCCTTCGTCCTGATCAACCGCGCCATGAACGTCGTCGTGCGGCGGCTGCGGCTACGCCGGTTCCGAGGCGGTGACCTGCTGTTCCTGACCACGATCGGTCGAAAGAGTGGACAGCCGCGGACGACGCCGCTGCTCTACCTCGAGGACGGCAGCCGCTGGGTCGTGGTGGCCTCCAACGGCGGTGCCGACTGGGAGCCTGGCTGGTGGCTGAACCTGCGCGCCGGCTCCACGGCAACCGTTGAGCTCGACGGCACGGCCACTCCGGTCAGCGGCACGGAGATCACGGGCTCGGAGCGCGAGAGAATGTGGCAGCTCCTCAACGAGCGGGTGTTCAACTACGAGTCCTACCAGTCGAAGGTACGAAGGCAGCTCGCGATCGTCGCGCTCACCCCGGTGAGCTCCTGACCCGGACCCTGCGCCTTCGGACGGAACGCGAAGGCCGCCGGAGGCGTCCAACCTGCTGAGAACGGACGTCGGCTGCTGACCGGCCGGCTTCGTAGATGGATGGGGGGCGTCGGTGGCGAGAGGTGCGCGCGTAGTCCTCGTCAGTGCGGCTTCTGCCCTGTTGGTGCTGGCGGCGTTCCTGCTCGTCCGGACTGTTGTGGGTCGGCGGCTCGACGGCGCGTGCATGGATCGGCAGCCGTCGGAGCTCTGGGCTCCGGTGGAGATAGCCATGGCCAGCACCCAGAGCGATCCGGCACCGGCCGGTCTGATCACTTTCCGCTGCCAGGCCGATGCAGCTCCACGGTGGGGGTTCGAGTTCACAGATCCCGTGCCCATGCTGATCGTGTGGGTCACAGGGGTCGTCGCTGTCTGTCTCCTCGCATTGCTGTGGATGCCGGCGACCCGCGCGTGGATGGCTGCGACGGACTCAGACCGGGACGCCGTACGGGTCGTTCTCGACCGCGCTGATCGGGACGACCTCGCGGCCGAGGGGGAACAGCGCCAGCGGAATCATCTTCCACGAGGCGATCCCGAAGGGGATCCCGATGATCGTCACGCACAGCAGAAGCCCTGCGGCGAGGTGGGCGAGAGCGAGCTCCCAGCCGACGACGAGGAACCAGATCACGTTGCCGATCACGGACCACACGCCTGCCCTGCGTTGCCAGACGACCGTGCGACCGAACGGCCAGAGGACATATCCGGCCAGCCGGAACGACGCGATGCCGAACGGGATCGTGACAATGAGGATGAATGCGACGATGCCGGCGGCGGCGTACCCGATCGCCAACCACAGGCCGGCGAGCAGGAACCACAGGATGTTTCCCAGGGTGCGCACAGCCTCATGCTAGGTGTCGCCACTCCCCGCGCACTCCGGATCCGGAGAAGGTCTCGGGCAAGGCTGGACCGGGACCTCCGCTCACTTCGAGCCTGAGCGCTAGTCCATAGATCGCATGGGATCCCTCCCGACCCCGGTCTACCGTTGACTGGTTGCCCCGTCCGCTGCACCCCGAGGAGATGCGATGAGCCACGCACCTGGGCAGGTCACACCGCAGAGCGACAAGATCGACGCCGCGGTGCTGAAGGTCGCGGGCGTGGTCGTGCTCGGCGCGATCATGTCGATCCTCGACATCACGGTCGTCAACGTCGCGCTGCCCACCTTCCAGACCGAGTTCGGAACCGCGGAAGAGCCGATCGCGTACTCGCACGTCGCTTGGACGGTGACGGCGTACACCCTGGCGCTGGCAACCGTGATCCCGATGACCGGCTGGGCGGCGGACCGGTTCGGCACGAAGCGGCTCTACATGGCAGCGGTCGGGCTGTTCACCGCCGGGTCGGTCCTCTGTGCACTGGCCACGTCGATCGACATGCTGATCGGTTTCCGGGTGCTCCAGGGCCTCGGCGGCGGCATGCTGATGCCGCTCGGCATGACGATCATGACGCGGGCAGCGGGACCGCATCGGATCGGTCGGCTGATGGCCATTCTCGGCGTCCCGATGCTCCTGGGCCCGATCCTCGGGCCGATCATCGGCGGCTGGCTCATCGTGCACGCGAGCTGGCACTGGATCTTCCTGATCAACCTGCCGATCGGCATCACTGCGGTCATCTACGCCGCACTCGTCCTGCCGAAGGACGCTCCCGAACCTTCCGAGTCGTTCGACTTCGTCGGCATGCTGATGATGTCGCCCGGTCTCGCGCTGTTCCTGTTCGGCGTCTCCTCGCTCCCGGCGGAGCAGGGCGACTTCACGGCGCCTCGAGTCTGGGTCTCGATGCTTCTCGGGGTCGGCCTGATGGTGGCGTTCGTGTTCCACACGTTCCGCCCTGAGCACCCGCTGCTGGACCTGCGGCTGTTCAAGAACCGCAACCTGACCGTCTCGGTGATCACGATGTTCATGTTCGCGGCGGCCTTCTTCGGCGGCCTGCTGCTGGTCCCGACGTACTTCCAGCAGGTCCGCGGTGAGAGCACCCTCCAGGCCGGCCTGCTCGTGGCGCCGCAGGGAATCGGCGCGATGCTCACGATGCCGATCGCCGGCCGACTGACCGACAAGATGCCCGTCGGCCGGATCGTTCCCGTGGGCCTCGTGGTGATCGTGATCGGGATGTTCGGCCTGACCCAGGTCACTGCGCACACGCCGTACGAGGCACTGATCGCGATGCTTTTCGTGATGGGGCTCGGCATGGGGGCGACGATGATGCCGGTGATGACCTCGGCGCTGAAGACGTTGACCCACCACGAGGTCGCTCGAGGGTCGACCCTGCTGAACATCACCCAGCAGGTCGCCAGCTCCGTAGGGGTCGCGGTGATGTCGGTGATCCTGACCAACCACCTCAACGACTCGCCGGTCATCCCGGGGACCGAGAAGATCCCCGGCCTCGACGGCGGGCTCACCGAGACCGCGGCCGGCATCCTCTCCAACACGCGGCCCGCGGTCGTCGAGGCAGCTGAACCTTCCGGCGAGCGTCATCGCGGACGGCCTCGACCAGGCCGCACAGGCGTTCGCCGACACCTACTGGGTGGCCTGGGTCCTGGTCGTGCTCACCCTGGTCCCGGCCCTGATGCTGCCTCGCAAGCGGGAGGTGTCCCACCTCGACAACGAGGAGCCGGTCACTGCGCCGACCCTGGCGCACTGAGCGCCGGAAGAGCGGCGCTGACCTCGGCGCAACGTGCCGGCATCCTAAGACCGGTTGACCTCGCCGCCGCTGGTCTCTGGTGCTGAACGTTGCAAACGAGTTCGCGAGCCTGCCGCAACAAGGACGACGTCGGTGTCAGGATTCCGCCGATGGCAACCCACTCGCGGCTCGACAGCAGCCGTACGTCGACCAGAGGAACGATCTTGGACAGGCCGATCCCGTGGCCTCGCGCCGCCTTGGCCGGGGCGCTCCTCGCCGTCGTGCTCGCAGGTGTCGCGTACCGCCTGATGTTCCCCGACCGGACCGACTACGCGGGTCACTTCCTCGCCGGCGCCGGCGGGACCTTGGGGCTGCTGGCCGCTGTCGTGGCCGCGGCGCCCGGTCGTCCGTGGGCGGTGGTCGGTGGTACCTGGGTGGCCATCCTCCTAGGCGTCGGGACCGAGGCCTCCGTGTTCCGGCTCGCCGAGTTCGACCCGGTCGATCTGGCGAACCAGAGCATGGGTGCGGTCCTCGCGGGGATCGCGATGCTCGATGCTCGTCCCCGGGACGGCTCGGTCACAGTCGCCGCCGTCGCCGGGTCGCTGCTCCTGATCGCAGGTTTCCACTATGCGTTCGCCTGACCTGCGCCGACGGACCGCGGCGGCTGCTCTCGCGCTGACGGGGCTGCTCTTCGCGGCGCTCGCTGCCTGGACGATGGGCGCGCGGTCCACCATCCCCACCGCCCTCCACGGCACGGTCACGGGCGTCGAGGTGCGCGAGGAGAAGCACCCAGGTGTCGACGACGTGTGGATGGTCTACGTGGACGACGCCCGGCCGACTCACGTCGATGCCGCGGTGGCCGCGCCCCTCAGTGTCGGGGACCGCGTAGCGAAGGATCGGTGGACCTCGACCCTCCACGTGGACGGTGAGCCGCAGGACGTGCAGCTCAGCGACGACGCCCAGGCGATGATGGTCCTCGCGCCCGCACTCGGACTCGTGATGACCGTGCTGGCGCTGACCACCGGCCGGCGAGGGCGTCGCTCCTAGGTCGAGAACGCCCGAGCCAGGAAGCGCAGCTGGTGCGGGGCCATGCGGCGCCAGTAGCCCACGTCGTGGTCTCCCGGCTGGAACCCGCCCGCGGGCGGGACGTCGAAGCCGGCGACGTAGTCGCGGGTGGCTGCGTAGAACGGGTCACCCTGGCCGCAGTCGATGCGCACCTGGATCCCGTCGAGGCTGTCCTGCCGTCCGAAGGCGGTCGAGCTCGCGAAGTCAGCGGCATCGTCGAAGGCCCGAGGAGACGTGTCGTCGTACTCGTGCCACAGCGCGGGGCTCTCGGCGACGACACCAGCCACCCTGCTCGGTCCGAGCTTGGCGGCGAGGGTGAGTGCGCCGTACCCACCCATCGACCACCCCAGGAACCCGACCCGCCTGACGTCGAGGCCGTGGGAGGCCAGCAGCGGGATGAACTCGTCGAGCACCATCGCGCCGGCGTCCTCGCCGCTGTCCCGGGCGTGCCAGTACGAATCCCCGCCGTCAACGCTGGCCAGCGCGAACGGCGGGGCTCCCTGATGGACGACGTCCGCCAGGAAGCGGTCGAGGGCCAGGTAGTCGTGGCGGAACGCGGAGGCGTGGTCGTTGCCGCGCCCGTGCAGCACGACGGCGACAGGAAGGTCGCGGGACCCGCTCGGAGGGAACGCGATCGTCCAACCGCAGCGTCTCCCCAGCCGGGCCTCGGAGACGAAGCTCCCGCTCACCATGCGCCCTGCGGCCGTCCGGGGAACGACCCCGTCCGCGCCGTCGTACCCGGCATGGCGGAACACCCAGGACCGTCCCGGCAGCAGCTCCTCGGCGACCGCGACCCCGGCCGCCACCGCTCCGCCCGTGACCAGGCCGGCGCCGAGCAGGAACCCTCGTCGGGAGATCGGATTCACGTGAAACACCCCACGTCGGCTCCCCTCGTCACCGTCACCCTAGGACGCGTCCGCCCCCGTGGTCGCGGGAATGACGATCGCCTTCTCGGGTCGGGGATCGTCGTCCTCGCCCTGGAGGATGCCGGGCTCTGAGCAGCCGTGCCTAGGCTGCGGTGGACGCGACACATCGAGACCGACGAGGAGACGTCATGCGGACCTGGCTCACGAGCACCCTCGGGATCGACGTACCCCTGATCCAAGCCCCCATGGCCCGGGTCAGCGAAGGGCGCCTGGCCGCGGCTGTCTCGGAGGCAGGTGCCCTCGGCATGATCGGGGTCGGGCCGGGAGCGTCGCCGGCGTGGGTCGCCGAGCAGGCAGCGGTGGCGTCGGCGAGCGGGAAGCCGTTCGGGGTCGGCCTCATGGCATGGGCCCTCGAGAAGAACCCAGCGCCGCTCGACGCCGTCCTGGAGTCCGATGCCGCCGTGGTGTCGGTGAGCTTCGGCGCCTTCGAGGAGCCGGTACGTCGACTCCGGGAGGCCGGGAAGGTCGTCACGACCCAGGTGGGCAACCTCGACGAGGCGCGGCGCGCGGAACGGGCCGGCGTGGACTTCGTCGTCGCACGCGGTGGCGAGGGAGGCGGCCATGGACGCAACGACCTCGGCACCCTGCCCCTGCTCCAGCTGGTCCTCGACACGGTCGAGATCCCGGTGGTCGCAGCGGGAGGGATCGCGAACGCGCGAGGGCTGGCCGCCGTACTCGCCGCTGGTGCCGTGGGCGCCTGGGCGGGCACCGCGTTCCTCACCTGCAGGGAGAGCGCGTTCCGGCCCGAGTCGCGGGAGCGCCTGGTCGCAGCCGACGACACCGCCACCGTGTACGGGCGGGTCTTCGACGTCGCGGCGCGAGCCGACTGGCCCAAGGAGTACGGCGGCCGCGCACTGCGCAACGCGTTCTTCGACGAGTGGGAGCTGCGCGAGGACGACCTCGCCGGAGACCCGGGCGCGCTGGAGCGGTACTCCTCGGCGACGAAGCAGGCCGACTTCGACACGACAGCCATCTACGCGGGTCAAGCGGCAGCCCTGCTGAGGTCCGAGACCTCGGCGGCGGACGTGGTCGCGTCGTTCGCTGCTGTCGACGACCTGTTGCGCGCTGTCGCCCCTGAGTGACCTCAGCTCGGGTCGCGCCGCTGGAAGTCGCCGTCGAACTTCTTCCCCGGGTAGCTGCTGAACGACTCCGCGAACGTCCGGTCGTCTCGACGGAGATCCCTGACCCGCCTCGAGATGCCTGCCGAATCCCTGCGGGGCCGAGGCCCGTCGTCCACGAGGTTGCCGTGGGCGTACGGCTGGATCAGCGCACCCGCCTCCCAGTAGGGCACGAGCCGCGCGCCGACCCGAACCGTCCGCACCTCCGGGTCCTCTCCGGCCGCTCGGCGCTCGGCGTCCCGCGCACAAGCGGGGACGGTGCGGGTGCCTCGGCCGGGCTGCGTCCAGAGCACCTTCGTCGTCGCCGGTCCGTGCTGGGGGTCGAAGAAGCACGGTGTCTGGTCTTCCGGCACCGGGCGACCTTCAGTGCGGGCGACCAGTCGGGCCAGTGCGTAGCGGCCTGTGGTCAGCGCGTCGACGACGCCGTGGATCTCGTGGACGGCGCTGACGTCCTCCAGAGGGCGGCGCGCGGACTCGTAGGCGTCGAGCGCGGTCTGATGGTCGCGACGCGATTCCTCGTCGAGCTCACGGCCGCTGCTCCGGTCGTCGAGACGCTTCAGCTCATCGCCCAGCGCAACGACGTCCTCCGCGACGAGCTGCCTCGCGACCTCGAGCTCGAACCTGGTCTGCATGCGGTCGAAGGACCTCCGACGCCAACGCACGGCGCCGACGACGCCGATGGCGCCCGCCGCGAGCAGAGCGATCACCGTCTCCATGGGACCCCCGTTCCACGATGTGGGGCTCAGTCTAGGTTCGCCCGACGCGCTTGCCCGGCTTACGACTCGGTTCTGCCTGATCTGTCATCGCCCGAAGCCAGCCGGTACGACTCCTGCAGGAGCTCCGCGAGCTCGTCGTCGGCGACCCGGTCGAGGCGGACCAGCACCAGGTTCGGCGAGCGGTCGTGATGCGGCGTCCAGAAGAACGTGTCGGGATCGGACCCGGCGAGGACGTCGCGTTCATCCGTCTTCACCGTGACCACGCCTTCCTCCCACATGCGAGCCATCAGCGTGCGCGCGAACCAGGCGGGCTGCCCCCAGCTCAGCCGCTCGGTCACACCCGGCAGTGACAGGCAGGTGCGCCGCACGTCGTCCTCCGTGGCCATGGCTCAACCATGCCGACACCGGCGTTCTCGGGTCCATCACCCCGGCGTCGAAGTCTGCTCGCGGCTACCGTGCTCGTGTGCCGAAAGGATCAGAGGATGCCTGACGGACGGTACGAGGAGGAGCAGCCATGACGTTCGAGATGCCCGGGACCACCGCCGAGGAGCTCCGCGCGACCCAGCTCAGTCGCCTGCGCGAGACCCTGGCCCTGGCCTACGAGCGCGTCCCGCACTACCGCAAGGCGTTCGACACGGCCGGCGTACGACCCGAGGACCTCGAGGACCTCGCCGACCTCTCGCGGTTCCCGTTCACCACGAAGGCCGACCTGCGCGACAACTACCCGTTCGGCATGTTCGCCGTGCCGCGAGAGCAGGTCTCCCGGATCCACGCCTCCTCCGGTACGACGGGCAAGCCGACTGTCGTGGGGTACACCCGGGAGGACCTGGACACCTGGGCCGAGCTGATGGCCCGCTCGATCCACGCGGCGGGTGGCCGACCGGGCGACGTGGTGCACGTGGCCTACGGCTACGGACTGTTCACCGGAGGGCTCGGTGCGCACTACGGCGCGGAGCGTCTCGGGTGCACGGTGGTGCCGGTCTCCGGCGGGATGACCGAGCGTCAGGTGCAGCTGATCCTCGACTTCGAGCCCCGGGTGATCATGGTGACCCCGTCGTACTTCCTCGCCATCCTCGACGAGATGGAGCGGCAGGGCGTGAACCCGCGCAGCACCAGCCTGCAGATCGGGATCTTCGGCGCCGAGCCGTGGACCAACGAGATGCGGCTCGAGGTCGAGCGGCGCAGCGGCATCGACGCGGTGGACATCTACGGGCTGTCGGAGGTGATGGGCCCGGGCATCTCGCAGGAGTCGGTGACCACCAAGGACGGGCTCCACGTCTGGGAGGACCACTTCTACCCCGAGGTGATCGACCCGGTCACCCACGAGGTGCTGCCCGACGGCGAGGAGGGTGAGCTCGTCTTCACGAGCCTGACCAAGCAGGCGATGCCGGTCATCCGCTACCGCACCCGCGACCTGACCCGGTTGCTACCCGGCACGGCGTTCCCGGCGTTCCGGCGGATGCAGAAGGTCACCGGCCGCAGCGACGACATGATGATCATCCGCGGCGTGAACGTCTTCCCGAGCCAGATCGAGGAGCAGATCCTCAAGGTGGAGGGGCTCACCCCGCACTACCTCTGCGTTCTCACCCGCCCGGGCAGCCTCGACGTGCTGACCGTCCAGGTCGAGGCCCACCAGGGCACACCGGCCGAGCGCCGTCCGGCCCTGGCCGCGGAGGTCGCCCATCACGTCCGCGGGAACATCGGCGTCTCCGTGCAGGTCGAGGTGGTCGAGCCCAACGCGCTCGAGCGGTCCCTCGGCAAGGCCAAGCGCATCTCCGACCGCAGGACATGACGATGACGACAGGTTGAACCACGCGCTCCGGGGAACGATCGACGTACCGGGGAGCGAGGGAGCCACGCACATGACCGCAACGAACATCGCCGACGCCGTCGACGGCGGAACCGCTGCAGCCGACGCAGGGGCGGCACTCCGCCGCCTGGCCGAAGCGGCCGTCGGGTACGCCACCGCGAAGGCGTCCCACCAGGTCGACGACTGGACCCGCAAGCTGAACGACTTCGCGTCACCCGAGGGAGCGACCGAGCGCGCGGGCTACGAAGGCGTCAAGGCGTCGCTGACGGGCAAGAACCCGGTGTGGGCGGCCACGAAGGGAGCCTGGCTCGGAGCGAGCGGCAAGGTCAGGGTGGCCATCGTCGTCTCGCTGCTGCTCCTCGCGGTGCTGTCGCCGGTGGCCCTGCTCCTGCTGATTCTCGGGCTCCTCGTCGCGGGGATCGTCGCAGGGGTCCGCGCCGCCGCCCACTGACGAGAGTCATGGGTGCTCCGTCGTGGTCTCGCCTCGACGACGAGCAGGTCGGTCGACGGCCGACGACCGCGAGATAACCTCCGGACATGAGCGACCCGATGACCGAATCGAACGCCGCCGGTACGGCGCCCGAGGCCCCGCTCTGGGAGCCGTCCGAGGCGGACGTGGCTCGCGCGAACCTCACCCGGTTCCAGGAGTTCCTGCGCACGACCCGCGGTCTGACCTTCGACGACTACAACGCCCTCTGGCAGTGGTCGGTCACTGACCTCGAGGGCTTCTGGGCGGCCGTCTGGGAGTTCTTCGACCTCGACGAGATCAGCGGCTACGACGCCGTCCTGGGCGACGAGTCGATGCCGGGCGTGCAGTGGTTCCCAGGCGCTCGCGTGAACTTCGCCGGCTACCTGCTCGCTCAGGGGCGAGCCCGACGCGGTCGCGATCGTCAGTGTCGACGAGTCGGGAGCCGTCTCCCGCCTGACCTGGAGCGAGATGCGCTCGCAGGTGGCGTCCCTGGCATCGACGCTCGCGCGGCTCGGGGTCCGGACCGGTGACGTCGTCGCGGGGTACCTCCCGAACATCGGGGAGTCGGTCGTCGCCTACCTGGCGAGCGTCTCGCTCGGTGCGATCTGGTCCTCGGTCGGGCAGGACTACGCCCCCTCCGCCGTCGTGGACCGCTTCGCCCAGCTCCGGCCGAAGGTGCTGTTCACCTCCGACGGCTACCGGTTCAACGGCCGCGAGCACAGCCGGGTCGAAGCGGTCGGCGAGATCCGGGAAGGACTCGGCACGATCGACCACGTGGTCATGGTGAACCGGCTCGCGACGCGGCCCGCGGGGGACTGGCTCTCGTGGGAGGAGGCCGTAGCCGGAACGGCTTCGCTGGAACCGGTGGTCGTGCCCTTCGACCACCCCATGTGGGTGCTCTTCTCGTCGGGGACCACCGGCCTCCCGAAGGGGCTCGTGCACGGCCATGGCGGCTTCCTCGTCGAGACCCTCAAGCAGATGGCGCTGCACTGGGACCTCCGCGCCGAGGACCGGGTGTTCTGGTACACCTCTCCGAGCTGGGTCATGTGGAACCTCCAGCTCTCCACACTCGTCACCGGCGGAAGCATCCTCTGCTACGACGGATCGCCGACCCACCCGGACCCCTCCACCCTGTGGCGGCTCGTCGCCGAGCACGAGGTCACCTTCTTCGGGACCAGCCCCGGTTACCTCCAGGCGTCGGAGAACACCGGAGTCCGTCCCGCGGCGCAGTTCGACCTGTCACGGCTCCGTGCGATGGGCTCGACGGGCTCGCCGCTCGCGCCGTACCTGCACCGATGGGCCAGCGAACAGGTCGGAGACCTGCCTCTGTGGTCGATGAGTGGTGGCACCGACATCGCCGGGGCTTTCGTAGGAGGCGCGCCGACCGTCCCGATCTGGCCCGGCGAGATCTCGGTGCGCTGCCTCGGCGTGGCGATGGAGGCGTGGGACGAAGCACGGGCACCCGGTGTACGACGAGGTCGGCGAGCTCGTCGTACACCGCCCGATGCCGAGCATGCCGGTGTACCTCTGGGACGACTCGGACCAGAGCCGGTACACCGAGGCGTATTTCAGCACCTTCCCGGGCGCGTGGCGTCAGGGCGACTGGATCACCGTCACCGAACGCGGCTCCGTCGTGATCCACGGCCGATCGGACTCCACGCTCAACCGCAACGGGGTGCGTATGGGGAGCGCCGACATCTACGCCGCGGTCGAGACCATCCCCGAGGTCACCGAGGCGCTGGTCATCGGGGCCGAGCAGGCCGACGGGACCTACTGGATGCCGCTGTTCGTCGTTCTCGACGAGGGGCAGTCTCTCGACGAGGCCCTCGTGGAACGGATCAGACGCGCGATCCGGGAGAAGGCGTCACCGCGTCACGTCCCGGACGAGGTGATCGCCGTGCCGGGCATCCCGCACACCCGCACCGGCAAGAAGCTCGAGGTGCCGGTGAAGCGCATCCTCCAGGGGGCGCCGCCGGAGCGGGTGGCGAACCCCGACGCCGTGGACGACGCGACCCTGCTCAGCCCCTTCGTAGACCTGGCCGCCCAGCGGTCAGCTCCAACCGGGCCAGGCCGCGCGTAGCGCCTTCTTGTCGACCTTGCCGTAGGCGGTCAGGGGCAGGGCCTCGACCTGGCGGACTGCCTTGGGTCGCTTGTAGGCCGAGAGCTTCGCGCGACAGTGCGCTCGGACCGACTCGTCGTCGAACGGGGCGTCTCCATCAGGAACGACGAACGCGACGACTGCCTCCCCCCAGTCAGGATGGGGCACTCCGACGACAGCGACCTGACCGACGCCGCTCACCTCACGGACCGCGGCCTCCACCTCGGTGCAGTAGACGTTCATGCCGCCGCTGATGATCATGTCGTTCTTGCGGTCGAGGAGGTAGAGGTAGCTCTCCTCGTCGAGGTAACCGATGTCCCCGGTGAAGAGCCAGCCGTCGCGCAGGGCGCGGTCGGTGGCCTCGGGGAGCCGGTGGTAGCCCGTCATCGTGTACGCCGTCCGGGCGACCACCTCGCCCTCCGTGCCGGGCGGACAGTCATGCCCGTTCTCGTCCACGACTCGCACCTGGCACATCGCTGTGGGTTGGCCGCAGCTGCGCAGCCGGTGGGCGTGCTCGGGGTCGGTGACGTGGGCCTCACGCGGCAGACGGGTGATGAAGTTCGGGGCCTCGGACTGGCCGTAGAGCTGCATGAACACCGGCCCGAAACGGTCGAGACCCTCCGCGAGGCGCTCAGGTGAGATCGGTGCGGCGCCGTACAGGATGGTGCGGAGCGAGGAGTGGTCCCACTCACCCTCCGCCGCCTGGTCGAGGAGGCGGTAGATCATCGTCGGCACCATGAAGAGGTAGCTGACACCGTGCACGTCGATCGCCTCGAGCACCCTCCTCGCGTCGAACCCCTTCTCGACGTACGTGACGGCGCCGGCGGTCAGTGCGGTCTGGAGGAGGAACCCAGCGCTGTGCGGCAGGGGCGAGGAGAGCAGCAGCCGCTCGTCGGACCGGATCTCTGTCTCGATCCGGTGCGCCAGCAGGTTGAGCGCCAGCTGTCGCTGCCGGTGGACCACCCCTTTGGGGCGGCCGGTCGTTCCGCCGGTGTACATCATCACGCCCACGTCGGTGGGCGAGATCTCGACCGCTGGTGCCGTCGAGGGGCGGCCTGCGAGCGCCGTCTCCCACGCGAGCACGCCAGGTCGCTCCGGGGACCCGACAGCGATGACCGTTCGCAGCTCTCCTCCAGCTTCGAGCTCTGCGACGGCCGCGTCGATCTGGGAAGGGGTGGCCAGCGCGACCACGGCCCCGCTGTCGCGCAGGATGTAGCGGACCTCGTCCGCTGACAGCATGTCGTTGAGCGGCACCTTCGCAGCGCCGAGCTTCAGGACGGCAAGGTCGGCCACGACGTACTCCGCGGAGTTCGACATCATCAGCGCCACGGGCGTGCTCGGGCGGACGCCCAGCTCGACGAGGGCATGCGCCAGCTGGTTGGCAGTCTCCTCCAGCTCGGAGTACGTCCAGGTGCGTCCATCGGCGACGACCGCGCAACGGCCGGCGTACTTGCGCATGGCGCCTGCCATCAGCGCGCGGAGGTCCAGGGGAAAGTCGTTCACCGCAGCCGTTCCAGGATGGTCGCGTAGTTGGCGACGGCGGTGCCGCCCATGTTGAACACCCCGGCGCGCGCGGCGTTCGCAACCTGCATGTCACCCGCCGTGCCGGTCAGCTGCATCGCTGCAAGAACGTGCTGAGACACGCCGGTTGCGCCGATCGGGTGCCCCTTGGACTTGAGCCCGCCCGAAGGGTTGACCGGAAGCTTTCCGTCCTTGTGGGCCCAGCCTTCCTCGACCACGATGCGGCCCTGGCCGGGGTCGGACAGCCCGAGCATCTCGTACTCGATCAGCTCCGCGATCGTGAAGCAGTCGTGCACCTCGAGGAGGTCGAGGTCCCAGACGCCCACGCCTGCTCGGACGAGCACGCTCTCCCAGGCGCGGCGTCCCGCCGCGAACTCGATCGGGTCACGTCGTGACATCGGCAGGTAGTCGTTCCGCTGCGCCATGGCGCGCACCGCGACGACGTTCGAGCTCTCGGGGGCGAGCCCTGGCGCCACGAGGACGATGGCCGCAGCGCCGTCCGAGATCGGGGAACAGTCGGTACGTCGGAGCGGCCCGGCGACCACGGGGTTGCGGTCCGAGACGGTGTTGCAGAAGTCGAACCCGAGATCCTTGCGCAGCTGGGCGTAAGGGTTGTCGACACCGTGGCGGTGGTTCTTCGCCGCGATGTGTGCAAGCTCGGCGCTGTGGTCGCCGTACCTGTCGAAGTACGCCGTGGCGATCTCAGCGAAGATCTCCGCGAAGCCGACCGGGGAGTCCGACCCGGCCCGGTCGTAGTCCGCGCCGAGAAGCGCGCGGCCGGCTGTCCGAGCCTCGCTGTCGGTCATCTTCTCCACTCCGACGACGAGTACGGTTCTCGCCTCGCCACTGGCGATCGCGCGCACGCCCTGCAACAGCGCGGCCGAGCCAGTGGCGCACGCGTTCTCGACGCGGGTCGACGGCTTGAAGCGCAACGCGTCGTCGACCTGCAGGGCGAGGGACGAGGTGAAGTTCAGTGCACTGAGGCCGGCGTTGTAGTGACCGACGACGACTTCGTCGATGTTTGCCGGCTCCAGCCCTGAGCTCTCGATGGCCTCACGGGCGACGGCAGTGAGCAGTGACTCGACTGTCTCGCCCTCGAGACGACCGAACCGCGAGTGGGACCAGCCGACGATGTCGGCGCGACGTTCCATCGTTCAGCGCCCGTCCACGGGTGCGGTGACACTCATCGAGTCGGTCATCGGGATGACCGCAGTGAGACCGCCGTCGATCGGGATGTTCGCGCCCGTGATGAACCGGGCCTTGTCGCCGGCGAGGAAGCGGACGGCCTCCCCGACGTCCCAACCACTGCCCTCGATCCCACCGGCACCGAGAGGCGCGACGTTGCGGCGACGGACCCGGTCCTCCTCGCTGAGGCCCTGCGAGTAGACCATCGGCGTGTGCAGGAACCCGGGCACCAGGGCGTTGACCCGGATTCCCTCCGGGCCGTGCGTGGCAGCCATGGCGCGGGTCAGGTTGGTGACGGCCCCCTTGGTGGCGCTGTAGATGACCGAGGGGTGCGCGCCGAGGACCCCGGCGATCGACGAGGTGTTGATGATCGAGCCGCCGCCCCGCTTGCGCATGTGGGGGATCGAGAAGCGGGACATCAGCAGCATCGAGGTGACGTTGATGTCGAAGCAGCGGTCCCAGGCCTCGAGGTCCACATCCACGACGGAGCCGCTCGGCCCGACGATGCCGACGTTGTTGAACAGTACGTCAACGCCGCCCCATCGGTCGGCGACCGCGGAGACGACGTCCTCGCACTCCTGTGCACGGGAGACGTCAGCGGTGAGCGACAAGCACTCGCCGCCGGCCTTCTCGACCAGCTCCCGAGTTTCTGTCATGTTCTCCTCGACCGAGTCCACCAGGGCGACCTTCATCCCGGACTCGGCGAGGAGGATGGCGGCGGCGCGGCCGTTGCCGATGCCCGATGCGCGGGATCCCGCGCCCGTGATGATGGCCACCTTGCCCTGGAGGTCGTCAGGCTGTGCCTGTTCCGGAGTCTGCATCGTCGTCCTCTCGTGGTCGGAGCTCCAACGATGCGGTGATCTGCCTCATGCTGTCGACGGGCAAATGCCCAAATCAGATGGGGGTCGGGTTGGAGGAAAGCACAATCAGCCGAGCTCGAGGGCCCACATCAGTTCCACGAGGACCTCGGTCGAGTCGAGCGACCGGCCGGTGAGCTCGGTGAAGCGTCGGAGCCGGTAGCGCAGGGTGTTGGCGTGCGTGACCAGTGCCTCGGCGCTCTTGGTGATGCTCCTCCCGTGGGCGAGGTACACCCGCAGCGTCTCCTCGAGCACGGCACCGAACTCGCCCTCTGCCCGGAGCGGCTGGAGGTAGCGCTCGGCCAGGAAGCGGGTCACGTCGGGCTGACTCGCCGCAGCGAGACGCCAGGTGAGGTCCTCGATGCCGAAGACTCCGTGTCGGTCGAGCTGCGCCGCCACCTCACATGCGCGGCTGGCGATGCGGAACGAGTCGGCGATCTCCCGCAGAGGGACATAGGGACCGATGCCGATGACCTCCTCACCGTCCGGGCTCGGCCGCCTCGCCACGATGCCGATGCACTCGCCGCCGTCGACCGCGATCAGCGCGGACTGGTTGGGCAGGCTGCCCTTGAGCTCGACCTCTCGCCGCGTGCGTTCCGCCGTACGCGGCTCCACGATGCATCGAACCGCTGCATACCGTCCCGCCGGGTCGAGCCGGTAGGTCGCCAGGTCGGCGGCCGAGTCGGCGAGGTTGACCAGTCCGTTGAGCATCGACCTGACGTAGGCGGTGCGCCGTCGCGCGTCCTGCAGGGCGCTGTCCAGGTCGAAGGCGTGGTACGCCGTGATCACCCTGGTCGTGAAGGCGTCGCCGACCGCCCACAACAGACGCGAGCCCGACAACGTCGCGTCGGCCGGTATCTGCTGGGCGAAGCAGATCTCGACGAAGCGCTCCTGTATCAGGCCGATCGAGATCCGAAACGCGCGGATGATCTCCTCGACCGGGATACCCCTGGCAAAGCGCTCTCGGGTGGTGAGCTCTGCTTCGACGAGCTCTGCGGCGACGGGAGGTCTGCCCGAGCGAAGTGCGCGTACGGCGATCGTGAGGTTCCTCCGGACCGACACCGCCAGCGCTTCGGGCTCGACCGTCGCGTAGGAGGTGAGCTCGTCGAAGACCCGCGACACCGTGACCGGCGTGAGCTGGTCGATGTCCTGGTCGAGGCGCTCGATGACGCGCTCCGGCACCTCCACCCGTTCATGGTCTGGCATGCCACTCCTCGTCCTGCGGCTCCGACGTGGCAGATCGTACGCACGGCGAGACCGTCCGGAACGCCAACGCAGCTGTGCCGACGTTGTGCAGGCTTACAACCAGTGATGGACGTGGGGGCTCTGGACACCGTCCTCATTCGTCGGAGTGGTGGGAACCGACACCTGAAGCATGAGGAATGTGGCGGCCGTCACTATGGCTGCCCTGCGACGGGCTTCTTAGCGTTACGCCAAAGCCCGGGTCGGCTAGCCCTGGCGGATCCCTCGCAGGAAGGAACGGTGTGGCGTCGATGAGCTCGGTGGCCTTGCGCACCGAAGGACTGACCAAGTACTTCCGTGGGTTCCGGGCGGTCAACTCGGTGGACCTCGAGGTCCACGAGGGCGGGGTGCACGCGCTGGTCGGCCCCAACGGCGCCGGCAAGACCACGCTGTTCAACCTGCTCACCGGGTTCATCAAGCCCTCGAACGGAAAGATCACGGTCTTCGACGAAGACGTCACCGGGCTTCAGCCTGAGCAGATCGCCCGCAAGGGTGTGGCGCGGTCGTTCCAGATCACGAGCCTGTTCGAGAACCTGACTCCGCGTGAGCACGTGGAGCTCGCGCTGCAGGGCCGGACTTCGCAGGGACTGCGGTTCTGGCGCTCCGAGCGGTTGCTGAGCCGCTACCGCCCCGAGGTCGACGAGCTGCTCTCCCGGGTCGGGCTCGCCGAGCTCGCCGACCGTCCCTCAGGGCTCCTTGCCTACGGGCAGAAGCGGGCGCTCGAGATGGCCCTCGTGCTCGCTCTCGACCCCAAGGTGATGCTCCTGGACGAGCCCACAGCCGGGATGGGAATCGAGGACGTCGACCGCACCATCGAGCTGGTCCGCAGGATTTCCGATGGACGCACGGTCGTGTTCGTCGACCACAACATGCACGTCGTGGGCAGCCTCGCCGACCGGGTCACCGTCCTCCAGCAGGGGGCCGTCCTCGCCGAGGGCAGCTACGACGAGGTTCGCAACGACGAGCGCGTGATCACCGCCTACCTCGGGGAGTCGAACCATGCTTGAGGTCCAGAACCTGAAGGCCTGGTACGGCGAGGCGCAGGCGCTGCACGAGGTCAGCCTGAGGGTCGCCGACGGCGAGGTCGTCACCCTCGTCGGCCGTAACGGTGCCGGGAAGACCACGGTGCTGAGGAGCCTGATCGGCCTGCACCGCCAGGTCGAGGGCAGCGTCGACTTCCTCGGCGCGGAGATGACCGGTGTTCCCGCGCACAAGCGGGCTCGCGCGGGAATGGGCTGGGTCCAGGACGACCGCGGCATCTACGCGAACCTCACCGTCGAGGAGAACCTGCTTCTGCCGCCGAAGGTCTCCGACCGGGCGTGGGCGCTCGATCGGGTCTACCAGGCCTTCCCGGTCCTCGCTGACCGCCGCAGAGCACCCGGGACCACGCTCTCCGGCGGCGAGCAGCAGATGCTGGCGATCGCCCGCGTCCTCCGCACGGGAGCGCGGCTGCTGCTCCTCGACGAGCCCTCGGAGGGTCTCGCGCCGGTGATCGTCGCTCGGATCGGAGAGATCATCCGCGAGGTCAAGGAGACCGGTGCGGGTGTGTTGCTGATCGAGCAGAACGTGAAGTTCGCCGCGACCGTCGCGGACCGCCACTACCTGCTCGCACAGGGTCGGGTCGTCGAGGCGCTCGACAACCACGAGTTCGCCCAGCGCGAGCAAGAGCTGCTCGAGCATCTGGGCATCTGAACGCCGAAGCACTACACGAGAAGAGGGACATCGATGAGCAAGAAGATCGCAGCTGGAGCGGCTGCAGTGATCTCGGGCGCGCTGGTCTTGAGTGCCTGCGGCGGCGGACCGAGCGCGTCGGGAGGTGACTTCACGGACGACAAGGTCGTGCTCGCGGTCCTCAACGACCAGTCCGGTGTCTACAAGGACGTCTCGGGCCCGAACAGCGTGAAGGCCGTCGAGATGGCGGTCGCCGACTACAAGAAGAAGTACGGCGACGAGGCGGTGGTCAAGGACATCGAGGTGACCTCGGCGGACCATCAGAACGACCCTGAGATCGCCAACACCAAGGCGCAGGAGCTCTACGACCGCGAGGGCGCCGACATCATCCTCGATGTGCCGACGTCGTCGGCCGCGCTCGCGGTGGCGAACCAGGCGAAGGCCAAGAAGAAGCTGTTCATCGACATCGGGGCGGGCACCACGGAGCTGACCGGCGCCTCCTGCAACAAGTACACCTTCCACTGGGCCTACGACACCTACATGCTGGCCAACGGCACGGGCACCACCGTCACCAAGAACGGCGGCAAGGACTGGCAGCTGGTCTACCCCGACTACGCCTTCGGCCAGGACATGGTGAAGCAGTTCACCAAGGCGGTCGACGGGGCCGACGGCAAGGTGCAGGGCTCGATCGCCACCCCGTTCCCGAACGACAACTTCGCGACGTTCCTCACCAAGGCCGCCTCGAGCAACCCGGACGTCATCGGCACCATGCATGCCGGTGGCGACCTGATCAACTTCGTCAAGCAGTTCAACGAGGCCGGTCTGCGTGACAAGGGCGTCGAGCTGGCGGTGGGCCTGATGTTCATCACCGACATCCACTCGCTCGGTGTCGACCAGTTCGCGGGCACCCAGTTCACCGACGCGTGGTACTGGAACATGGACGACAAGAACCGCGAGTGGGCGGACCGGTTCAAGGACGAGACCGGCCAGCGCCCGTCGTTCGCGCACGCGGGCAACTACTCGGCGGCGTTCAACTACCTCGAGGCGGTCCAGGCGGCCGGAACCGACGACGCCGACAAGATCGTCTCCGAGCTCGAGGGCAAGAAGATCAACGACATGTTCCTCCGCAACGGTGAGGTCCGCGCCGAGGACCACAACGTGATCCACGACGCCTACCTGGCCAAGGTGAAGGAGCCGGGCGACGTCAAGGAGGACTGGGACTACGAGGAGATCGTCGACACGATCCCCGCGGACCAGGCGTTCATGCCGGCGTCGGAGTCCGGCTGCTCCATGAGCTGACGAAGGTCATCGGTGCCCCGGGTCGCGTAAGGCGACCCGGGGCGCCACCCACGAGAAGGAAGTCATGAGCGCAGTCCTCCAGTACACAGTGCAAGGCCTGGCGGCGGGCAGCTTCTACGCCCTGGCCGCCCTCGGCCTCGCGATCATCTTCGGCGTGCTCGGCGTGGTGAACTTCGCGCACGGTGCGTTCTACATGCTCGGCGCGGTCACGGCCGCGGTGCTGCTGGACACCTTGGATCTGGGTCTGTGGGCGTCGCTGCTCGTCGTGCCCGTGCTGATGTTCGTGTTCGGCGTGATCATAGAGCGTCTGCTGGTGCAGTGGCTGCTTGCCGCTGGACCCGCTGTACAACTTCCTCCTCACGTTCGGCCTGACCCTGCTGCTGGTCGACCTGGTCAAGCGACGGTACGGCGTCTCCGGACTGCCGTACCAGAAGCCCGAGGTGCTCCAGGGCAGGTTCGAGCTGCTGGGCATCGGACTGCCGAAGTACCAGGTGTTCGTGCTGCTCGTCTCGCTGGTCGTCTGCGTCCTGGTCTGGCTGCTCATGACCCGCACCCGGATCGGCATGATCGTGCGCGCCTCGACCGAGAAACCCGACCTGGCCCGTGCACTCGGCATCAACGTCGGGCGCTGGGTCACTCCGGTCTTCGGGTTCGGCGTCGCGCTGGCCGGGCTGGCCGGCGTACTGGCCGCGCCGTTCCGGGCGATCACCGCCGACATGGGCAGCAACTTCATCATCATCCTGTTCGCCGTCGTCGTGATCGGCGGCCTGGGCTCCATCTTCGGAGCCGTCGTGGCCGGCTTCCTCGTCGGCCTCGTCGAGGCGTTCGGGCAGGCCTACGCGCCGACCTACGCCCAGATCCTGATCTTCGCCCTCATGGCGGTCGTGGTGCTCGTGCGTCCGGCCGGCCTGTTCGGACGGGAGGAAGCAGCATGACCAGCGCGACTGCCTCGGTGATGCCCGACACCTCGGTCGAGGAGGCTCACGCCGCTGTCGAGGGCGGCAAGCCGTGGCAACGGTGGGCACTGCTCGCCGTCGGCCTCGTGGTCGCGCTCGCCCTTCCGTGGGTCATCTACCCACCGGTTGCGATGGACATCGCGGCCTGGGCGCTCTTCGCGATCGCGCTCGACATCCTGCTCGGGTTCACCGGCCTTCTGTCGTTCGGTCACGCCGCGTTCTGGGGTGGGTCGGCCTACGTCACCGGTCTGATCGCCGTGCACTACGGCGTCCCCTTCCCGCTCGCGATCCTCGGCGGCGCGATCTTCGCGATGATCCTGGCGCTTCCGATCGGCTACCTCTCGGTCCGCCGGTCGGGGATCTACTTCGCCATGGTCACGCTGGCGTTCGCCCAGATGGTCTACTTCGTCGCCTACCAGTGGCGCGACCTCACCGGCGGCGAGAACGGTCTCCAGTCCGTGCCCAAGAGCTTCTTCGGCATCGAGCTCGTGGAGACCGACTCCTTCTACTTCTACTACGCCGCGATCCCGATCATCCTGCTCGGGATGTGGGCGGCCTGGAGGATCGTGCACTCACCGTTCGGCCGGGTACTGGTGGCCATTCGGGACAACGCTCCGCGGGCGCGGGCGCTGGGGTACGACGTCGAGAAGTACAAGGTGATGGCGTTCGTCCTCTCCGCGGGGCTCTCCGGGCTGGCCGGCGGGGTCTTCGCGATCAGCCACGGCTTCGTCGCGCTTCCGAGCCTCGAGTGGACGACGTCGGGCGAGGTCGTGCTGGTGACCGTCCTCGGCGGCATCGGCACCCTGTGGGGCGGGATCATCGGCTCCATGGTCATCGTCGTGATGGCCGACCAGCTCGCCTCGGCCGGGTTCAACGGCATCGGCATCATCACCGGGACCGTGTTCATCCTCGTCGTCCTGCTGTTCCGTCGCGGGATCTGGGGAACGGTCCGCCACTACTGGATCCAGTGGCAGGCGCACCGCCGCACCGGCTCCTGACTAGGAAGCGAGCTTGTTGAGCCTGAGTGCCAGCTGCACCTCGAGCTGGCGCTCAGGCTCGTTCCATCCCTCGCCGAGGAGGCGCGAGACCCGGTCGAGTCGCTGGGTCACGGTGTTCACGTGGACGTGCAGCTCCGTGCTCGCCCGCGTGAGGTTGCCACCGACGCGGAAGTAGGTCTCGAGAGTGTCGACCAGCTTGGTGTTCCGGCTGGCGTCGTACTCCAGCACCGGTCCGATCACCGAGCGCACGAAGCTCTTCACGTCCTTGCCGGAGCCGAGCAGGAGCCCGACGAACCCCAGGTCGGCTGCGCTGGCAGCCTCGCCGCGCCGGCCGAGAGCCAGGAGGGCGTCCAGGCACTGCTGCGCCTCGCCGTAGGCCGACACGATGGCGGGCACGCCGGATGCGGGACCGGCGGTGCCGGCCGTGAGGGCGCAGCCCGCCGCCTGGCGCAGGCCGTCAGCGACGATGGTGGCGGCCTCGGCGGGTTGCCGCCCAGGCAGGATGACGACGAGGCGGCCCTGGTGCACCGCCGCGAAGCCGCCGTTGACGCCGGCGACGTACGCCGCAGCCTGACCGACCCGGGCACGGTCGCCGACGATCTGGGCCACCACGACGGCGTGGGGCTTCTCGAGGTCCGCGCCGAGGAGGCGGGCACGCTCGCGCAGGCCACGCGGGTCGCGATCGGCACCGGTCAGCAGGTCCTCGAGAAGCTCTCCCCGGACCCGCCCTTCAGCCTCGGCCACACTTCGCCGGAACAGGAGCAGCAGGGCGGTCACCAGCGCAGCGCGCTCGAGGGTCCGCTTGTCGCCCTGCTCCAGGTCGCCGTCGTACCTCAGCAGGAGAGAGCCGAACTGGTCGGCCCCCGCGACGACCGGCGTAGCCCAGACGCCAGGGCCGTCCACGGTGCGGCTGGTCTCCAAGGCCTTGCTCCCCGTCTCGAGCTCCTCCTCCGTCGGGCGCTCGTCGTGATCCGTGGTGGCGAGAACCGCACCGGTCGTGTCGACCACGATGACCTCGCCACCGAGCACGTCGCGTACGTCGCGTGCGACGTCGTCCACCCCGCCGCCTTGCAGGACGATCCTGGTGAGGCGGTCGTGGGCGTCGGCAGCGCGTTCGACGCTTTCGGTGTGAATCTTCAGGAGCTCGCTGGCGGCCTGGAGCTCGCTCAGCGCCAGCTGGGTCTCACCCAGCAGGCGCGCGTTGTCGATGGCGATCGCCGCATGTGCTGCCAACGACACGAGGAGCGCAACCTCCTCGCGGCCGAAGGGGCGGGCGGTGCGGTTCGCCGCGTAGAGGACACCGATCACCTGCTTGCCCAGCAGCAGGGGCACACCCAGGATCGACGTCAGGGACTCCTCGGCGACCGCGCCGTCGATGGGGCCGGTGTGTCGGAACCGGTCGTCCTGGAAGTAGTCGGCAGTCGCGTACGGCGTCGCGGTCTGGGCGACGAGGCCGCCGAGGCCGGCGCCCATGGGCAGTCGAACCTCGCGGAACGCTTTGGAGAGGATGCCCTCGGTGACCCGCATGTAGGTGTCGCCGCGTTCGTCGTCGTTGAGCGAGAGGTACGCAACGTCGCTGTGCAGGAGCTGACGGGCCCGGTGCACGATCGCTTCGAGGACCGAGTCGACGTCCGTGAGAGCAGCCAGGTCGCCGGCCGTCTCGTAGAGTGCGGAGAGCTCGATCTCTCTGCGCCGGCGAGCCTCCAGCACGGCGCGGACCTGAAGGGCGAGCACCTTGGCGCGTTCGAGCTGGTCGAGCTTCTCCGGGTCCGCATGCTGTGCTCGGGCAGCGAGAAGCGGCCCCTCGAACTCGACCGGGGCGGCGTCACGAGCGAGCAGCTCGAGGAACTCCATGCCTGCCACGCGGCCCATTGTGGCCGATTTCGTCATGGATCGAGATCCACGGCCCCTTGTGCCCGGCAAGGGCGGCGAGTCTGGCACGTCTGACCTTCTAGTGAGCGGACCAGCCGCCGTCGAGCACCAGGTTGCTGCCGGTCATGAAGGCGGCCTCGTCGGAACAGAGGTAGGTGACTGCTGCGGCCACCTCCTCGGGCTCGATCAGACGCTTGATGGCCGACTGCGTGAGCATGACCTTGGTGATCACCTCGTTCTCCGACAGACCGTGGACCCGCGCCTGGTCGGCGACCTGCTTCTCGACGAGAGGTGTGCGCACGTAGCCGGGGTTGATGCAGTTGCTGGTCACGCCGTGCTCCGCGCCCTCGAGGGAGAGCACCTTGGAGAGCCCCTCGAGGCCGTGCTTCGCGGAGACGTAAGCGGACTTGTAGGCGCTGGCGCGCAGGCCGTGGGCGCTGGAGAGGTGGATCAGCCGGCCCCAGCCGCGGTCGTACATGTATGGCAGGCATGCGCGCGAGAGCAGGAACGGCGCCTCCAGCATGATCCGAAGGATCAGTGCGAACCTCTCGGGCGGGAACTCCTGAGCCGGTGCCACGTGCTGGATGCCGGCGTTGTTGACGAGGATGTCGGCCTCTAGTCGCAGGTCGGCCAGGCACTCGGTCTGGCCGAGGTCCACGACCCAGGCCTCCCCGGAGATCTCCTTGGCCAGGGCCTCGGCGCCGTCGGCGTCACGGTCGCACACCACCACCTCGGCGCCGGCACCCGCGAGTCGGCGGGCCGCGGCGGCACCGATGCCGCTGGCGCCCCCTGTGACGACGGCACGCTTGCCGGTCAGGTCGGGTGAAGGTGCGTTGGTCCCCATGCCCAGAACCTACGAAGTGTCGGCCCACCCCTCGATGGTGCTTCCTCACACATTTGAGGGCCGGTCAGTGTGGTTCGGAGCGGGGTCGGCCTCGACGCTCGACTCCCGCTTCAGCGGAGAAGGCGCACGCCGACCTGCTCGGTACACGCCCGCTGCCACACGTCGCTCGCCAGTGCTGCGTCGATCGCGCCCACTCCCAGGCTGCACGACACCCGGAAGTCGCCCACCGGGTCGGACTCCAGAGCGGCACCGAGCGACGTCCCGGGCTCCGGCCACTCCTCGAAGTAGCCGACGGAGCGGTAGTGCTCGAACTGCTTGATGTCGTCCACGACGAAGTATTCGGACTGCGCAACGAGGTTCGCCGTGACGTAGGCGTCGAAGTCGACGGGCACGACGAGACAGCGGTCCGGAAGCCACTCGCGCTCGAGCCGTCGGCGCGGGTCGCGGGACATCGGGCCGGCGGTGATCACGACGCCAGCCCCTTCGACAGCTGCGCGTGCGTCGGCCAGAACCTCCACACCCGCCACAGCGGCGCGCGCACGCGGACCGCCGTACACCCGGATCTCGGCGCTGGGGTTGAGGGATCTGACCATCTCGACGTGCGCACGCCCCTGCTCGCCGTACCCGAGGATCGCCACGCGCTGCCACCCGTCGTGCGCGAGGTGGCGGATGCTGACGCCGCTCGCAGCCGCGGTGCGCACGGCGGTGATCTCCGCGGCGTCCATGACGGCGACAGGTAGGCCGGTGCTGGAGTCGTTGAGGACGATCAGGCCCGAGATGTAGGGCAGGCCGTGTGCCGGGTTGGTGGGATACGCGCTGACCCACTTCATCGCGGTGACGTCGTCATCCATGAGGTACGCGGGCATGGCGTGGATGAAGGTGTCCCGGCGCGCGTGCACGCCGATCTTGGGTGGGTTCTCCACACGCTCGTGAGCCATGGCGCGGTAGACCTTCGCGAGCCGGTTCACCTGGTCCTGCAGGTCAGGGAGGAGGCGGCGCACGGACGCGCGGTCGAGGTAGGTGATGGTGTCGTCCATGCTCAGCCCGGTTCCCGCTTCTCGGCGATGACGACGGTGGCGTTCGAGTCGTCCGATCTCGCCACGCGAGGCGTCAGGCCGTGCTCGGAGAACGCCCGGCTCGCCTCCGGGGCCTGGTCCTCGCTCGTCTCGACCAGCACGTGACCTCCTGACACGAGCCAGGATGCCGCGTCGGTCGCGATCCGGCGTACGACCTCCAGACCGTCCGCACCCCCGTCGAGCGCCACCCGCGGCTCGTGCAGGCGCGCCTCCGGCGGCAGGAGCCGGACCGAGTCGGTCGGCACGTACGGCGCACAGGCCACGAGTACGTCGACCCGCCCGCGGAGTGTCGTGGGCAACGGCTCGAAGAGGTTCCCCTCGTACACCTGACCTCCCGCGGCAGCGACGTTGCGGCGGGCGCACAGCACTGCGACGGGGTCGACGTCGACGGCGTACAGCTCGGCGTGGCCGAGGGTGTTCGCGAGCGCCACACCCACCGCACCCGACCCGCAGCACAGGTCGACCACGACCGCCCCGGGACGGGCGAGGCCGGCCGCCTGGCTGACCAGGAACTCCGTCCTGCGCCGCGGCACGAAGACCCCGGTGTCCACGACGATCCGGATCCCGCAGAACTCCGCCCAGCCCAGGATGTGCTCGAGCGGCACTCCCGCGATGCGCTGCTCGAACAAGGCGGCGAGGTCGCCGGGTGTGCTCGCCGCGGCGACGAGCAGCTGGGCCTCCTCCTCGGCGAAGACGCAGCCCGCGGCACGAAGCCCCGCCACCACGTCGGAGAAGGAGAGGGGAGAAGGTCCGGCCGGCATGGGAACGCCTGGCTGTCGCACAGCCACACACTAGCCGCGACCCCTGAGCACGAGGACGAGCATTACGTGGAAGTTCTCGGGCACCTGGTGCCGGAGAACTTCCACGAAGGCTCGTCCCGGGCAGGTCGCGACCCTCCCCGGCTGGAACGACGCGTGTCTCACCTCGCGGCCCCGAGAACTTCCACGTGAGACGAGCTGGCGACGGGACTCCTCACTGCGCGGTCGAGGCCCTACGCTTCGGCCATGACACGCCGCCTCCTGACGCTGGCCGCGCTGTGCTTCGGCCTCGTCGTGCTCGGCGCCACGTCGGCGTACGCCGAGCCGGACCCGCCGCCGAAGTGCTTCCGGACGAACGACTCAGGTGACCTGCCGACCTGCACCTGGGACGGTCAGGGCTGGTCGGTCTCCTACGACGGCGGGTTGTCCGACGACGGGTTCGGGGGCCCCGGCATGTCCGACGGGTTCGGTGGCCCCGGCATTCCCGCGGGCTTCGGTGTGCTGTTCGTGCTCGTGCTGCTCGGCGGCGGAGCCATCACGCTGTGGAAGATCTCGACGGCCCGTCAGATGGCGCAGGAGTCCGGCCTCGATCCTGATCGGGCCGCGGCGATGGCCCTGCTGAGCGACGACGGGCTCGACGCGACGTACCTCGCCGCAAGCCTGCGAAGCTCCCAGGCCCCGGCCGGCGACGGGCCGGTCCCACCACCCGCACCGCCGGCGATCGGCTGCGCGAGCTCGAGTCGTTGCGGGACGAGGGGCTGGTGACCGCGGCGGAGTACGACGCCCGCCGCCAGGCGATCCTCGACGCTCTCTGAGCTTCGGCAGGGGGTACGACGGCCAGCGGCGACAGCCGGGTCACGCCTGCCTGCGATCATGCCTGCGATCATGACCGGGTGATGGCCACACGACTCGTCTCCCTCGATGACGTCCCCGTGCTCGCCGAGCTGGTTCTCGCCAACCGGGAGTTCTTCGCTCCGTGGGAGCCGGTCCGGGACGACGACTACTTCACGGTCGAGGGCCAACGCGAGTTCGTCCGGGACGTGCTCGAGAAGCATGAGCGAGGAGCCGCCCTTCCTCATGTCATCCTCGACGAGTCCGGCCGGGTCGTCGGCCGCATCACGCTCAACGGCATCGTGCGTGGTCCGTTCCAGTCGTGCAGCCTCGGCTACTGGCTGAGTGCGGACGCCAACGGCCGCGGGCTCGCCACCGGCGCCGTCCGCGACATCATGCGCGTGGCCTTCGAGGAGCTCGGACTCCACCGGATCGAGGCAGGAACCCTGCGGCACAACGTCCGGTCACAGCGGGTGCTGGAGCGCAACGGGTTCATCCGCTTCGGCGTGGCGCCGCAGTACCTCAACATCGCCGGCGAATGGCAGGACCACGTCATGTTCCAGGTCGTGACAGGCGCCGGAGGTGCTCCCGCAGCTCCGTAGGCCGCAGGTCGTGTTCGTCGATCTCGGCAAGCCTGACCCAGTCAGGGGCGTAACGGTTGTCCAGAGACTGGCTCGTCGCCTCCGGACCGCCGAGCGCCATGGGACCCGGC
Organism: uncultured Actinomycetota bacterium; assembly: GCA_963721165.1. Classification (GTDB taxonomy): domain Bacteria; phylum Actinomycetota; class Actinomycetes; order Propionibacteriales; family Nocardioidaceae; genus Nocardioides_C. Next base: position 416,009 of record CAVRIE010000010.1, on the reverse strand, counting down.
TCGACGCCGACCAGGAAGTAGTGCGCCACCCGGTCGGCGTGCTCGAAGGTCCACAGGTGCCGCTCCACCGCCCCGGTCAGGCCGGTCTCCTCCCGGAGCTCTCGCAGTGAGGCGTCGCGGGGGCTCTCGCCGTGCTCGACGCCGCCACCGGGAAGCACGCAGTAGTCCTCGCCCGACTTGTGCCGCCGAATGACCAGGATCCGGTCCTCGTGCAGCGCGACCGAGACGGCCCGGTCAGGCAGGGGGCTCATCGGCGACCGGTCCGTCAGCTGACCTGGTGTGGCCCGTTCGCGATCCGGTTCCCGGCCTCACGTCCCAGCGCCTCGCGCTCGGCGGCAGAGGGGCCCGGGACGTCGCGTCCGCCCCGTGAGCCCGCCTTGGGTCGAGTCAGCCACAGCAGTCCCAGCAGTCCTCCGAGGATTCCGACAAGGATGATCCAGCCCATCTGGCCTCCGCCTTCCCCCTGCGCGACCCGCCGCTGCGAGGGTCGCGAGACACGTGGCGGCCGGTCGCCGCACCCTCATCGTCGGGCACGTCGACGTACTCCGCAATCACTTCCGTCACACAAGAGCCCCGGCGGTGTACGAGATCGCTGCTCCGGGGTACAGGTGGCTACTGTCGTCACAGCAGTCCTCCCTCGGAAGTGAGCAACGCATGCAGATCTGGCCCGGCCGTTCGTACCCCCTCGGGGCGTCCTACGACGGCTCCGGTGTGAACTTCGCGCTGTTCACCGAGGTCGCCGAGCGCGTCGAGCTCTGCCTGATCGACGACAGCGGGTCCGAGACGCGGATCGACATGCCGGAGACCGACGGGTTCGTGCACCACGTCTACCTGCCCGGCATCCAGCCCGGTCAGCGCTACGGCTACCGCGTGCACGGGCCCTACGACCCGAAGAACGGGCACCGGTGCAACCCGGCCAAGCTGCTTCTGGACCCCTACGCCAAGGCGGTCGAGGGCCAGATCGACGGCGACGAGTCGCTGTTCTCCTACAAGTTCAAGGACGCCAAGAAGTTCAACGACGACGACAGCCTCAGCCACACGATGCTGTCGGTGGTCGTGAGCCCGTTCTTCGACTGGGGCAACGACCGGCATCCCGACCACGAGTACCACGAGTCGGTGTTCTACGAGGCGCACGTCAAGGGCCTGACCCAGACCCACCCCGGCATCCCCGAGGCGATCCGCGGCACGTACGCCGGCATCGCGCACCCGGCGATGATCGAGCACCTCAAGTCGCTTGGGCGTGACCGCCATCGAGCTGATGCCGGTGCACCAGTACGTCCAGGACCCGCACCTGCTCGAGAAGGGGCTGGCGAACTACTGGGGCTACAACACCATCGGCTTCTTCGCCCCGCACAACGCCTACTCCGCCGGGGGCCAGCGCGGCCAGCAGGTCCAGGAGTTCAAGGCGATGGTGAAGGCGCTGCACGAGGCGGACATCGAGGTGATCCTCGACGTGGTCTACAACCACACCGCCGAGGGCAACCACCAGGGCCCGACCCTGTGCTTCCGCGGCATCGACAACAACTCGTACTACCGGCTCGTCGACGAGGACAAGTCCTACTACTTCGACACCACCGGCACCGGCAACAGCCTGCTGATGCGGCACCCGCACGTGCTCCAGCTGATCATGGACTCCCTGCGCTACTGGGTCACCGAGATGCACGTCGACGGCTTCCGCTTCGACCTCGCCTCGTCGCTCGCCCGTCAGTTCCACGAGGTCGACCGCCTGTCGGCGTTCTTCGACCTCGTCCAGCAGGACCCGATCGTCAGCCAGGTCAAGCTCATCGCAGAGCCGTGGGACGTCGGCGACGGCGGCTACCAGGTCGGCAACTTCCCGCCGTTGTGGACGGAGTGGAACGGCAAGTACCGCGACACCGTCCGCGACTTCTGGCGTGGCGAGCCCTCCACCCTCGGCGAGTTCGCCTCCCGCATCACGGGGTCGGCCGACCTCTACGAACACTCGGGCCGCAAGCCGATCGCCTCGATCAACTTCATCACCGCCCACGACGGCTTCACCATGCGCGACCTCGTCTCCTACAACGAGAAGCACAACGAGGCCAACGGCGAGGGCGGCGCGGACGGCGAGAGCCACAACCGCTCGTGGAACTGCGGCGTCGAGGGCGACAGCGACGACCCGGACGTCCTGGCACTGAGGGCTCGCCAGCAGCGCAACTTCATCGCGAGCCTCCTGCTCTCGCAGGGCGTGCCGATGATCCTGCACGGCGACGAGCTCGGCCGCAGCCAGCAGGGCAACAACAACGTCTACTGCCAGGACAACGAGCTGTCCTGGGTGGACTGGAAGCTCGAGCCCTGGCAGGAGGAGCTGCTCGCCTTCAGCAAGCGCGTCGTCGCCCTTCGCCAAGAGGAACCGGTCTTCCGGAGGCGCCGCTTCCCGGGTCGGAGCACCAGCGAGACCGGCCTGCCCGAGATGGAGTGGTACAAGCACACCGGCGAGCCCATGAACCAGACGGACTGGAACGAGAGCCATGCACTCTCGGTGCTGGTCTTCCTCAACGGCGAGGCGATCCCCGAGCCCGATCCCCGCGGCGAGCCGGTGGTCGGCGACTCGTTCCTGGTCGCGTTCAACGCCTTCCACGAGGACATCTCGTACACCATTCCCGAGGGCCTGTACGACGACGGCTGGGTGGTCGCCCTGGACACCAGCGACGACCAGATCGGGAGCGTCTCGCTGTGGGACGACGCTCCGGTGCTCGTGCCGGGGGTCGAGTTCCCCGTGACCGCGCGGTCCGTCGTGGTGCTGCGACGTCATGCCGGGGGTGCTCCCACCGCGTAGGGCTCGCCGCTCCGGCGCGCGGCCCGGTCGGGGGCTCCGGGGCCGCGGTCAGGGCGTCGCTCCGAAGGTGATCTCGACCGGCGTGAGTCCTCGGGCTGCGACGTCGTCGGCCCAGGCGAAGCGGTACTCCTCCGAGGGGATCGACAGGTGGACACGCCAGCGGCCCTTGCTCCACGACGCCCGCGCCTGCGGGTCGGACGCGTTCGGTGTCCGGTCCATGGACGGGTCGTCGGCGCCGCCGGTCCAGCCGCGCTCCTCGAGGATGGCGTCGAGCGTGGCGACGGCCTCGTCCGGTGTCGCCGCGGTGGCGTACTCGTAGTCCATGTGGGGGCAGCCGCCCATGCACCAGGTGTCGCCGTACTCCCGTGCGTCCAGGAGCTCCCACTCGTCGATGGGCACGCCGACGTCCTCGGCGACGTGCCGGATCCGGCCGTGGTCCGGCGGAGCGCTGCTGTACATCCCGAGACCGATCAGGAACGACGCCGCCGTGGCGACGAGCAGGGTGTCCCGCCAGCGCGCGACTCCGCCGAGGCGCGCCGCCGCGACCAGGCCCGGGAGGACGCAGAGCATCACGTAGAACCATCCACCCCGGTAGGAGGCGATGGTGAGGAACCCGCCGACCAGGAACACCGCCCCGACCCAGAGGGCCGCGAGCAGGAGCGCCGCTCCGCGCACCCACAACGAGTGGGGTCGCAGGAAGCCGGTGTCGTCCGGTGCGAACGGACCTGAGGGTGCGAGTCGGTTGGTGGTCACGTCGCCATGCTCGTCGTACGACGGCCGCTCCACATCCGCACAGGTACTCAGGAAGTGGGTGACCGCGCCCACACGGGTAGCCTGGGCAGATGCCTTCCCCTGACTCAACGGCCGACCTCGGCGAGTCCGACACGCCGACCTTCGCCGACCTCGGCATCGACAAGCGCGTGCTGCGCGCCCTGAACGACGTCGGGTACGAGTCACCCTCGCCGATCCAGGCGGCCACGATCCCAGCGCTCCTCGAGGGCAGACACGTCGTGGGGCTCGCGCAGACCGGGACCGGCAAGACGGCCGCCTTCGCGGTGCCGATCCTCTCCCAGCTCGAGCTGAAGCAGAAGACCCCGCAGGCGCTGGTGCTCGCCCCGACGCGGGAGCTCGCGCTGCAGGTGTCCGAGGCGTTCGAGCGCTACGCCGCGCACATGCCCGGCGTGCACGTGCTCCCGGTCTACGGCGGCCAGGCGTACGGCGTACAGCTGTCCGCCCTGCGGCGAGGGGTGCACATCGTCGTCGGCACGCCGGGCCGGATCATGGACCACCTCGAGAAGGGCACGCTCGACCTCTCCGAGCTGCGCTTCCTGGTGCTCGACGAGGCCGACGAGATGCTGAAGATGGGTTTCCAGGAGGACGTCGAGACGATCCTCGCGGACACCCCTGAGGACAAGCACGTCGCGCTGTTCTCCGCGACGATGCCGCCGCAGATCCGGCGGATCTCGAAGAAGTACCTCACGGACGCCGCCGAGATCACGGTCAAGAACAAGACCACGACGGCCGCGAACATCACCCAGCGCTACCTCCAGGTCGCCTACCCGCAGAAGATCGACGCCCTCACCCGGATCCTCGAGGTCGAGAACTTCGAGGGGATGATCGTCTTCGTCCGCACCAAGCAGGCCACCGAGGTGCTCGCCGAGCGGCTCCGGGCGCGGGGCTTCTCGGCCGCCGCGATCAACGGCGACGTCGCCCAGGCCCAGCGCGAGCGCACGATCAACCAGCTCCGCGACGGCCGGCTCGACATCCTGGTCGCCACCGACGTCGCAGCGCGTGGCCTCGACGTGGAGCGGATCAGCCACGTCGTGAACTACGACATCCCGACCGACACGGAGTCCTACGTCCACCGCATCGGCCGCACGGGCCGCGCCGGGCGCGCAGGCGACGCCCTGTCGTTCATCACGCCGCGTGAGCGTCACCTGCTCAAGTCGATCGAGCGCGCCACGCGCCAGCCGCTGACGCAGATGTCGCTGCCCAGCGTCGAGGACGTCAACCTCACTCGCGTCGCGCGGTTCAACGAGTCGATCACCGAGGCGCTCGCCTCCGACAAGATCGGCCTCTTCCGCGACCTGGTCAGCGAGTACGAGCAGGAGCACGACGTCCCCGCCGCGGACATCGCGGCCGCTCTCGCGGTGATGGCCCAGGACGGCCAGCCGCTGCTGCTGGAGCCCGAGCAGGCCCCGGAGCCGAAGCCCGTCTTCGAGGGCAGGCGGGAGGACAAGCGGGGAGCCTGGGACTACGAGAAGGGCCGGCGCCGCGACGGCGACGAGGACGGCCGGCCACCGCGTCGGGACACCAAGCCGCGCCGTGGCCGTTCGGACAAGACGTTCGCGACGTACACGATCGCGGTCGGCAAGCGCCACAAGGTCGAGCCTCGCCAGATCGTCGGGGCGATCGCCAACGAGGGCGGTCTCGGGCGCGACGACTTCGGGCACATCGACATCCGCGGGGACCACTCGTTCGTTGAGCTTCCGGCCGACCTGTCACCCGAGACCTTGGCCCTGCTCGAGCGCACGCGGATCTCCGGCAAGCTGATCGAGCTGACGGCCGGCCCGGGTGGCGGGGCGTCCCGGCGCCCGTCGTACGACAAGAAGCCGCACGGCTCAGGTGGCTCGAAGTCCTTCGACCGCAAGCCGGACAAGAAGCCGCGCACGAAGAAGCCGCGGTCCTAGCACTCCAGGACCGCGGCTCCAGGTGCGGGTCAGCCGACCTTGTAGACGGTCGTGCCGCCCGCGAAGTCGTCGTGCCAGCCGTGCCGGTTGCTGTTGTTGGCGATGGTCACCGCGATGGTGATCACCGCGATCAGGCTGAGCAGACTGGTCACGAACCCGAGGAACGGGATCACGCCGAGGATGCCGATCGCCGTGAACGCGTTGCGCTTGAGCGCCTGTTCGATGGTCGGGTGCCCGCCTCCGGGGCCGCGGGTCTCGAGCTTGAGGATCATCTTCCCGATCGTCCTCCCGAGGCGCGCTTCCATGATCGTGAAGTAGCCGAGCGTGATCAGGGCGCTGACGACGTGGTCACGGCGCTCCGGCGTACGTCCGTGCCGATGCCCACGCCAAACCCGGTGAAGGTCGCCCGTGTTGGCGCCGAAGAGCGATACCGAACACGATCGCGCTGACCAGGATGCCTTCGACGATGGCGAGCAGGATGAAGTCGATCAGCCTGGCGAGGAACCTCGGCAGGAGCTCTCCGGGCTGGCCCACGATGCCCATGGCGCTATGTGCCTGGGGCGGCGTTGCACCCGGCTGCTGCGACCCGGCCGGAGGTGGCGGGGGTGCCGATCCGGTGCCGTAGCTGCCCTGGCCCTGGCCCTGGCCCTGGGCCTGAGACGGGGGCGGCGGAGGTGGTGTGGAGGAGTCCTGGCGGGGCGGCGGTGCCTGCCCCGGGGTCTGCTCGGAAGTCGGCTCGGAGGGCGTGGAGGAGCCCTCGTGCGGAGGTGGGTTCTGCGTAGGGTCGCTCATCGTGTGCCTCTCTCGAAGGTCGTGCTTCAACCGACGGTAGTGATGTGCGGACCGAATGTCTCGGAACTCCCCGGAGGCTGCCTTACTGTGGGGCCATGACCGGACCTGACCTGGCCAAGATCGAGGCGGAGCGAGCACGCATCCGGGAAGCCCGTCTGAAGCCCGTGGCCGAGCGAGAGCCGTCGACCGCGCGGGGGCTGCACCACGCCGCCCTGGTCAGCAGCGACGTCGAGCGGACGATCGACTTCTACCAGGGGTTGCTCGGCTTCCCGCTGACCGAGCTGATCGAGAACCGGGACTACCCGGGCTCCTCGCACTTCTTCTTCGACATCGGCAACCAGAACCTGCTGGCGTTCTTCGACTTCCCCGGCCTGGACCTCGGGCCGTACGCCGAGGTGCTCGGCGGGCTGCATCACGTCGCGATCTCGATGGACCCGGCGCGCTGGGGCGAGATCGTCGCGCGGTTGGACGAGGCGGGCCGTGGAGTACGTCATCCACAGCGAGGTCTCGGTGTACTTCAGGGATCCCGACGGCGCCCGGATCGAGCTGATCGCCGACCCGCTCGGCGAGATGTACGGCCACCACGTGCTCTGACCCAGGCGGCGCTGTCAGACGCGGACCTCGTAGATGATCTCCAGCCCGTCGTCCTCGTCCCACTGCTCGCCGGTCCGCCCGAAGCCGAACCCGCGGATCGTCGCGAGCGAGGCCTCGTTGTCCGGGCTGATCGAGGCTCGCACCCGGGTGACTGAGACCTCGTCGGAGGCCCAGGCCAGCAGGGCCCGGACCATCGCGCGGGCATACCCGCGACGCCGGAACGCCGGGTCGACGGTGTACCCGACCTCCACCATTCCCGTCTCGTCCGGAGGGCCGTGGAAGCCGGCGTGGCCGACGACGCGACCGTCCTCCGCCACGGCGGCGCGGGCCACCCAGTACGAGCTCGCGGGGTCGCGGGCGGCCTGCTCCAGCCGGATCCGCCACAGCCAGGTGCAGTCGTCGGAGGCCAGGTACTTGCTCAGGCGTATGCCCGTGAGCCGCGAGGCGCGTTCGACGTCGCCGGCCACCAACGCCTGCATCGCAGTCGGCGGGATCCCGACGAGACGCACCGCCGGCTCCGCCGTACGCCCTTCTCCTGAAGCGCTCTCCACACCGTGCACGCTGACACAGCCCGGCCTCAGATGTCCCGGGAACTCTCCAGCCACCGCATCGCCGGGGTCGCCGCGACCCCGTGCACCAGCACCGAGAGCGCGATCGTGAACGCGACCGTGGACCAGAGCAGCTCGGGGTTGCCGAAGTCGGTCTGGCCGGTGGCGTAGGCGAGGTAGTACAGCGACCCCACGCCGCGGACCCCGAAGAACGAGGTGGCCAGCCGCTCCCGCGAGGTGAACACGTGGTCCCCGATCCGGGTGGTCTTGCGGTGGAACCCGAGCCCGAGCAACCCCGCGGCGGGCCGGATGACGAAGACCAGCAGCAGCGCGAGCACGACTGACTGCCAGGTCAGGTTGGTCAGCAGGCCGTTGGTCATCGAGACACCGAGGAGCAGGAGTACGACGAGCGTCAGGAGCCGCTCGAGCCGCTCGACGATCTCGTGCATGTGCACGTGGTACCGGTGACCCCGCTCGGCCGAGCGCAGCGTCATGGCGCAGGCGAACACGGCGAGGAAGCCGTACCCGTGCAGGACCTCGGCGACGCCGTAGGAGAGCAGCACCGCCGCCAGCGCCAGCAACGGCTCACCCGTCTCGGCCGTGCGCAGCGAACGGGTCGGGGCGCGGAAAGCAGCCTTGGCGAGGAGCCAGCCGACGGCTACTCCGAGCACCACACCGACAGCCACCTTGCCGACGAGCTCCCAGCCGAGCCAGCGCAGGCCCCACTCGGTGACAGGGCCGACCGAGGCGAGGAAGATCGCGGCATAGACGAACGGGAAGGCCAGTCCGTCGTTGAGCCCCGCCTCGGAGGTCAGGGCGAAGCGGACCTCGTTGCTCTCGTCGATCTCGTCGTGCGAGTCGTCGTCGACGGGGGTCGGACCCTCGACCTGTACGTCGGAGGCGAGGACCGGGTCCGTCGGGGCGAGAACCGCGCCGAGGAGCAGCGCCGCGGCGGGTGCGAGCCCGACCGCCCACCAGCCGACGAGCGCGACGCCCGCGATGGTCAGCGGCATGGAGATGCCGAGCAGCCGCCAGGCCGCGCTCCACTTGCGCCAGCTGTCGAGCCGGCGCAGGTCGAGTGGACGGTCCAGGGCGAGGCCGACGCCCATCAACGCGATGATGACCGTGAACTCGGTGAGGTGCTCGACGAACGACCTGTGGCCCAGCGGACTGAAGTCGGCGTCCTCCGGCGCCAGCAGGCCCATCAGCGCGCCGACGATCAACAGCACGATCGGCGCGGACACGGCCGCTCGGCTCAGCGCGGCGGGCAGCACCACGGCGAGGAGCAGGGCGGCGCCTGCGAGCAGGTAGACGACGTCGGCGGTCATGCGCCTCGGGCATGCGGTCGGGACAACGTCTCTCCTCGGGCTGGGCTCGGTCTCGGGCCGGGTTCGGGCTGGGCTTGCGCTCTGCTCAGGGACGTTACCCAAGTGTGGGAAGTGCGTGGGGCCGACGTTGCCTAGACGTGGTGGGGCCGTTGCGCTGCCGCACGTAGCGTGGTCGGCACAAGCTTCGGCATGTGAACCAATACGTCCAGCAGGGCCGTCAAGGGGCGGGAGGCGGCCCTGCTGGAAGAACTCTCGTAGGTGCCTGACATGAATCGACTCCGACGCGGCGTGCTCGCCTCCCATGAGCACGCGACGGTCAGGAGCACGCGATGACCACCGCGGGGTTCGTGTCAGCCGCCCGGGACGCGAGCACGCCGTCCGGCTGCTCCCGTGCAGCGGCAGCTGCCTCCCTTCTCCTCGGCGGATCGCTGGTCGTCGTACTCCCGACACTCCTCGACGCGGCGTTCTACGTCGGCGTTCTCGCCGTCGCCGTCGCCGCCCTCGCGTTCGCCGCGGGATACGCGCTGTGGTCGCGAGCCGGCCTGGTCGACCGCGCGGCGGCCGGTGTCGCCGCCGGATCCAGCCTGCTGGTGCAGCTGACCCAGATCCTGGTCGGGCTTCCGGGCGCGCCCGGCCTCAGCCGGGTGTCTCTGGTGGAGAGCGGCCTGGCCCTGGCCTTCGCCGGTGCTGTCCTGGTCTTTCTCACGCTCGACGCGCTGCGTCGCAGGCCGGAGCCCGCGCCCGACCACCCTTATGCTCTATGACCATGGCCACGGTGCTCATCGTCGAGGACGACGAAGGAATCGCGATGCCGCTGGTGCGCACTCTCGGCCGTGAGGGGTACGACGTACAGCGGGTCGGCGAGGGATCGGCGGCGGTCGAGAAGGCCCTCGCAGGCGAGGTCGACCTCATGATCCTCGACCTCGGCCTCCCCGACATCGACGGCCTCGAGGTCTGCCGGCAGGTCCGCGCCGGGGGGTACGACGGCGGCGTCCTCATCCTCACCGCACGCGGCGGCGAGCTGGACCGGGTCGTCGGGCTCGACGTCGGAGCCGACGACTACATGTCCAAGCCGTTCGGCCTGGCCGAGCTCCTGGCCCGCACCCGCGCGCTGCTCCGCCGCAGCGGCAGCAACGTGACGTCGGCGGAGCAGGTGCCGGATCCGGCGCCCGGACTGCGCATCGACGTGCAGGCGAGGCGGGTCTGGGCCGGCGACAACGAGGTGGCGCTGACCACCAAGGAGTTCGACGTCCTGGCGCTGTTGAGCGAGGACCGCGGTGCCGTCGTCACCCGGGACAGGTTGATGGACGAGGTGTGGGACAGCAACTGGTACGGGTCCACGAAGACCCTCGACGTGACCGTCGGCAGGTTGCGGCAGAAGCTCGAGGAGAGCGAGGCGCCCGCGAGGGTGGTGACCGTCCGAGGAGTGGGTTTCCGCCTCGAAGACGTTGCCGCTGATGCGTGACCGCCTCGTCGTCGCGCTCGTCTCCCTGACCCTGGCCGTCGTCGCGGTCCTCCTGGTCGAGCGCGCCTACACGACCTCCCAGCTGATCCACACCGAGGAGCAGCGCAAGGTCGAGCGCTCGGCCGAGATCATCGCGGAGTTCCTCGGCACGCCCGGCACACAGGTGACCTCCGCGACCCTGAACGACGTGCTGTACGACGGTGAGCACCTCGTCTACGTCGACGCCAAGGGCGAACGGGTCGAGGCGTCGAACCACGTCGACCCGGCCGCGTCGCACGGCTCGCCGGACCTTCGGGTCACCCGGCCGGTCGCAGGCGGGGGCACCCTGACCCTCACCCGGCAGTCGGAGCTGGTGGACGCCCGCGTCCAGAGCGCCCTGCTCCGGCTCGTGCTGATCGCACTGGGACTCGTCGCCGTCGCTGCCGCGGTGGCCCTGTGGCTGGGCCGGCGGCTGTCCCGCCCGTTCAGTGAGCTGGCCGATGCTGCCGAGCGCATCGGCCGGGGCGACTTCGACGTCGACGTCCCGCGGTACACCGTGCCCGAGGCGGACGCCGTCGGCCGGACGCTACGGGCCAGCGCCCACGACCTGGGGACGCTCGTCCGCCGCGAGCGCGACTTCGCGGCCCACGCCTCCCACGAGCTGCGCACGCCGATCACCGCGACCCGGCTCGAGATCGAGGACCTGGCCCTGTCGTCGCAGCCGTCGCCCGAGGTCGCCTCCCGGCTGTCCGCGGCCCTCGACCAGCTCGACCGGCTCAGTGCGACGGTCGCCGAGCTGCTCGACGCATCCCGTGAGAGCAGGGTCGGGGCAGCCGTCGACATCGACCTGTCGGCCCTCGTCCGGGACACGGTGTCGCGGTGGCGCGCCCTGGCGCCCGGACGCCGGTTCGACGTGGAGTGCCACAGCGTCGTGGCGGTGAGGCTCCCCGCCGGGGCGCTGATGCAGGTCATGGACGTCCTCGTCGGCAACGCCGTGACGCACGGAGAGGGCACGATCCGGGTCACGGTCACCGAGACACCGGCGTACGCGGAGGTCCGGGTCGGCGACGGCGGGCCTCGCGAGCGGGCGGCGAGCCGGGTCCGCAACGTCGAGCCGCCCGAGGGCGGGGGACTCGACACGGCGTCCGAGATCGTCGCCTCCCTCGGAGGTCAGCTGCGGCTCACCGACGACGCCAGCACGACGTTCAGCCTGGTGCTCCCGCGGGTCGTGCGTGAGACGGTGGGGCGATGACCGAGGAGTCGCAGGAGCATCGTGAGCTCAACGTCCTGGGTGGCCCGCTGGAACCCTGCGGCGTCGACCCGGTCACGGGCTTCTACCGTGACGGCGCCTGCCGGACCGGTCCCGAGGACGTCGGCAGCCACACCGTCTGCGCGGTGGTGACCCGCGAGTTCCTCGAGCACCAGGTCTCGGTGGGCAACGACCTGGTCACGCCGCGCCCGGAGTGGAGCTTCCCCGGCCTGACCCCCGGCGACCGCTGGTGCGTCGTGGCGGTCCGGTGGCTCCAGGCCTACCAGGACGGTGCGCCGGCGCCCGTCGTACTCGCAGCCACGAACCAGGCGGCGCTCGAGGTGGTCCCGCTCGACCACCTGCGTGAGCACGCGGTCGACGTACCTCCCGACGCCGGCTCGCTGACCTGACCCGGCCTGACCCTGCCCACGCGGTCCGCCCGACACCGGCCCGCCACCTGAGTACATACCTAGGTACAACGACTCTTACCCGACACCTCGCCCGGGCGGGACGATCGACCCAGAGAGGTCGACTCAGAGGTGAGAGCCCTGTGGCCCTCGGCACGAGGAGGTCGCCATGTCCGTCCACTCGTTCACGCACCGGACCACCGCGAAGCGTTCGCGGCCCGACCGGACGGCCCCCGCACAGAGGCTCCACGACAACCGGAGCCTGCCCGTGGTGTCCGCCCTCGAGGCGGGCGGCCTGATCGACCCTGAGCGGCGGGACGAGGCCCTCGGCGTCGTCGACACGGCGCTGGCGGGCCAAGGCGTCGAGGCGTGGGGGCTGCGGCAACGGCTCGCCGAGGTCGGCGGCTACGTCGGTGGCGCCTTCGTCGTGGCAGCCGCGGCGCTGTTCATCTTCCAGCAGTGGGAGGACATGTCCGTCGGGCAACGGGTCGGCCTGCTCGCCGGGATCGCCGTGCTGCTCGCCGCCGCCGGAGTCGTGCTCGGCCTGACGGGTGGCGGGATGGCGGACCTCCGTGCCGACGTCCAGCCGATCCGCCGCAGGCTGGCGAGCGTGCTGTTCACCGCCGCTTCGGCGTCGGCGGCCGCAGCCGTCGTCGTCTGGCTGATCGACGTCATCGACCAGCGCGGGACCGAGGCGACGGAGGGTGAGCTCATCGGTCTCGGCGGCAGCCTCACCTTGGTGGTGCTCGCCGCGGTCGGGTACCTGCTTGCGCCCTCGCTTCTCGGGCAGGCGGCCGTCGCCGTCGGCGCGGCCTTCGGCGTCCCCTTCGTGCTCCAGTGGCTCGGTGTCGAGGACGCGCCCGTCCCGATCGGCATGTCGTTCCTCGCGCTCGGCCTGGTGTGGCTGGCGCTCGCGGAGCTCGGCGTCTGGCGCGAGCTGGTCCCGGCCCGCATGATCGGGTCGGTCCTCGTCGTCGTGGGTGCCCAGATCCCGATGGCCTCGGAGTCTCCGTGGGTCGCCTACGTCGTCACCGCCATCGTCGCCGTCGCAGGTTTCGTGATGTACGTCGGACGCCGGGCCTGGCCCTACCTCGCCGTCGGGGTCGCCGGGGTGACGCTGGCCGTGCCCGAGGCGCTGCTCGACTGGACGTCGGGATCGCTCGGGACCGCGGGCGTGCTGCTCGTCGCCGGTGTCACGCTGCTCGGCGCATCACTCGTCGGGCTGCGGCTCCACAAGGAGGTCGAGGAGACCGGCTGACTCGTCCGTAGAGACGAAGGAGGGGTGGCCCCGGCGTGAACCGGGACCACCCCTCGCGTTGTGTTCCTTGCGACCTCAGGCCGCCGTAGGTGCTACCTGACCACCTTGATGGTGACCACCTGGGTGGCGGACTCGGCGGAGCCGCTGCCGACGAACTTCACCCGGAGCGTCTTCGTACCGACCGCCTTGAAGGCGCCCAGCTTGAAGACCGCCCGGCCTTCGGTCAGCCACCGGGTGGCAAGGACGTTGCCCTTGCGCAGGACCATGACCCGGCCGCGACCGTCTGAGCGGGTGCGCTGAGGGTGACCCCGAGCCTCGGCTGGGTGCTCCTGACGTGGACCGCGGCGGACTTGACCTCGATCTTCATCTTCGGCGTGGCCTTCTCCACCGACAGCGTCTGCGGCTCGGACTCCCCGGAGCGGGCGTAGTCGTCACCGAAGTACCGCACCACGACCGACTTCTCGCCGACCGTGTCGAACGGGCCGACGGTCAGGTTGGCCTTCCCGTCGGTCAGCGTGCCCACGGTTGCGAGCGCGCCGTCGACGTACACCCCGACCGCACCGGTGGGCGTGTAGTCACCGCCGGTCACGGAGACCGCCACCTTCGACGTGCCCTTCTTGACCTTGACCGTGTCGACCGAGAGAGTGCCCGTGACCACGGGGCTCACCTTGGCGACACGCACGGTGACCGGGGCCTGCGACGGCTTGTTGCGGCCGTCACCGAGGTAGCGCACCGTCAACACGTTGCTGCCGGGCTCCAGGGCGGTGCCACCGATGACCACGGTCGCGTGACCGTTGGCGTCGAGGGTGGCCGTGCCGACCTCGCGGTCGCCGTCCAGGACCTTCACCGCACCGGTGACCGGAGCATCCGATGCGACGGTCACGTCGACCGCACCATCGGTGCCGTAGGTCATCGGCTCGGCGGAAGCCGTCACGGTCGTGTCGCTGCCCTCGGCAACGGTCACGTTCACCGGCACCGAGGTGCCCGTGGTCAGACCGGTCACGGTGAGTGCCGCCTTGCCGGCAGGCGCGCCCACCGGCAGGTTCACCTTGACGTCAGCCGTGCCGTACTCGTCGAAGACGGCGGTGCCGATGGTGTTGTCCACCGGGAAGGTGCCGAGGTCGGTGCCGTCGAACGTCACCTTCACCTCGGAGTCCTTCGCGTCTGCTGCAGTGGAGAACGCCAGGGACGACAGCTTGAAGCTGACCTCGCCACCGGGGTAGTAGGACGCCGGAGCGTCCGCCGGGAACGAGACCCCGACCGCGTGCTGCTTGTACTCGACCGGCAGCGGAACGGTCTTGGCGAACGCGGCCATGAAGTCGACCATGCCCTGCAGGTCGGTCTTGCCCGTGTCCTTCTTCTGGGTGCCCTGGTTGAACGCCCCGAAGTTGTCTCCGCCGGAGGCCAGGAACGAGTTCACGGTCACCGAGTAGCTGGTCGCCGGGTCGATCGCGACGCCGTCGAGCCACATGCCGGTGATCCGCGACCCTGCCGCAGCCGCCGGGTCATAGGTGAAGGTGAAGCCCTTGGACGTGCCCAGCCTCAGGAACGGCCGCGAAGAGCCGGCAGGCTGCCACTGCTGCTCGAGAGCACTCTTGATCTGAGCGCCCGTGAGCTGCATGTTCACCAGCGTGTTCGCGAACGGCTGTACCTCCGCTGCCTGCTTGTAGGTCAGCGTCTTCGGGTAGGTCGTGCCGGTGCCCACCATGTCCGCGCGGAGACCGCCCGGGTTCATGAAGGCGATCTGTGCCGAGCCGGTGGTTGCCGACTCCGTCGCCCAGCGCTGCGCCTCGGCGACGAGGTTCCCCAGCGTCGACTCCCCACCACGGTTCTCCGAGGTCCCGTTGGCCAGCTTGGCGCGGTTGAACGGTCCGGCGATGTCGCCGATCCGCACGGAGCCGAGCTCGTTGGCGTTGGCCACCGCGGCATCGACGATCGACTTGGTCGCGGCGTCCACCGGGTAGTTCGCGGTCTGGCCGGTCTTGAGCGCCAGGACCTTCTGCGTCTTCGCGACGACCTCGCCGGTAGCGGAGTCGACGGTGAAGACGAGCTGGTTCAGGTTGCTGCCGTACTGGCCCGCCGACACGACGGGACGCGTGGTGACGTCCCGGCCCTCGTCGATCCACGCCTTCACGGGGACCTCGTGGTTGTACGCGAGGTGGGTGTGGCCGGACACGATGGCGTCGACGTCCTCGTTGACACCGTCCACGATCTTCCCGAAGTCCGTGGTCGGGTCGGTCGCCGAGTCGTACGACGTCGTGCTCGCACCCTCGTGCACCAGCAGGACGATCACGTCCACGCCATCTGCCTTGAGGCGGTCGGCCTCACGGTTGGTCGCGGTCACGATGTCCTCGATCTCCACGCCCTCGATGCCGCCCGGGGAGACGAGCTCGTCGAGGTGCTCGGTCACCGCACCGATGAACCCGACCTTGACGCCACCGAACTCCTGGACGTACGTCGGGTCGAGCAGCTCGGATGCCGGAGCACCCGGCTTGTGGACGTTGGCGCCGATGTACTTCCAGGCGGCACCACCGTACGGGTTCGTCTCGGCGTCGTAGGGAGCCATCACGCGCTTGAGCAGGTCGTCGTAACCCTGGTCGAACTCGTGGTTGCCCACCGCCGAGACCTCCAGGCCGGCCTCGTTGAGAGCGTCGATCGTCGGCTTGTCCTTCGCGATGAACGAGTCGAACGTCGAGGCGCCGATCAGGTCACCGGCGGCCGCGAACACGGTGTTCGGGTTCTCGGCACGGAGCTGCTTCACGGCCCCGGCCAGGACGGCAGCGCCTGCCTCGGTGCCCGACGAGTTGTTCACCAGGCGGCCGTGGAAGTCGTTCGTCCCGAGGATCTGGATGTCCTCGAGGCCGAGCGAGCCGGTGTTGATCCCGACGATCTCGGGGTCGTGGTCGGACGCCCTGAAGGGGTTGGCCTCGTAGAGGTTCGTCGCGTTGTTGTTGTAGCGGCTGTACTCGTAGCCCACCGACTCCGGGGAGTTGATGTTCCAGATGTCGGCTCCGCTCACGAGGCCGAGCGCGGCGTCGTTGGCGAGGACGTGGTCCAGCGAGCCGGAGAGGCCCGAGAAGCTGTAGGTCTCCTCGCCCTTGGTGTCCGACTCCACGGCGGTGTACCCGGCGCCGTAGAGGACCTGCATCGGGTCCTCCATCGAGTAGGAGTTGAAGTCACCGGTCAGGAAGACCGCCTCGGTGCCGCGGTCGGTGGCGAAGGAGTCCGCGAACGCAGAGAGCGCCTGGGCCTGACCGATGCGGTCGGGGTTGGCGTTGCCCTGTCCGGTGCCGTCGTCGGTACCGGATCCCTTGGACTTGAAGTGGTTCACGATGACCGCGAACGCCTTGCTGTCGGCTGCACCGGCCGGCTTGAAGGCCTGCGCCAGCGGCTCACGGGCGTTGCCGAAGTGCGTCTCGTCGATGAGCACCTTGGAGGCGCCCACGAGAGAGACATCAGCAGGCTTGTAGATGAACGCCGTACGGATGACGTCCTCCTGGGCCGGCGTCGGGAGGTCCGCCGCGGCCGGGGAGGGAGCGAACGCCCAGGTGCCGGCGCCCGCGTCCGCGTTCAGCGCGTCGACCAGCTTGGAGACGGCGAAGTCGCGGTCCTTGCCGAACTGGACGGAGTTCTCGATCTCCTCGAGCGAGACGATGCTGGCTCCGAGCTTGTTGATCGCGGCGACGATCTTGTCCTGCTGCCGCTTGAGGTTCTCGGCGTTCGCAGCGCCACGCGGTCCGTTGTTCGTGCAGGAGTTCACCGTGATCGGGTTGCCCGCGCGATCGTTGAAGTACGTGCAGGTGCCGAGACCGCTGGCGACGTACTCCGCGCCGGTCGTCGGGAAGTAGTTCAGCACGTTGAAGGTCGCGAGCCGGATGTCGCCGCCGACGTTCGTGGGGGCGTCGGTCCGGGTGTTCGCGAACGTCGCCGTGGAGCTGCCGTCGCCGGTGATCTGGCTGGTCGGCTGGAACTTCCACAGGTTGTTGCGGTACTCCAGGATCACCGGGCCGGTGAACGTCACCGGAGCGCCGACGCGGACCGAGTTCGTAGCCGACAGCCACGGCAGCGGGGTGTTCTTGGCACCGCCGGTGTAGTTGGCGCTCGCGCCGTCGTCCAGGGTGACCGCCCGGGCGGCGTTGTCCGCCGCGACCCCTGCGACGTCGCCGGTCTGGGCGTCCTCGACCTCGGTCGGCGCGATCAGCGGCTTGGTGCCCGCAGCGAGGCCGATCTCGGCGAACGTGTTGGTGGTGAAGGTGTTGGTCACCGTGAAGGGGCCGCTGGGGGCGAGGAGCTCGCCCTCGTGCGCCTCACGCGCCGCCTCGGTGGCGGGGAGGGTCGTGCTCAGCGGAGTCGGGGCGGTGACCGTGTCGGTCAGCACCTTGACGTCGCTCGCGGCGGTCGTCTCGATCTCGGTGGTTCCGGCGAACTCCTTCACCAGACCCGTCACCTCGACGTAGTCGCCGATCTTCACGGCGCCAGTGGCTGCCGAGCCGAAGACGAACACGGCGTCCGAAGCGCCCTCGGTGGCGTCGGTCGCGCCACCGGTGCCGGGCGTCTGGATGTAGAAGCCGTTGTAGCCACCGGTCGGGTACGCCGCGGTCACGACGCCGCGCGTGGTGGCGAGTCTGGCCGACGTGCGGGGAGGTCTCGGCTCCGTGCCCTGGATCTCGTCGATCGTCTTGCCGGGAACTCGGCGGCGGCGACGACGCGTTCTTCGCCGGCGTTCTCGGCGCCGGGGCCGGCCCTGAAGTCGGCCGGCGTTCGTCGTCCGTGTCGCCCCGGCGGCGTTGCGCCGCGATGGAGTTCGTCGTCGACGGCGCCGGTGTCAGCGAGCCCTCGAACGTGTTCGACGTGTCCCGAAGCCGACCAGGTCGAGCATCGCCGCGTTGCCGGTGACCGGCCCGGTGGGCGGAGAGGTCAGGGCCGTGTCGTCGGCCAGGAAGACCGTGCCGTTGGTCCCGACAGGTTCACGACGGTGTCGAAGCGTCGGGAGTGGGCATCGTGGCTGCCGTGACGGTCTCCGGTCGCACCACCCACCAGGTAGTGGCCGCCAGCCGGGACGATGATCCCGCTCAGGTTGATCACCCGTGCCGGGTTGGCGGTCCGCCTGCGCTTCGGTACTGGACGGACATCCCGTTGACAGCTGATCGCCGTGCTCGTCGGGTTGTAGAGCTCGACGTAGTCGGTGTTGAAGGCGGCGCCGGCGTTACCACCGCGCCGTACACCTCGCTGATGACGACGTTCGAGCCGTCGGTTGCTGCTTGCAGCAGCGGGCATCATCGCGAGCGGGCTCACGACAAGGCCGAAGCCCGTTGCCGCGATCACCGCCCTCGCACTCCGCCGCTTGAATGGGCTGGACAATCGGTTCTCCCTTGGACAGGCCCCTTCGAGGCCATGACGGTGCTCCGGAGGGCCGCAGGCGCAGACCACCGGTGTGAAGCGAACTTTCGGGATCCCCGAAGGGAGGTCGGCCGGGATGTTCTCGGGTGCGCGTCCAATCGGGCCGAAGATTCTCCGGCACCTTAACCCGGCGAATGTGTATCGACCGTCACATCGCATGAACAAAACAGAAATGTCAGGACGAAGGTCCCCGACGACGTCTCCGAGGCCTGTCGGCGAGGATGGGAGCCATGGCTGAACTCCCTCGCCTCGGCACGCTCGAGACCACCCCGGCCCTCGCACGACCCGACCTGCTCGCCCCGTCCGTCGCCACCGCCCTCGAGGCCTGGCCGCGGGCCGATGTCGGTGGCGGTGACCGAGATCGACCCCGACCTGGCCGACACCGCTGCGCTGACGGCCGCCTACGACCTGCCGCTCTCGGCGAGCGCGAACTGCGTCGTCGTCTCCGGCCGCCGTGGCGGCGAGGAGCGGATCGCCGCGTGCGTCGTACGCGCGGACACCCGGGCGGACGTCAACAACCTCGTCAAGCGGACGCTCGACGTACGCAAGGCGTCGTTCCTGCCGATGGAGCGTGCGGTCGAGGAGACCGGGATGGAGTACGGCGGGATCACGCCGCTCGGCCTTCCCGCCGGCTGGCGGGTGCTGGTCGACGCCTCCGTGCTCGACATCGAGGTCGCCGTCATCGGCAGCGGGGTACGCCGGTCGAAGCTGCTGCTCACCGGCCCCGACCTGGCCGCGCTGCCGGGGGTGGAGGTCGTGGAGGGCCTGGGCGCCTGAGGTTTGCCGTACGCCGGACCGGTTACCGCCGTCGAGACACGCCATCGAGTCTCGGAGGGGAAACGACATGAAGGCAGTGACCTGGCAAGGACGCCGCGACATGAGGGTCGAGGAGGTCCCGGACCCGGCCATCAAGGAGGCCGACGACGCGATCATCAAGGTCACCTCGACCGGGCTCTGCGGCTCAGACCTGCACCTCTACGAGACGCTGGGTCCCTTCATGACCCCCGGTGACGTCGTGGGCCACGAGCCGATGGGCGTCGTCGAGGAGGTCGGACCCGGGGTGAGCAACCTCGCGGTCGGGGACCGCGTCGTGGTGCCGTTCAACGTGTGCTGCGGGTCGTGCTGGATGTGCGACCAACAGCTGTACAGCCAGTGCGAGACCACCCAGAACCACGAGTACGGCACCGGGGCGTCGTTCTTCGGCTACAGCAAGCTCTATGGGCAGGTTCCGGGAGGGCAGGCGGAGTACCTCCGCGTGCCCTTCGCGAACTTCCTGCCGATCAAGGTCCCCGAGGGCCCGTCGGACGAGCGCTTCCTGTTCCTCTCCGACGTCCTGCCCACCGCGTGGCAGGCGGTCGAGTACGCCGACGTGCCGGAGGGTGGCACTCTGCTCGTCATGGGTCTCGGCCCGATCGGCGACATGTCGGCGCGGATCGGCATGCAGCGCGGCTACCGGGTCATCGGCGTCGACCTCGTGCCCGAGCGGCTCGAGCGGGTGGCCGGTCGCGGTGCCGAGGTGATCGACCTCGATGCCGTGGACAACGTCGCCGACGCGGTCCGCCAGCTGACGGGCGGCCGGGGAGCCGATGGCGTGGTCGACGCGGTCGGCATGGAGGCCCACGGCTCGCCCGCCGCGTCCCTGGCGCAGCGGATGGTCGGCTACATGCCCAAGGCGATCTCGGCGCCGCTGATGCAGAAGGCGGGAGTGGACCGGATGGCCGCGCTCTACACCGCCATCGACGCGGTGCGCCGTGGTGGCACGCTCTCGATCGTCGGCGTCTACGGCGGACAGGCCGACCCGATGCCGATGTTGACGATGTTCGACAAGCAGCTCCAGATCCGGATGGGCCAGGCCAACGTCAAGAAGTGGACCGGCGACATCATGCCGCTGCTCACCGACGACTCCGACCCGCTCGGGGTGGAGCAGTTCGCCACGCACCGGTTGCCGCTGTCCGACGCGCCGGAGGCCTACAAGACCTTCCAGAAGAAGGACGACGACATGATCAAGGTGGTCTTCAAGCCCTGACGTCGGGCACTCCCGGCACTTCCTGATGCACAACGGCACTTCCCTCGACGTAATGGTCGAGGGAAGTGCTGTTTTCTCAAGGGACCTTGGGAAAACGCGAGCCCGAGCCTCGGAAACCGCCGCCGTCGAATTTCACCGGAATGACCTCAGGGATAAGGACTTCCTGCTTCGGGACTTTCGACCCGCGCGCGTGGGGGCATGGTCAAGGAAGGGTCGTTGCGATAGACAAGAGACAGGCCGTTTCGCCTGTTCCCGCACCCCCTGGGAGAACTGGATGAGCAGCACAGGTACGACCCCCTCCGGCGTCCAGCCGACGACGAAGGGCAGCCCCGGCCTGATGCTGGCCATGGCGACGATCGGCTTCGCCCTGAACTTCTGGGCCTGGGCGCTGATCAGCCCCCTCGGCCCTCTCTTCCGTGATCAACGGCAACCTCGGCCCGCTGACCGAGTCCGACGTGGCGCTGATGGTCGCGGTCCCGGTCATCGTGGGATCGCTCGGCCGGATCATCGTGGGCGCGCTGACCGACAAGTACGGCGGCCGGATCATGTTCCCGGTGATCTCGGCGATCACGATCGTCCCGATCCTGTTCATCGCCTTCTTCGCGCTGAACTCCTACGCCCTGATCCTCATCGGCGGCTTCTTCCTCGGCATCGCCGGCACCGCGTTCGCGGTCGGGGTGCCGTTCGTGAACGCCTGGTTCCCGCCCGAGCGCCGCGGCCTGGCCGTCGGCATCTTCGGCGCCGGCATGGGCGGCACCGCCATCAGCGCGCTCACCACCGTGAAGCTCTACACCAACGTGGGTGAGAAGGCGCCGTTCCTGATCACGGCGGCCGTCCTCGCGGTGTACGCCGTGGCCGCGTGGCTCATCCTGCGCGACGCCCCGGCCGCACGGTCCCGACCACCTCGCTGATGACCCGGCTCTCGGCGAACGCGAAGCTGCCGATCACCTGGCAGGCCTGCATCCTCTACGCCGTCGCCTTCGGTGGCTACGTCGCCTTCTCCGTCTACCTGCCGGCCTACCTGAAGACCGACTACGGCCTCACCCCGGCCGACGCCGCGAACCGGATGGCCGGCTTCGTCGTCGTCGCCGTCCTGATGCGCCCCGTCGGCGGCTGGCTCTCCGACAAGTTCGGCCCGATCCCGGTGCTGGCCGCCGGCTACGCGGTCGTCGTGGTCGGCGCCGCCCTGGCCGCGACCCACCCGATCCTCGAGCACCTCGGCACCTTCGCCTTCCTCGGCATGGCTGCAGCGTTGGGATCGGGAGCGGGCGCCACCTTCGCCCTGATCGCCAGGGTGACCGAGCCGTCCCGCGTCGGCGGTGTGACCGGCCTGGTCGGCGCGGCCGGCGGGCTCGGCGGGTTCGTGCCGCCGCTGATCATGGGCTACGTCTACGGCCGCACCGAGTCCTACGCGATCGGCCTCGGCCTGCTCTCCGTCACCGCGGCCCTCACGCTCGTGCTGACGCTGACCGTCGTACGACGGACCGCGCAGCGTCACGAGGAGGAGATCGTTCACGTCTGACCCGGGCCGCACCCGCCCCACACGCCGCCGTCGTGGCGCGCAGCACGCGCTAGCAACCTGATCGTCGAGCCAGGAGAACTGAGTGAGCACAGAGGTACAACCCGAGGGAAAGCGCGAGCACGAAGCAGGAATGGACGGGGGCCTCAGTGACGCGCTCGTGCGCTCACGGCGGTTCTTCACCAAGGCGGAGGTGTCGGAGGACCTTCGCAGCCTGCACCGCACCGGCGGACGTGGGGCCGACGCCTTCTACCGGGACCGCTGGAGCCACGACAAGGTGGTCCGCTCGACGCACGGGGTGAACTGCACCGGGTCGTGCTCGTGGAAGGTGTACGTCAAGGACGGCATCATCACCTGGGAGACCCAGCAGACCGACTACCCCTCGGTGGGTCCGGACAAGCCGGAGTACGAGCCGCGTGGATGCCCCCGTGGCGCTGCCTTCTCCTGGTACACCTACTCGCCGACCCGGATCCGCTACCCCTACATCCGCGGCGTGCTGCTCCAGATGTACCGCGAGGCGAAGTCCCAGCACGGTGACCCGGTCGCGGCGTGGGCGCACATCGTCGACAACCCGTTGCGCGCGAAGGCCTACAAGTCGGCCCGCGGCAAGGGCGGCCTGGTGCGCGCCTCGTGGGAGGAGGCGACCGAGATGGTCGCCGCCGCCTACGTGCACACGATCAAGAAGTGGGGCCCGGACCGGGTAGCCGGGTTCTCCCCGATCCCGGCGATGTCGATGGTCTCCCACGCCTCGGGTGCGCGCTTCACCTCGCTCATCGGCGGCTCGATGCTGTCGTTCTACGACTGGTACGCCGACCTCCCCGTGGCCTCGCCCCAGGTGTTCGGCGACCAGACGGACGTGCCGGAGTCGGGCGACTGGTGGGACGCGGGCTACCTCATCATGTGGGGCTCCAACGTCCCGGTGACCCGCACGCCCGACGCGCACTGGATGACCGAGGCGCGCTACCGCGGCCAGAAGGTCGTCGCGGTCTCGCCCGACTACGCCGACAACGTGAAGTTCGCCGACGACTGGCTGGCCGTCGCGCCGGGCACCGACGGGGCGCTCGCCATGTCGATGGGGCACGTGATCCTCAAGGAGTTCTTCGTCGACCGGCAGACGCCGTACTTCACCGAGTACACGAAGAAGTACACCGACCTGCCCTACCTCGTCGTGCTGGACGAGACGGCAGAAGGGTCGTTCCGGCCCGGGAAGTTCCTCACCGCGGCGGACCTGCCGAGCCACGAGTACGAGGAGAACGCCCACTTCAAGACCGTCCTGATGGACGCCCGCACCGACGAGCCGATCGTGCCCAACGGCTCCCTCGGCCACCGGTTCGGGGAGACCGGCGCGGGCCGCTGGAACCTCGACCTCGAGGGCGTCGACCCCAAGCTGTCGCTGATCGACACCACCCACGACACCGTGATGGTCGAGCTGCCCCGCTTCGACAACGTCGACGGCGAGGCCGGCTCCCTGGAGCGCGGGGTCCCGGTGCGTCGCGTCGGCGGCCACCTCGTGACCACGGTGTTCGACCTGATGCTCGCGCAGTACGGCGTGGGCCGTCCGGGCCTCCCGGGGGAGTGGGCCGAGTCCTACGACGACGCCACGGCGCCGTACACCCCGGCCTGGCAGGAGCAGGTCACCGGCGTGCCGGCAGCCGCGGCGGCCCGGATCGGCCGGGAGTTCGCGCAGAACGCCGAGGAGTCCAACGGCCGCTCGATGATCCTGATGGGCGCGGGTACCAACCACTGGTTCCACTCCGACACGATCTACCGCGGCTTCCTCGCGCTGACCACGCTCACCGGCTGCCAGGGCGTCAACGGCGGCGGGTGGGCCCACTACGTCGGGCAGGAGAAGTGCCGCCCGGTCACCGGTTGGGCGCAGCTCGCCTTCGGCCTGGACTGGAAGCGCCCGCCGCGGCAGATGATCCACACGGCGTACTGGTACCTCCACACGGACCAGTTCCGCTACGACCACTTCTCCGCGGACGTGCTCGCGGCGAAGACCGGCAGCGGCAGGTTCGAGGGCATGAGCACCGCGGACGTGATCGCGAAGAGCGCCCGCATGGGGTGGATGCCGTCGTACCCGACCTTCGACCGCAACCCGCTCGACCTCGCCGACGAGGCAGCGGCCGACGGCCGCCCGGTCGCGGAGTACGTCGTCGACAAGCTCAAGTCGGGGGAGCTGCGCTTCGCCGCGGAGGACCCCGACTCGCCGGAGAACTTCCCGCGCGTGCTGTCGATCTGGCGCGCGAACCTGCTCGGCTCCTCCGGCAAGGGCAACGAGTACTTCCTCAAGCACCTGCTCGGCACCGACAGCTCGTTGCGGGCCGCGGAGGCCGGCGAGAGCCAACGGCCGCAGGAGGTGGACTGGCACGAGACCGCGCCCGAGGGGAAGCTCGACCTGCTCCTCACCCTCGACTTCCGGCAGACCAGCACGACGATCTTCTCCGACGTCGTCCTGCCGGCGGCCACCTGGTACGAGAAGCACGACCTCAACACCACGGACATGCACCCGTTCGTGCACTCGTTCAACCCGGCGATCGCGCCCCCGTGGCAGACCCGCACCGACTGGGACGCGTTCCAGACCATCGCGACCAAGTTCAGCGAGCTCGCGGCCGGCCACCTCGACACCCGCAAGGACGTCGTCGCGGTCCCGCTGCTGCACGACACCCCCGACGCGATGGCGAACCCGCACGGCGTCGTGAAGGACTGGAAGCACGGCGAGTGCGAGCCGGTCCCGGGCGTGACCATGCCGAAGATCGTCGAGGTGGAGCGCAACTACACCGCGGTCGGTGCGCAGATGCAGGCCCTCGGTCCGCTGCTCGACAAGCTGGGTACGACGACCAAGGGCGTCACCTACGACGTGACGGCGTCGATCGACTACCTGCGCGGCAAGAACGGCGCCGTGCGGGGCGGCCCCGCCGACGGGCGTCCCTCGTTGAAGCGGGACATCCACGCCGCCGAGGCGATCCTCGCGCTCTCCGGCACCACGAACGGCCACCTCGCGACGCAGGGCTTCAAGACACTCGAGAAGCGCACCGGCAAGCAGATGCACGACCTCGCGGCCGAGCACGAGGGCAAGCAGATCACCTTCGCGGACACCGTGGCCGCGCCCGTGCCCGTGATCACCTCGCCGGAGTGGTCCGGGTCGGAGACGGGCGGGCGGAGGTACTCCCCGTTCACGATCAACGTCGAGCGGCTCAAGCCCTGGCACACCCTGACCGGCCGCCAGCACTTCTACCTCGACCACGACTGGATGACCGAGCTCGGTGAGGGGCTGCCGGTGTACCGGCCGCCGCTCAACATGGGCGCGCTGTTCCAGGAGCCCGAGCTCGGTGACATCGGGGAGCTGGGGGTGACGGTCCGCTACCTGACCCCGCACAACAAGTGGTCGATCCACTCGGAGTACCAGGACAACCTGTTCATGCTCTCGCTGTCGCGGGGCGGGCAGACGATCTGGATGAGCGACAAGGACGCCGCGAAGGTCGGGGTCGAGGACAACGACTGGATCGAGGCGGTCAACCGCAACGGTGTGGTCGTTGCCCGCGCCATCGTGTCCCACCGGATGCCCGAGGGAACGGTCTACATGCACCACGCGCAGGACCGGCTGATCGACGTACCCATCGCCGAGACCTCCGGGAAGCGGGGCGGCATCCACAACTCCCTGACCCGGATCCTCGTGAAGCCCAGCCACGTGATCGGCGGCTACGCCCAGCTCGCCTTCGCCTTCAACTACCTAGGCCCCACCGGAAACCAGAGAGACGAAGTGACTGTCATCCGCAAGCGCAGCCAAGAGGTGACCTACTGATGCGCGTCATGGCACAGATGGCGATGGTGATGAACCTCGACAAGTGCATCGGCTGCCACACCTGCTCGGTCACCTGCAAGCAGGCGTGGACCAACCGCAGCGGCACGGAGTACGTCTGGTTCAACAACGTCGAGACCCGACCGGGGCAGGGCTACCCGCGCACGTACGAGGACCAGGAGGAGTGGAAGGGCGGCTGGACGCTCAACAAGCGCGGCCGGCTCAAGCTCAAGGCCGGTGGCCGGTTCAAGAAGCTCGCCACGATCTTCTCCAACCCGAAGATGCCCTCGATCAACGACTACTACGAGCCGTGGACCTACGACTACGCCACGCTCACCGACGCCCCGGCGCAGGAGCACACGCCCGTCGCCCGGCCGAAGTCCCTGCTCACGGGCAAGGACATGAAGATCGAGTGGTCCTCGAACTGGGACGACAACCTCGGCGGCTCCGCGGCCACCGAGAAGCACGACCCGATGCTGCAGAAGATCGCCGACAAGGTGAAGTTCGAGTTCGAGCAGACCTTCATGTTCTACCTGCCGCGTATCTGCGAGCACTGCCTCAACCCGTCGTGCGCGGCCTCGTGCCCGAGCGGCGCGATCTACAAGCGCTCCGAGGACGGCATCGTGCTCGTCGACCAGGACCGCTGCCGCGGCTGGCGGATGTGTGTCTCGGGATGCCCTTACAAGAAGGTCTACTTCAACCACCGCACCGGCAAGGCCGAGAAGTGCACGTTCTGCTTCCCGCGGATCGAGGTCGGTATGCCGACGGTGTGCTCCGAGACCTGCGTCGGCCGGCTCCGGTACATCGGCCTGATGCTGTACGACGCCGACAAGGTGCTCGAGGCCGCGTCCACCCCCGACGAGCACGGGCTCTACGAGGCGCAGCGCGAGGTCTTCCTCGACCCCAACGACCCGTCGGTCATCGCGGCAGCCGAACGGGCCGGCATCCCCCGCGACTGGGTCGAGGCCGCCCAGCGCTCACCGATCTACGCCCTGATCAACCGGTTCAAGGTCGCGCTGCCGCTCCACCCGGAGTACCGCACGATGCCGATGGTCTGGTACATCCCGCCGCTGTCCCCGGTGGTGGACGTCGTCCGCGACACGGGTGAGGACGCCGAGGACAAGGGCAACCTGTTCGCGGCGATCGACGCCCTGCGGATCCCGGTCGAGTACCTCGCCGAGCTGTTCACGGCGGGCGACGTCGAGCCGGTCGACGCAGTGCTGAAGAAGCTCGCGGCGATGCGCTCCTACATGCGCGACATCAACATGGGGCGCGAGCCGAACGCCGCGATCCCCGAGTCGGTCGGCCTGACCGAGGAGGAGATGTACGACATGTACCGCCTCCTCGCGATCGCCAAGTACGACGAGCGCTACGTCATCCCGCCGGCCCACGCGGAGCAGGCACACTCCCTCGAGGAGCTCGCGACGGAGTGCTCCCTCGACTACGAGGGCGGTCCCGGCATGGGCGGCTCGGGACCCTTCGGCGAGGGCTCGGGCGCCCCCACCCCGATCGCGGTCGAGAACTTCCAGATGCTGCAGGCCCGGCAGACCTCCGACACCCTGGCCGCTCCTGCCGGCAAGGGGTCGCGGGTCAACCTCCTCAACTGGGACGGCAAGGGCGCCCCGCCCGGGCTGTTCCCGACGAAGGACGACGGGGACCCGACGGGCTCGACCGGCGGATCGTCGGGCGAGGAGACCGAGGGTCCGGGTGGCACGTCGGGGACCACCGGAGGGGCTGACCTCAGGTGAGCGGCAAGCACCCCCGCCCCTCGCTCCCGGAGCGACAGCTCGCGGTCGCCTGGCAGTCGGCCTCGCTGCTGCTCGGGTACCCCGACGAGGAGCTCCTCGGTCAGCTCGACCTGGTCCGGGGCGCGTCCCACGACCTCCCCGCACCCCTCGGGGAGCCGATCCGCGCGCTCGTCGTACACCTGGAGTCGACGCCGCCCACGCAGCTGCAGACGGAGTACGTCGAGACCTTCGACAACCGGCGGCGCAACAGCCTGTTCCTGACCTACTTCGCGCACGGGGACACCCGCAAGCGCGGGGTCGCGCTGCTGCGGTTCAAGCAGACCTACCTGCGCTCGGGGTTCGTCCTTGACGCTGACTCCGATCACGGGGGCGAGCTGCCGGACCACCTCTGCGTAGTGCTCGAGTTCGCCGCGACCATCGACCAGCGGCTCGGCTGGGGCCTGCTGCTCGACCACCGGGCCGGCCTCGAGATCCTCCGGATGTCGCTGCGCGACTCGGGCTCCCCGTGGGCCGGTGCGGTCGAGGTCGTCACCTCGACACTGCCTCCGCTGCGCGGCGACGAGCGGGAGGCCGTTCGCCGTCTGGCCGCCGAGGGGCCGCCGGAGGAGGAGGTCGGCCTCACGCCGTACGCCACCCCGGCCTTCGACCCCGGTCCCGCCGCCCCGGGCGCTCCCTCAGGACCCCAGCCGCTGCCGATGCCCACTCTGCTCTCGACGCCAGGAGCCCGTTGATGACCACGTTCTTGTGGGTGATCTTCCCCTACATCTGCCTGACGACCTTCGTGGTCGGCCACTTCTGGCGGTACCGCTACGACAAGTTCGGCTGGACCACGCGGAGCTCCCAGCTGTACGAGGACCGGCTGCTGCGCTGGGGGAGCCCGCTGTTCCACTTCGGCATCCTCGCGGTCTTCCTCGGCCACGTGATGGGCCTCGGAGTCCCGAAGTCGTGGACCGAGGCGGTCGGGATCTCCGAGGGGCTCTACCACTTCATGGCGGTGTCCATCGGTGCCATCGCCGGGTTCGCGACCCTCGTGGGCATGGCGATCCTGATCTACCGCCGGCGCACGGTCGGGCCGGTGTTCTCCGCGACGACCAAGATGGACAAGACGATGTACGTCTTCCTTGCGTCGGTCATCGTGCTCGGCCTGGTGAACACCGTCGCGGCGAACGTGTTCGGCCACTACGACTACCGCGAGAGCGTCTCGGTCTGGTTCCGGGGCATCTTCCGGTTCGACCTGCATCCCGAGCTGATGGCCGAGGCGCCCTGGAGCTTCCAGCTGCACGGGCTGGTCGCCATGGCGCTGTTCGCGCTGTGGCCGTTCACCAGGCTGGTGCACGTGTTCAGCGCTCCGCTCGGCTACGTCACGCGGCCCTACATCGTCTACCGCAGCCGGGACGACGTGCAGCTCGGAAGCCACTCACCGCGTCGAGGATGGGAGCGAGTCAAGTGAGCGACGACATCGACCACGGCCACGACCAGCACAGCGGACGGCCCCACGGCCACGAGTCGCACGACACACCCGGCAAGGTCGAGCTGTCCGAGCTCGCCGAGGCGCTGCTCGCCGACCTCCCGAACCACACGGCCGGCCGCGCCGCCAAGACGATCCTGTCCGGGACCGTCATGCGCGCGGTGGTGGTGGCGCTCAAGGAGGGTGTGGAGATGAGCGAGCACGACTCGCCCCCCGCCGCGACGCTCTACCTGATCAAGGGCAGGGTGACCTTGCGGGCCGGCGAGCGGGAGTGGAGCGTCGACCCCGGTCAGCTGATCCCGATCCCGCCGCAGCGGCACTCGGTGGAGGCGCAGGCCGACTCGGCGTTCCTGCTCACAGTCGCCCTCCGCTGAGGTAGACCGGCGCACTGCGTCGAGGCCGGGTCGGACGGGCCGCCTCCGGCTCGTACACCGACAGGCACAAGTCGGTCCGGTGCGGGTCGGTTACGCGTAGACGGGGCAGTTGGCGGCGCTTGTGCCTGTCGGTGTACGACGAACCCTGTCGAAAGTCGTGCGCTCTGGCGCACGTGGGCGGATCGGCCTCGGCGGCCGGGGGCGCGCTCGACACAATCGGGCCTGTGGCACACCCGGCCGCGAGGAGACTCACCGTCAGAACCGCTGCGAGCCCCTGGCGCCGCATCACGCTCGTCGTCCTGGAGACCCCCCGTCTCCAACACAACAATGCGCCGCCCGTCGTACTCGATGCAACGGCGCAAAGCCCCGACATGGTCGCCGATGGTCCCGGAACGCGTGACGCAGACCGCGATGCAAGATGCCGGGAGGGCGGTTCAGGGACACGTCTAGGCTCGAAAATGCCCGACGAGCCCGTGCAACGACGCAAGGAGACGCGACATGGCCTACCGCCCCGAGACTCTGGGAGTGCACGCCGGCCAGGAGGAGGCCGACCCGGCCACCAACGCCCGAGCCGTGCCGATCTACCAGACGACGTCGTACGTCTTCAACGACACCGAGCACGCGGCGAACCTGTTCGCGCTGGCGGAGCCGGGCAACATCTACACGCGGATCATGAACCCGACCCAGTCGGTGTTCGAGGAGCGGATGGCCGCGCTCGAGGGTGGCGTCGGCGCGCTCGCCACGGCGTCCGGCTCGGCGGCGACGACGTACGCCGTGCTGAACCTGACCTACGCCGGGGACAACATCGTGGCGCTGTCCACGTTGTACGGCGGGACCTACGCGTTGTTCGCGCACACCCTCCCGCAGTTCGGGATCGAGGTGCGCTTCGTCGACCCGGACAAGCCGGAGGAGCTCGAGAAGCTACGTCGACGACAAGACCCGGCTGGTGTTCGCCGAGACGATCGGCAACCCGAAGATCAACGTCGTCGACATCCAGGCCTGGGCCGACGCCTCACACGCCCAGGGCCTCCCGCTGATCGTCGACAACACCGCCCCCACGCCGTACCTCTGCAAGCCGTTCGAGCTGGGCGCCGACGTGGTGGTGCACGCGGCGACGAAGTACATCGGCGGCCACGGTACGTCGATCGGCGGCGTGATCGTCGACGCCGGCAGCTTCGACTGGGCCGCGCACGCCGACCGGTTCCCCGGGCTCACCCAGCCGGACGGCGCCTACCACGGCGTCGTGTGGACCGAGGCGGTCGGCAACCTGGCCTACATCATCCGCGCCCGCACGGTGCTCCTGCGCAACACGGGCGCGGCGATCGCGCCGCTGAACTCCTGGCTGTTCCTCCAGGGCCTCGAGACCCTGCACCTGCGGATGGAGCGGCACAGCGAGAACGCGCTTGCCGTCGCCCGCTTCCTGGAGGGCCACGACGCGGTGTCGTGGGTGAGCTACCCCGGGCTGGAGTCGAGCGAGTACAAGGCCGTCGCCGACCGGACCCTCACCGGCCGTGGCTACGGCGGGCTGGTGAGCTTCGGCGTGAAGACCGGCCGTGAGGGGGGCAAGAAGCTCGTGGAGGCGCTCGAGCTGTTCAGCCACCTCGCGAACATCGGCGACGCGAAGTCGCTGGCGATCCACAACGCCACGACCACGCACTCGCAGCTCACGCCCGACGAGCTCGAGGCCGCGGGCGTCCCCGAGGACATGGTGCGGCTCTCCATCGGGATCGAGCACGTCGAGGACATCATCGCCGACCTCGAACAGGCTCTGGCGGCGAGCAAGTAGCCCGTGACGGTAACGAACTCCGCTGCATCGTCGGTCGGTCGTACGACGACCGAGCGGGTCCTCCTCTACACCGAGGAGGACCCGCTCGTCCTCGCCGGCGGCAGGAAGCTCGGGCCGGTCGAGGTCGCCTACGAGGCCTACGGGACGCTCTCCCCGGAGCGCGACAACGTGGTCTTCGTGTGCCATGCCCTGACCGGCGACGCCCATGCGGCGGGGTACCGCGACGACGCGACCAAGCCCGGCTGGTGGGACAACCTGATCGGGCCGGGCAAGCCGCTCGACACCGACCAGTTCTTCGTCATCTGCCCGAACCTCCTCGGCGGCTGCCAGGGCACGACGGGTCCGCTCTCGACGAACCCCTCGACCGGGCGGCCGTACGGCATGGACTTCCCGCTGCTGCAGATGAGCGACTTCGTCTCCGTGCACCGACGCCTGCTCGAGCACCTCGGCATCGAGCGGCTGCACGCAGCGGTGGGCGGATCGCTCGGCGGCATGCAGGTGATCCAGTGGACGCTCGACGCGCCGACGCAGATCGACAACGCCGTGGTCGTCGCCGCCTCGTCGCGGCTGACCGCGCAGAACATCGCCTTCTCCGCGGTCGCCCGCGAGGCGATCATGCGGGACCCCGACTTCCAGTCCGGGGCGTACGTCGGGACCGACCGCGCCCCCCACCTCGGGCTGTCGATCGCGCGGATGATGGCCCACATCACGTACCTGTCCGAGGAGGCGATGTCGGAGAAGTTCGGCCGCCGCCTCCAGGGCGACGAGCCGCCGGGCAGCCGGATGGGCCTCGGCGTCGACTTCCAGGTGGAGAGCTACCTCAACCACCAGGGTGAGGTGTTCCTCGACCGGTTCGACGCGCTGTCCTACCTGTACCTGACCCGGTCGATGGACTACTTCGACCCCTTCGCCGACCCCGGCGCGGCCGCGCGCATCGCCGAGGGCGGCACTCGCTTCCTGGTGATCTCGTTCGACACCGACTGGCGCTTCGACACCTCGCACTCACGTCGCATCGTGCGCACGCTCGAGGACGCCGGCGCGTCGGTGACGTTCCGGGAGATCCGATCGGCCTGGGGACACGACTCGTTCCTGCTCGTGGTCCCGGGCTACCACGAGACGGTGAGCGCGTTCCTCAACGCCGACGGCCGGTACCTCCGCGCGGGTGCACCGGTGCACGTTCCCGGCCGGCCCGACCTCGAGGTCGTGGCCCGCCTGGTCCCGGAGGGGTCGCGGGTCCTCGACATCGGCTGCGGTGACGGCGACCTGCTCGCCCACCTCGTGCACGAGCACGCCTGCTCCGGGACCGGCGTGGAGATCGACCCTTCTGCGGTGCTGGCGGCGATCCGCCGCGGCGTCCCGGTGATCGAGGTGGACCTCGACGAACAGCTCGACGAGTTCGCCGACAACGCGTACGACGTCGTCGTGATGTCCCAGACGCTGCAGGCGACCCGCCGGCCCGCGGACGTGCTGCGCGAGATCAGCCGCGTGGGGCGCCGCTGCATCGTGTCGGTGCCGAACTTCGGCCTCTGGCGACACCGCATGGGGCTGCTGCTGCGCGGTCGGATGCCGGTCTCCCGGGAGCTGCCGCACCCATGGCACGAGACCCCGAACATCCATCTCTCCACCCTCGCCGACCTCGAGGCGCTGTTCGAGCACCTCGGGCTCGTGGTGGAGCAGCGCATCCTGCTCGACGAGAAGGCCCACCCCATGCGGTCCTCCCATGCCGCGAACCTCCGCGCCGGCGCGGCGGTGTACGTCCTCACCCGCTGACGGTCGCCGCACGGGCCGGGTGCGGCGCGGCGTCGGCCGGCGTACCGGCGGCGGGTCGGGCGGTCGGCGTACCGGCGGCGGGCGGGCGGGTAACAGGGCCTGGGCGCGTGGATCGGTTCGGTGTGCGGTGATCTCTGGCTGCGACGAGTGCGAAATGAAGCAAGTTGGCTGTCCCGGGGGCCGTTCGAGGTGCAACTTGCTTCAAATGAAGCGCGATCCGGCGGAGCAGTCGGGCCGTCCGGGCGCCGGCGGCCAACCGGAGCGGTCAGTCGGTCCGGCCCGCGCGGTCCGGCCGCGGTCAGGCCTCGCGCGGTCGGGCCGCAGCGGCTCAGGCGGGGGTGTGCGTGGCGGCGAGGCGGAGCGCCTCGAGGGCAGCGGGCTCGGCGGCGGTGCGGTCGGCGGGGACCAGCCCGATGCGGGTACGACGGTCGAGCAGGTCGTCGAGGTCGAGCGCACCCTCGTGGGTGACCCCCCAGAACAGCTCGGCCATCGTGACGGGACTGCCCTCTGCCACGGGGCGCATCGGGTCGGCGCCGAGCGAGGCAGCGGCGGCGAGTACCTCCGGCGCCTCAGCCCCGAAACGTCGCACGAGCCGCGCCGGCGCCTCGACCGAGTAGAGGGCGTCTCGCGGCGCGGCCCCGACCAGCGGGAGGTGCTTCGTCCGGCACGGGCCGGCCGGGAGTCCCCGCTGCGCGACGGCGGCGTCGACCGCGTCCTGCGCCATCTGCCGGTACGTCGTGAGCTTGCCGCCCACGACGGTCACGACCCCGGTCGACGAGGTCAGCACGGCGTGCCGGCGCGACAGGTCGGCGGTCCGCCCCTCGGAGTCGAGCAGGGGCCGCAGGCCGGCGAACGCACCCGCCACGTCTCCGCGGTGCAGCGGGCGTTCGAAGACGGCACCGACCACGTCGAGCAGGAAGCCGATCTCGCTCTCGGTCGGCTCGGGCACATCGGGCACGGGCCCGTCCGCGGGTTCATCGGTGAGCCCGACGTACACCCGGCCGTCGGGCTGCGGGAGCACCAGCACGAAGCGGTTGCTCTCCCCGGGCACGGGTGCGGTGACCGCGACCGACAGGCCGGGCAGCGCAGCGCCGTGGAGCACGAGGTGCGTGCCCCGGGACGGCCGCAGCGTCACCTCCGGGACGAGGCCGCCGGCCCAGACGCCGGCCGCGTTGACCACGGCGCGGGCCCGGATCGTCGAGGTCTCGCCGGTGAGCTCGTCGCGGATCTCGGCGCCGGCGCCGGTCAGGGAGAGGACCCGGGTGCGGGTGAGGATCCGGGCACCGTGACCGGCTGCCGTCCGGGCGATCGAGACGACCAGGCGGGCGTCGTCCTCGAGCTGGCCGTCCCACGACAGCAGCCCCCCACGGAGGCCGCGGCTGCGAAGGGCCGGTGCCATCGAGAGGGTCTCGGTCGCGGTGAGCCGCCGGGGGCGGGGCAGCACGTCGCGAGGCGTGCGGGCGGCGACCCGGAGCAGGTCACCCGCGCGCAGACCGCCCGCCACGACACGTGCCTGGGCCGGGGTGACCATCGGCACCAGCGGGGTGACCATCGGCAGGGCGTGCGTGAGATGCGGGGCGGTCCGGGTCATCAGGATGCCGCGTTCGCGCGCGCTCTCGTGGGCGACGCCGATCTGGCCGTTGGCGAGGTAGCGCAGCCCGCCGTGCACGAGCTTCGAGCTCCAGCGCGACGTGCCGAAGGCGATGTCGTGCGCGTCGACCGCGACCACGTCGAGGCCTCGTGACGCCGCGTCGAGAGCGACCCCGGCGCCGGTGACGCCGAGCCCCACGACGAGCAGGTCGACGGTCCGCCCGTCGGTGACCTCGGCGAGCTCGCGGGCCCGCCGGCCGGCGGTCAGGGCGGTGTCGCCGGCGCCTCGAGCGGCCGGGGCGAGGGGAGAGACGGGTCGTCTCATGGCGTGAGGTACCTCTCCAGCAGGAGGCGGAGCTCCTCGTCGTACTCCTCCACGGCGTGGCCGTCGTCGACCATGGTCTCCGCGGAGAGCGTGAACCCGTGGGCGGCGAGCAGGATGCTGCGGGCCAGCAGGGTCGGGTCGCCGGCGCGGACCGTGCCGGCGGCCTGCCCTTCGGCGATCAGCGGCTCGACGATGCCGAGGATGTTGTCCTGGGACCGCCCGCGGCGGTGGAGGAGGTACGGCAGGAGCAGCTCGGGGTCGACCTCGACGATCTTGCGCAACAGGTCGTTCGAGCGGAGGGCGGTGACGGTGCGGCTGATGCCGAGGCTGAGCCGCTCGAGTGGTGCCGCGCCGGAGACGGTGGAGGCGACCTCGGCGACCACACCGCCCCACTCGCGGGTCATCAGGTCCGCGAGGAGCGTCTGCATGTCCGGCCAGGTCCGGTAGATCGTCATCCGGGAGACCCCGGCGCGCCGCGCGACGTCGGTGAGGGTCGTCCGCGTCCACCCGGTGGCCAGGATGCACTCCCGGGCGGCGTCGAGGTACCGGTCCACGGAGCCGTTGTTACGAATAGACGCCATGTGTCACACTGTAACACGTGACGACACCCATGCACTGGTCCCGATGGGGCGACCCCGCCCACGCCTCAGCCCTTCCCGAGAACGCCGCGGCGCTGATCGACGCCGTCTTCGGCACCGACGAGCAGCCCACGGTCGACCTCGAGGCGGTGACCGTCCCGGAGTCCGCCCTCGACCCGGCGCTCCTCGACGAGCTGCGCGACCTGCTCGGCGAGGAGCACGTGCGCACCGACCACGAGACCCGCGTCCGCCACACCCGCGGCAAGTCCACGCCCGACCTGCTCAGGCTCCGCCACGGAGACGCGGCCGACGCGCCCGACGCCGTGCTGCTGCCGGCCGGCCACGAGCAGGTCCAGGCAGTGGTGACGTGGTGCGGCGACCACAACGTCGCGCTGGTTCCGTTCGGCGGAGGTACGTCGGTGGTCGGCGGCCTCGCCGCGAAGCGGGACGGCTTCGCCGGCGTCGTGGCCCTCGACCTGTCCCGCCTCAAGCGGCTCGTGGCCCTGGACGCCGAGTCCCACACCGCCGAGCTCGAGGCGGGCCTGCTCGGGCCCGAGGCCGAGGCGCTGCTCGCCGAGCACGGCATGACGCTCGGCCACTTCCCGCAGTCCTTCGAGTACGCCAGCATCGGCGGGTTCGCAGCCACCCGCTCCAGCGGCCAGTCCTCGTCCGGGTTCGGCCGGTTCGACTCCATGGTGGTCGGCCTGCGCGTGGCCACCCCGCTCGGGACGCTCGAGCTCGGCAGCTCACCCGCCAACGCCGCCGGCCCGGACCTGCGACAGCTCGTACTCGGCTCCGAGGGCGCCTTCGGCGTGATCACCTCGGTCACGGTGCGGGTGCGACCGGTCCCGGCCGTGAAGGTGTACGAAGCCTGGCGGTTCGAGACGTTCCTCGAGGGTGCCGCGGCGCTCCGCACACTGACCCAGGAGCGGATCGCGCCCACCGTGCTCCGGCTCTCCGACGAGGCCGAGACGTCGATCAACCTCGCCAAGCCCAGCGAGGTCGGCGGCGAGAACGCAGGCGGCTGCCTGATGATCACCGGTTTCGAGGGCACGAGTGAGTACGTCGACCGCGCCCGCGCGACCGTGACCCAGCGGCTCACCGAGCTGGGTGGCCGGTGTCTCGGCGAGGAGGGCGGAGAGGCCTGGTCGCAGGGGCGTTTCCACGGGCCCTACCTGCGCGACTCGCTGCTCGACGTGGGGGTGCTCGTCGAGACCCTCGAGACGGCGACGTTCTGGTCGAAGCTCCCCAACCTCTACGAGGGCGTGAAGCACGCGCTGGAGACGTCCCTGTCGGAGCAGGGCACCGGGCCGATCGTGCTCTGCCACATCTCGCACGTGTACGAGACCGGCGCCTCGTTGTACTTCACCGTCGCCGCCAAGCAGACAGCCGACCCCATCGCGCAGTGGGCCGCGGCCAAGGCAGCCGCCTCGGACGCGATGATCGCGGCCGGCGCGACGATCACCCACCATCACGCCGTCGGCCGCGACCACCTGCCCTGGTTCGCGCAGGAGGTCGGCCCGGTCGGTGTCGAGATGCTCCGCGCGGTCAAGCAGCGCATCGACCCCGCCGGCGTGCTGAACCCCGGGATCCTCATCCCGTGAGTACCTCCCGCTCCTTCTCGTTCCTGGTGAACCCCGCCTCCGGTGGAGGTGCGGCCCCGGCGGCCGTCGTACCGGTCGCCCGTGCGCTCCGGGACGCGGGCTGCACCGTCGACGTGACCTACAGCCCCGGCCCGTCCGCGTGCCAGGCCCTCGTCGCCGAAGCCGTGGGCCGGGGCGACGTGGTGGTCGCGGTCGGTGGCGACGGCATGGTCTCCTCCCTCGCCGGAGCAGTGGTCGAGGCAGGTGGAGTGCTCGGGATCGTGCCCAGCGGGCGCGGCAACGACTTCGCCCGTCAGCTCGGCATCGGCGGCACCCCGGACGAGCTGGCGACGACGCTGCTCGAGGCGGAGCCGCGCAAGGTCGACGTGATCGACGTCGGTGGCCGGGTGGTCGTCGGCAGCGTCTACGCCGGAGTCGACTCCCTCGCCTCGCAGCTCGTGGACCGCGCGCACCGGCTGCCGCGGACGCTGCAGTACCCCTACGCCGCGGTGCGCTCGGTGATCGAGTTCCGCCCCTCGTCGTACGACGTGGTGGTCGACGGCGAGAGCCACCGGTTCGAGGCGTTCACGGTCGTGGTGGCGAACTCCGGCTACTACGGCTCCGGGATGCACGTCGCGCCGGGCGGCCTCGGTCGACGACGGGGTGCTCGACGTGGTGGTGATCCGGGCGGCGTCGAAGCTGCGGCTGATCCGTTCCATGCCCAAGCTGTACGACGGCACGCACGTCGAGCTCGACGAGGTCGTGGTGCTCCGCGGCCGCGAGGTCTCGGTGAGCGCGAGCGGCAGCGTGCTGGCCTACGGCGACGGCGAGCGCCTCGGCCCCCTCCCGATGACCGCGACGGTCCGACCCTCCGCGCTCCAGGTGCTCGCCCCCAGCGCGGTCCGGTAGCCCGGTCCGCCGGCCCGATCCGCCCGGTCAGCCCGGTCGCGTCCCCGGCCCAGTCCGCCCGCCCAGTGCCCTTCGACGCCGGGTGGCGGGACCAGTGGCACTACGTTCCGCGCCGAGGCGTTCGCGAGCATGAGTACATGACCACGCGCGCAGGAGAGATCGTCGTCGGGTACGACGGTTCCAGCGACAGCGAGCTCGCTCTGGACTGGGCCGACGAGCTCGCCGCTGAGCAGAGTCGGCCGCTGCGGGTGCTGATCTCCGAGGTGGACGCCACTCAGGTGTTCGAGGCGACCAGCGAGTGGCACGCGTCGAAGATGGCCCAGCTGGAGGCGGACGCGCGGGACCGGATCGCCGGCGCGAGGTCGGCCCACACCGAGCTCGAGATGGTGCCGATCCCACCGACCCAGGCGCTGATCGAGGCCTCGGCTCGTGCCGGGGTGGTCGTCGTCGGCGCGAGGGGGCACAGCCTCCTGTCCGGTGTCGTGCTCGGTTCGGTGAGCCAGCATGTCGCACGACATGCGTCGTGCCCGGTCGTCGTCGCACGAGCGCCGTACGACCCGGACAGTAGGCGCGTCGTCGTGGGGGTGGACGGGTCGACGGGCAGCCGCAAGGCGCTGGACTTCGCCTTCGAGCACGCC
Organism: uncultured Actinomycetota bacterium; assembly: GCA_963721165.1. Lineage (GTDB taxonomy): Bacteria > Actinomycetota > Actinomycetes > Propionibacteriales > Nocardioidaceae > Nocardioides_C. The sequence continues at coordinate 377,389 of CAVRIE010000010.1, read as the reverse complement.
CACCGCCATGGCGACCCGGTCACCGCCATCCATGCCTGGCGCAACGCGTCGCGGGACTTCTCGAGCGAGGGGCTCGTGGAGGAGATCCGCGAAGCCGAACGGGTCCTCGCCGAGGCGCTGGCCGGGTTCGCCGAGCAGTACCCCGAGGTCAAGGTCACCTCCGAGGCGGTGCCGATCGCGCCCCACCGGGTCCTGGCCGACGCCTCCCAGTCGGCCTCGCTCGTCGTGCTCGGCTCCAGGGGTCTCGGCGCGTTCGCGGGACTCCTCCTCGGCTCGGTGAGCCAGTCGGTCCTGCACCACGCGCAGTGCCCGGTCGCCGTCGTACGGTGAGGAACATGCGCGCCTGGGAGACAGCCGGCACCGGGACCATCAGCCTGGTCGAGCGACCCGTGCCGAGCCCGGGGCCGGGTGAGGTGCTCGTCGCGGTCTCGGTCTGCGGCGTGTGCCGGACCGACCTGCACGTTCGCGACGGCGACCTGCCGCAGCACCGCACGCCCGTCGTACCCGGGCACGAGGTGGTCGGCACCGTCGCCGCCGTGGGTGAGGGGGTCGCGCGGTTCGCCGAGGGCGACCGGATCGGGATCGCCTGGCTGCGGCACACCTGCGGCGAGTGCCAGTGGTGCCGCCGTGGACAGGAGAACCTCTGCCCGAGCTCCCGCTACACCGGCTGGGACGAGGACGGTGGCTACGCGGAGTACGCCGTCGTGCCGGCCGCGTTCGCGTACGACGTTCCGCACGACCTGCCCGACGAGCAGGCGGCGCCGCTGCTGTGCGCCGGCATCATCGGCTACCGCGCGCTGCGGCGGGCGAACCTGCCCCCAGGCGGTCGGCTCGGCATCTACGGCTTCGGCGCGAGCGCGCACATCACCGCCCAGATCGCGATCGCGCAGGGCGCCGAGGTGCACGTCCTCACCCGGGACGCCGCAGCCCGCGACCTCGCGCTCGAGCTCGGTGCCGCGTCGGTGGGGGAGGCGTACGACGCGCCGCCCGTCCTGCTCGACGCAGGCATCGTGTTCGCGCCGGTCGGCGACCTCGTGCCTCCCGCGCTCGAGGCGCTCGACCGTGGCGGGACGCTCGCCCTCGCCGGGATCCACCTCTCCGACGTACCCCCGCTCGACTACCAGCGCCACCTGTTCCGGGAGCGCACGCTCACCAGCGTCACCGCCAACACCCGCGCGGACGGCGAGGAGCTGCTCCGGCTGGCGCCGCGGCTCGGCGTCACCGCGACCGTCACGCCGTACCCGTTCGACAAGGCGGACGTGGCCCTCGACGACCTGCTCGCCGACCGGGTGCACGGTGCTGCCGTGCTACGCATCGGGGACCTTCGCCCCTGACGTGCCCGCGGAGCTCCGTGCGCAAATGAAGTATGAGTGCAACCAAGACCTGGCATGTAGACATCTACATCGGCGAACGCGAAGGCAAGACCCACGCAGAGGCGCGGCTCCGCCCGTCCGAGGACGTCACGCTGACCGGCACGGGGACCGCACGGCTGAATCCGACGGACCGCGACGTCCCGGAGATCGGTGACGAGCTGGCGACGGCTCGTGCCCTCTCCGACCTCGCGCACCGCCTGCTCCACGCGGCGGCCGAGGACATCGAGGCGCTCACGCACGAGCGCGCCCGCCTGCATTCCTGACCCCCGTCGCTCGAGCCGCCTGACCCCCCTCGAGCCGCCTGACCCCCCTCGCTGTAACGCGGGGTTATGGACGCTTCACAAGCGGCGTACCACTTGGGATGCGTCCATAACGCTTGGGTAGGCGCGTGGGTGTCGACCGGCGCGTCTGTCGGCCGGCTGACTCGCCGGCTCAGCGACGGCGGCGGCTCCGCACGAGCCCGCCCGCCTGCATTCCTGATCGCCCGCGCTCGCAGGTGCTTGTGCGCCGCGTCGGCCAGAACCAGCAGTACGGCGGACGCGGCGGCCAGCATCCAGCCCGTCGCCGTGACGGCCAGCTGCCGCCGAGGAGCCGGGAGAGCCAGGGCACCGCGAGGAAGGCGACGAGCAGCAGCCCCTCCGCGACGACCGCGGCGATCACGAGCGGGTTGGTCGTGAGAGCGAGCCGCCACACCGGCTGGGACTGGCGCTCCGGCACGCGAAGGCGTTGGCCATCTGACTGACCGCGATGACCGCGAACGCCGATCCCGACGCGGTGGCGAGCAGGCCCGCTCCCGGCGTCTCTCCCCAGGACCAGCCACCCATGGTCAGCACCACGACGAAGGTCGCGAGCGACATGGTCGCCTCGAGGGCGCCGAGCACGCCGAAGGCCCTGCGCAGGAGGCCTGCGTTCACGAGCGGACCGCCGTGGGCGGGCCCCTGCATGACCCGTTTGCTGGGCGGTTCGCCCCCGAGGGCGGTGGCCGGCAGTATGTCCGTCCCGATGTCGAGCGCGAGCACCTGGAGCACCCCGATCGCAAGCGGGAGCTGGCCGCCCGTCAGGGCCCATGCCGCGAACGGCGCGAGCTCGGGGACGTTGTCGGCGAGGTGGTAGGTCAGGAACCTCCGCACGTTGGCGAAGGTGGCACGCCCGAGCTCGATCGCCGCCACGATCGTGGCGAAGTGGTCGTCGAGCAGCACCAGGTCGGCCACCTCACGCGCGACGTCGCTACCGCTCGCGCCCATGGCCACGCCGACGTCGGCCTCGCGCAGCGCCGGCGCGTCGTTGACACCGTCTCCGGTCATCGCGACGACGTGACCGCGGTCTCGGAGAACACGAGCGATGCGCAGCTTGTCGGCGGGTGTCACGCGTGCGACAACGGCACCCGCTCCGTTGTCGAGGAGGGCGCCGAGCTCGGCGTCGTCAGCCGGGAGCGCGGAACCGTCGACCACGGCTCCGCCGGGGCGGAGCACCCCGACCTCGCGGGCGATCGCCGCCGCGGTGGCCGGGTGGTCGCCGGTGACCATCGCGACCCGGATCGCCGCCATCCGGCATGCCTCGAGCGCATCTGCCACGTCGGGCCGCGGTGGGTCCTCCAGCCCGACGAGGGCGACCAGGCGCAGATCGGCTCTCGGCCGTCTCAGGAGGCTGGCCTGGCTCCCAGCAACCCCGGGCTACGGCGACCACACGCTGGCCACGCGTGGCCATGTCATCGAGCCGCTCATCGGTTCCACGTGGAACCTCTTTGCACCGGCGCAGCACCGACTCGGGTGCGCCGAGGACATGGGAGACCCCCTCCACGACGACCGAGCTGAGCATTCGGTCGGCGGTGAACGGCCGGCGCAGCGTGACCATGCTGGAGGGGCTCGCCGGCGTGTGCCCCACGTGGAGCGCCACGGAGGTCCGGACGTCTGGCGGACCGGCCCGGGTCGTCGCCGCCTGGCAGCTCGGCAGGCTCGGCAGCCTCAGCAACGTCCACGGGCAACTCAGCAGGGTCAGCCGACCGCTCAGTTATCACCTCCGCGACCGTCGGAGCGCTCGTCGTACCGACCGGCGACGGCGTAGAGCCGGACGCATGGTGCAGGCCGAGTGCCCAGCAGTGCAGGGCCGCCTCCATCGGGTCCCCGACGGCCACCCAGGTGTCCCCGTGCCGGACCACCCGGCCGGCCACGCACCGGACCGCACTCTCCGCGGCAGCGGCCATGGCGGCCACCGCGTCCGGCGACCCGTGACGATGCGCGGCGGGCGTGTAGCCCTCGGGCTCGAGCGTGACAGTGCCCGCAGGGGTCCAGACCTCGACGACGGCCATCCGGTTCTGGGTGAGGGTCCCGGTCTTGTCGGTGCACACGAACGTGGTCGCGCCCAGGGTCTCGACGGAGTCCAGGTGGCGCACGAGCGCATGTCGGTCGGCCATCATCTGGGCTCCGCGGGCCAGCGAGAGGGTCACGGTCGGGAGCAGGCCCTCGGGTACCAGTGCGACGGTCACCCCCACGCCGAAGAGGAAGGCCGCCGTGCCGCTGAGCCCGAGCGCGATTCCCACGACGCCGAGGAGGGTGCCCGCCGCGACCGCGATGATCGCAACCGTGCGCACCACGCCGTTCAGCTGGACCGTCAGGGGACTCTGCGGCCTCGTCGCCTGGCGGGTGAGCGCCGAGATGCCGGCGATCGTGGTGTTCGCGCCGATCGCGGCAACCTCTGCGACCGCCTCACCCTGCACCAGGAACGTGCCCGCGAGCACCTTGCCGCCGGGTTCCCGCCGGACAGGCCGGCTCTCCCCGGTCACCAGCGACTCGTCCACGCTCAGGTCGTGGGCGGTGAGCAGGGTCAGGTCGGCCGCGAGGCGGTCGCCTGCCGCCAGGACGACGATGTCGCCCCGGACCAGCTGGACCGCGTCGACGCTCTGCAGCCTGCCGTCGCGCCGGACGAGCACCCGCGCGGGCAGCATCTCGTTGAGACGCTCGGCCGAGCGGTCGGCGCGGTACTCCTGGGCGAACGCGAACCCCGCGTTCAGGAGCACGACCACGACGATCGCGACCGTGAGCTCCGGCATCCCCGCGACGAGGGCCAGCGCAGCGGCCACCCACAGCAGGAGCGCGAGGAGGTGCGTCAGCTGCCGCAGGAACTGACGCAGCAGTGACGGACGTGGGGGCCGCGGCAGCTGGTTCGGCCCCTCCGCGGCCGACCGTCGCGCGACTTCAGAGCTGCTGAGGCCGTTGACGGTCGTGCTCATCGGATACTCCCGTCAGCCCCATTGCCTCCGGGCAGCTCTCGCGGCGGCCGTCGGCGGCGGCCTTTCCCGAACGGCCCGAACGGCCTACTGGTGGCCGGCGCCACCACCGGGGACGATCGTCGCGTCCGGGCCGGGGAAGACCAGCGCTTCATGCCCTGTGTCCAACCACTTGACGACGTACGGCGGGGTGCCGTCCTTGCCCCTGACCTCGAGGATCTCCCCGTCGCGCTCGTGGTCGGCGACATGGGTGCCGCTCACGTGAATCCGGTCGCCCTTTGTTGCGTGCACGTCAACTCCTCACTCGGTCCGCTGTACGGGGATCCGCATGCTCGGCGCCTCTGCCTGCTCGACGGGTACCCGTACCTCGAGGACTCCGTCGTTGTAGGACGCGGTGATCTGGTCGGCCTTGGCTCCCTTGGGCAGCGACATGGTGCGACGGAACGAGCCGTAGTGGAACTCGCGGTGGTTCTTCTCCTTGGTCTCCTCACGACGCTCCCCGCGGATGTGGAGCATGTCGCCCTCGACCTCTACCTCGACGTCCTTCGCGGGGTCGATCCCGGGCAGCTCGGCGCGGAGGACGTAGGCGCCCTCCTCGAGGTAGTCCTCGACCCTGACGTACGGCGCAAGGCCGACGCCGTGGAGGTTCAGCGGCGAGTTCGACTCGAGCCAGTCCAGCATCTCGGCCATCGGGTTCGACGTCCGGCGCGCAACTGTTGCCATGGTGCTCCTCCTTCGAGACACACGGAAGTCTGATGTCTCCAGACTGTCCCCGTCCGGTGTCGGGATGAAGGGGCGAAGGTCCCAGGGCGCGGGGTCGGGCCGGGGTCTTGCCGAGGCCGGGCCGGACCGGCGCCCTCCGAGGCGCGGCCACCGTCGGGGGACAGCGGCGCACTCCACACCGTGGTGCGCGTTTGCCTGTCCCCTGGTGGGGCACTTATGGGTGGTCCGCTCTGAGAAGTCTGGAAGCCGCCGAATGTCCGATCCGCACCTGAACCAGAGCATGTGGGGATATCAGCAACAGTTCCGCATATCGCTCGATGGTGCCGCCGACCGCGCGCTCGACCAGATCGGGGCGATCCTCTCGCCGGAGGCGTACCTCGTGGGGTTCGCCAGCGAGCACGAGGACACCAGCCAGGTCTGCCTCGCGACCCGCGAGGGCCTCGACCGTGAGTTCACCGCCGACGACTTCGGCGACGTCGTCGTCGACGCCAAGCGGCGCTACCAGGAGTCCCCGGTCCACGACACGACGTTCGCGACCGAGGAGATGCACCAGGCGCGGCACGAGTTCCACCGTGACGCAGCCAGGGCCGCAGCGGTGAAGGCCGCGATGGAGCGCGCCCCCGCCGGCGACGACCGGACGTTCTTCGTCGGCCAGTGCGCAACCGTCGGCGACTTCGGGGTGCATCCGGTGATCTCGGTCGACACCGATGCGCTCGACTCGCTGCCCCGGCTGGAGACCAGCGAGGTCGACGGCACGCCGATCACCGTCTCGCTGGCGCACGGCATCATCAGCGAGCTGCTGCGCACCGCCACCCACGCCCTGCTCGCCGCGAAGCCCCCGCGCACGATCTCCCCGATCGAGGACGACGTGCCGAACGACGCGATCCGGCGCGCGGCGAACCACCTCGTGTTCTCGACCGCGATGATCGCCGGCCAGACCCTCGCGAAGGGACTCTTCGACTCGTTCGAGGCGCTCGCGTCCACCGCCTACGAAGGACGTGCCGGCTCCGGCTCGGTGATCCTGGCCGCCGACGGCCACCCGCACGTCGACGTGGCGATCCGGCTGCGGGCTCCGATCTCGGTGCGCGAGCGGCTGCAGTTCCGCAAGCTGCTCGAGCTCACCGACAACCAGCTCGGCCTGCTCACCGACGGCACGACGATCTACGGGCTCGGGGCGATCTCGGAGCAGTACGACGGCCGCACCGAGGACCTGTTCCGGTTCGCGATCGTGGAGCAGGGCGTGTGGATGATGTCCCACTACACCTCGCCGCTGCTGAGGGTCGCCAACGGTCACCCCCAGCTGCCGCGGCCCCGGATGTCGCCCTCGCTCTTCGTGGACTCGATGCGCCGGGTGTTCGCGGACGTCGACGACGACGACATCCGGGCGATCTGGCGCCTGGCGCAGACGGCCGTGGCCGAGGGCAAGGGCACGATGCTCGTCGTCACGACGGCCGCGGCGCAGGAGGCCCAGCGGCTGTCGCCCCAGGCGCTGGCGATCGAGCCGCAGATGATCGGCAGCCGGATGCTGCGCTCGTTGACCAAGATCGACGGGGCGGTGCTGCTCACCCCCGACGGCACGTGCCACGCGGTCGGCGTGATCCTCGACGGGATCGCGACCGGCGTGGGCGACCCGGGGCGTGGAGCGCGCTACAACTCCGCGGTCCGCTACACCGCGGCGTCGTCGGCACCGTGCCTGATCGTGATCGTCAGCGACGACGGGATGATCGACGTACACCCCGAGCTCGCGCCGCGGGTGCGGCCCGAGGACGTGGAGCAGGCGCTGTTCGACCTCGAGACGATCGGCAGCGCCGAGGACGTCAGCCTCGAGAGCTTCTACGCCGCCCGGGAGCGGCTGCGGCTCTTCGCGTTCTACCTCTCCGAGAGCCAGTGCGAGCGCGCGAACGCCGTGGTGGCGCGGGTGGAGCAGCAGCGCTTCGCGCAGACGGGCATGCGCCTGGCCGTCGTACCCTTCGCCCCCGACCGCCGCATGAACGACTCGTTCTTCTCCTCCTGAGCCGCGACCCCGTTCGGCGCTCAGCGGACCGAGGCGTGCATCTCCCACACCAGGATCTCGGCGCCCTCACCGGTCGCGGTCACGCGGCTCCCGCCGGTCGCGGTGAGACGTACGGCGTCCCCCTCGCCGAGCGGTCCGGCGCCCTCGAGGTCGACGCTGCCCCGGGGCACGAAGAGATGGAGGTACGGCGCGTCCGGCAACGTCACGCTGCCACCTGGCTCGAGCCGCGCCGCGTGCAGGGCGGCATGGCGGTTGTTGATCCGGATCGCGGCGTTCCCGTCGTGCCCGGACATGCCTGAGGCCACCGGCACCAGGCCGCCGCGCATCAGCTCGTCGTCGATCTCGAGCTGCTCGTACCCCGGCGTCAGCCCCGGCTCGTCCGGCGCGACCCACATCTGCACGAAGTGCACGGGTTCGTCGTGCTCGGCGCGGTCCGGGTCGAGGCGCCACGAGTCGTTCTTCTCCGAGTGCAGGATGCCGGTGCCGGCGCTCATCCGCTGCGCCAGCCCGGGGTAGATGATGCCGGCGTGGCCGGTGGAGTCCTGGTGCACCAGGCTTCCGCGGATCACCCAGGTCACGATCTCCATGTCCCGGTGCGGGTGGGTGTCGAAGCCCGTCCCCGCTCGCACGACGTCGTCGTTGTTCACCAGCAGCAGCCCGTGTCCGACGTTCCGCGGGTCGTAGTGGTGTCCGAAGGAGAACGAGTGCTTCGAGTCGAGCCAGTCGGTCCGGGTCGCGAACCGGTCCGCTGCCCGTCGTACGTCGATCCTCGGCTCCGGAGTGGTGGTCATAGGGGGCGCAACCGCTCAGGACGCGGGCTTGTTCCGGCCGTAGCGCATCGGCTTGATCAGCCGCCCCGCCGCGGAGTCGGCGACGAGCTCGGCCATCCGCCTGTCACGGGTCTCCTCCTTCTTCGCCGACATCACCCAGCGCTTCGCGACCTTCCGGTACGTCGGAGGGCGGGACTCGAAGAAGGCCAGGGCCTCAGGTGACGCGGCCAGCTGTGCCTCGTAGGCGGGACTGAGCTCGACCTCGTCGTTCTCGTAGGAGTAGATGCCCTGCCTGTCGTCGAGGCGGGCCTCGAAGGCGGCTCGGCCGGCGTCGGTCATCAGCCCCTGCTTCTCGAGCTCGGCGACCTTGGCGATGTTGATCCTGCTCCACGTGCTCGCGCGCTTGCGGGGTGTGAACCGCTGCCGGGAGCGCTCGCCGTCGACGCTGTAGCGGACGCTGTCGATCCAGCCGAAGCACAGCGCCTGGTCGACGGCCTGCGACCACGTCAGCACGTCCCGCCCGGTGTGCTTCTTCCAGTAGCCGACCCACACCTCGGTCGCCGTGGCGTGGTTCTCCTCCAGCCAGGCGCGGAAGTCCTCAGGACTCTCGAAGTAGATCACCGGGGGGTCCTCGGACATACCCACATCGTGGCAGAGGCGGCCGGATCCGGGGCCGTCTGGGAGGGCCTGCCTAGTCTGCGGCGGCCTTCGCGGCCCCGCATCCCGATCGGCTGCGCCCGGCTCGCTCGGCGCAGCACGCTGCGCTCTCGCTCCCCGGGCTTGCCGAGTCGGGCGCGGATGCCACGCTCGCTTGCCGCATCTTTTCCAGACCGACCTAGCATGACGGCATGACCCCTCGTGGGGCGCCTATCCGGGCGGTGCCCGGCCCGAGCAGAGCGGTTGCCTCACGTGGGCGGGACCGGTCCTGGCTCTGGCTCGCCGTGCCGGTGGGGCTGGCGGTGGCGTTGCGGCTGCCCTTCATGTTCGAGGCGATGAAGCCCGACGAGGCCGGCTACCTCATGGTGGCGCGCGCGTGGCACCTCTCCGACCCGACGCTCTACGGCGAGTACTGGGTCGACCGGCCGCCGCTGCTCCTGCTGATCTTCAAGGTCGCGGCCACCGACGGCCCGATCGGGATCCGGCTGGTCGGTCTGGTCATGACGGCTGTCCTCGTCGGCTCGGCGGCCCTCGTGGGGCAGGCGGTGGCGGGACGCCGGGCCGCCTGGTGGAGCTCCATGGTCGCGGCCGCGCTCGTCTCGTCGTTCGCGCTGGGTGGTCAGGAGGTCGACGGTGAGCTGCTCGCCGCCCCGCTCATGCTCGCCGGCACCGCCGCGACGCTGTGGGCTGTCGCGGACGGTCAGTCGCGGAGCCGCCGGGCAGGACTCGGCTTCCTGGCTGGGGTCGCCGGTGTGGCCGCCGTCCTGGTGAAGCAGAACTTCGTCGACGCGCTGGTCTTCGCGGCCGTCCTGCTCGTGCTCACGGCGCGGAACCCGGCGATGCGGCGCCGGGCTCTGGAGGCGATCGCGGCCGGGGTGGCGGGGGTCACCACGGTCCTGGTCGCGGTGTTGGTGTGGGCGAGCACCACCGGCCCGGGCGTCGGGGAGCTGCTCTACGTGATGTACGGGTTCCGCTTCGACGCCGCGGAGGTGATCGCGGGTGGCTACGACGAGCGTCCGGAGGAGCGGCTGATCGGCATGCTCGCGGTGGCCCTCGTCAGCGGGCTGGTCCCCCTGCTGGCTGCCGCGGTGTGGCACGCCCTGGGGCCCGGCCGTCGGCGTGAAGCGCTGTCCGTCGCCTTCATCGCGATGGTCGCAGTGGGCGTCTTCGGGGTGGCCGCCGGTGCAAGCTACTGGCGGCACTACCTGATCGAGCTGGTCCCCGCGGCCGCGCTGGGGGCTGCGCTGCTCGCACGGGGCCGGCCCAGCAGGTGGGCACGGCCGCTGGTGAGCCTGGTGGTGGTGGCGTCGGCGGTGGCGATGGTCGTGGGTGGCGGGATCCACCAGGTCGTCGGCGACCCCCAGTCCGAGGCGAGCAGGACGGCTCGATGGCTCGAGGCACGGTCGGCGCCCGGTGACACCGCAGTGATCACGTACGGACACGCGAACGTCCTTCTCCAGGCCGGGCTCTCCAGCCCCTACCCGTACCTGTGGAGCCTTCCCGCCCGGGTGCGCGACCCGCACCTCGGCCTGCTGCTCACCCTCGTCGAGGGGCCCCGTGCGCCGACCTGGATCGTCGAGTGGAACGCCTTCGACTCCTGGGGCCTTGACCCCGACGGTCGCCTCGCCGTCGCGGTGAAGCTGCATTACCACCGGGTGGCCGTGGTCGCCGGGCACGACGTGTACCGGCGCGACGTCCGGTCCTGAACCCGGCGCCTCACGACCCGGAGCGAGAACCGAGCCATGGCTTGAGGTTGTCCACGTCGGGCACTCTGGACCTCGAGGCGGGTAGCAGCCACGCTGCCCGGAGCACCACTCAACCGAGCGAGGTACCTATGGCACTGACCGTGCTCGTCACCGGAGCCACGGGCTTCGTCGGGTCGCACCTGGTGCGCGCGCTCGTGGAGGAGGGGCACGACGTGCGGGCGATGACGCGCAGGCCCGACGACTACGAGGGCGAGGGGGAGCCGGTCGAGGGGGACGTCTTCGCGCCCGAGACTCTCAAGCCCGCGCTCCGCGACGTCGACGTCGCCTACTACCTCGTGCACTCGCTCGACGACAAGGACTTCGTCCGGAAGGACGCCGAGGCCGCCAGCGCGTTCGGGCAGGCGGCCGCGGACGCCGGTGTGCGCCAGATCATCTACCTCGGCGGGCTCGGCGTGGACGGCACGGACCTCTCGCCGCACCTGCGGTCCCGCCGTCAGGTCGAGCAGCTTCTCGGTGAGGCCGGCGTGCCGGTGACCGTCCTGCGCGCGGCGATCGTGGTCGGGCACGGGGGCATCTCGTGGGAGATCACCCGCCAGCTCGTGAAGAACCTCCCGGCGATGGTGGCTCCGCAGTGGGTCGGCACCAAGACCCAGCCGATCGCGCTGCAGGACGTGGTCCGCTACCTCGTCGGCGTCCTGGACAACGACGAGGCGATGGGCCGGGTCTTCGAGGTCGGCGGCCCGGAGGTGCTGACCTACCGCGACATGCTGCGCCGTGCGTCGAAGATCCAGAACGGGCGCGACGTGCCGATCGTCGTCGTACCGGTGCTCACGCCGCAGCTCTCCTCGCAGTGGCTGGCGTTCGTCACCGACGTGGACGCGAAGACCGGCCGCAACCTGATCGAGTCGATGAACAACGAGGTCGTGGTGCACGACGACTCGATCCGGAAGGTCGTCCCGTTCGAGACCATGGGGTACGACGACATGGTGAGGGTGGCTCTCGCGGACCGGCTGCGCGAGAAGGGAGAGTTGTGACCTGGCTCAGCCGCTTCGTCGACTCCACCCTCGTCTCACCGGTCGAGCGCAACCACCGCCAGCCGGACCACATGTTCCGGCGCCGACGCGTTGTCGTGGCGATCACACTGGTGGTGGGCGCGACCCTGCTCGGGTTCTCCCTCGCGATCGAGCCCGGCGACCCGGCGTTCTACGCCCTCACCTTCGCGCTCGCGGCCACCTGGGTGGTCGGGGCGTTCCTCTCCGGGCCCCTGCACGCAGGCCGCGTCCGGGTCGGCTCCAGCCTGAGGCGGCCGGTGCTCCAGCCGATCGCGATCGGACTGGTCGCGGTGGCGGTGTTCACCGTCGGCGCGCTCGTCGTCGCCAGCATCCCGTTCCTGCGCTCCAGCACGGACGCCGTGCTCGACCATGCTCGCTACGGGTCGCTCCCGGTGATCGCACTGGTCACCGTGGTGAACGGGCTGGCCGAGGAGCTGTTCTTCCGGGGCGCCCTCTACGCCGCGATCGGCGCCCGCCACGCGGTGCTGATCTCCACGCTGATCTACGCGTTGACCACCGTGGCGACCGGCAACGTGATGCTGGTGTTCGCCGCGGCCGTGCTCGGTGTCCTCGTCGGCCTCCAGCGGAGGGTCAGCGGCGGTGTGCTCGCGCCGATGCTCACGCACGTGACCTGGTCGCTCGGGATGCTGTTCATCCTGCCGCCGTTGATGACCGCGCTGGGCTGAGCTCGCTGGGATCACCGCACTCGGCTGAGCTCGCCGGGGATCACCCGGCTTGCGCCGGTCTGTCTCGGTCCAGTGCCCGGTTTGACGCCAAGATTCGAAACTTCTTTCATACTCCCGGTCCGCGGTGCACGCTTGTAGAAGCCCTCGTCGCACCAGCGACCTACTCGGGAGGTGAAGGCGGGTGCACAGCTCTTCCGCCGACTCGGTGAGCAACAGATTCCAGCACGAGGCGGTCTTCTACCGCGGCCTCGACGACCTGGCTGCGGCGGCGGTTCCCTTCATTCGTGAGGGCCTGGAACGGCAGGAACCGGTGCTCGTTGCGGTGATCCCCGATCGAATCCGTGGCCTGCGTTCCGCGCTCGGGTCGGACGCGGACGAGGTCACCTTCCTGAACATGGCGGAGGTGGGCGGCAACCCGGCGCGGATCATCCCCGTGTGGCGGCACTTCCTGGAGGACTCGATGGGCGCTGACTCGGTGCGTGGGATCGGTGAACCTGTCTGGTCCGGTCGCAGCGAGGTGGAGCTCGAGGAGTGTCGCCTCCACGAGTCGCTTCTGAACATGGCGTTCGACGCCGGCCCTGCCTGGCGGCTGATGTGCCCCTACGACGCCGACGCGCTGCCGGCCGCGGTCGTGGAGGACGCGATGCGGACCCATCCGGTGGTTGCTGCGGCGGGAGGGGCCGAGGTCGGCTACGGGGGCCACGCGTACGCGAGAGACAGTTTCGCCTCGCCGCTGTCGCCGGTGCCGGACGCCGCGCGTCGGATGTGGTTCGGGCGCGACGACCTGGTCGGGCTTCGCGACGTCGTACGCACGTGGGCGCTCGAAGCGGGCTTGTCCGACCACAGGGCAGCGCTCGTGGTCCTGGCCGCTCACGAGCTCGCGACCAACAGCGTCGTCCACGGCGGTGGCAAGGGCGTGCTGCACGCCTGGAGCGAGCCCGGGGACTTCGTCGTCGAGGTCAGCGACCAAGGCCAGATCGCGGACCCGTTGGTCGGCCGCAACGTCGTCCCCGGCACTGCTGACGGCGGACGTGGTGTCTGGATCGTGAACCAGCTCTGCGATCTGGTCCAGGTCCGCTCGCTGGAGACGGGAACCGTGGTGCGGCTCCACTCCTGGTTGTGAGGGCCCGCCTCGACGAAGCCCGGCCCCCTCCCGGCCGAGTGCGGCCGCGTCAGCTCGGGGTGCGCTTCAGCCGGATGCTGAGCGAGCCCTTGTTCTCGCGGTGGTCGAGGTCGAACACGCTCAGCCGGATCGGACCGTTCTTGGTCGCGGTGAACCAGGTCCGGTAGCGAGCCGTGCTCGAGCAGCGCCCCTTGGACCCGATCGCCCGCCAGCGGACCTTCTGCCCGTCCACCCAGAGGTTGAGCGGGTCCTGGGTCAGGACGTCGGGGTCCGCGGGGAGCCACCCGGCGGAGGTGCGCACGCACGAGGCGTCGTACGAACGGCCGCCCGAGGTGAACCGGCCGCTGACCGTCACCCACACGCGCTCTCCCTTGCGCAGCCGCATCGTGGAGACCTTGCCGGCGCGCGAGCGGGAGTTCACCTTGAACAGGTCGCCGTTCTGCTTCCACTCGGCCTGGCGCAGGCGCGGGCGCTCGCGGTCCGCTGCCTCCGGCGTCTCGATGGCGGTGAGCCGCTGCACCTTCACGGCGAGGTCGCCCGTGTTGTCGGAGGGGCTCAGCGGGTCCCACAGGTCGAGGCGCAGCCGTCCGCGGGAGTCGGCGACGTAGTCGGCGACGTGGCTGCTCGTGCAGCTTCCTGACGACGCCTTGCCCTGGAACGGCACGCCGTCGACGTACAGGTTGCCGTGGTCCTGGTCGGGCACGCGCGGGTCGATGGAGGCCTTCTCGTACCAGGCGCCCCGCACCTGGACGCACTGGCCGTTCGAGACCACGCCGCCGCCCAGCTGGACCGACCCCGACACCGTGAGGCGGTAGGTCGCACCCGCCTGGAGGCTGCGGACCGTGTAGGTCGCTCCGGATGCCGAGCCCGGCACCCTGACGTTCTCGGCGATGAGGCCGAAGCCGGTCTGCGGGGTCGCGGAGTACGTCGGGGCCGGCCGCAGCGGCTCGTACGTCGGGAGGGCGGACGAGACCCGGGCCTTCTTGCGGCCCACGACCACGGTCAGCTTGCCCCGCGCCGAGGGGTGCCGGCCGGCCACCCAGATCTTGAGGGTCCGGTCACTTCTCGGGGTGATCTCGGTCCGGTAGCTGTGCGAGCTGCGGCAGGTGCTCTCGAAGGGTCGCTTGCCGTTCACGACGAGTGCGAGCGAGCCGAACGCACGCATTGTGCGAGGCCTCGGCTTGGGGATCCAGCTCTTGTCCCGCGAGGACCACGTGCAGACCGCGTCGCCGACCTGGTCAGGGGTGCCGTAGTTGTAGAGACCTGCTGCGGTGAAGGAGTACGTCACTCCCCGGGCGAGCTTGAACTTCGTCTCGACCGGCTTCCCGTTCGCCGGCACGGAGAGCCGCGTGTAGGGGACGTGCCGCAGGTCGATCACGCCGTCAGGGAACCTCGGTGCGCGCTTCGGCGCCTGCGGCTTGGTCGGCGCGGGCTTCGGGGTCGGCGTGGCCGCCGGCTCGGGCTTCGGGGCCGGCTTCGGGCTTGGGGCCGGGCTTCGGGCGCGGGCTTGGGCGCGGGCTTCGGGGCCGCCTGGGGGTTGCTGCGGGCGACGTACCAGCTGGTCTTCGCGCGGGCGCCCGCCCACGTGAGCGAGATGTGCATGTGGTTCCGGTGACGCAGCGACGTCGGGCACCCCTTGACCGTCTTGCACGCCGGGTGCTTGTAGTGACGCTTCTTGTAACCGTACGAGGCGGACCAGATGTAGTCGTTCCAGATGACGTACATGATGCCCATGCGCCGGGCCAGCGCGTTCGTGTTGCCGGCGCGGTCCGTGGCTCGCAGCCGGACGATGAAGTCGTGGGCGTAGCCGCGGTCACGCCCCGATCTGGCGTCGAGCGCCCAGTCGAAGGCACGGCCCTCTTTGTGCTCCGAGACGCCTGATGCGCCACAAGCACGAGAGATCCCCAGCGAGCCGGAGCCCCGGTACTTCTTCTGCAGGTACTCCGAGAGCATGACCGTGCCCGGCTTGGGGGTGGGGCTGCACTTGTGCTGCGGCTGGTACGTCGGGACCTCGTCGATCGGGATCGCGAGAGCGGACGGGGATGGTCTGAAGCCGGCGATTGCCGCCGCGAGGACCACTGCGATGGCGAGGGCGCGCAGGGCAGGCGTGACCGAAAAAGGCATGACAGTTCCCGGGGATGAGGCTCGTCGCGTCGTGTGCGACCACTGAATGTCGGACCGTTCGACGGGCCCGGACTCCGTAGGGCGAAAGGTGCTTTCCGGACCGTCGCGAGGAGCATATGTGGGCATTCGGCGTGTTGTTCACGCTTTTCACAACTTCATCTGCTAGCGCGCCTGCAACAGCAGTCACGGGGGTCGCTCCCGCATCGGGGGGTCCTGGGCCTCGCGGCAGGGTTGCCGTCGCCTCTGGCCCCTGGCGGGAGGTTCTCCGGCGCCAGGCGCCGAGGATCTTCCCGCTAAGCCGCCGGTCGGCCCTGGCGGCGCTCCCCGCGGAGGGGCGAGGCGGGGCTGGTGCGGAGGCTGCCGCCGCGCCGAGGGGTCAGGCGGCGCTCGTGCCGAAGGGGAAGGTCGCGAGCGTGCGGACGCCTTCGTCGCTCTGCCACCACAGCGCAGCCTCCCGCGCCAGCGTGGTCACCGGCAGCCATGGGGCGAGCTCGGCATGAAGCTCGTCGAGTCCCTGTCCGGGGCCGAGCGCGACGGTCATGTGTGGCACGAGGTCGAACGTGCCGCGCCGACGAGGCAGCTCGGGGAAGAGTCGCTGCAGTCCAAGGGTGAGGTGGCGGAACGGTGCCGCCGGCTTGGGCGCGAGGTACGGCGCCCCGCCCGGGAACTGGGACAGCTCGGTGAGGTCGAAGCCGAACGCCACGACGTCGGCGAAGAACCCCCTGAGCTCGGAGATGGCCCCCTCGTCGAGGTCCGCCAGGTCGGCGAAGGGCTCGACGAGCGGTACGTGTGGCACCTGCGGTGCCCTGCCGAGCGGGGGTACGACGGATGCCAGGCCAGGCAGCGGCACCACCAGCAGCGAGTGTCCCGTCACGGGCACAAGGTAGCGCCTTAGGCTGTGGGGTCATGGGCGCGGGACACAGCATGGGACCGGGAGGTCACGCTCACGCGCATGCCGCCGGGCGTTCCTCCGACCGAGCCAGGCTGCGCCTGATCCTGCTCGTGACCGTCTCGGTGATCGTGGTCGAGGTCGTGGGTGCGCTGCTCAGCGACTCCCTCGCCCTGCTCGCCGATGCGGGACACATGGTCACCGACGCGGCCGCTGTGGCGCTGGCGCTGTCGGCCTCCTACGTGGCGACGCTGCCCGCCACGTCGCGTCGGACCTTCGGCTTCCACCGCGCCGAGATCCTCGCAGCCCTGGTCAACGCGGTCGTCCTGCTCGTCGTGTGCACCTACCTGATCTGGTCCGGTGTCCGCCGGCTGCTCGACCCGGTGCCGATCGAGGCGGACCTGATGCTGTGGTTCGCGGTGGTCGGACTCGTCGCGAACGCGGTCTCCCTCGGCATCCTGCAGCGGCGCAAGGACTCCTCGCTGAACATGCGCGGCGCCTACCTCGAGGTGCTCAGTGACCTGGTCGGGTCGGTCGCGGTGGTCGTCGCCGCGGTCGTCGTGCTGACGACGGGCTTCCTTCGCGCGGACCCGATCGCGTCCCTGCTCATCGCGGCCGTGATCCTGCCCCGGTCGTTCTCCCTGATCAGGGAGTCGGTCGACGTACTCCTGGAGGCAAGCCCTCGGCACATCGACCTCGACGAGGTCCGGACCCACCTGGCCGACGTGCCCGGTGTGGTCGACGTGCACGACCTGCACGCCTGGACGATCACCAGCGGTATCCCGGTGCTGTCGGTGCACGTCACGGTGACCGACGCCTGCCTCGCCGAACGCGGGGTCGGATCGCTGCTCGACGAGTTCAGCCACTGCGTGGCCGAACACTTCGACGTGCACCACGCGACCTTCCAGATCGAGCCAGAGTCACACCGTGCCCACGAGGACCTCGGGGCTCTGAGCCACGACTAGGTCGCTGCCCCTCTTCGCTGCTGGGTGTCCCGGCGTACCCGGCTGACCTGGCGACCGACGGCCTCGACCTTCGCGGCGAGCTGAGCGTGCCCGCCGAGGAGGTGCTCGTGCACGTCCGCGAGCGGCTCGATCAGCGAGGCCGGGTCGTCGTCGGTGAGTGAGGTGGCGACGTCCTCGGCTCGTCGCCGGCCGGGCCTGCTCAGGCCGGTCGCCGCCGTGACCTGGCCAGCGAGCTGGCGCAGCGCCGACGCGTTCTCGCGCGCCCAGGCGGCCACCGCCCGGTCGCCCGCACGCTCGTCACGAGTCGCCTGGACCCGCTGCTCGCGGGTGAGTGTCGAGCCCTGCCCCGGACGAAGTCGCAGGTAGCGACGCTCCGCGGCCTGCCTGCTGGTGACCCCGAGCGCGGGCGCGAGGCGCGCCCACGAGACCCCGCCTTGCCGTGCCGCCTCGATCAGCTCCGGCTCCCAGGCGAGGAGCTGCTCGCGAAGCGTGTGGAGGGCAGCGAGTGCCTCGAGCGCCTCCTGCCCAGGCGCATCCTGCCCAGCGCCCGTGCCGCCCCGTATGTCGTCGGACGCCGTACGGCGAACCGCCGCGACGACCTTCTCCAGAGCCTGCAGGGGGTCGGTGTCCACGCGTGTCATCGTCACATTGACGCAAGGAGTTGTCAACGGAACGACGACGTGCTACAAGATGAATGTGCATTGACACGAACCCGACGACCAGGAGGTGGAGACAGATGTTGATGCGCACCGACCCGTTCCGTGAGCTCGACCGGCTTGCCCAGTCACTGGTGGGCTCCAGCACCCAGGGCACGTGGTCCCGACCGAGCGCGATGCCGATCGACGCCTACCGTTCGGGCGACGAGTTCGTCGTCATGTTCGACCTCCCCGGCGTCACCCCCGACGCCATCGAGGTGGACGTCGAGCGCAACGTGCTCACCGTCAAGGCAGAGCGCCGTCCCACCGTCCACGAGGGTGACGTCGAGATGCAGGTCTCCGAGCGTCCTCTGGGCGTGTTCTCGCGGCAGCTCTTCCTCGGCGACACCCTCGACACCGACAACATCCACGCTGAGTACGAAGCAGGTGTCCTGAGCCTGCGCATCCCGGTGGCCGAGCAGGCCAAGCCTCGCAAGATCGAGGTACGCCGCGCCGGTGAGGACCGCAAGGAGATCAAGGCCTGACCGGAGGCGGTCCCCGTGAGTCGGAAGGTCTTGCCCGGGATCGGGGCCGGCAGGGGATCGGCCCCGGCGATCCTGCCTGAGTACGTCGACAGCGACCTCGACGACGAGCTCGTCGACCTGCTGTGCGACGACCGGGCGTGGCTCGAGGAGACGTTCCGCGAGATCGTGGCGACCAGCTGGGCCGAGCCCCCACGCGGTGGAGCGGCCCGGCCGGCCGCACACCCCCGCCGCTACGGCGTACCCAGCGCTCGCGGGGAGCGTCGCGGCACCGTCCCGGGAAGCCAGTGGTCCGCCCAGCCGTCAGGGCGGCAGCGCTCCCCGCCCGGTGCCGGCGCCGACCCTCCGCGTCGTGTGGGTGAGCGGGCGTGACAGCGCCCCCTCACCCACACGACCGTTCTGAGGCAGGGTCAGAAGACCAGCAGGGCTCCGACGGCCGGCGGCAGCAGCCCGAGGGCGAGCCACGGCGAGAGCGGCTTCCTCTTGTGGATCAGCATCCCGACCGCGATGGCGATCAGCCCGAACGCGCCCGAGATGGTGAGCAGCCCGATCCGGGCATCGAGCGTGTCGGCGTACATCGCCGCCAGCACCAGGCCGGCAGCGAAGTGGAGGATCGTGCTGACCGCGAGCGTGGACATCACCCAGCGCTGGACGCGGGTGAGGCTCATCGCGTCGGGGCGCTGACGAGACGGCTGCCCCGGGGTCATCAGGTGCTTGCGGGGGCGCGGTGTTCTGTCGGACATGGTCCCTCTTGGGTGCGAGTTCGCCGGGTACGGCGACCCCTGGAGTCTAGGTCGCCGTCACAGTGCCGTCACAGTGCAGTCAGAGGGCAGTCAAGCAGGGCCGCCGCGACCTCCGTCCCCTGACGGATGGCGCGCTTGGCGTCGAGCTCCGCCGCGACGTCCGCCCCGCCGACGAGGTGGGCGTTCACCCCGGCGGCGAGCAGGTCGTCGTACAGCCCACGCTCCGACTCCTGGCCCGCGCAGACCACCACGTGGTCGACGTCGAGCACCCGGGCCTCGCCGGGCGTCTTCTCGGTGCCACCGACCGTGATGTGCAGGCCCTCGTCGTCGACCCGCTCGTAGGCGACGCCCGGGACCAGGTTGACCCCTGAGTCCTTCAGCACCGTCCGGTGCGCCCATCCGGAGGTCTTGCCCAGCCCCTTGCCGATCGTCGACGCCTTGCGCTGCAGCAGCCAGACCTCCCGGGCCGCAGTCCGCGGCTTCTTCTCGGTGAGGCCGCCTGGGTGCAACGCCGGGTCGCCGACCCCCCAGTGCGCGAGCCAGTCGTCGAGGTCCTCGTCCAGGTCGTGGGTCAGGAAGTGGCTCACGTCGACGCCGATGCCGCCGGCGCCCATCACGGCGACCCGTCGGCCGGGCACGACCGAACCGTTCAGGACCTCGGCGTAGGTGACCACCTTCGGGTGGCGTCCTGAGCCCGTCGAGGCGCCGACCCCCGCGAGCGAGGGGATCGCGTGGGACCACGCCCGTCGCCACCACGACGTCGTCGAACTCACGCAGGTCCGACACGGTCGCACGGGTGGAGAGGCGTACGTCGACCCCGAGCACCTCCAGCCGCCGGGTGTAGTAGCGGAGGGTCTCGGCGAACTCCTCCTTCCCCGGGATCGCCATGGCCAGGCGGAACTGCCCGCCCACCTCGGGCGACGCCTCGAACAACGTGACGCCATGGCCCCGCTCGGCCGCCGACACCGCCGCGGCGAGACCGGCCGGGCCGGCGCCGACGACCGCGACCCGTTTCGCCCGGGTCCGGGGCACCGGGAGCAGCACGAGCTTGGTCTCCCTGCGCAGCCCGCGGGTTCACGAGACAGGTCGCCGGCTTGTTCTCGAAGACGTGGTCGAGGCAGGCCTGGTTGCACGCGATGCAGGTGTTGATCTCGTCCGACCGGCCGGCGGCGGCCTTGTTCACGAAGTCCGGGTCGGCGAGCAGCGGCCGCGCCATCGACACCAGGTCGGCCTGGCCCTCGGCGAGGAGCCGCTCGCCCAGCTCGGGCGTGTTGATGCGGTTCGAGGCGCAGACCGGGATGCCGACCTCGGGCTTGAGCCGCGCGGTCGTCCAGGTCCAGGCACCTCGCGGGACCTGGGTGAGGATCGTCGGCACGCGTGCCTCGTGCCAGCCGATGCCGGTGTTCAGCACCGACGCGCCGGCGTCCTCCAGTGCCTTGGCGAGCGCGACGACCTCGTCCCACGTCTGGCCGCCCTCGACGAGGTCGAGCAGGGACAGCCGGTACATCACCAGGAAGTCGTCGCCGAGCGTCTCGCGGATCCGCCGGACGACCTCCACGGGGAACCGCATCCGCTTCTCCGCCGTACCTCCCCAGGCGTCCGTGCGCTGGTTGGTGCGCTCGGCGAGGAACTGGTTGATCAGGTAGCCCTCGGAGCCCATGACCTCCACGCCGTCGTATCCCGCGCGCCGGGCGAGCGAGGCCGCGCGGACGAAGTCGTCGACGGTCCGCTCGACCCCTCGCGTGGACAGGGCGCTCGGCTTGAACGGCGTGATCGGCGACTTCCGCGATGACGCCGAGACGCTCAGCGGCGTGTACCCGTAGCGACCGGCGTGCAGGATCTGCAGCGCGATGGCGCCGCCCTCCGCGTGCACGGCGTCGGTCACCGCGCGGTGCCGGTCGGCCTGCCGCGACCGGGTCAGCATCGACCCGAACGGCAGCAGCCAGCCCCGGACGTTGGGGGCGTACCCGCCCGTGACGATCAGGCCGACACCGCCCCGCGCACGCTCGGCGAAGTAGGCGCTGAGCTCCGGCAGGTGCTTCGCGCGGTCCTCCAGACCGGTGTGCATCGAGCCCATCACCACGCGGTTGCGCAGTGTGGTGCCTCCGAGGGTGATCGGCTCCAGCAGGTGGGGGTAGTCGGTCATGAGGCTCTTCCTTCGTTGACACGGCCTTCGGCGGTACGGCGGGCGGGGTCGGTGTCGGGGGTGGGCTGGTGCGCTTCGACGTACTCCGTGAGCCAGTCGACCCAGAACTGCTCGAGGCGGATGCCGCCCCGAAGCACGAGGTAGATGTCGAGGGCCTGGCCGGTGAGCGAGTCGGGGTCGGGGAAGTCGCGGGCCGCGAGACGCTCGAAGTGCTCGAGCCGTGCGACGTGGTCGGCGATCTGCTCCCGGACCGTCTCGAGCACGGCGGCCCGGTCGCCGTACGACGCACCGCGGAGCCGGACGGCCAACGCGCTCCGGAACTTCTCCATCGGCATCGGCTCGGCGAGCCAGGTGGCGAGCTCGTCGCTGCCGTCGGTGGTGACCTCGTAGACCTTCTTGTCCGGCCGGCCCTGCTGCTCGAGCGCCGTGGACCGCACCCAGCCGTCGGCCTCCATGCGAGCGAGCACCTTGTAGATCTGCTGGTGGGTCGCGCTCCAGAAGAACCCGATCGAACGGTCGAAGCGGTGTGCGAGCTCGAGACCCGAGGCGGGTCGCTCGCTCAGGGAGACCAGGATCGCGTGCTCGAGGGCCATGACGTCGAGGATGCCGCCTCCTCACGGCCCTATGCAACTAGTTGCAGAGGTGAGGCCGGTCACGACGCTTGTCGCCGCGTGTCCTCGAGGTCTTGACGGAGATACCCCCTGGGGGTATACAGGAAGGCATGGAACACAGCCACGAGATGGACACCGCAACGGAGCAGGAGACCGCTCGCCACGACGGCCAGGAGGGTCACGAGGGCCACGGAGCCGGAGGCGGCGTCGACCGGTCCTGGCGCACGGCGGCCAGCGCGACCCTGCACTGCCTCACCGGCTGTGCGATCGGTGAGGTCCTCGGCATGGTGCTGGCCACCTGGTGGGGCTGGGGCACGGTTCCGGCCGTGGTCCTCGCGGTAGCCCTGGCCTTCTTCTTCGGCTACCTGCTCACGGTCAGCTCGGTGCTGCGGGCCGGCCTGCCCCTGTCGGCCGCCGTGAAGGTGGCCCTCGCCGCGGACACCGTCTCGATCCTGGTCATGGAGATCGTCGACAACGGCGTGATGGTGTTCGTCCCGGGCGCCCTGAACGCCGGCCTCGCCAACTGGATCTTCTGGGCCTCCCTGGCGTTCTCGCTCGCCGTGGCCTTCGCGGTCACGCTGCCGGTGAACCGCTGGATGATCTCGCGCGGCAAGGGCCACGCCGTGGTGCACGAGTACCACCACTAGGGACGGAGCTGTCCCGCGCGGCCCCCCGGGCCGCTGCTCGCGCGCGTCACGAGCCCGTAGAACATGCATTGGCACCCTCCGCGAGCGACATCCCCGCCTGACGCCGTACCGCCGACGGGGTGACTGCATGTTCTACGGTCCCGCCTCAGTCGGCGGCCAGGGCGCCGGCGAGCGGGGCCTGTCGAGGCCTCGTGACCTTCGCCCCTCCTGCCCGCGTCGAGCCGTACCTAGTGTGGTGAGTAAGTCACCTTCCTGAAGGGAGGGGCGCGATGACCTCGGCCACCACGACGACGAGGCGCCCGTCGGCCGCCGCCAGGCGATCGGGCTACGTCGTCGCCGTACTCGTCAACGCGGCTCTGCTGTTCGGCGTCAACGTCTGGCCCGGCTGGGACGTCCTGCCGTTCCTGACCGACGACTTCACGCGGGTCCTGACCTGGGTCAACGTCTCGATCGTCGTGAGCATCGCCGCCAACCTGGCGTACCTGTTCAAGGACACCAAGCGGTTCAAGGCGTTCGGTGACGTCGTCACGCAGGCCGTCGCGCTGGCCGTGACCGTGATGATGTGGCGGGTGTTCCCGTTCGACTTCGGCGACGCGACGTTCGACTGGGCGCTCGTCTTCCGGATCGTGCTCGGCGTGGCCATCGTGGGCACCGCGATCGCCATCGTCGTCAACCTCGTGTCCCTCGTGACGGACACCCACTCGCGATCCTGACAGTCGCACTGTCAGAATCGCCGCATGACTGACGCGTACGCACTCGGACAGGGGACCGGCCCGCTCAGGGGCATCAAGGTCGTGGAGCTCGCCGGCATCGGCCCCGGCCCGCACGCGGCGATGATGCTCGCCGACCTCGGGGCGGACGTGGTGCGCATCGAGAAGCCCGGTGGGGCCGCCAGCGCGGGTGCCCGCGAGACGGACCTGCTGACCCGCGGACGTCCGAGCATCGCGATGGACCTGAAGGACCCGGTAGCGGTCGCCACCGTCCTCGACCTCGTCGAGCGTGCCGACGTCTTCCTGGAGGGGATGCGTCCCGGCGCGGCCGAGCGGCTCGGGCTCGGTCCCGACGAGTGCCTGGCCCGCAACGAGAGGCTGGTCTACGGCCGGATGACCGGCTGGGGCCAGGACGGCCCCCTCGCGCAGACCGCCGGCCACGACATGAACTACATCGGCATCTCCGGCTCGCTGCACGGCCTCGGCCAGAGCCCGGAGCGGCCGATGTTCCCCTCCAACCTGCTCGGCGACTTCGGTGGCGGGTCGACGTACCTGGTCATCGGCGTCCTCGCGGCACTCCTCGAGTCGCGGGTCAGCGGCCAGGGCCAGGTGGTGGACGCCGCGATCGTCGACGGCTCCGCCCACCTCAACGCCATGCTCGCGAGCATGATCGCCGGCGGCGGCTGGCGGGAGCAGCGTGCGGCGAACCTGCTCGACGGCGGCATGCCGTTCTACGACATCTACGAGACCTCGGACGGCCGGCACATGGCGGTCGGCTCCCTCGAGCCGAAGTTCTACGACGAGCTGGTCAAGGGCCTCGGGCTGGCCGGCGAGATCCCCGACCGGTACGACTTCGCGCGCCACGGCGAGCTCCGGGAGACGATCGCGGCCCGCTTCCGCGAACGCACCCAGGCCGAGTGGGCCGAGGTGTTCGACGGCACCGACGCCTGCTGCACCCCGATCCTGCCCCTGACCGAGGCCGCCGAGCACCCGCACCTGAAGGCGCGCGAGACGTACGTGACCCGCGACGGGATCCTCCAGCCCGCCCCGGCGCCACGCTTCTCGCGCACCGCGCCGACGCTCAGCACGGGCCCGAGCGTGCCCGGCGGGCTCAGTCGCGCGGCCCTCGAGGCCTGGGGGATCGAGGACGTCGACGCCCTCATCGAGTCCGGCGCCGTCGTACAGGCCTGACCCGCCCCTTGTAACGCGGGGTTATGGACGGAGCACAAGCGGCATACCGCTAGGGATGCGTCCACAACTCTTGGGAAGACGACCCGACCCGACCGACCCGCCGCTGCTCAGCGGGTACGGCGGGCGACGCTCTCGCGCTTCGACTCGTCCATCGCGCTCTCGTAGGCGGTGACGAGCGCGGCGATGGACACCGGCTTGAACTTCTCCACCATCCCGGCGAGCTGCTCGGGCGTGACCCCACGCTCCTTGTACGTCGGCCAGACCTGCTTCTTGAACAGCGCGCTCAGCTCGTCGGCGATCGCCCTGCCGTGAGCGGTGAAGATCTCCTGCGCGGCGATCGCGAGCTCCGAGGGCATGCCGAGGTCGAGCAGGGCGACGCCGACGGAGAGGTGGGCGACGGTGACCTGGAACTTCCCCTGCTTGGTCGGGTAGACGATGCCGAGCGTGTTCAGGGTCGCGAGCTCGTCGTCGCTCAGCGTCCGCCCCGCCCGTCGTACCAGCTCCTTCCTGGAGATGGTCTCGGGCATGTCCGCCATCCACGGCGCGAGCAGGGTCCGGTGCAGGGCGATGGTCTCCGGTGCGGCGTTCGCGGGGATCCGCGACATGTATCCCTCGATCGCGGAGAGCGTGAACCCGTGGGCCTGGAGCTCGCGGACCAGCTCGAGCCGCACCACGTGCTCGGCGGAGTAGTAGCCCGAGCGCCCACGCCGGATCGGGGCCGGCACGAGCCCCTTGGTGGTGTAGAAGCGGACGTTCCGGACGCTCATGCCCACGCGCTTGGTGAGCTCGTCCAGGGTCATCAAGTCGCTGACGACCTCGGTCGTGTTCGTCATCGGGTGCGGTCCTCGGGGGTCGGTCTCTGGGTCGTACGGGGCTCCGCGGTAGCGACGTAGATCACATCCTGGGCCCCGTTGGACGCTAACAGTATGAGTGTCACAATCAGGTATCTCCACTGGCCCCTTCCCTCAGGGGCTGGTCTCACCGTCTCCGAGAAGTTGGGACTCCCAGATGAGCCAGGCTGACGTGCCACAAGCATTCGTGTACGACGCCCTCCGCACGCCGCGAGGCAAGGGCAAGAAGAACGGCTCCCTCCACGAGGTGAAGCCCATCGACCTGGTCGTCGGCCTGCTCGACGCCGTGAAGGAGCGCAACCCCGGCTTCGACCCGGAGCGGGTGGACGACGTCGTGCTCGGCGTGGTGAGCCCGATCGGTGACCAGGGGTCGGACATCGCGAAGACCGCGGCGTTGAAGGCCGGCTACCCCGAGACCGTCGCGGGCGTCCAGCTCAACCGGTTCTGCGCCTCGGGCCTCGAGGCCGTGAACCAGGCTGCCGCGCGGGTCCGCTCCGGCTTCGAGGACCTGATCCTCGCCGGCGGCGTCGAGTCGATGTCGCGCGTGCCCATGGGCTCCGACGGCGGCTCGTGGGCCTCCGACCCGGCGACCGCGTTCGACACCGCGTTCGTGCCCCAGGGCATCGGCGCCGACCTGATCGCCACGATCGAGGGCTTCTCCCGCTCGGACGTCGACGCGTTCGCCGCGGAGTCGCAGGCCCGGGCCGCCAAGGCGCAGGTCGAACGGCTACTTCGACGGCTCGGTCGTCCCGGTGAAGGACATCAACGGGATCACCATCCTCGACAAGGACGAGTTCATCCGTCCCGGCACGACGGTCGAGTCGCTCGCCGGCCTGAAGCCGTCCTTCGCCGACATCGGCGAGCAGGGCGGCTTCGACTCGGTGGCGCTCGAGAAGTACCACTGGGTCGACAAGATCGACCACGTCCACCACGCCGGCAACTCGTCCGGCATCGTCGACGGCGCCTCGCTCATGGCGATCGGCTCCGAGCAGGTCGGCCAGGAGCTCGGCCTCACGCCGCGGGCGAAGATCATCGCCACCGCCGTCTCCGGCGCGGACCCGACGATCATGCTCACCGGCCCGGCACCGGCCTCCCGCAAGGCGCTCGCCAAGGCGGGCCTGACGCCTGAAGACATCGACCTGTTCGAGATCAACGAGGCGTTCGCCGCGGTCGCGATGCGGTTCATGCGCGACCTCGACCTGCCGGCCGACAAGGTGAACGTCAACGGCGGCGCGATCGCCATGGGCCACCCGCTCGGTGCGACCGGCGCGATGATCCTCGGCACCCTCATCGACGAGCTCGAGCGTCGCGACCTGCGCTACGGCCTCGCCACGCTCTGCGTCGGCGGCGGCATGGGCATCGCCACCGTCGTCGAGCGCATCTGACCCACCACCCACAACGTCAACGACACAGATCTCCGAGGAAACATCAATGACTGAGACTGCCCAGCAGAGCGCCGTGCGGTGGGACAAGGACAGCGACGGGATCGTCGTACTCACCCTCGACGACCCCACGCAGAGCGCCAACACGATGAACGAGCTGTACAAGGAGTCGATGGCCGCGGCCGTGGCCCGGCTCCAGCAGGAGAAGGACGAGATCACCGGGGTGGTCGTCACCAGCGCGAAGAAGACCTTCTTCGCCGGCGGCGACCTGAAGATGATGGTCCAGGCGGGGCCGGAGGACGCACCCCGGATCTTCGAGACCGTCGAGGCGATCAAGGCGGACCTGCGTCGCCTCGAGCTGCTCGGCAAGCCCGTCGTCGCCGCGATCAACGGCGCCGCGCTCGGCGGCGGCCTCGAGATCACCCTGGCCTGCCACCACCGGATCGCGGTCGACGGCCGCTACGACCTCGGCCTGCCCGAGGTGTCGCTCGGCCTGCTGCCCGGAGGCGGCGGCGTGACCCGGCTCGTCCGGATGTTCGGCATGTACGACGCCCTCATGACCTACCTGCTCACCGGCACCAAGCTGAAGCCGGCCCAGGCGAAGGAGAAGGGCCTCGTCGACGAGGTCGTCGCGACCCAGGAGGAGCTGGTCCCGGCCGCGAAGGCGTGGATCCTCGGGAACGTGGACAACGCCGAGGCCGCGAGCCAGCCCTGGGACCGTCCCGGCTACAAGATGCCGGGCGGCGCCCCGTCGAACCCGAAGGTCGCGGCGGTCCTCCCCGCCTTCCCGGCCAACCTGCGCAAGCAGGCCAAGGGTGCCGACTACCCCGCGCCGAAGGCCATCATGTCGGCGGCCGTCGAGGGCGCCCAGGTGGACTTCGACACCGCGTCGCGGATCGAGTCGCGCTACCTGACCAAGCTGGTCACCGGGTCGATCTCGAAGAACATGATCCAGGCGTTCTTCTTCGACCTGCAGGCGATCAACTCCGGCTCGCTGCGGCCCGACGGGCGTCGACAAGTTCACCGCCACGAAGCTCGGTGTGCTCGGCGCCGGGATGATGGGGGCGGGGATCGCGTACTCCGCCGCCCGCTCCGGCATCGAGGTCGTGCTCAAGGACGTCAGCGTCGAGAACGCCGAGAAGGGCAAGAACTACTCGGTCAAGCTCCTCGACAAGGCCGTCGAGCGCGGCAAGATGACCCGCGACAAGGCCGACGAGGTCCTCGCCCGGATCACCCCGACCGCCGACCCGGCCGACCTCAAGGGCTGCGACCTCGTGATCGAGGCCGTCTTCGAGGACCCGGCTCTGAAGAGCAAGGTCTTCGGCGAGATCCTCGACGTGGTCAACCCAGACGCGCTGCTGTGCTCCAACACCAGCACGCTGCCGATCACCGAGCTCGCCGAAGGCGTCGACCGGCCCGAGGACTTCATCGGCCTGCACTTCTTCTCGCCCGTCGACAAGATGCCGCTCGTCGAGATCATCAAGGGCGCGAAGACCTCGGACAAGGCGGTCGCCCACGCGGTCGACGTCGTGCAGCAGATCAAGAAGACGCCGATCGTCGTGAACGACAGCCGCGGCTTCTACACCAGCCGCGTCTACGGCACGCTGCTCAACGAGGCCGTCGCGATCCTCGAGGAGGGTGTCGACCCGCAGACCATCGAGCGCGCCGCCACGATGGCCGGCTTCCCGGCGCCGCCGCTCGGCATGCTCGACGAGGTCTCGCTGACCCTGACCCAGCACATCCGCGCGGCCACGAAGGCAGCGGTGGAGCGCGAGGGGAAGGAGTGGGTGCCGACCCCGGGTTCGGCCACGATCGACCGGATGGTCGAGGAGTTCGGTCGCAAGGGCAAGGCCGCGGGTGCGGGCTTCTACGAGTACCCCACGGACGGCTCGAAGAAGTTCCTGTGGCCCGGGCTGCGTGAGCACTTCACGAAGTCCGACGTGCAGATCCCGCTGAAGGACATCCAGGAGCGGTACCTGTTCGCGATGGCGCTCGAGACGGCCAAGTGCTTCGCCGAGGGCGTCCTCGAGTCCGCTGCCGCCGCGAACATCGGGTCGATCTTCGGCATCGGCTTCCCGCCCCTGTACGGCGGCACGGTGCAGTACATGCAGGGCTACGAGGGCGGGCTGACCGGGTTCGTCGCCCGGGCGCGTGAGCTCGCGGCGGCGTACGGCGAGCGGTTCGAGCCTCCGACGTACCTCGTGGAGCTCGCGGAGAAGGGCGAGCGCTTCCCCGCCTGACCCTGGGCCGCCAGGCCCTGGGCCGCTTTCCCAGGTCGACCAGGCAAACCGTCACTCCCCGTGGTGCATCCACCGCGGGGAGTGATGCTTTCCCAGGAGAACCCGGGAAACCGCCGCCCAGGGCCTCAGCCGAACTCGCGCCGCGTGAGGCCTGCGACCGGCGGGCTTCCCTCCAGTACGTCGAGCGCCTGCCTCATCGAGGACACCCGCCGTTCCAGCAGGGCGAACGCCTCGTCGGGCGACCCCTCGCCGGCCTCCAGGCGCATCCCGAGGTCGCGCACCGCGTCCTCGACGTGCGCGAGCCGGTCGCGGAGCTCGCCGAGGACGTCCACCGCGGTCGGGGAGTCCTCGAGCTGGCGGCGCAGGAAGGCCGCCTGGGTCGCGAGGCGGCGGCCGGCCACCCACAGGTCGACGAAGACCTGCACCTTCGCGCGGAGCACCCACGGGTCGAACGGCTTGGTGATGTAGTCCGCGCCACCCACGGCGTAGCCGCGGTAGGCGTTGTGCTCGTCGGTGTCCACGGCGGTCAGGAAGATGATCGGGATGTCCTTGGTGCGCGACCGCGCCTTGATCTGGGCCGCCGTCTCGAAGCCGTCCATGCCGGGCATCTGCACGTCGAGCAGGATCAGGGCGTACTCGTCCTTCAGCAGTGCGCGCAGCGCCTCCTCGCCCGACGACGCCCGCACCAGGGTCTGGTTGAGCGAGCTCAGGATCGCCTCGAGTGCCAGGAGGTTCTCCGCCCGGTCGTCGACGAGGAGGATCCTGGCCCGGTCGGTCACTTCCACCACGTCCGGAAGCGGGCGAGGAGGTCGTCGACGTCGACCGGCTTGGTCACGTAGTCGGACGCGCCCGCCGCGAGGCTGTTGTCGCGGTCGCCGGGCATCGCCTTCGCGGTCAGGGCGATCAGCGGAAGCTCCTGGAAGGCAGGGATCTTCCTGATCTCGCGCATCGCGGTGTATCCGTCCATGCCCGGCATCATGACGTCCATCAGGACCAGGTCGATGTCCGGGTCCTTCTGGAGCGCCGCGATCCCGGCCTCGCCGTTGTCGGCGTACACCACGTCGATGCCGTGGCCCTCGAGCGCGCTGGTCAGGGCGAAGACGTTCCGCGCGTCGTCGTCGACGATGAGGATCCGCTTGCCCATGAAGACGTTGGGCCCACCGGCGTGGTGCTCGACGACCGGTGCGGGCTGGTCCGGCACCTCGACGTCGGAGCGGTGCAGGAACAGCGCGACCTCGTCGATCAGCCGTCCGACCGACGTCGGGTACTTCACGACCATCGACTCGGCGTACTGCCGCAGCCGCGACTCGTCCCGCGCGCTCAGGTCCTGGCCGGCGCTGACCACCACGGGCATGTCCTGCAGCGTCTTGCGGGAGCGCATCCGCTTGATCAGGTCGAAGCCGCTGCCTCCGGCGAGCTTGAGGTCCACGACCACGCAGTCGAACCGCCGTGACTCGAGCTCCGCGATCGCCTCCTCCACGCCGGTGACCAGGCGCAGGTCGACGTCGGGCACGGCACCGAAGAGAGCCACGACCGCGGAGGTCTCCTCGACGGACTCGCTGGAGACGACCAGCAGCGACCGGGTCTTCCGGTCGATGTAGGCGCCGAGGTCGTCGAGCGCGGCCTCGAGGCTCTCGGGGGTCACCGGCTCCTCCACGATCTGCAGGGCGCCGGCGTGCCGGCTCACGTGGGCGTTCTCGGCCGACCGCGCGGAGTGCACCGCGACGGTCGGCACGTGCCGGGTCTCCGAGTCGGTCTTGAACGCCCTCAGCAGCGAGAGCCCGTCGTCCCTGGTCAGGTCCATCCCCACCACGATCCCCGCGGGGCGGTGCCGTCTCGCGGCGGCGATGGCGTCTCCGGCCCGCTCGGTGGTGACCACCTTGAAGCCGCGCGCGCGGCCCAGCTCGACCGCTGCCCGTCGCAGCTGGAGGCCGGTCAGGGCCACGAGGAGCACCTTGTCCTCCTGGTTGATCTCGCGCTGGTCGTCCTCGACCTCCTGCTGCGGGGTGGTCGCGGCTGCCGACACCCGGCCGGTGGTCAGCGCAGGCGCGCCCTCGTATCTCGCCCGACGCTGCTCCAGCTCGGTGATGACCCGCGCGCCCTGGTCGCCGGTGTAGCGCATGGGGAGGTAGAGCGTGAACGTGCTTCCCCGCCCGGGCTCGCTGTCCGCGTGGATCTCGCCGCCGAGCAGGCGCGCGATCTCACGGCTGATGGAGAGCCCGAGACCGGTCCCGCCGAACTTCCGGCTGATCGTGCCGTCGGCCTGCTGGAACGCCTCGAAGATCACCCGCAGGTGGTCCGGCGGGATGCCGATGCCGGTGTCGGCCACCGAGAACGCGACGACCTGCTCCGCGTCGTTCAGCGCCGGTGTCGTGAACCGCTCGCCCGAAGCGATCCGGATGTCGAGGGTGACCTGTCCGGCGCTCGTGAACTTCACGGCGTTGGACAGCAGGTTGCGCAGCACCTGCTGGAGCCGGTGCTGGTCGGAGAAGAGAGTGCGGGGTACGTCGGGGGCCACGGTCACCGCGAAGCCGAGGTCCTTCTCGGTCGTCAACGGGCGGAACGTCGCCTCGACGTACTCCACGACACCCGAGACCGCGACGTCGGACGGGTGGACGTCCATCTTCCCGGCCTCGACCTTCGACAGGTCGAGGATGTCGTTGATCAGCTGCAGCAGGTCGGTGCCCGAGCTGTGGATCGTCCGCGAGAACTCCACCTGCCGCGGGTTGAGGTTCCCCTCGGCGTTCTCCGAGAGCAGCTTGGCCAGGATCAGCAGGGAGTTGAGCGGCGTCCGCAGCTCGTGCGACATGTTCGCGAGGAACTCGGACTTGTAGCGCGAGGAGAGCGCGAGCTGCTCCGCCCGCTCCTCGAGCCCACGCCGCGCGTCCTCGATCTCGAGGTTCTTGATCTCGATGGCGCGGTTCTGGGCAGCCAGCAGCCGGGCCTTCTCCTCGAGCTCGGCGTTGGTCTGCTGGAGCTCGCCCTGCTGGGTCTGCAGCTCCTCCGACTTGTTCTGGAGCTCCGAGGCCAGCCGCTGCGACTCGACGAGCAGCTCCTGGGTGCGGGAGCTCGCGATGATGGCGTTCAGCGAGACGCCGATGATCTCCATCAGCTGCTCGAGGAACTGCATGTGCACCGGGCTGAACCGCGAGAACGACGCCAGCTCCACCACGCCGAGCACCTGGTCCTCGAACACCACGGGGAGGATCACGATGGTGACCGGCGAGGCCTCGCCGAGGCCGGAGGTGACCCGGATGTACTCCGGCGGGGCGTCGGTCACCAGGATCGGCGACTTGTCCACGGCGGCCTGGCCGACCAGCCCCTGGCCGAACGGGAACCGGTCGGGGATGTTCTTGCGGTGCCGGTAGCCGTACGACGCGATCCGGCGCAGCGACGCCCGACCCTCGTGGTCGGTCTCGCTGAGGAAGAACGAGCCCTGCCTGGCGCCGAGCAGCGGCGTGAGCTCGCTGACGATCAGCCGGGTCACGTCGAGCAGGTCGCGGCCACCCTGCATGTGGCCGGTGAACCGGGCCAGGTTGGTCTTGAGCCAGTCCTGCTCCTGGTTCGCCCGCGTGGTCTCGCGCAGGTTGTCGATCATCTGGTTGAGGTTGTCCTTGAGCTCGGCGACCTCGCCCTGGGCCTGCACCGTGATCTCCTGGCTCAGGTCGCCCTGGGTGACCGCCGTGGAGACCTCGGCGATCGCACGCAGCTGGGTGGTCAGCGTGCCCGCGAGCTGGTTGACGTTCTCCGTGAGCTTGCGCCACGTGCCGGAGACGTCGGCCACCTCGGCCTGGCCGCCGAGCTTGCCCTCGGTGCCCACCTCGCGGGCGACGCGGGTGACCTCGTCGGCGAACGACGACAGCTGGTCCACCATCCGGTTCACGGTGGTCTTGAGCTCGAGGATCTCGCCGCGCGCGTCGACGTACGTCTTCTGCGTCAGGTCGCCGTGGGCGACCGCGGTCGTGACCAGCGCGATGCTCCGCACCTGGCTGGTCAGGTTGCCCGCCATGCCGTTCACCGAGTCGGTGAGGTCCTTCCAGGTGCCGGCGACGCCGCGGACGTGCGCCTGGCCGCCGAGGATGCCCTCGGTGCCGACCTCGCGGGCGACGCGGGTGACCTCGTCGGCGAACGCGCGGAGCGTGTCGACCATCGCGTTGATCGTGCTGGCCAGCGCCGCCACCTCGCCGCGCGCCTCGATCGCGATCTTCTGGCTCAGGTCGCCGCGCGCCACGGCGGTGGACACCGTCGCGATGCTGCGCACCTGGTTGGTCAGGTTGCTCGCCATCGAGTTCACCGAGTCGGTGAGGTCGCGCCAGGTGCCGGCGACGCCTGGCACGTGGGCCTGGCCGCCGAGGATGCCCTCGGTGCCGACCTCGCGGGCGACGCGGGTGACCTCGTCGGCGAACGACGAGAGCTGGTCGACCATCGTGTTCACGGTGCTCTTGAGCTCGAGGATCTCGCCGCGCGCGTCGACGGTGATCTTGCGGCTCAGGTCGCCGCTCGCGACCGCCGTCGTCACCTGGGCGATGTTGCGCACCTGTGCGGTCAGGTTGCTCGCCATCATGTTGACGTTCTCGGTCAGGTCCTTCCAGGTTCCCGAGACGTCGTGCACGTCGGCCTGGCCGCCGAGCCGGCCCTCGGTGCCGACCTCGCGGGCCACGCGGGTGACCTCGTCGGCGAACGCCGAGAGCTGGTCGACCATCGTGTTCACGGTGCTCTTGAGCTCGAGGATCTCGCCACGGGCCTCGACGGTGATGGTGCGGGTCAGGTCGCCGCGGGCCACCGCCGTGGTGACCTCGGCGATGTTGCGGACCTGGGCGGTCAGCGTGCCCGCCATGAAGTTCACCGAGTCGGTCAGGTCGCGCCAGGTGCCGGAGACACCGGGTACGGCGGCCTGGCCGCCGAGCCTTCCCTCGCCGCCCACCTCGCGGGCCACGCGGGTGACCTCGTCGGCGAACGCCGAGAGCTGGTCGACCATCGTGTTGACGGTCATCTTCAGCTCCGCGAGCTCACCGCGTACGTCGACGGTGATCTTCTGGCTGAGGTCGCCCCGGGCGACGGCCGTCGTGACCTGGGCGATGTTGCGGACCTGGTTGGTCAGGTTGCTCGCCATGGAGTTCACCGAGTCGGTGAGGTCCTTCCAGGTCCCCGCCACGCCCGGCACGTCGGCCTGGCCGCCGAGGATGCCGTCGCTGCCGACCTCGCGGGCGACGCGGGTGACCTGGGCGGCGAACGCGGAGAGCTGGTCGACCATCACGTTGACGGTGCTCTTCAGCTCGGCGAGCTCGCCCTTCACGTCGACGGTGATCTTCTGGCTCAGGTCGCCCCGGGCGACCGCCGTGGTGACCTGGGCGATGTCTCGCACCTGGGCGGTGAGGTTGTCCGCCATGGAGTTCACGGACTCGGTGAGGTCCTTCCACCGGCCGGCGACTCCTGGGACGTCGGCCTGGCCGCCGAGGATGCCCTCGGTGCCGACCTCGCGGGCGACGCGGGTGACCTCGTCGGCGAACGTCTGCAGCGTCGCGGTCATGGAGTTGAGGGTCTCGGCGAGCTCGGCGACCTCGCCGCGCGCGGTCACCGTGATCTGCTGGCTGAGGTCTCCGCGGGCCACCGCCTGGGCGACCGAGGAGATGCCTCGCACCTGGCTGGTCAGGTTCGAGGCCATGATGTTCACCGAGTCGGTGAGGTCCTTCCAGGTGCCCTTCACACCCCGCACGTCGGCCTGGCCCCCGAGCCGGCCCTCGGTGCCGACCTCGCGTGCCACGCGGGTGACCTCGACCGCGAACGACGACAGCTGGTCGACCATCCGGTCCACGGTCGCCTTCAGCTGGGCCATCTCGCCCGACACCTCGACGGTGACCGTCCGCGACAGGTCGCCGTTGGCGACCGCGGTCGTGACCAGGGCGATGTCCCGGACCTGGGCGGTGAGCCGCGACGACATGCTGTTCACGGCGTCCATGAGGTCGCGCCAGCTGCCGTCCGCGTTGCGTACCCGCGCCTGGCCGCCGAGCTTCCCCTCCGTGCCGACCTCGCGGGTGACCCGGGTGATCTCGTCGGCGATCCCGGAGAGCTGGTCGACCAGACCGTTGACGCTGCGCGCCAGCTTCAACGGCTCCCCGCGGAGCTGCTGCCCGTCGACCTGGACGTCCATGCGCTGGGTGAGGTCGCCCTCGGACACCGCCGCGACCACCCTGGCGAGCTCGCCGGTGGGCCGTACCAGGTCACTGACTAGACCGTTGGCGGCGTCGATCGACTTCGCCCAGGAGCCCTCGCCCAGCCCGGACTGCAGCCGTTCGGAGTGGCGCCCCTCCCGGCCGACCACGCGGTGCACGCGGCTCAGCTCGGAGGCGAGATGGTGCTGGCGTTCGGCGATCTCGTTGTAGACCGCGGCGAGCTCACCCTCGATCCCGTCGCCCAGAACCGTGAGCCTTTTGCGGAAATTGCCGTCGCGCATCGCTGTCAAAGCGGCCAGAAGACGCTTCAGCTGGGCCTCGTCGACGCCGTCCTGAGGGGGCGCGGCGGCACGCCGCTGCGACGGGGGAGGCTTCTGCCCGCGGTCCAGCTGAGATGGTGGGTTGGTCTTGGTGCCGGCCATGCCCGGTCTCCTCGGTTACGTTCGCCCCCCGCGAGCAATCAGTCTGTCACCATGTCTGGTGGGGACAAGGAAAACAGAGAGAAGGTATCGCCCCAAGCATGCACACACAGCGAACATTCGCGCCGGAGGGCGAGTCCGTCCCCCAGGCGCGACGCTTCGTGCGCAGAACGCTGGAGGAGTGGGATGCCGAGGACCTCACCGACGAGGCCGTCCTCGCGGCGAGCGAGCTGGTGACCAACGCGGTCATCCATGCCGGGACCCCGGTGCGCGTCGCGCTCGAGGTGGACGCACAGGGGCTGCGCCTCGAGGTCGAGGACCTCCACCCGGGCCGGACGCTGCCGCTCGGCGTCGAGCGCCCGGACGACGACGCGGAGCACGGTCGCGGGCTGCTGATCGCCGCCGCGATGGCAGGCGCGTGGGGGGTGGACTACTCCTCCGGCGCCAAGCGGGTCTGGCTGAGGCTGGAGCGAGGAACCGCTCCGGCCTCACCCCGCCAGCCCGCGACGGCTCGGCGTGCGACGGAGCCGACCGGGCTGGGGGTCGCGGTCGTGGAGCTCTCGAGCGATGGAGAGGTCCGCTCCTGGAACCACGACGCCGCCCGGATGCTGGGTTGGACCGCGAAGGAGGCGCACGGCCGCCTGTGGCGCGACCTCGTCGAGCCGCTCGACCGCGGGAGCACGGCGGACACCCGCTCCGCCGTACCCTCCTGGCCCGCGCGGCGCTGGCAGGGCATGTGCACCGTGCGCCGGAAGTCCGGGGCCCCGGCCCAGATGTTCGTCTCCCGGGTGTCCCGGCCGCCGGGCGAGGGCTGGGTGATGCTCCTCGTCCCCGCATCGAAGCGGGCCCTGCTGGAGTGGCCTGCGCCGCAGGCGCGCTCCGTCCCGGTCCGCCACGACCCGCTCGGGCTGCGTGAGGACGCGCTCAACCGGCTGGGTTTCGAGGCGTACCTCGACCTCGTCGTCGAGCGGTCACGCGACCGGCTGGGCGCACAGGCCGCCTACCTCCTGCTCGCCCGGGACCTCGACGGCGACTTCGAGGTCACCACCGTGAGCGGCCTGGACGCCTCGGTCGTCGGCACCCGGCTCCAGCCCGGCGCCCCCGGGACGCCGAGCTTCCACAACCCGCACCTGCCCGTGGTCCTCCACGACATCGCCGACCCGGACGCCGAGACCGGCAGCGAAGGATCGGAGGTCGCGTTCTCCGACGGCAGACCCGAGGTCTCGTGGCTGCATGACGGGGCCCTGCGCTCGCTCGTGGCCGTGCCCGTGGTCATGGAGGGCAGGGTGATCGGCGCGCTCGGTGTGGCCTCCGACCGTGTCGCCGGCTTCAGCGACGAGGAGGCGGTTCTCCTCCAGCGCATCGGCAACGTCGTCGCTGCGGCCGCGGACCGGGCCCGGCTCAGGGTGTCCGAGCGGGAGCGCCGGGGCTGGTTGACCTTCCTGGCGGAGACCGGGGACCTGCTGGCGGGGTCGCTCGACCAGGAGATGACGATGGCCATGACCGGCCAGGTCGTGGTCCCTCGCCTCGCGACCTGGTGCGCGGTGTACCTCGACGACGTTCGCGGCCTCGCGGTCCTCCAGCAGGTGTGGCACCGCGACGAGCGAGCGGCGGCGGCGCTGCGCTCTGCGCTCGAGCACACCCTTCCCGAGCACATCGGCGAGTCCCGGGAGGAGGCGCTCCGGGGAGAGATCCGGGTGATCCCCCTGGTCGCGCGCGGGCACCGCATCGGCGCGCTGGTCCTCGGACGTCCCCCGGGAGACCCGCTCCACGGTGAGGCCCTCGTCGTCGCGGAGTCGGTTGCGCGCCGCGCCGCGCTGGCCATCGACAACGCGCGGGTCCACGGCGAGCTGCAGGGGATGGGCGACGCGCTCCAGCGGAGCCTCCTGCCGGCCTCGATCCCCGATGCGCCGACGTTCGAGGTGGGGGTGGTCTACGAGGCCGCGGGTGAGGCCAGCGTCGCCGGCGGTGACTTCTACGACGTCTTCCCGGTCGGTTCGGGCCGCTGGTGCTTCGCGGTGGGCGACGTCTGCGGCTCGGGCGCCGAGGCTGCGGCCGTCACGGGTCTGGCCCGGCACACCATCCGCGCGCTCGCCCTGGCCGGGTTCCCGACGGCGTCGACGCTGGAGCGGCTCAACACGGCGATCGTCGAGGAGGGGGAGCGGTCCCGGTTCCTGACGCTCGTGTGCGGCACGCTCGAGCCCGAGAGCGGCGGTCGGCTCCGGATGAGCATGGTCAGCGCGGGACATCCGCTGCCGTTCGTCGTACGACGCACCGGCGAGGTGATGCAGGTGGGCCGCCCCCAGCCGCTCCTCGGCGTCATGGAGGACGTGGCCTTCGTGGCCGAGGAGCACCTTCTCGAACGCGGCGACCTCCTCGTGGCGGTCACCGACGGCGTGCTCGAGCGCCGCGACGGGCTGCGCATGCTGGAGGAGAACGGGCTCATGGCGGATCTCGCCCTCGTCGGAGATCTCCCTGCCCAGGCGGTCGCGGAGCGCATCCGCCGGCTCGTCGGTGACTTCGGGCCCGGTCCGCAGGCGGACGACATGGCGGTGCTGGCGATCCGGGTCGGGCCGAAGCGGTGATTTCCGTGATTCCTCGTGCGGGAGGGACGAAGTTGCGAGAATCGGGCGGGTGACCACCCACCTCGTCGACGTCTCAGCCCTCTGGGTGCGTTTCGGGATGGTCGACGCAGTGCGGGGGATCGACCTCAGGGTCGGCGCCGGCGGGTCGACCGCGTTGCTCGGCCGCAACGGCGCCGGCAAGTCCACCACGATGCGCGTCCTGGCCGGCGTCGTACCTCCCGCCGAGGGGGTCGTCGAGGTCGCGGGCTTCGACATCCGCTCCGAGACCCTCTCCGCCAAGCGGAGGACCGGCTACTGCCCCGACGTCGGCGGCCTCGTGCCGCGGGCCACCCCCTGGGAGCACCTCCAGCTCGCCGCGCGGCTGCGCCGGATGCCTCCGGGCTGGGAGGTGCGGGCGCACGACCTCCTCGAGCGGTTCGAGCTCGGCGCGGTCGCGCACCGGGTCACCGCCGGCTTCAGTCACGGCATGGGCAGGCGCATGTCGGTGGTGCTCGCGTCGTTCCACGAGCCGGCCGTGCTCCTCCTGGACGAGCCCTTCGACGGCGTGGACCCGCTCGGCGTGGAGGCGACCATGAGCGTCATCGCGGACGCACGCGCCAGAGGCGCCGCGGTGCTGGTGTCGACGCACCTGCGGGAGCTCGCCGTCCAGGCCTGCGAACACGCCGTCGTGCTGCGCGGAGGCACCGCCGTCGCGGCCGTCCCGGCCCTCGAGATGAGCGGCGAGGAAGGTGCCGGTGTCTACCGCGCGCTACTCGACTGACCTGGCCGGCCTGCTGCTGCGGGTGGGCGACGAGGCGATCCGTGCCACGGCAGACGTGCGCGCGCTCATGGCGTTCCGTGCGGCCGCCGTGCGTGGGCGGGGCCGCAAGGTCGTCCGCGCGGCACTCGCCCTGATCGTCGTACTCACCATCGCCGCGGCCTGGCTGCCGGCCTACCTGCCGGGCGCGGCCGGCACCCCCGCCGGCCAGAGCCGGTTCAGCGCCCACGACGCGCTCCTGCTCCTCCCGAGCGCCTACATCGGCGTGCTGCTCATCTCGATCGTCTCGGCTGCCGCTTCAGGTGGTGGGAGGGAGCTGCTCGCCCGCGAGCAGGGCGTCGC
The DNA here is from genome assembly GCA_963721165.1 of uncultured Actinomycetota bacterium. Lineage (GTDB taxonomy): Bacteria > Actinomycetota > Actinomycetes > Propionibacteriales > Nocardioidaceae > Nocardioides_C. Next base: position 338,107 of record CAVRIE010000010.1, on the reverse strand, counting down.
CTTCCCGGTGAGCCCGACCAGCGACCATCTCGGCGCCCTGGTGATGGCGCCGCTCAACATCGCCTGGCTGCTGCAGAGCTGGACCGTGCTGGGCGCCACCGCGTTCGTGATCGGCCCGCACAACCTGCTCGCCGCCCAGGTGCCGGTCGTGATCTGGCTCTTCGTGGCCACCGCGATCGCCCAGCTCTTCGCCTGGATCGTCGAGTGGCTCCGCCGGGTCCGTCACGGGGTCTGGGTGGTGCGAGGCGTCGTCGTCGTGCTGGCCGTGACCATGGCGGTGCTGATCGTCACCGACGAGGTGGTGTCCCTCCTCGACCGGTCGCCCACGATCGGGGTCATCCTGGCAGCGCTCCACGGCTCCGAGGGCGCCTGGGGCCCGTGGATGCAGTCGGTGATCGGTCTCCTCGCCATGGCTCTGACCGCCGTCCTGCTCGGCGCGTACGTCGCGCACGCACTCGCCCGCCGGGTGCCGCGTGACGAGCTGCGCGTGGAGAGCTCGGTCCACTCCCGTCGGGTCAACCCCGCGTCCGACTTCATGGCGACGCTGCGGGTCGACCGGTCCGGGGTCTGGCGTTCGGTCCCCTTGCGTCGCGGCTTCGCCGTACTCGCCCTGCTGCCCGGGCTCGTCGCGGTGGCCAGCGCGCTCGAGTGGTACATGCTCAACGTGCTCCCCGGCCTCGTCGCCTCCGGCGGTGCACTGCTGTTCGGCGTCAACGCCTGGTGTCTCGACGGTCGCGGCGCCCTGTGGCGGGAGAGCCTTCCCGTCCCTCCGCGCCTGGTGTTCGTGACGCGTGTCGTCGTGCTGCTCGAGGTGCTGCTCGCCGCGATCGCGGTCGCGCTGCTGCTCGCCTCCCTGCGGGCGGGTGTGCCCACGGTCGCGCAGGTGGTCGCGGTGCTGTGCTCGACGCTCGTGGTCACCTTCCAGGTGGTGTCGGGCTCGATGAGGTGGTCGGTGCGGCGGCCGTTCGCGGTCGACATGCGCAGCGCCCGCGCCACTCCCGCGCCGCCGCTCACGATGGTCGGGTACTCCACCCGCCTGGCGCTGGCCACGACCTTCACCGGCATGCTGTTCGTCGCCGCGTCCTCGGCCGCCTGGCACTGGTCGGTGCTGCTCGCCGTACCCTTCCTGTCGTTGTCGCTGCTCCGCCTGTCGCGCACGTCGGCCGCCTGGGAGCAGCCGGAGACCCGGTCACGGGTGGTCACGGCCGTCGCGAGCTGACCCCGTCCTCCTCGCGGGCTGTGGACAACCTGCCCGGGTGGCGCTGGTCTGTCCGTGGCCGGTGCCAGGGTCGCGTACGACGATGATCCCGACCCCGAAGGGGCAGCCCATGAGCTCACAGCACGACCCGCGCGCGGCGACCGGTGCGCGCGCCACGACAGGCCCGACCGACGCGGTGCTCGCCAAGGTCCGCAAGATCCTGGCCAAGGCCGAGGACCCGGCGACCACGCCGGAGGAGGCGGAGACCTACACCGCCAAGGCGGCCGAGCTGATCGCGGCCTACGGCATCGACCGGGCCCTCCTCGCCGAGAGCGCTCCCGGCTCCGACATCGTCGGCGACCGGGTGGTGGTGCTCGACGCGCCCTACGCGCTCGACAAGGCGGACCTGCTCAGCGGGGTGGCGATCTCGCTGCGGTGCCGGGCGGTGCAGCGCACCAGGTACGACGAGGCGGGCGCGAAGCAGCTCTCCATGCACCTCTTCGGCTACGGGTCCGACCTCGCGCGGGCCGAGGTCCTCTACACGAGCCTGCTGCTGCAGGCCTCCTCGATGCTCCGGCGCTCGTTCGCCCCGCCCGGGGAGAACCTCGCCGCCTACCGTCGCTCCTGGCTCGCGGGGTTCACCGCGGCTGTCGTGCGGAGGCTGCGGGAGGCCGAGGGGCGCGCGGAGAAGGCGGCACGGGCCAGTGCGTCGGCGCCGGTCGGACGCTCCGTGGCCCTGGTGCTCGCCGACCGGTCAGTCGCGGTCCGCAACGCCGTCGAGAAGGAGTACCCCTACCTGCGCAAGGCCCAGTCCCGCTCGCTGTCCGGCAGCGGGAGGCGCTCGGGCTACCTTGCCGGCGAGCGTGTGGACCTGGGCGGGACCCGTGTCGGGCGCGGGGCGCGGGGGCAGATCGGTGCCGGCTGAGCCCTCCGCTCTGTGAGTGGGCCGGATCGGCCCGACGCCGACAGAGGCGGTCAGCCCACTGCCTCCATGTTCTTGCTGACCACCGCCATGGTGTGCTCGAGCTCCGTGGACGGGCTGAACTCGACGACCTCGGTGCCGGCGTAGAGCACCGGAGTGTGGCCGGGCCCCACGTAGTAGGCGTCGCCGGCCTCGAAGGTCTCCTCGCCGTTCGCCGTCTTGAAGGTCAGCTTGCCCTTGAGCACGTAGCCCCAGTGAGCGCACTGGCAACGGTCGTCGGGCAGCCCTTTGAAGAACGGCGTCAGGTCCGTGTCGGCGGTGTACTTCTCGAACCCCACCGTGTAGCCGTCAGCCATGCTCTCGAAGTGGCCTTCGTACCCCTCGACCTCTACCGTCTCGGAGGCGCTTGACTTCGATGCCTTGGACATGGGTCCCTCCTTATCTGTCCCGGCGCCGAGCCACCGAGAGGCAACACAAGGCATTTGGACCATCGTCCGCCCGCTCTGTTGTGCTCTACAAGGCCACGCGGGCCTGGACCAGACCCAGGGCAGGTCGCGCCGGAGCCGGTGGTTCAGTCGCCGGACCGGGCGTGGTGCTCGGCGATGTAGGACAGCCGGAGCAGCGCCTCCTTGTTGCGCTGGTCGAGCATGAGGTCCTGCAGCGGCTTCGGCAGCAACGTGGCCGGTCCGGAGATCGCCTGCTCCTCCATGACGACCTCGGTCTCACCCTCACCGGCCGGCCGGATGGTGAGGGTCACCCGGCCCTCCCCGGTCGGCCACGCCTTCACCCGCAGCTGGAGGAGGCGCTCCGGCTCCATCACCTCCACCTCGGTGTGGTCGCTGATCAGCAGAGGCCACGCCCCGACGGAGTGGTGGATCTTCGACCCGACCTGGGGCCAGTGGAGCTCCACGTCGCGGATCCGGGCGGCGCCGACCACCCACATGCCGTAGCTCCAGGCGTCCTCGAGCACGGCCCACACGTTCTGCGGGGAACACCGCATCACTCTCGTCGTGCGACTCATGGTCCGGTTCTACCCCTGGTCAAGGCCCTCATGCGGGCCGCCCCCCGGCCGCCCCCCGGCTGCCCCCGCCGACTACCGCCCCGGCAGCCGCCCTCAGCGCAGCACGCGGCGGACCCGGTCGTGCGCGATGGCCGCGCGGGCGGCGTTCGACCCGCACGCACCGTGCACACCGCCGCCGGGGTGGGCCGAGGCGGATCCGAGGTAGAGGCCCTTCACCGGGGTCTCGGCGCGCCCGAGGCTCGGGACCGGCCGGAAGACCAGCTGCTGCTGCAGTCCGGAGGTCCCGCCGTTGAGCGCACCGTTGCGGAGGTTCTCGTTGCGGGCCTCCATCTCACGAGGCCCGAGCACGCGGCGGGAGAGCACGCGGTCGGCGAAGCCCGGGGCGTACTCCTCCAGCCGGGCCTGCATCCGGTCGGCCATCCGCTCGACGTCGTCGTGGTCCCAGACGCCGCGGATGCCGCCGTCGCCGGCGTCGTGGCGGACCTCCTGGGGCACGTGGGTGTACGCCCACGCCGACTCCTTGCCCTCGGGGGCGCGGGAGGGGTCCGCCGCGGCCATCTGGCCGAGGAGGAGGAACGGTCGGCCGGGAACCATGTGCGACGCGATCTGGGACCCCGCCGTGGCGAGGTCGTCGACGTCGTCGGCGATGTGCACGGTCCCGGGTGCGGGGCCGGGCGAGGTCTCCCAGGGGATCGGGCCGTCCAACGCCCAGTCGACCTTGACCGTGCCGGGGTCCCACTCGAACCGGCTCATCTTCCGCTGCCACCTGGCCGGCAGGTCGTCCCAGGAGACCAGCCCGCCGTAGAGCGCCGGCGCGGACACGTCGGCGACCACGGCCCTGCGAGCCTCGACGACGTCACCGTGCTCGGTGCGTACGCCGACCGCCCGCCCGTCGCGCACGACCACGCCGGTCGCCCGCGTGCTCGTGCGGACGGTGCCGCCGAGGGACTCGAAGCGCTTGGCCATGGCGGCCGAGAACATCCCGGCGCCACCCCTGGGCACCGGGAAGCCGAGATGCTGGCCGACCATCGCCAGCAGCCAGCCCATGAGGCCGGAGCCGGGCGCGTCCATCGGGATGTCCGCATGCGCGGAGTTCCCGGCGATGAGCATCTTCGCCCCGACGCCACGGAACTGCCGGTCCGTGAGCGTGCGCGCCGGGGACAGCATCGTCTGCACGAACGACAGGCCACCTGCGCGAGGGAGCCTGGCGAGGGCGCCGAGCCCGTTGCGCACCGGCGGGAAGGGGGACAGGAGCGCCCCGACCACCTGGTCGCCGATCCTCTGCCAGGCCGAGCACATCGCCAGCCACGCCTCGCCGTCCCCGGGGGTGAGCCGGTCCAGGGCGGCGGCGGTCTCCTCCGGCGTCCGGTGCAGCACGCTCCAGCTGCCGTCCTTGAACGGGGTCGCCGCGACCGAGGGCGCGTGGACCCACTCGAGGCCGAACCTCTCGAGCCGGAGCGACCCGATCGTCGGGGAGGCAGCGGCCAGGGGGTAGAACGAGCTGAAGGTGTCGTGCACGAAGTCGGGGTGCACGTCGCTGCCGCTGCGGACCGCTCCGCCGACCTCGTCCTGGGTCTCGAGCACGACCACGTCCCAGCCCGCGTCGGCGAGCAGGTTCGCCGCGACGAGGCCGTTGGGTCCGCTCCCGATGACGACGGCGTCGGCGGTGGTCATGCCGAGGTACTACCCGGTTCGACCGGGCCTACGCGGCGTCGAGCACTGCCCGCCCCGCGTAGGCCCGGTCGAAGAGTCACTTCTTGGGCTTGGGCGTGGGCGTCGGGCGTCGGCTGGCCGGCCGCGGCGCACTTCATGAGCTCGCTCTGGAACTGCCCGGCCGACTCCTGGTCACCGGAGAAGTTGGCGACGAGCATGCCCCGGACCTTGTCCTCGGTCAGGGTCGCCTCGAAGCACTTCTTGGCCTCCGGGTTCTGCGCGGCGGGGTCCTTGGCGATCTGGGTCTTCATCGTCTTGATCACGTCCGTGCACTTCAAGAACGCGTCGGCCATGACCTCGGAGTCGTCCTTCGACATCTTGAAGTTCGTGGCGCTCTTGTTGAACGTCCCGTCCTCCTTCAAGATCTTGTACTTCTTGAGCTGGTCGACGCCGATGTCCTCGACCATGCCGTCGGCGATGCAGTTGGCGTCCTTCTCCTTCATGGAAGCCCCCTGCTGACCGCTCTGCTGTTGGGTGAAGTAGTCAGAGATGGACGCCTTCGCCTGCTCGTCCTCTTTGTTCCCGCAACCGCTGAGTACCAGGACGGAGGCGAGCGCTGTGGCCAGGATCGTGCGCATCATGGAGGGGTCTCCCAAGGTGGAGGTCAGATCGCGGCGAGCATAACGGCCGGGTGTGTGTCGCCCGATGGACGGCGGCTCAAGAGCAGACCAGCTGTGGATATCGTCACGTTATGGCCCCCACCCCAGTCCCCGGAGCCGGCGACGTGCGGCAGGAGGACGCCTTCGACGTACCCGCGGTCGCGTCCTGGCTGCGGGAGCAGGTCGAGCCCGGCCTGGCAGCGGCGGTCGAGGGTCGACCGGAGGTGCGGCAGTTCTCCGGCGGCGCGTCCAACCTGACCTACCTGCTGCGCTACCCGGACCGGGACCTGATCCTGCGCCGGCCACCGTCGGGGCAGAAGGCGCGAGGCGCCCACGACATGCGGCGCGAGTTCACGATCCAGTCGCGGCTCGAGACGGTGTACCCCTACGTGCCGCGGATGGTCGCGCTGTGCGAGGACGAGAGCGTGATCGGCTCGGAGTTCTACGTCATGGAGCGGATCGAGGGGACGATCCTCGGCCGTGACCTGCCCCGGGGCATGGAGCTCACCGAGGAGCAGGTGCGCCGCCTGTGCACCGGCGTGCTCGACCGGCTCGTCGAGCTGCACTCGGTCGACGCCGAGAAGGCGGGACTCGGCGACCTCGGCAAGGGAGAGGGGTACGTCGGACGCCAGGTGGCCGGCTGGTCCGAGAGGTTCCGCCGGGCCAGGACCGACAACGTCGGCGACTACGAGGACGTCATCGCCTGGCTCGACACCCACCAGCCGAAGGACGTCGGCTCCTGCGTGATCCACAACGACTACCGGTTCGACAACGTGGTGCTCGACGAGAACCTCGAGGTACGCGGCGTGCTCGACTGGGAGATGGCCACCCTGGGCGACCCGCTCATGGACCTCGGCGGCTCGCTGGCGTACTGGGTCCAGGCGGACGACGACGAGTCCTTCGCGCAGTTCCGCCGACAGCCCACGCACCTGCCCGGGATGCTCACGCGGGAGCAGGTGGTCGACTACTACACCGAGCGGATGGGCCTGTCCGTCGGCCCGGCGGAGTGGACGTTCTACGAGGTGTTCGGCCTCTTCCGGCTGGCGGTGATCGCGCAGCAGATCTACTACCGCTACCACCACGGGCAGACCACCAACGAGGCCTTCGCCGTCTTCCTGCCGGCAGTGCAGTACCTCGAGCAGCGGTGCCAGGAGCGGATCCGATGAGCCAGGTCCTGCTGGTCCGGCATGGCCAGGCGTCCTGGGGGAGCGACGACTACGACGTGCTCTCCCCGCTCGGCGAGAAGCAGTCCTACGTCCTGGGCGAGGCGCTCGCCGCCCGTGGCGTCCGTCCCGACCTGGTGCTGCGCGGCGCGATGCGCAGGCACCGCCAGACCGCCGAGCTGTCCGTCGCCGGCGGTCGCTGGGACGCCGAGATGGTCGAGGACGACGGGTGGAACGAGTTCGACCACGTGCAGATGCTCTCCATGCACCCCGCCAGGTACGGCGAGGGGGAGGAGATGTCGCGCGCGGAGTTCCAGAAGTGGTTCGAGGAGGCCACGCTGCGCTGGACCGGAGGTGAGTACGACGAGGACTACGACGAGTCGTTCACGCGCTTCGGCGAGCGGGTCGATGCCGCCCTCCGCCGTACCGTCGAACGCCTCGAGCCCAACCAGACCGCGGTGGTGTTCACCTCCGGCGGGCCGATCTCCTGGGTCGCGACCTCGCTGCTCGGCGGCTCCGCAGACCTCTGGACCCAGCTCAACCCGGTGACCGTCAACTCGTCGGTCACCAAGGTCGTGGTCGGCCGGCGAGGCGCCACCATGGTCTCCTTCAACGACCACAGCCATCTCGAGACCGCCGGCGACGGCTTCATCACCTACAGGTAAGGAACCCCATGTCGACCAACGAGCCGAGAAAGACCATCCTGATCACCGGCGCGAGCTCCGGGCTCGGCGAGGAGATGGCGCGGCAGTTCGCCGAACGAGGCCACGACCTCGCACTCTGCGCGCGGCGCACCGACCGGCTCAAGGCGCTCCAGGCCGAGCTCGAGGCGAAGCATCCCGGGCAGCGGTTCGAGGTGCGCGAGCTCGACGTCAACGACGACGACGCGGTGTTCGAGGTGTTCCGCGCGTTCAAGGCCGACTTCGGCACGATCGACCGGGTCATCGTCAACGCCGGCCTCGGCAAGGGTGCGCCGATCGGCACCGGGTCGCTACGACGCCAACAAGCAGACCGCGATGACCAACTTCATCGGTGCGCTGGCCCAGGCCGAGGCCGCGATGGAGATCTTCCGCGAGCAGAACGCCGGCCACTTCGTGATGATCTCCTCGATGTCCGCGATGCGCGGCATGCCGAAGGCGGCCACCACCTACGGCGCCACCAAGGCCGGTGTCGCGCACCTCGCCGAGGGGCTGCGGGCGGAGCTGATGGGATCACCGATCAAGGTCACCGTGATCTACCCCGGGTACATCCGCTCCGAGATGAACGAGAAGGTCAAGAACGCGCCGTTCCTGGTCTCGACCGAGAAGGGCGTGCGCTCGATCGTCGAGGCCGTGGAGAAGGAGAAGCCTCACGCCCACGTGCCGGCGTGGCCCTGGGTCCCGCTGGGTGCGGCGATGAGGCACCTGCCCCTTCCCGTGGTGCGGAGGCTCCTCGGCTGACTGGGTGTGCCTGCCGGCAGTCGCTCAGCACTTCGGCAGGTCGTTGCCCCACTCCTGCCAGATGACCTTGCGAAGCAGCGGGTTGTCCGGGTCGCGGCCGGCAGCGATGTCGACGAGTGCCCCGGCCAAGGCGTTGAGCTGGACGTCGTGCTGCTGAGACACGTTGCGCAGCTCCGCATGCGCCTCTTCCGGTGTCGCGCAGCGGACGCCGACGAGGATCCCCTTGGCCTGCTCGATGACGGGTCTCGTCACCAGCGCGGCCTCGAGCTGTTCGTCGAACTCGTCTGGTCCTATGACAGGCAAGGAGCCCTCCTGGGCATCGGTGAGCACTCTGACAGTGCGAGTATTTCCGGGACGGTGCGTGTCAAAACAGCCTTCGCCGGGTCAGTCCCGGGGTCCCGAGGGCATGACGCCTCCGCTTGAGGGTGTCCAGGAGGGGGCGTCCGAAACCCGGGCCGCCGTGATCTCAGGGATCGTCTAGATGTTTAGCCACGCCTGGAAGCCTCCGACCAGGTCCGTTGCCCGCGAAAGCCCCAGCTCGCGCAGCGTGCGGGCGGCGAGGCTGGAGCTGTAGCCCTCGTTGCACACGACCACGATCCGGCGGTCGGCGGCGGCCTCCTCGATGCAGTGCGGCGAGGTCGGGTCCAGCCGCCACTCGAGGACGTTGCGGTCGATCACCAGCGCCCCCGGCATCTCGCCGTCGCGCTCACGCTGCTCCAGCGGTCTGATGTCCACCACCAGCGCGCCGGCCGCGACCTCTTCGGCGAGGTCGGCCGGGGCCACCCGGTCCAGGCCCTCGCGTGCCGCGGCGAGCAGCCGGTCGACCGCCGGTGTCTGCGCCATGGTGCCCTCCCATCGCCTGGCGATCTCGAGGCTGCCTGGTCGAGGCTCAGGCCATCTGGAAGAGACCCATGAGGTTGCCCTCGGGGTCCTGGAAGTACGCCGAGAACCCCATGTCCCCGACGGCCTCCTTCCCCTGGATCGTCGTCCCGACCAGCCGCCCGAACGTCGTCAGCGACTCGTCGATGTCGTCGACCGCGATGGTGACGACCGGGGACCCGAAGAAGTCCTCCCGCCGCATCATGCCGCCGTTGACCTGAACCCGGACTCGGCGGACCCTGCTCCCGGTCAGGCCGGTGCTGACCAGGGTGTAGGCGCCGTCGCCCCACGACTGCAGGTCCAGCCGAACGCCTCGCGGTAGAACCCTCAGCGCGGTCCCCGTCGTCGTACGGAATCTCGAAGTGCACCACTTTCCCGCCATCGCGCCGTCCTCCGTCGACATCGACGAGTCGCCCCGGCGACTCGCCCTCGGGCATGCTCGTGGCGACCAGGGTAGACGACGGGGAATCGCCCGGCTCAGCCCGCCGACCGGCGAAGATCGCGCAGATGCGCGCGTTTGGCCGCCGTTGTGTCGCAGCTTGGGGGCTAGAACTTCGCACGTGTGCGGAGTCGGTCCGTGGGGTCCCTCGAGGCCGCTGGGGCTCAGGGAAGGTAGCGGCGGGCGCCGGCGTACTCCTTGCGGTAGGCGGGTGTCGAGACGCTGGTGACCTGCACCCGCTTGCCGGTCCCCGGAGCATGCACCATCTGGCCGTCCCCGATGTACATCGAGACGTGGTGCACCCGGCCGGCGGTGGCGTAGAACATCAGGTCGCCCCTGTCGGGTGTGCCGACCGTCGTACCGTGCTGCGACTGCGGCAGCGCGTCGCGCGGGATCCGGATGCCGTGGACCCGGTAGTCGAGCCAGGTCAGCCCGGAGCAGTCGATCCCGAAGCCGGACAGTCCGGACCACAGGTACTCCAGGCCCACGAACGACCTGGCGGTCCGGACGATGCTGGCCCGCGTCGGTGGGATGGCGGGGTCAGCAGGGGCGTGCAGCGCGACGACACTCCTGGCGATCCGGCGGACCGCGCCGCTCGGGGTCGCCACCCGGACCGACTTCGGGGTCCTGCTCACGACGGGCAGCCGCGTCCCGAAGCTGACCCGGAGCCACTTCTGCCCGTCCACCTGGTCGGTCCGCAGCCACGCGGTGCGCTTACGACCGTCGCCACCTGACCTGACCTGGTGGGTGCGGTCGCGGTGAGCTGACGCCGCGGGACCCATCCCGGGTAGCCCCGTGGGTCGAGCTGGCTCGGCTGCGAGGGTACGACGACCTTGGCCCAGCCCGGCCGGAGTCGTACGACGCGCACCCGGTCGCCGAGCAGCGCCTGCGTGTCGGCGTGCCCGTTGAGCGCCCGGCGCTCCGCGGTCGTCATGGTGCCGAGCCACTGCTCCATGCGCACCGGGCTGGCCAGGGCGGGGGCGTCGATCCCACGCGGGGAGTCCGGGCTGCGCCACAGCGTGGCGACCGAGACCGCGACCCACGCGTTGTGGCCGGCCCGGAGCCGCGGCGCCGCCGCTGCCGAGCCACCGGACGTGGTGGTCGCGGTGACCGCGGACGTCGGGGTCGTCGGCGCCCCGACCGCCGCTGCAGCGACGCCCGCGGCGGCCGTGAGCAGGATGGTCGCGACCGTGGCGCCGATGGCGGGGAGTCCCCGTCGCAGCCTGTGACTCGTCATGTCACCAGCCTCCAACGGTCTGCGTACTTTGGTGGGCAAACGCCAAACCTCCACGGCGCGTGCAGGTTTGTGCATCGCACAGAACCTGCACGGCCCTGTTCGGCCCGGCTTGCCATTGTCCGCCATGTGACGTGGCTCATACGTTGACGGACCAACGTGCCCAGACCGGGCGCAGGTGCGGCGGCCACGAGCCGCTTCGGAACCTTGAGGAGAGCCATGAGTCCTACTCCCCGATCCTTCGTCGCGCCGCTGGCTGCGAGCGGGCGTCGCCCTCGGTACCACCGCCTTCGTGTCGTTGGCGTCACTTCCGGCCGAACGCAGGTGCCGAGAGCACCAACAACACGTCGAGCAAGCTGCGTGCCGCGGTGACCCCGAAGCGCGTGGGCGAGCACCTGAAGGCCCTGGACGCGATCGCCGACGCGAACGGTGGTACCCGTGCCTCGGGAACGGCTGGCTACGAAGACATCGGTCGACTACGTCGTGGGCGAGCTCGAGGAGGCCGGCTACCACCCGACGGTCCAGCCGTTCGAGTTCCCGTTCTTCCGTGAGATCGCCCCCGCACAGCTCTCGCAGCTGTCGCCGAACCAGAAGACGTACGCCAACCCAGGCGACTTCACCGCTATGACCTACTCCGGCTCAGGCACCGCGGAGGGCCAGGTCGTCCCGGTCGACACCGATCTCTCCGCCGCCACGGCGACGACCCCCTCGAGCAGTGGTTGTGAGGCCACCGACTTCGACGGCTTCCCGGCGGGTGCCATCGCGCTGATCCAGCGAGGCACCTGCACCTTCGGCACCGAAGGCGCTCAACGCCGAGCAGCACGGCGCAGTCGGCGTGGTCATCTTCAACAGCGGCGCCCCCGGTGCCACTGCGGCGTTCGCGGGCACCCTCGGCGCGCCGGACGTGACGGTCCCGGTCGTGGGCGCGAGCTTCGCAATGGGCTCCGAGCTGGCCGGAACCACGGCGCGCCTCGTGACCAACACCGAGTCGGAGTACCGCACCACCTACAACATCACCGCTGAGACCGCCAAGGGCGACCCGAAGAACGTCGTGATGGCCGGAGCGCACCTCGACAGCGTGGTCCCGGGTCCGGGCGTCAACGACAACGGCTCCGGCTCGTCCGCGATCCTCGAGATCGCAAAGCAGATGGCCAAGACCACCCCGGTCAACAAGGTGCGGTTCGCGTGGTGGGGTGCCGAGGAGCTCGGTCTGCTCGGGTCCGAGCACTACGTCGGACGACCTCGCCAAGAACGACCCGGACACCTGGCAGCCATCGCGCTCTACCTGAACTTCGACATGATCGGGTCGCCGAACTACGTGCGGTTCGTCTACGACGGGAACAACTCTCGCTACCCGGTCGGTCCTGGGGCCGCGAAGGGGCCGGCCGGTTCTGGCGCCATCGAGCAGCTGTTCCACAACTACTTCGCCTCCCAGTCGCTGGCCTCGGAGGAGACCCCGTTCAGCGGCCGCAGTGACTACGGCCCGTTCATCGCCGAGGGTGTGCCGGCAGGTGGCCTCTTCACCGGCGCCGAAGGCGTGAAGACCGCGGCGCAGGCGGCGGTGTACGGCGGTGTGGCCGGCGTTGCGTACGACCACTGCTACCACCAGGCCTGCGACGACCTCGACAACGTGAACATGAAGGCGGTCGACGAGATGTCCGACGCGGTCGCCCACGCCATCCTCACCTACGCCATGAGCACGCAGACGGTGAACGGCGGGCACAAGGGCCACCCCACATCGCCTCCCGGCCAGGAGGTCACGGGCGAGCCGACCGGCACCGGCACGGTGAGCGGTGGCGGTCTCCACGACGACCACGACGAGGCTCTGACCAGCTGACCTTCGCCTGCGAAGTTCTGGATCCGGTGGCCGGCCCCCTCCTGCGGGGGCCGGCCACTTTCGCGTTGCGAGGGGGCGGCTCGCACTCCGTGGCCCGGCTGCGCGAGGGCTCAGGTGGAGCGCCAGTTCGAGGCGCCGACCACGATCAGGCGCAGCTGCTTCTCGGCGGTCCGCACGATCTCGCGCTCGACCTCCGGCCGCTCGGGCGGTGCGTCGAGGATGTCCTCCGCCGTCGAGACCATGGCGTTCACGATCAGGTTGGCCATCACGCGCAGGTCCTCGGCAGTCCAGGTGTCGAGGTTCGGCAGCCGGGCCAGGTCGGTGGCGAGCTCGCGCTCGAACAGCTCGAGCTCGTGCCGGATCGCCTGGCGGACGACGGGCACGCCTCCGAAGCGCTCGCGGGCGATGAACCGGAAGTACGTCCGGTCGGAGTGCACGTGCTGGACGAGGATCGCGACGGAGTTCTGGATGACACCGGTGAGCGCCGGGTTGCCCTGACGGGCCTCGCGGATCATCTGCCGCAGGCTCGCGAACGACCGGTCGACGAGGGCGAGGCCGAGCTCGTCGACCGAGGCGAAGTGGCGGTAGAACGCGGTCGGCACGATGCCGACGGCCCGGGTCAGCTGCCGAAGCGACAGGGCGGCGAGCCCCTCCTCGGCGACCAGGTCGAGGGCCGCGTCGAGGATTGCCTCGCGGGTGCGCTCCTTGCGCTCCTGCCGGGTCTCGGCCGCCGTGCTCTCCACGTGTCCATGCTATCGACGCATCACATCTCAGTGAACAACTGGTAACTGAACTCTGCATCACGCCTGGCGTGGGTCAGGTCACGCCCTTGGTTTGTTGACGCGCGATGCGGTGTTGCGTCAGAGTTTTCAGTGTACGGATGTTCACTGAAAGGTGGTGAGAGCATGAGCCTCTCCCTGAGCATCTCCTCCCGCGCGCCCCGTGAGACCCGGCCCACCCGGCCCGGTGGCGCGCTCGCCACACGCCTGCTCCGCTCGCGAGCGGTCGCGGCGCTGGCCTCCCCGCACCCCGTGGACCGATACCTCGAGCTGGTCAACCCCATGTGGGCCGTCGACGAGGTCCGCGCCCGAGTCGTTCACGTGCAGCGCGAGACCGAGGGTCCCCTTGATGGCGCCGGGCAGGTCACCACGCTCACCCTGCGACCCACCAGCACCTGGCAGGGTTTCCGCGCAGGGCAGTTCGTCCAGGTGGGTGTCGAGATCGACGGCGCCCGTCGTACCCGCTGCTTCTCGATCAGCTCCTCGGAGGTCGGCGGCGACGAGGCGTTCACGATCACCGTGCGTGCCCACGCCGAGGGCCTCGTCTCCAAGTACCTCGCCACCCGCGCGGAGCCCGGGCTGGTCCTCCACCTCTCCCAGGCGGACGGCACGTTCACGCTGCCCCACGAGCTTCCCGAGCGGCTGCTGATGATCTCCGGCGGGTCCGGCATCACGCCGGTCATGTCGATGCTCCGCACCCTCGTCGACCGCGAGTACGACGGCCGGATCACGTTCCTGCACTACAGCCAGGGACCCGAGACGACGATCTTCCGCGACGAGCTCGAGTTCCTCGCCCGGCGCGAGAACGTCGACCTGACCGTCGTACACACTCGTCACGGCGGCTCACGGTTCACGCCGGAGGCGCTCGCCGAGATCGCCCCCGACCACCTCGACATCGCGACCTTCGCGTGCGGGCCGGCGGGGATGGTCGAGAGCGTGCGCGAGGCGTACGGCGACAGCGCGCTGTTGCAGGTGGAGTACTTCAAGACCTCCACTCTCCAGCCCGACCCGGACAACGCCGAGGGCTCGGTGAGCTTCACGCGTGCCGGCGCGACGGGCGCCAACACCGGCGCCTCCCTGCTCGAGCAGGCCGAGGCATTGGGCCTGAACCCGGAGTACGGATGCCGCATGGGCATCTGCTTCTCCTGCACCTCACGCAAGACCGAAGGAACCGTCCGCAACGTCGTCACCGGGGCCACCTCGAGCCTCCCCGACGAGGACATCCAGATCTGCGTCAGCCAACCCGTCGGCGACTGCGTCGTCGACCTCTGACCCCGGCGGCTGCCGGTCGAGCCTGTCGAGACCGAGCCTCCGAGAAAGGACATCCACATGTCCGAGCACAAGACCCTCACGCCCGAGCAGCTCGAGGCGTTCGGCGCCGAGATGGACGCCATCCGCCAGCGCGTCATCAGCGAGCTCGGTGACGAGGACGCGACCTACATCCGCGACGTCGTCAAGGCCCAGCGGGCCTTCGAGGTCACCGGGCGCGCCCTGTTCTACCTCCCGCCGGCCTGGCCGCTCGCGGTCGCCGCGCTGAGCGTGTCGAAGATCCTCGACAACATGGAGATCGGCCACAACGTCATGCACGGCCAGTACGACTGGATGGGCGACCCGGGCCTGAACTCCAAGATGTACGAGTGGGACACCGTCTGCCCCAGCGAGCAGTGGAAGTACTCCCACAACTACATCCACCACACGTTCACCAACATCCTCGGCAAGGACCGGGACATCGGCTACGGCATCCTGCGCATGGACGAGGACCAGAAGTGGCGTCCCTACTACCTCGGGAACCCCGTCTACGCGACGCTGCTGATGCTGTTCTTCGAGTGGGGCGTGCTCCTGCACGACCTCGAGATCGAGCGCATCGCCGCGGGTGAGCGCACCTGGGCCGACACCAAGCACCTGCACAAGGGGATGATCCGCAAGGTCCGCAACCAGACCCTCAAGGACTACCTGCTGTTCCCGGCCCTGACCGGCCCGCTGTTCGTGCCGACCGTGGTCGGCAACGCGACGGCCAACCTGGTCCGCAACATCTGGACCTTCGGGATCATCTTCTGCGGCCACTTCCCGGCCGGCGTCGCCACGTTCTCCGAGGAGGAGACCGAGGACGAGTCCCGCGGGCAGTGGTACTTCCGCCAGCTGCTCGGGTCGGCCAACATCACGGGCAGCAAGCTGTTCCACATCCTGACCGGCAACCTCTCGCACCAGATCGAGCACCACCTCTTCCCGGACATCCCGGCCCGGCGCTACCCGCAGATCGCCGAGGAGGTCCGGGAGATCTGCGAGCGGTACGGCCTCGACTACAACACCGGGCCGCTGCACAGGCAGCTCGGCAGCGTCGCGAGGAAGATCTGCCGGCTCGCCCTTCCGGACCGCGTCTGGCGGCGGCTGCCCACCCCGCCTGCGCTCCGGCTGCCCTTCGTGGGCAGGTCTCAGGATGCGTCCCCGGTGGCGGCCGAAGCAGACGCTGCCTGACACTTGGACCCATGAGCCCCAGGGACCACATCAGCAAGGCCGAGATCCGCAAGGACGCCCTGCAGGACACGGTCGAGGCCACTGCGACCGCGGTGGGAACGGTCACCACGATCGTGACCACCGCGGTCCGCGACATCGCCCGGGCCGTCGGCGGGTTCGCGACCGACGTGTTCGAGATCCGCGAGTCCGCGCGGCGTGCCGCGGAGGACGCCGAGCCGGCGGAGTCCTCCGACGAGCTTCCCGCCGGCTGACCTCCGAGGCCCGCGGTGGCCGCGTCGGCCTTGACGGATCCGCTGCCGAGGTCCGGCCGGCTGGCCTGCAGCGTCTGGCACCGTTCCGCAGGTCAACGTGGCGCTGATCGCAGCAGGCAAGGACGCCCAGGCGGTCGGCCAGGCGAGGTGCCGGGCGGTAGGCCGGGCGTGGTTTGAAGCAAGTTGCACCTCAGGGGACCCGCTCGACAGCCAACTTGCTTCGAATGAGCCGCCGCAGGCGGTGCGGCGGGCGGGCGGTAGGCCCGGGCGGTACGACGACGGGTGGCGCAGCGGCCGCGGCACACGCACCGGCGGTACGGCATCACGGCGGTACGGCGACGCAGCGGCCGAGGCGGTACGACGGAGGGGGTCAGCTGCCGAAGGTCAGCCGGAAGTCCCCGAGGCGGAACGACGCGACCGGCCGCCGCCCCTTGAGCCAGGACAGGGGCCCGTCGGCCCCGAAGTCCCAACGGCCGTGCACGGGCATGTTCCGCGAGGTACCTGACACGGTGGTCAGCACCCGGCTGCCGTCCTCGCGCTCCTGGTTGACCGTGAAGCGGAACGGCGTGCGGAGCGAGGGCACCCGCGCTGCCGTGAAGCGGGCCGCCGCGATGGGGGAGCCGTTGATGTTCGCGTCGCACGACGTACGCAGGGCAGGACCCATCGGCCCTTCGGCGACGAAGAAGTCGGCCATCTCCTTGGGGATCGCCCAGAGCGAGCGGCCGCCGTCCCGCGACGCCTCGGAGTCCACCCAGATGTCGGTGATCCGCACCTGGGGGACCGCGCCCTCGCGCACCAGCCGGGCGAGCAGCAGCTCGCGGTAGGAGAGCACACCGCCCTCGGCGTAGTCGACGAAGGCGGCGCCGTACAGGCCGGCGGGTCGCGCCGACGTACCTGTGCGGACCGCGAAGAGCGACAACCACATGTGGCCCTGCAGGATCCAGGGCGGCGAGGGGAACGGCACCCGAGAACCATAGACTGCACCGACTCTCGGTATGGCAACCTGTTACACCTCCACCGGAAGGTCCCCCACATGAGCGCACGGGTATGCATCATCGGCGCCGGTTCGTCCGGGATCGCCGCCGCCCAGGTCCTCCACTCCCGCGGCATCGACTTCGACTGCTACGAGCTCGGCAGCCAGGTCGGCGGCAACTGGCGCTACGGGAACGACAACGGGATGTCGTCGGCGTACAAGTCGCTGCACATCAACACCTCCCGGCAGCTGATGGAGTACCGCAGCTACCCGATGCCCGAGGACCTTCCGGACTACCCGAACCACTGGCAGATCGCGAGGTACTTCGACGACTTCGTCGACCACTTCGGCTTCCGCGACAAGATCAGCTTCCGCACCGAGGTCGTGAAGGTCGAGCCCGTCACGGCGACGACCGCCCACGCCGGGGACACCCCCGGCAACGTCGGCCGCTACGCGGTCACGCTCCGGAGCCGCAACGAGCACGGCGAGCCGAGCGAGCCGGAGGTCCGGCACTACGAGCACGTGATCGTGGCGAACGGCCACCACTGGGACCCGCGCTGGCCCGAGCCGTCGTTCCCCGGGGCGGAGACGTTCCCCGGCGAGCAGATGCACGCGCACTACTACAAGACGCCGGACAGCTTCGCCGGCAAGCGCGTCCTCGTGCTCGGCATCGGCAACTCCGCCACGGACATCGCGGTGGAGTCCTCACGCGTCGCCGACGAGACGTACCTCGCGATGCGGCGAGGTGCCCACATCCTCCCGAAGTTCATCTTCGGCGTGCCCACCGACCACCTCACGGACTCGGCGCTCGCACGCGGGCCGTTGAAGCTGCAGCAGCTGTCGATGGCGGCGATGCTCCGGATCGCCCAGGGCAAGGTCACCGACTACGGCCTGCCCAAGCCCGACCACGCGGTCCTGCACGCGCACCCGACGGTCAGCGACGACCTGCTGACCCGGCTCGGCCACGGCGACATCACGGTGAAGCCGAACATCGACCGGTTCGAAGGGTCGAAGGTGTTCTTCGAGGACGGCTCGGCCGTCGAGATCGACACCGTCGTGTACTGCACCGGCTACAAGGTCACCTTCCCGTTCTTCGGCGAGAAGGTGGTGCGCGCCGACGACAACCACATCGACCTGTACCGCCGCGTCGTGGACCCCGAGCACCCGGGCCTCTTCTTCGTCGGCCTGATCCAGCCGCTCGGCGCGATCATGCCCCTCGCCGAGATCCAGGCCGAGTGGGTCGGTGACCTGATCAGTGGTGTGGGCGAGCTGCCGTCGTACGACGAGATGCGGGCCCAGATCGCGGAGTACGACGAGCAGGTCCGCAAGCGCTACGTGGCGTCGAAGCGGCACACGATCCAGGTCGACTTCCACAAGTACTTCGCCGAGATCGAGCGCGAACGCCGTGCCTCCCGCGCCCGTGCGCAGGGCCGCCCGGTGTCGCGCGTCGCGCAGGCCGGCCAGGTCGTGCGCGGCGGGGTCCGCGGTCTCGCCGAGCGAGCTGCACTTCCCATGACGAAGCGTGACCTCCCTCGACGTGTTCGTCGCGGGAGGTGACGTCTCCCCAAGTGACCTCGGGAGAACGCCGGCCCGGCCGGCTCAGCGGTCCGACTGCACGATGAGGCGGGTGTACCTGACCTCCGTCGGGTGCGGCGGCCACGGCGCCTCCCGCTCGTCGCTGGTCTCGCGCCAGCCCAGGTAGGAGTAGAGCCGCCTGGCGCGGTGGTTCTCCTGCAGGACCCACAACGACGCCGCCGTCGTCCCGCGCTGGTCCATCGCGTGAAGCGCGGTGTCGATCGCGGCGGTGGCGAGACCCTCGCCCCAGTGGTCGGGGTGGACGGCGAGGTGCCGCAACCATGCGTCGTCGAACGCCGCGTAGGCGGCCAGGCCGGAGTCGTCCGGCCGGTCCCGGACGAGTACGACGGCCGCCGGGTCGTCGTACACCAGGCGCCACCGGGCAAGGACGTCGTCGAAGGGGAACGGGTACTCCTCCGGAGGGAACACGTGCCCCAGCGCGGCGAGGTTGGCATCGCGCTCCAGCTCGGTCAGGGCGAGCAGGTCGTGCTCGGTCGCCTCTCGGAACATGCCACCATCTTCGCCGTACTCCCGGCCGATGGGCGAGCGGCGCACCATGCAAGAAAAAGTCAGGCTTGACTGTTTCTTCAGGGCGAAGGCAGGATGTGCCGCATGACGTCACCGGCAGGGGTGCGGGTCCCTCAGGAGGAACGCACGCGCGCTATGCGCCAGCGCCTGCTGGAGGCCACGGTGGACCTGCTCGTCGAGCGCGGCTGGAGCGGTACGACGACCACGCTGGTGTCGCAGCGGGCCGGAGTGTCCAGGGGGGCCCAGCTGCACCACTTCCCGACCAAGGACGACCTGGTCCTGGCCGCTGTCGAGCACCTGAGCGAGGTCCGCGGACGCGAGCTCGCCGAGGCGGCGACCAAGCTGCCCAGTGGCCGGCGCCGCACCCGCGCGGTGCTCGAGATGCTCGCCGAGCACTTCACGAGCCCGGTGTTCACCGCGGCGCTGGAGCTGTGGGTCGCAGCGCGCACGGATCCGAACCTGATGGCGGCGGTGGCCCCTCTCGAGCAGCGGATCGGGCGTGAGATCCACCGCCGGACCGTCGAGCTGCTCGGCGTCGACGAGAAGCAGCCAGGGGTGCGCGAGCTCGTGCAGGCCACCCTCGACCTGGTCCGCGGTCTCGGGCTGGCCAACACGATCAGCGACGACACCGCGCGTCGCAAGCGGATCCTCGACCAGTGGGCGCGCACCCTCGACGCCCGGATCGGCTACCTCTCCGAGAACGAGGAGACCGCATGAGCACCCCACGACGCTCCTCGCTCCGCTCACAGCTCTGAAGGGACTCCCCATGACCACGGACGACAGGCTCGCGGGCGTGCTCGCCGACCTCACCGCCGAGGGCGACGAGCTCGAGCAGCTCGTCGCGCCGCTCGACGACGCGGGTTGGCGCACTGCGACCCCGGCCGAGGGGTGGGACATCGCCCACCAGATCGCGCACCTGGCGTGGACCGACGAGACCGCCGTGAAGGCGGCCACCGACAAGGAGGCCTGGGACGCCACCGTGGTCGAGGCGATCAACGACCCGGAGGGGTTCGTCGACGCCGAGGCGGCCCGGGGTGCGGCAGCCGACCCCACCGACCTGCTCGAGCGGTGGCGCACTGCACGCAAGGCGCTCGCGACGACGCTCGCGGAGTACCCCTCGGACCAGAAGCTGCCTTGGTACGGCCCGCCGATGAGCGCGACGTCGATGGCCACCGCCCGCTACATGGAGACCTGGGCCCACAAGCTCGACGTGGCCGAGGCGCTCGGGGTGACCCTGCCCCCCACCGACCGGATCCGCCACCTCGTGCATCTCGGCGTCCGGACCCGCAACTTCGCCTTCTCCGTGCACCAGCTCGACGCCCCGGCCGAGGAGTTCCGGGTGGAGCTCGCCTCGCCGGGCGGTGAGACCTGGGCGTACGGGCCCGAGGACGCGGCGCAGTCGGTCCGCGGGTCGGCGTACGACTTCTGCCTCCTCGTCACGCAGCGCCGGCACCGTGACGACCTCGACCTGGTCGCGACCGGGCCGGACGCGGACCGGTGGCTCGACATCGCGCAGGCGTTCGCAGGCCCGCCGGGTGCGGGCCGTGAGCCGGGTCTCGACAAGCTCGACCAGCAGGAGCCGGCCGACCAGCAGGAGCCGGCCGACCAGCAGGAGCCGGCCGCGCGGGAGCGGGCGTGACCACGGCGGACGGCGCGCTGCGCATCGGCAACTGCAGTGGGTTCTACGGCGACCGCCTCTCGGCGATGCGCGAGATGCTCGAGGGTGGCGAGCTCGACGTGCTCACGGGCGACTACCTCGCCGAGCTGACCATGCTGATCCTCGGCCGCGACAGGATGAAGGACCCGACGCTCGGGTACGCCCGCACCTTCGCCAAGCAGGCCGAGGACTGCATGGGCCTCGCGCTCGAGCGCGGCGTGAAGATCGTGGCGAACGCCGGCGGCCTCAACCCGGCCGGTCTGGTCGACAAGCTGCGCGAGATCGCGAAGGCGCAGGGCCTCGACCCGCAGATCGCGTACGTCCAGGGCGACGACCTCATGCCGCGCGTGAACGAGCTCGGGATCAAGAACGCCCTCACCGCCAACGCGTACCTCGGCGCGTTCGGCATCGCCGCCGCGCTCGACCGCGGCGCCGACATCGTCGTGACCGGCCGGGTCACCGACGCCTCGGTCGTCATCGGCCCGGCGGCGTCCCACTTCGGCTGGTCCCCGACGGAGTACGACGCCCTGGCCGGCGCCCTGGTGGCGGGCCACATCATCGAGTGCGGCACCCAGGCCACGGGCGGCAACTTCTCGGGCTTCCGGTCGTTCGAGCCCGACACGAGGCCGCTGGGCTTCCCGATCGCCGAGGTCGCCGCGGACGGCAGCTCGGTGATCACGAAGCATCCCGGCACCGGAGGCGTGGTCACGACCGACACCGTGACGGCGCAGCTGATGTACGAGATCGGCGGCCCCACCTACCTGGGCCCCGACGTGTCGGCACACCTCGACACCGTCGAGCTCACCGAGGAGGGGGACGACCGGGTGCGCGTCTCCGGAGTCCGCGGCGA
Source organism: uncultured Actinomycetota bacterium (assembly GCA_963721165.1). Taxonomy (GTDB): domain Bacteria; phylum Actinomycetota; class Actinomycetes; order Propionibacteriales; family Nocardioidaceae; genus Nocardioides_C. Next base: position 316,575 of record CAVRIE010000010.1, on the reverse strand, counting down.
AGCACCTCCCGCACGGCTCAAGGTGTGCGTGAACGAGCTCGGCGGCTTCCGCAACACCGTCGAGTTCGTGCTCGTCGGTCTCGACATCGACGCCAAGGCCGACTGGGTCCGCCTCCAGATGGAGGCGGCGCTGGCGAAGAACCCGCCGGCATCGGTCGAGTGGACCCTCGCCCGCACCGACCGCGACGACGCCTCCACCGAGGAGGCCGCGAGCTGCCGGCTGCGCTGCTCGGTCAAGGACAGCGACCCGAACGTGGTCGGCAAGCAGTTCACCGCGGCGGCGGTCGAGCTCGGCCTCGCGTCGTACCCCGGCTTCACGCTCACCGCCCCGCCCGCTCCCGCGACGCCTTACGGCGTCTACCGGGCCGAGTACGTCGACCGCGCGACTGTCGAGCACACCGTGGTCCACGCCGACGGCCGTGCCGAGGTCATCCCCTGGGGCGAAGCAACGGCCGGCGCGGCGCAGGGCGCGGGGTCGCAGGCGGACGCCACTGATGCGGAAGACACCCGCGGCGAGGGCGAAGCGGACGAGGTCGCGAAGGCAGCACCGCCCGACGTCGTCACGCGTCGACTGCCGTTGGGGACCTTCGTGCACGCACGCTCGGGCGACAAGGGCGGGGATGCCAACGTCGGTCTCTGGGTCGACCAGAGCGCCCACGCCGAGGCTCGGATCGCCTGGCTGACCAAGTTCGTCACGCCGGAGCGGATCGGCGCCCTGCTCCCCGAGGCGGCGGACCTGCCCGTGGAGGTGTACCCCTTGCCCAACCTCGGCGCGGTCAACGTCGTGATCCGCGGCCTGCTCGGCCAGGGGGTTGCGGCGTCCACGCGGTTCGACCCGCAGGCCAAGGCGCTCGGCGAGTGGCTGCGTTCGCGGCACGTGAGCATCACCGAGGACCTGCTCTAGTCCGCCCCCTCGGTCATGGACTGCGCGGCCGGTCGAGGAGCTGACGCGGTGAGTGAACGGGGATCGTCCGGTCCGACTTACAGTCAGGGTTGACTGTAAGTTGCCGCAGCCCCCACGATGACGCAATGGTGATCTCGCGATGACGGCGACCGAGGCGTTCTGGACCGACGAGCAGCGGGCGCTGCGTGAGAGTGCCCGGGCGTTCGTCCGCCGGGAGGTGCTCCCTCACCTGCAGGAGTGGGAGGACGCCTGCGAGGTGCCGCGCGAGCTCCACCGGTCCGCGGCCAAGCAGGGCTTCCTCGGCCTCGGCGTCCCGGAGGAGAAGGGCGGCAGCGGAGGCACCTTCCTCGACGCGGTCGCGCTGACCGAGGCGATGGCGGAGGCCGGTGCCAGCTCCGGCCTGCTGGCTGCGCTGTTCACCTCGGGCATCGCGCTCCCGCACATCGTGGAGGCGGGCAGCGCGGACCTGGTCGACAGGTTCGTCCGGCCCACGTTGGCCGGCGAGACGATCGGGTCGCTCGCGATCACCGAGCCCGGGGGCGGGTCGGACGTCGCGAACATCCGCACGACCGCCGTACGCGACCCTTCGACAGGCTCAGGGCGGGGCGGCGACACCTTCGTGGTCAACGGCTCCAAGACCTTCATCACCTCCGGCGTGCGCGCGGACTTCGTCACGACCGCGGTCCGCACCGGTGGGCCGGGGTACGGCGGCGTCAGCCTGCTCGTCGTCGAGAAGGGCGCTCCGGGCTTCGAGGTCACGCGCTCTCTGCAGAAGATGGGTTGGCACTGCTCCGACACCGCCGAGCTGTCATTCACCGACGTCCGGGTCCCGGCGGCGAACCTCGTCGGAGAGGAGAACAACGGCTTCGTGCTGATCGCGCAGCAGTTCGTGACGGAGCGGCTGGCCCTCGCGGTGCACGGCTACGGCATCGCTGCACGCGCGCTCGACCTCACCGTGGAGTACGCCAAGCAGCGCGAGACCTTCGGCAAGCCGTTGGCCGCCCGCCAGGTCGTGCAGCACAAGCTCGTCGAGATGCACCGCAAGGTCGACGTCGCACGCACCTACACGCGCGAGATCGCACGCCGCTTCGTGGCCGGGGAGAACCCTCTCGCCGAGGCCTTGCAGGCCAAGGCGTTCGCCGTGGAGGCGTGCAGCTTCGTCGTCGACCAGGCGGTCCAGATCCACGGCGGCACCGGGTACATGCACGGGATCGAGGTGGAGCGGGCCTACCGTGACGCCCGGATCCTCGGCATCGGCGGCGGCGCCACGGAGGTCCTCAACGACCTGACCGCCCGTCTGCTCGGCTACACCGCCCACAACGGCTGATGCGAAAGAAAAAGTCAGTCTTGACTGTTTGTTGGAACTCGCCCACGATGGTCCGCATGACCTCCGAGTCCTGGGTGGCTGCCGCATGAGCAGCCGCCGCACCGCCATGCTGGAGAAGCTCGAAGCTCTCGCAGGCAGAGCACGCCAAGGCCGTCGAGGGCGGCGGTGAGAAGTACATCGCCCGCCACCGCAAGAGGGGCAAGCTCCTCGCCCGGGAGCGCATCGAGCTGCTCGTCGACGAGGGCTCGGCCTTCCTCGAGCTCAGCCCGCTCGCCGGCTGGGGGTCGGAGTACAAGGTCGGCGCCGCCGTCGTCACCGGGATCGGCGTGGTCGAGGGCGTCGAGTGCATGATCATCGCCAACGACCCCACCGTGCGGGGCGGGGCGAGCAACCCGTGGACCGTGAAGAAGGTGTTCCGGGCTGCCCAGATAGCCCGGGAGAACCGGCTCCCCACCGTCAACCTGGTCGAGTCAGGGGGTGCGGACCTCCCCAGCCAGAAGGAGATCTTCATCCCCGGCGGCGGGCTCTTCCGGGGAATCACCGAGGCGAGCGCCGCGAAGACGCCGACGATCGCGCTGGTGTTCGGCAACTCCACTGCCGGAGGGGCGTACGTGCCCGGCATGAGCGACTACGTCGTGATGGTCAAGGAGGGCGCGAAGGTCTTCCTCGGTGGCCCGCCCCTGGTCAAGATGGCGACCGGTGAGGAGTCCGACGACGAGTCGCTCGGCGGTGCGGAGATGCACGCGCGTACGTCGGGGCTCGCGGACTACCTGGCCGTCGACGAGTACGACGCGATCCGGCTCGGCCGACGGATCGTGGCCCGCCTCAACTGGCGCAAGGCGCGCCCGGCCCCCGAGCTCGCCGAGGCCTATGCCGAGCCGGAGCAGGACCCCGAGGAGCTCCTCGACCTGATCCCGACCGACCTCAAGGAGCCGTTCGACCCGCGCGAGGTCATCGAGCGGATCTGCGACGGGGTGAGCGCCACGAACGGTGCCGTCTTCGACGAGTTCAAGCCGCTCTACGGACCCTCGCTCGTGACCGGCTGGGCCAAGATCCACGGCAACCCCGTCGGCATCCTCGCCAACGCCCAGGGCGTGCTGTTCAGCGAGGAGTCCCAGAAGGCCGCGCAGTTCATCCAGCTCGCCAACCAGATCGACGTACCCCTGCTCTTCCTGCACAACACCACCGGCTACATGGTCGGCGCGGAGTACGAGCAGGGCGGCATCATCAAGCACGGCGCGATGATGATCAACGCGGTCAGCAACTCCACCGTGCCGCACATCTCGATCATGATGGGCGCCTCCTACGGCGCCGGGAACTACGGCATGTGCGGCCGTGCGTACGACCCGCGCTTCCTCTTCACCTGGCCGTCCGCCAAGTCCGCCGTCATGGGCCCGCAGCAGCTCGCCGGCGTGCTCTCGATCGTCGCGCGCGCCGCCTCGGAGGCGAAGGGCGAGGTGTACGACGAGGAGGCCGACGCGGGCCTGAGGAAGTACGTCGAGGACCAGGTCGAGTCCGAGTCCCTGCCGTTCTTCCTCTCCGGCCGGCTGTACGACGACGGGGTGATCGACCCGCGTGACACGCGAACCGTCCTGGGCATCGCCTTCTCCGTGATCAACAACGCGCCCTACGAGGGCACCGACCGCTTCGGCGTCTTCAGGATGTGAGGGTCATGGTCACCACTTACTCTGCTGCCCGGGCTGACGACCGGCCGGCACCCGCGGTCGCTTGGGCGGCGCGTCGCCCGACGGCCTCGCTGCCGGGCCGAGTCCCGCTGCGGGCGCCGCGGCCAAGCCCTTTGACGCTCCCCGCGGGCACCGTCCGGTCGTCCGCTCGTGGACGGAGGACATCGTGACCATCCAGCGACTGCTTGTGGCGAACCGGGGCGAGATCGCGCGCCGGGTCTTCCGGACCTGCCGCACGCTCGGCATCGAGACCGTTGCGGTGTTCTCCGACGCAGACGCCGACCTGCCGTTCGTGCGGGAGGCCGACCTCGCCGTGCGCCTCCCCGGGAACACCCCGGGCGAGACCTACCTGCGGGGCGACCTCGTCGTCGAGGCGGCGCGGAAGGCCGGCGCGGACGCGGTCCACCCCGGCTACGGCTTCCTGTCGGAGAACGCCGCCTTCGCCCGCCAGGTCATCGACGCGGGTCTCACCTGGGTCGGCCCGACACCGGACTCCATCGACTCGATGGGCTCGAAGGTCGAGGCCAAGAAGCTGATGGAGAAGGCCGGCGTCCCGGTGCTCGGCGAGATCTCGCCGGCCGAGGTCACCGAGCAGGACCTTCCCCTGCTGGTGAAGGCCTCTGCCGGAGGCGGCGGGCGCGGAATGCGCGTGGTCCGCGCGCTCGACGAGGTCGCCTCGCAGGTCGAGCTCGCCTCCAACGAGGCAGCCTCCGCGTTCGGTGACCCCACGGTCTTCTGCGAGCCCTACGTCGAGCACGGCCGCCACGTCGAGGTCCAGGTCGTCGGCGACACCCACGGCACGGTGGTCGTGCTCGGTGAGCGTGACTGCTCCATCCAGCGCCGCCACCAGAAGGTGGTCGAGGAGACGCCGGCGCCGGGACTGTCCGACGAGACCCGGACCGCGATGCACGCCGCGGCCCGCGCGGCCGCCCATGCGATCGGCTACGTCGGCGCGGGGACCGTCGAGTTCCTCCTGTCGGGGGACCGCTTCTACTTCCTCGAGATGAACACCCGCCTCCAGGTCGAGCACCCCGTCACCGAGCTGGTCACCGGCCACGACCTCGTCGCGATGCAGCTGTCGGTCGCCGAGGGGCGGCCGTTGGACGCCTCCGACGTTCCGCACCCGCACGGACACGCCGTCGAGGTCCGCCTCTACGCCGAGGACCCCGCCTCGGACTGGCAGCCCCAGAGCGGTCGGCTCACCAGCTTCGACGTCCCCGACGTGGCGGCGCAGTTCGAGAACCCGGCGTCGTGGGGCATCCGCCTGGACTCCGGGTTCGAGACCGGCTCGGAGGTCGGCACCCACTACGACGCGATGCTGGCCAAGGTCATCGCCTGGGCTCCGACCCGGGAGGAGGCGGCCCGAAGGCTCGCGGCCGTCCTGCGCAGGGCGCGCATCCACGGCCTTCGCACCAACCGGGACCTGCTGGTCGAGGTGCTCGGCCACAGGGCCTTCCTCGACGGCGAGCTCAGCACCGGCTTCCTGTCCGAGCAGGACCTGCGCAGCGTGCAAGGCCGCCAGGCCCCGGGGTCGGCCACCCATCAGGCCCTGATGTTCTTCGCTGCCGCGGTGGCCCGCGCCGATGCGACCGCGGCGCGCCGGACTGTTCAGCAACGGATTCCGACCGGCTGGCGCAATGTCGTGTCCGCGCCACAGGTGACCACCTTCGACCACGACGGGACGCACGTGCGGGTCGGGTGGCACGGCGGTCGCGACGGCTACCGGTTGGCCGACGTGTCCGACGAGGTGCACGACGCCCGGGTGACCTCCGTGGAGGGGACCGCCGGGCGCTGCCGGGTGGTCGTCGAGCACGACGGTATCTCCCACGCGTTCGAGGTGTTCCTCGCCGGCGACAGGGTCGACGTGGAGTCCCCTCCCGGCCACCTGGCGCTGACCGTCGTACCCCGCTTCGTCGACCCGGCCGACCAGGTCGCCAGGGGGTCGCTGCTCGCGCCGATGCCCGGCAGCGTGGTCAGTGTCGCGGTCGCCCCTGGGGAGAGCGTCGCGGCCGGCCAGGCCGTGCTCGTGCTCGAGGCGATGAAGATGCAGCACACCGTGTCCTCGCCCCACGACGGCGTGGTCACGGACCTCCCCGTGACAGTGGGCGACCAGGTCGCGGCGGGCGCCGTGCTGGCCGTCGTACAGCAGGACAACGACCCGGAGCAGGAAGCCCCAGCGAACGGCAGAGCAGAAGGAGACAGCCATGAGTGAGATCGCGTTCACCGAGTCCGAGGAGCGGCAGAGCCTGCGCAAGGAGGTCGCCAAGCTCGCATCCGGCTACGGCCGTGAGTACTTCGTGAAGCAGGCCCGCAGCGGCGGGAAGACCACCGACCTGTGGCTCGCGATCGGGAAGAACGGGTACCTCGGGATCAACATCCCCGAGGAGTACGGCGGCGGCGGGGGCGGCATCGGCGACATCGCCGCGGTCTGCGAGGAGCTCGCCGCCCAGGGTTGCCCGCTGCTGATGATGGTGGTCTCGCCGGCGATCTGCGGCACCGTGATCTCCCGCTTCGGCACCGAGGAGCAGAAGCAGCGCTGGCTCCCCGGCCTCTGTGACGGCACCCAGACGATGGCCTTCGCGATCACCGAGCCCGACGCGGGCACCAACTCGCACAACATCACCACCACCGGCCGCCGTGACGGCGACGGGTGGGTGCTCAACGGCCGGAAGATCTACATCTCCGGCGTCGACGAGGCGACGAACATCCTCGTCGTCGCCCGCACCGAGGACGCCAAGACCGGCAGGCTGAAGCCCTGCCTGTTCGTGGTGCCGACCGATGCACCCGGCCTCGAGTACCAGCCGATCCCGATGGAGATCGTCAGTCCCGAGCAGCAGTTCCAGGTCTTCATCGACGACGTGCGGCTGCCGGCCGACGCCCTCGTCGGCGACGAGGACGCGGGTCTGGTCCAGCTGTTCGCCGGGCTCAACCCGGAGCGGATCATGGCGGCGTCGTTCTCCACCGGCCTGGCGCGCTACGCCCTCGACAAGGCGGTCGCCTACGTCAAGGAGCGCGAGGTCTTCGGGGCACCGATCGGGTCGCACCAGGGTCTCGCTCACCCGCTGGCCCAGTCGAAGATCGAGATCGAGCTGGCCCGGCTGATGACCCAGAAGGCCGCCGCTCTCTACGACGCCGGCGACGACATGGGCGCCGGGGAGGCGGCCAACATGGCGAAGTACGCCGCAGCGGAGGCGGCCTGCGACGCAGCGGACCGGGCGGTGCAGGCCCACGGCGGCAACGGCATCACCCAGGAGTACGGCGTCGCCGGCCTGCTGGTCGCGGCCCGGGCGGGTCGCATCGCGCCGGTGTCCCGCGAGATGATCCTGAACTTCGTGGGCATGCACTCGCTGGGCCTGCCCAAGTCCTACTGACCCCTCAACCCCTTGTAACGCGGGGTTATGGACGGTCCACAAGCGGCAAACCGCTTGGGGACCGTCCACAACGCTTGGGAAGTTGCCACCGAAACCGAGAGAGATGGAAGTCATGTCTGACGAGCTCGTCCACTACGACGTCGCGGACGGCGTCGCCACGCTCACCCTCGACTCCCAGCACAACCGGAACGCCCTCTCGCGCCAGCTCGTCGGCGAGCTGTTCGAGAGGCTCGAGCGGGCCGAGGGCGACGCCGACGTGAAGGTCGTGGTGATCCGGGCCGAAGGGCGCACCTTCTGCTCGGGCGCCGACCTGTCCGAGGCGAGCGACGAGGGGATGGAGAAGGCGGCCGGCGTGCTCGTCGACCTCCAGCGCCGGATCGCGACCCTGGCCAAGCCGGTCGTGACGCGGCTCCACGGCAACGTCCGGGCGGGTGGCATCGGGATCGTGGCGGCCTCCGACATCGCGCTGAGCGCCGCCGACGCGACGTACGCCTTCACCGAGGTCCGCCTCGGCCTCACCCCGGCGGCGATCTCGCTCAGCGTGCTGCCGCGGATGACCGACCGCTCCGCGGCGCTGACCTTCCTGACCGGCGAGGTCTTCGACGGTACGGCGGCCGCCGAGATGGGCCTGGTGACCAAGGCGGTCCCCGAAGAGGAGCTCGACACCGAGCTGCGCCAGGTCTGCGTCGCGCTGACGAAGGGCAACCCCCAGGGCCTCCGCGAGACCAAGCAGCTCCTCGGCCGGCCGCTCGTCGAGCGGATCGACCGCCACGGCGACGAGCTCTCGAAGCTGTCCGCGCGGCTGTTCGGGTCCGAGGAGGCCCGTAACGCCATGATGGCCTTCCTCTCCCGGAAGAAGTAGGACTCCGCCCGTCCGAGGAGGATCCCCGCCCGGATCGGCCGAGGCTGCGACACTGGCCGGCATGAAGAGCACCGCCACCTCGGTCGAGGAGTACCTCGCATCACTTCCCGACGACCGTCGTACGGCCATGAGCGCCGTGCGCGACGTCGTGAACGCGAACCTCCCCGAGGGCTATGTCGAGTCGATGGCGTTCGGGATGGTCGGCTGGGGCATCCCGCTCGACGTCTACCCCGACACGTACAACGGCCAGCCCCTGGGCATTGCGGCGCTCGCCAGCCAGAAGAACCACATGTCGCTCTACCTGATGGGGCTCTACTCCTGCGAGCCGGAGCTCGAGTGGTTCGAGCAGCAGTACGCCGAGCGCGGGCTCAGGCTCGACATGGGCAAGTCGTGCGTGCGGTTCAAGCGGCTCGACGAGCTGCCGCTCGACGTCATCGGTGAGGTGATCGCCAGGATCCCGCCGGCTCTGTACATCGAGCGGTACGAAGCGGCGCGTGCTGGAACGCGCCGCTCCGGCTGACCTCAGCCTCGGCGCAGCCGCGGCGAGAGCTGGAAGATGCCCCGCTTGTTCACGGCCCCGTCGCGCTGGGCGTCGTCGGCGTAGAAGTTCTTGTCGTCCATGTTGCGCGACCAGACGCTGCCGACCGCGATCCGCACCCATCGCGGGTCGCTGACACAGCTTCGCGGGAAGCTCACCACGACGGTGTCGGCGGCGTAGTCGATCTTGTGCGCGATGTCGCACTTGACGTCGTTGCCGTTCGGCCGGGTCATCACGGCCTGGCCACGCCACATGTCCTTGCCGGCGAAGACGGTGACGTCACGCTTGACGCCCTCGTTGGTCACGACGCGGACGAGGCTCGCCTGGATCGCACCGACCCGACGCAGGTCGGCGAACCTGATCGTGGCGACGATCCGGTTCTCGTTGTGACGAAGGGAGGTCCGCCAGACGTCGGCCGCCGGTGCGGTGCCCTTGACCGGCCGGCTCGTTCGTCGCGTTGTCGAACGCCAGCACGTCGCGTCGCTGGTCCGCGTGGCTCAGCCCTTGTGCAGCGGCGGTGCCCGCCGTACCGATGGCGAGGCCGGCGGCGAGCGCCAGCGTTGTGATGCTTCGTCGAAGCGTGTGTGTCACGACATCCCCCTTGAGGCGGTTCCTGGTGTCCTAAGACAGGTGGGGGACAGCCTACGGACTTCCACCCCCAGGCGGGACGGTTCCGGCAAAGGCAGCAAAGCGGACAAAGCGACCTCCGGACTCGGGCTCTCGAAAACCGACCGAGCAGCCCCGCCCTGAGGGGTAGAGTTGACGTTTCGGTTTTTCGACATGACCGGAACGCACCAGTACGAGGAGACGGTGACACCGCCTTGTCCGCACAGCCCACGCACGACGACCTCGCTCGCCGGGAGATCGCCCACGAGCAGGAGTTCGTCGACCGCGTCTACATCCAGCTCGAGCAGTCCGCCCAGAACGCCCAGGCCCTCGCCAAGGAGGGTTACGGCCGGGGACGGCTCGGCCACGAAGGTGGCCTCGTCGAGCGCGACGCCATGGTCTTCCAGGCCGCGAAGCGCCTTGCCACGTTGAACGCGGCCCACGAGGGCCTGGTCTTCGGCCGCCTCGACCTGGCCGCCGACGAGGAGGATCCGCGCTACATCGGCCGGATCGGGCTTCGCGACGAGCACCGCGACTCGCTCCTCGTCGACTGGCGCGCTCCGGCGGCGGCCGTGTTCTACCAGGCCACCGCCGCGGATCCTCAGGGTGTCGTACGTCGTCGGGTGCTGCGCTGCGCCGGGCAGAAGGTCGTGGCCATCGAGGACGACCTGCTCGACTCCGACAACGAGGCGGCCGAGTCGTTGCCCATCGTCGGTGAGGGCGCGCTCATGGCGCAGCTGTCCCGGGCCCGCGACAGGTCCATGCACTCGATCGTGGCGACGATCCAGGCCGAGCAGGACGAGGCGATCCGCGCGCCCGGCAAGGGTGTGGTCCGGATCAGCGGTGGCCCCGGCACGGGCAAGACCGTCGTCGCGCTGCACCGGGCGGCGTACCTGCTCTACAACGACCGCCGCCGCTACGAGAGCGGAGGTGTGCTGATCGTCGGCCCGTCCGGAGTCTTCATGCGCTACATCGAGCGTGTGCTGCCGTCCCTCGGCGAGACCGCGGTCGCACTGCGCTCGCTCGGCGAGGTCGTCGACGGCGTGAAGGGTGTGCGCCACGACGACCCGGCCGTGGCCGACGTGAAGGGCGCGGCCCGGATGGCCGAGCTCATGCGCCGGACCGCGCGCCAGGCCGTCCCGGGTGCTCCGCAGGAGTTCCGCGTCTTCTACCGCGACGAGAACATCGTCCTCTCCTCGCGTGACCTTGCAGGAGTACGACGGCAGCTGCTGTCGCAGGGGAAGCGCAACCGGCAGGTGACCCGTGTCGCTCACGCGCTCCTCGACGTGATGTGGCGCCAGGTCCGCGGTGAGCGAGGTCGCGACCGTGGCCGCGAGCAGTTCAACGACGAGATGCTCGGCAACGCCGCCTTCGCCGACTTCGTGCTCGCCTGGTGGCCGCCGCTGGACGCCACCGACGTGCTCCGCTGGCTCGCAGACCCCGAGCTCCTCGCCCGCGTCGGCGAGGGCGTGGTGTCGCAGGAGGACATGGCGCTGCTCACCAAGTCCTGGTCGCACGACCTCGCCGGGGACGGGCGCCGCGGGCCGGACTGGTCGGTCGAGGACGTGCCGCTGCTCGACGAGATCCGCTACCAGCTCGGCGACGTCCCGGAACGTCGCGAGGAGGAGGACGAGGACCCCCTCGCGCACCTCGTCGACGAGACCATCCGCGAGGTGACCACGATCGCCGACCGGGACTACGCGACCGGCCCGCGGACCTCCACCCGCACCGAGGACGACGGGTACGCCCACGTCCTCGTCGACGAGGCGCAGGACCTCTCCCCGATGCAGTGGCGCATGGTCGGCCGGCGTGGCCGGGCCGCGAGCTGGACGGTCGTGGGTGACCCTGCGCAGTCCTCGTGGCCGGTCCCCGCCGAGGCGGCGAGGGCGCGTGAGGAGGCGTTCGGCGACAAACCCCGACACGAGTTCCACCTCTCGACGAACTACCGCAACAGCAAGGAGATCTACGACTTCGCCGCGACCTACGCGGCGCGGGTCGGGCTCGACGCGGACCTGCCCAACGCGGTCCGGTCGACCGGCATCGCCCCCGAGGAGCGCCGCGTCGATGCCTCGACAGGATCGGCCCATCGCGACCTCGAGGCGGGTGTGCGTACGGCGGTCGCCGAGCTCGCCGAGGCGGTCGAGGGCACGGTGGGGATCGTCGTTCCCGCTGCCCGTCGTACCTCTGCGCAGGCGTGGCTGGACTCCTGGGACGAGCTCGGAGACGACCGGCTCGGCGGGGCGGACGCGCGCATCGCGGTGCTGACCGGCCTCGACACGAAGGGGCTGGAGTTCGACGGGATCGTCGTGGTCGAGCCTGCCGAGATCGAGGCGGAGTCGCAGACCGGGCGCGCGACGCTCTACGTCGTGCTGACCCGGGCCACGCAGCGGATGGTCACTGTCTCGACCTGAGCTCACCGCACCACCAGGTTGAGCACGTGCAAACCACCTCTAGGGGGCATGCCCTCGCGCTCGGGAGGCGGGTCATGCTGGCACGAGACCGGCTCGAGCGCGGAGGTGCAGACATGCATCGGTTCTGGCGCGCATGGCTTCTACTCCTCGCAACGACGCTCGTGATCCTCGCCGCCTGCACCATCTCGCCCGGGGAGGGCGAGACCCGGACGAACTCCTCGGCCGACGGCCCGGTCGGCGCGGGCGCCCCGGCGCGCACGGTCACCAAGCTGCTCGTCTTCATCGAGGAGAACCACTCGATGCGGCAGATGCAGAGAGGGATGCCGTACACGTTCCGACTCGCCAAGAAGTACGGCTACGCCACGAACTACTACGCGCTCGATCACCCCTCCCTGCCCAACTACATCGGGATCGTCGGCGGCACGACCTACGGCATCACCGACAACGACGACCCGTCGTCGCACCCGCTCCGTGGAACCTCCGTGTTCGGCCAGGCGATCAAGGCGGGAAAGACCGCCACGGTGTACCTCGACGGGATGCCGCACAACTGCGCCCGCGACAACGGCGGGAACGACTACGCGGTCAGGCACAACCCCTGGCCCTACTTCGTGCGCGAGTCACGTCTGTGCCGGGCGCACGACGTGCCGGTGTCAAGGCTGACGGCGGACATCGCCCAGGGCCGGCTGCCCAACGTCGGGATGGTCGTCCCCAACAACTGCCACAACGCTCATGGCTGTTCGCTCGGGGTGGCCGACAGCTGGTTCAAGGGCTACATGCGCAAGATCTTCGCCGGTCCTGACTGGCGGTCGGGGCACCTGGCCGTCGTGGTGACCGCCGACGAGGACGATCACTCCAGCAACAACAAGGTCCTGACCGTGATGATCCATCCCAGCCAGCACGGGAGGGTGGTCAGCACGCGCTTCAGCCACTACGCGCTCACCCGGCTCTACGCCGACGTGCTCGGCACGCAGCCCCTTCACAAGGCCGGCTCCGCGGCGTCGATGGCGAGGGCCTTCCGGCTACCCGTCGGCTAGTCGAGTCCTCGAGGCGGCGTCTCCGCCGGCCAGGTTTCGTCCACAGCTGGTATGGGGCTTCGGCAGTCCACGGGTTTCGAACTGGTGTTCGAATCGAGGGTCTGGTCGGCCTAGCGTTGTGGCATGTCAACGAAGCCGACGCCGGTCGCGGACCGCACCGAGCCGGTGCACCGGTTCGCCGGCGCCGCGCTCGCAGCGTTGGACCGGATCGCGGACGTGCCGGCGTGGGCGATGTCGCCCGCAGAGCAGGCCGAGGCGCTCGTCGAGCTGACCCGGGTCCAGGCGCGGTTGACCGAGCTCTCGTGGCGGGTGCTGGCCGGCGCGGACCGCAACGAGGTCGGTGCGAAGGACGGGTCGACCAGCACCGCGGCGTGGCTGTCGCAGCGGACCCGGGAGACCCGAACCCGGACGAACGCGGCGCTGCGCGGTGCGCTCGCGCTGGACGAGCCGCGTTTCGCTCCGACCCGCGAGGCCTTCGCGGCCGGCAAGCTGACCGAGGACCAGGTGTGGGTGATCCTCCGGGCGGTCGAGGACCTCCCCGCCGACGAGGTCACCGAGGAACAGCGGACCCGGGCCCAGGAACACCTGATCGGGCTGGCCGCCGAGCACGACGCGAAGGAGCTGCGGGCGCTGGCCCGGCGGCTGTTCGAGGTCCTCGCCCCCGACGAGGCGGACCGGCGCGAGGCCGAGGCGCTGGAACGGGAGGAGCGCCGGGCCCGGGAGCGGTGCCGGTTTGCGATGCGCGACAACGGCGACGGCACGTCCAACGGCTGGTTCCGGCTGCCCACCCTGCACGCGGAGATGCTCGGCAAGGCGGTGCAGGCGTTCGCCGCGCCCCGGCGGACCAGCCCCGAGGCATGGTTCGACGCCGACGGCAGGAAACGGCCCTACGCGGCGCTGCTCGGGCAGGGGTTCGCCGAGCTGGTCGAGCACCTGCCCACCGCCGGGCTGCCGCAGGCCGGCGGGGCCGCCGCCACCGTGGTGATCACCGCCGACCTGGACAAGCTCCGCGCCGGGGTCGGTGCCGCGACACTCGACACCGGCGGCCGGATCTCACCCGCGGAGACACTTCGGATGGCCTGCAACGCCGGGATCGTCCCGGCGGTGCTCGGCTCCCGGTCGGTGCCGCTGCACCTGGGTCGGAAGACCCGGCTGTTCACCGAGCCGCAGCGAACCGCGATGACCGTGCGGGACGGCGGCTGCACCACGGTGGGCTGTGACCGGCCGGCGGCCTGGTGCGAGGCCCACCACGACGAGGAATGGGCCGAGGGCGGCGAGACCGACCTCGACAAGGGCAGGCTGCTCTGCCCGCGGCACCACCACCTCGCCCACGACAGCCGCTACCGGATGCACCGACTCACCAACGGCAAGGTCCGCTTCCACAAACGAACGTAAGACGCGTTCGCCCACTGACCACGACGGACCGCTCCACGGGGAGCCGCTGCCCCGCCCCCCGCCGCACCCCACCACAGTCTACTCCGGCGAGAACTCGCTCTCCGGTGTGCGCCGGCTCAAGTGCGCCGCCTACTCCAGGACTCGCAGCGGCTGTCCGTCCAGGAACGCCACGATGTCCTCGACGACGTCGGAGTAGAAGATCGAGTAGCCGTCGCGGGTCACGTAACCGAGGTGCGGGGTCACCAGGCTCCGAGGAGCCGACCGCAGCGGGTGGTCGGCGGGGAGGGGTTCGACGTCGAACACGTCGACCGCGGCACCCGCGATCGTGCCCTCCTCGAGCGCCGTGACGAGGGCGGCAGTGTCGACGATGGGTCCGCGCGAGGTGTTGACCAGCAGAGCGGAGTGCTTCATCAGGGCCAGCTCCCGCGAACCGATCAGGCCGTGGGTCCGGTCGCTCAGCACCTGGTGCACCGTCACGACGTCCGAGACCCTCAAGAGCTCCTCGAACGACACCAGCTCGGCGCCTGCAGCGGTGGCGCGCTCCTCGGTGAGGTTGGCGCTCCAGGCCACCACCCTCATGCCGAACGCCCGTCCGATCGAGGCGACGGCCGATCCGATGCGTCCCAGCCCGACGATCCCCAGAGTCTTGCCGGACAGGCCGAACCCCAGGGTGGTCTGCCACCCGCCCGTCGTGATGTTGGCTGACTCGGTCACCAGGTTCCGGCAGAGCCCGAGGATCAGGGCCCAGGTGTGCTCCACGGTCGCGGTCGCATCGCTGCGCGTGCCGCACACCGTGATGCCCTGCCGCCGTGCGGCCTCGACGTCGATCGCGGCGTTCCGCCTCCCGGTCGTGACGAGGAGCCTGAGCGACGGAAGCCGCTCGAGCACTTCGGCGGGGAACGCCGTTCGCTCCCGCATCGCCACGACCACGTCGTAGCCCGCCAGCCGGTCCACCAGCTCACCGGGATCAGAGATGTGCTCCGAGAACACGTCGATCGTCGCCCGCCCACGAAGGGCACTCCAGTCGGCCACCGCGAGCGATGCCTGCTGGTAGTCGTCGAGGACCGCAATCCTGGCCTGCTTCACCGCTGCTCCTCCTGCTTGCCGGGTGCCGGAGCAGCGTACGGGCAGTCCCGGGTCCGGAGGGGAAGATGGGTCCTCGCCGCGGCGCGGGCCGGGGTAGCGTGGCGGCACCATGAGCACACCCATCCTCTCCCCGGCGGTGCAGGCGCTCGACGCTTTGGTGCAGCACGAGGCGTGGGCGGCGATCCGGCTGCGTGACTCGGGCAGCGTCACGCTGGTCGGTGGCACGCGGAGCGAGGTGGAGAGCCTCATGGACGTCCCGCTCGAGGAGGGACCGGCCCCGGAGGGCAGGCGGTTCGACCGGCTGCTCGCGGTGCCCTTCCGCCAGGTCGCCGAGCGTGGCTTCGAGGTCCACGACGACGGCACCCCGCTGACCGTCGTACAGCTCGACTCCGAGGTGGAGATCCCGCTCGCCGACCTGCTCGCCGCGCTTCCCGACGAAGCGGTGGAGTTCGAGGACCGCGGTGGCTTCGAGACGTCGGACGACGAGTACGGCGCCGTGGTCGACCGGATCATCAAGGACGAGATCGGCAACGGCGAGGGCGCCAACCTCGTCATCGGCCGCCACTACCGCGCGCGGCTCCAGGACTGGGACGCGCGCAAGGCGCTGACCGTCTTCCGGCGGTTGCTGGAGAAGGAGCGGGGCGCCTACTGGACCTACTGCTTCTACACCGGCGACCGGTACCTGATCGGCGCCAGCCCGGAGCGGCACGTGAGCGTGCACGGCGGCGACGTGCGGATGAACCCGATCAGCGGCACGTTCCGCCTCAAGGGCCACGACGACCCGGTCGAGCGGAAGCAGGCGCTGCTGGAGTTCCTCGCCGACGAGAAGGAGATCTACGAGCTCTTCATGGTCGTCGACGAGGAGCTCAAGATGATGTGCGACGTCTGCAACGAGGGCGGCCAGGTGCTGGGGCCGTTCCTCAAGCCGATGACGCACCTGGTGCACACGGAGTACCTCCTCGCCGGACGCAGCAGCCGCGACGTGCGTGAGGTCATCCGCGACACGATGTACGCCGCGACGGTCACCGGCTCGCCCGTGGAGAACGCCTGCAGGCTGATCAAGGAGTACGAGCCCGAGGGGCGCGGCTACTACGGCGCCGCGCTCGCCCTCCTCGGCCGCGACGCCGAGGGCCGGCCCACGGCCGACTCCCCGATCGTCATCCGCACCGCGGACGTCTCGCCCGACGGCCACCTCAAGGTCACCGCCGGCGCGACCCTGGTCCGCGACTCCGTGGCGGCCTACGAGGTCGCCGAGACCCGTGCCAAGGCGGGCGGCATCCTCACCGCGTTCGGTCTCGCGGAGCCTGCCGCGAGCGCTCCTGACGGCGTGGCCGAGCTGACCCAGGACGAGGACGTCCTGATCGCGCTCAACTCCCGCAACCAGCGGCTGAGCAAGTTCTGGCTGACCGACCAGGGCGGTTCGCCGCCGGCTCCGGAGCTCAAGGGCAAGACCGCGGTCATCCTCGACGGCGAGGACGACTTCGTGAACATGCTCCGGCACGTGCTGTCGGTGATGGGCATGACCTCGAACGTGGTCCGCCACGAGGACTACCAGCCCGGTGCCCTCGACGGGTACGACCTCGTCATCGTCGGCCCCGGACCCGGCGACCCGCGCGACGGCGACAGCCCGAAGATCAACGCGTTCCGGGGTGCCGTGGACGAGCTGCTCGCGTCGGGCCGGCCGTTCCTGTCGGTGTGCCTCGGGCACCAGGTGTTGTGCAGCAGGCTCGGGATTCCCCTTACCTACAAGGACATCGTGTTCCAGGGGACCCAGTCCCGGGTCTCACTCCAGGGTCGCGAGGAGAACGTCGGCTTCTACAACACCTTCGTCGGACGTCTCGGTCCGTCCGGGGCGCCCCAGTCCGTCGAGGTCACGTCGGACCCGCAGACCGGCGACATCCACATGGTGGCCGGGCCGCACTTCCGCGGGGTCCAGTTCCACGCCGAGTCGATCCTCACCGAGCACGGGTACGAGCTGATCCACGACCTCGTCCTCGACCTCCTGACATGACCCCTCGGGTTGTGGTGGTGGACCACCACGACTCCTACACGTACAACCTCGTGCATCTCGTGGCCGCGGTCACCGGCGTGCTGCCGGAGGTCGTCGAGCACGACGAGGTCGACGCGGACGCCTTGCTCACAAGAGGCTTCAGCCACATCGTGCTGTCGCCGGGTCCGGGGAACCCCGACAGCCTCCACGACTTCTCCGTCGGCCGTCGCCTGCTCCTGGAGGCACAGGTGCCGGTGCTCGGCGTGTGCCTCGGGATGCAGGGCCTGGTCAGCGTGTACGGCGGTCAGGTGCGCCAGATCGCGCCGGCGCACGGCGAGGTGGCTGTCGTGACCCACGACGGCAGCGGGATCTTCGACGGCGTCCCGTGCCCCTTCGACGCGGTCCGCTACCACTCCCTCGCGGCAGTCGCCCTGCCCGGCGTACTCACCGCCAACGCGTGGTGCGACGGACCCACCGGCCCGGTCGTGATGGGCGTGGCACATCGCGAGAAGCCGTTGTGGGGCGTGCAGTTCCACCCCGAGTCGATCCTCACCGAGCACGGCGAGACCATGCTCGCGAACTTCCTGGACCTCTCGTGACCAGCCCGGCGAGCTGGGCGCGACCCGGCGGCGGCGTTCCGCGACCTCGCGCGGACGCACGACCGGATGTTCTGGCTCGACGGCGGCGGGTCGCGGGAGTGGTCGGGACGGCGCTCGATCCTGGGCTGGCTCGAGCCCGACGACGTCTCGCTGACCTACGACGCCGCCCGCCGCGAGGTGTGGCGGGTGGCCGGAGGGGAGCGGCTGCTGGTCGGTGACGACATCTTCGACGTCCTCGGCGAGGAGGTCGAACGCGACGGAGGCGACCCCGGGATCAGCTGGGTCGGCTGGTTCGGGTACGCCTGCCGCCCCGACCTCCCGGCGCGCACGCACAGCCACACGACGGGCGGCGGGGCGAGTGGGACGAGCAGCGCCGACCTGAGCGGCGCTGACCTGAGCGGCGCCGACCTGAGCGGCGCCGACCTTAGCGACGCCGACCTGAGCAGCGGCGTGCCCGACGCGGTGTGGATGCGCTCCCCGCGCCGGCTCGTCTTCGACCACGAGCCCTCGGCCCCTCCCGGTCGTGTGGCCGGTCGTGTGGCCGAGCGTGCGATCCGGCGCACGCCGACCCACGCGACCGACGACGGCACCGACTACGACGACGCCGGCGACGCCGGGCCGTCGAGGGAGCTGTACGACGGCTGGTTCGCCCGCGTGCAGGAGCAGCTGCATCTCGGCAACACCTACGAGGTCAACCTGACCTACCGGGAGAGCGTCAGGAGCGAC
Organism: uncultured Actinomycetota bacterium; assembly: GCA_963721165.1. Taxonomy (GTDB): domain Bacteria; phylum Actinomycetota; class Actinomycetes; order Propionibacteriales; family Nocardioidaceae; genus Nocardioides_C. The sequence continues at coordinate 298,041 of CAVRIE010000010.1, read as the reverse complement.
ATCGACCCCGTCGACGCGTACCTCCGCCTGCGGCAGCTGAACCCGGCGCCGTACGCCGCCTACCTCCAGCACGAGGGCGTCAGCGTGCTGAGCTCGAGCCCGGAGCGGTTCGCCACCGTCGACCGCAACCGGTGGGTGGAGACCAAGCCGATCAAGGGCACGACACCGCGCGGCGCCACGGCGGAGGAGGACGACGCGCATCGCGACGCCCTGCGGACCGATCCCCGCTACCGTGCGGAGAACCTGATGATCGTCGACCTGCTCCGCAACGACCTGTCCATGGTCTGCGAGCCCGGGACGGTCACGGTGCCGGTGCTCATGGACGTCGAGTCGTACACGTCCGTGCACCAGCTCGTCTCGACGGTCCGCGGCCATCTGCGCGGGGACGTCACGACGGTGGGGGCCCTGCGGGCGATGTTCCCGGCCGGGTCGATGACCGGTGCCCCGAAGCTGCGGACGATGGAGGTCATCGCCGACGTGGAGACCACGCCGCGAGGGGTGTACTCCGGTGCCCTCGGGTGGATCAGCGGCGACGGCCGGGCCGACCTCGGCGTCGTGATCCGCACGCTGGTCGCCCACGACGGGATGTACACGCTGGGCACCGGGGGCGGCATCACGGTCCGCTCGGACGCCGCGAGCGAGTACGACGAGACCCGGTGGAAGGCCGCCCGGCTGCTCGCCGTACTCGACTGAACCCGGAAGCCCACCGAGAGGCGAGACACTGCGCCGGCCCACCGGAAAGGGGGAAACCTGCGGACCGGCGCAGTGAGTCCGGTCAGGAGGCCGGCGTGCCCTTGTCGCTGTCCAGGGTCGCCTTGATCTCCTTCTGGTCGCTGCCGCGTACGACGGTCAGGGTGACCGTGTCGCCCGGCCGGTACCCGCGGATCGTCGCGACCAGGGACGACGCGTCCGGCACGGGCCGGCCGTCGATCTTGACCACGATGTCGCCGCGCTGGATGTCGGCCTTCTCCGCGGCCGACCCGGCCGAGACGTCCGCGATGCCGGCGCCGGTCATCAGGCCGTCCTTGCTGGAGGCGTCCGTCACGGAGACACCGAGCCTCGCGTGCGTCGGGGTCTCGCCGTTGCGCAGCTGGTCGACGATCGGCAGCACCTCGTCGATCGGGATCGCGAAGCCGAGGCCGATCGAGCCGCCCTCGCCGGTGGACGACGACGAGCGGATCGAGGAGTTGATGCCGACGACCTCGCCGTTCATGTTGACCAGCGGCCCGCCGGAGTTGCCGGGGTTGATCGCCGCGTCGGTCTGGATCGCGGGGTAGGTCGTGTCGGTCCCGCCGCCCTCACCGCCGACCGAGACCGGCCGGTGCAGCGCCGACACGATGCCGCTGGTGACCGTTGCCTCGAGTCCGAACGGCGAGCCGACGGCGATCACCTGCTCCCCGACGTCGAGGATCTTCGACTTGCCGAGCTTCGCGGGGGTGAGCCCCGAGACGCCCTTCGCCTTGATGACCGCCATGTCGGTCAGCGGGTCGGTGCCGACCACCTCGGCCGGTGCCGTGGTGCCGTCGTTGAAGCCGACCGAGACTGTGCCGCCTTGGGCGGCCATCTCCACGACGTGGTTGTTCGTGAGGATCTCGCCGTCCGAGCTGATGATCACGCCCGAACCCGAACCGGCACCCTGCGGACCCTGCACGTTGATCTTCACCACGGAGGGCAGGACCGACTGCGCCACGGCCTCGACCGAGCCGGCCGCGGCAGGTGTGTCCTCGCGCTGGACCACGGACGAGTTCGTCCCGGAGTCGGTGCTCGAGGTCGGCGACCCGTCGCCGTTGATGAGGTCGTAGCCCGCCGCGCCACCGAGGCCGGCGATCCCGCCGAGTACGAGCGCCCCGATGAGCACGGCCGCGGTCAGGCCACCGTGGCGGGGCCCGCCGTTCCGGTTCGGGTCCTGGTAGGGCTGTTGCTGGGGCGGCCCGCCGAAGAACGGTGCTCCACCGGGACCCTCGGCGGTGCCCCAACCGCGGGTGTCGTAAGCCGTGGTCTGCCCGTTCGCTTCATTGCCGAAGCCGGTGCCGGTCCCGGGCTGGCCGTAGCGGTGCGAGTGCGACGCGGCCTGTCCTGCGGCCTGTCCGGCGGGCGGCCCAGCCGGTGGGCCAACGGGCGGCCCGGCAGGCGGCGGCCCGGCAGGCGGCGACGCGGCCTGTCGCTCCGACTCGGCACCGGGCCGGTTGATGGGCTGGGTCTCGTCGTGCTCGTGGCCAGGACTGTCGTTGCTCATGCCTCAAGCATGCGTGGTCGCCCTGAGACGATTCTGAGAAGGGGCTGCGACTCGGATATGAGACTGCTGCCCCCCATCCTCACCGGTCGGCGGTGACGAGCTCCGCCTCCAGGGCCTCGCCGCGACGCTCCGGCAGGCCCCAGGTGGCCACGGCCGCCAGGACGAAGAACCCGGCGAACACGGCGAACAGCAGCCCGTTGCCGCCGCCGATCCTCAGCAGCACAGGAACCGAGAGCGGTGCCAGCACCGAGGCGATCCGGCCGAAGCCCGCGGCCCAGCCGGTCCCGGTGCCGCGGAAGGAGGTCGGGTACACCTCGGGGCTCACTGCGTACAACGCTCCCCACGCCCCGAGGTTGAAGAACGACAGCGCCATGCCCGCGGCGACGGTGGTCGTCGTCGAGTCGGCAGTGCCGAACCACAACGCCGATCCCGCGGAGCCGACCAGGAACAGCGACAGGGTCGGGCGCCGGCCCCACAGCTCCACCAGCAGCGCCGCGACGGCGTAGCCGGGCAGCTGGGCGAGCGTGATGATCAGGGTGTACTCGAACGAGCGGACCAGGTCGAGGCCGGACGCCACGAGCAGGGTGGGGATCCAGATGAACGCTCCGTAGTAGGAGAAGTTCACGCCGAACCAGACCGCCCACAGCGACGCGGTGCGCCGGCGCAGGTCCGGCGCCCACAGCGCGTCGACGCCCGGGACCTCATCGGCCGTCTCGCCGGCCGCCGGTCCCGGAGCAGCCGGTACGTCGGACGGGGTCACCCCGGCCGAGTCCTCGAACCGCCGTACGACGGCCTCCGCCTCGTCGTACCGCCCGCGGCTCTCGAGGAAGCGCACCGACTCGGGCAGCCCGTAGCGGACGGCCACGGCGTAGACGGCCGGCACCGCACCGAGCGCGAGCGCCCAGCGCCAGCCGTCGTCCGACAGCGGCACCACGAAGTAGCCGATGAGCGCGGCGAGCAGCCAGCCGACCGCCCAGAACGACTCGAGAGCGACGACCACGCGCCCGCGGATCCGGGCGGGGGCGAACTCGCTGACCAGGGTCGAGGCGACCGGCAGCTCCGCGCCGAGGCCGAGGCCGATCAGGAACCGGAAGACGAGGAGGGCGCCGACCGACCAGGACAGCGCCGCCGCGCCGGTGGCGATCCCGTAGATGAGCAAGGTCACCGCGAAGACCTGGCGGCGGCCGACCCGGTCCGCGAGCAGCCCGCCGACACTGGCGCCGATCGCCATCCCGACGAACCCGACCGAGGCGATCCACGACAGCGTCGTCGTGTCGAGCCCCCACTGCTTGGACAGCGCCGCCATCACGAAGCTGATCAGGCCCACGTCCATGGCGTCGAGGGCCCAGCCCGCTCCCGAGCCCATGACCACCCGGCGGTGCTGCACGGTGAACGGCAGTCGGTCGAGCCGTTGGCTACGGGTCAGGCGGTCGGCATTTCCGAGGTCCATGCGGCCTGTTCTATCCCATCGCCTCCGGACCGACCCGGGACGGTGAACCAGAACGCCGCGCCGCCGGCCTCGGACCGGCCGGCCCGGACCTCGCCGCCGTGACGCTCGGCGACCTGCCGGACGATGGCCAGCCCGAGCCCCGAGCCGGGCATCGACCGGGACTCACGGGACCGGTAGAACCGGTCGAACACATGGGGGAGGTCCTCCTCCGCGATCCCGCTGCCCTCGTCCCCCACGAGCAGCGTGCCGTCGACCAGGCGGACCGTGACCGTGCCGAGCGGCGGGCTCCACTTGGCCGCGTTGTCCAGCAGGTTCGTGATCGCCCGCTCGAGCGCGGCAGGGTCGCCCAGGACCCACCACGGTGAGGTCCGTACGTCGAACTCGAGGCTCGACGCGCGTCGCCGGACCCGCTGGACCGCCCGGTCGACGATGTCGGAGAGGTCGACGGGCTCCACCGTGACGGGGAGGCCCTCGTCGCGGGCCAGCTCGACGAGGTCCCCGATCAGCGTGGTGAGCTCCTCGATCTGGAAGCGCACGTCGGCGAGCAGCTCGGCCCGCGCCTCGTCGGAGAGGCCCCCGCGGCGGTCGGCCTGCACGAGCAGGTCGAGGTTCGTGCGCAGGGAGGTCAACGGCGTGCGGAGCTCGTGACCGGCGTCGGCGACGAGCTGGCGCTGCCGGTCGCGGGACGCCGAGAGGGCGGCGAGCATCGCGTTGAAGGCGGAGGCCAGCCGGGCGATCTCGTCGTTGCCCTCGACCTCGATCGGGTCGAGCTTCTCGGTCCGGGCGATCTCCTCGGCGGCCTGCGTGAGCCGGCGCACCGGGCGGAGGCCGTTGCGGGCCACCGCCCAGCCGGCGAAGCTCGCCCCGAGCACGCCGAGCAGGCCGAACACCGCGAGCACCACGCCGAGGCGCTCGAGGGTCTCCTCCGTCGACTCGAGCGACTGCGCCAGGACGAGCGCGACCCCCGGCTCACGCGTCGGCACCGCCACCACGCGGTAACGGTCGCCGTGGGTGACCACGGTCCGGATCGAGGAGGCACGCCCGCCGCGGGCGACCTCCAGCTCCGGCCCCTGCAGGGCGATGCCCTCCCCGCGGTCGGCCCGGGTCACGGTGCCGTCGGCGTTGACGAAGTAGATGAGTACGTCGGCCGCTCCGAACGTCCAGGAGGGGACCCGCTGGTCGGTCAGCACGGTGAGGGCGTTGGACCGGGCGGCCGCCGAGGCCCTGCTGAGCAGCGAGTGGTCGAGAGCGGAGTAGGTCTGCATCCGCACGGTGGCGAACCCGGCCAGTGCGACGATCGCCACCGAGAGCCCCACGGCCACCCCGGCCAGCAAGGTGACCCGGCTGGCGAGGGATCGCCTGTAGTGGGGCAGCATCACGCTTCCCTCAGCACGTAACCGACCCCCCGCACCGTGTGGATCAGGCGCGGCTCGCCCTCGGCCTCGGTCTTGCGGCGGAGGTAGCCGACGTAGACCTCGAGCGAGTTGGCCGTGGTCGGGAAGTCGTAGCCCCAGACCTCCTCGAGGATGAACGACCGGTCCAGGACCCGGCGGGGCCGCCGCAGGAACATCTCGAGCAGGCTGAACTCCGTACGGGTCAGGTCGATCGACCGCCCCGCCCGTCGTACCTCCCGGGTGGCGGGGTTCAGCTTGAGGTCCGCGAACGTGAGCGTCTCGGCCTCGGTGTCGTCGGCTCCGGCCGCGCTCGGCTGGACCCGCCGCAGCAGCGCGCGGAGCCTGGCCAGCAGCTCCTCGAGCGCGAACGGCTTGGTGAGGTAGTCGTCGGCGCCCGCGTCGAGGCCCTCCACCCGGTCGCCCACCGAGTCGCGCGCGGTGAGCACGAGGATCGGCAGGTCGTTGCCCGCGGCGCGCAGGGCACGGGTGGTCTCGAGGCCGTCGAGCCGCGGCATCATCACGTCGATCACCAGGGCGTCGGGGGAGGCCTGCCCGATCGAGGCGAGCGCCTCGGCACCGTCGTGGGCAAGCGTGACGGCGTAGCCGTTGAACTCCAGGGAACGGCGAAGGGAGTCGCGAACGGACTGGTCGTCGTCGACGACGAGGACCCGCTGGCGAGATGCGTCGGAGTCGGTGCTGGCCACAGTCACAGACTGCCACCTCGACCTGAGACGTCGCTGAAGGTCGCTCAGAGCAGGGAGCGGGCGGCCTCGGCGGCGCGGGCGCCGTAGCCGCCACCGAACAGCGCGGCGTGCACGAGGAGCGGGAAGAGCTGGTGCAGCCCGACGCGTTCCTCCCAGCCCTCGGCGAGCGGCGTCGCCTCCTGGTACGCGTCGAGCACCCTCGGAAGCTGCGGAAGCCCGAACAGCGCGAGCATCGCGAGGTCGGTCTCACGGTGGCCGCCGTACGCCGCCGGGTCGACCAGCCAGGTCCGGCCGTCCTGTCCCCACAGCACGTTGCCCGACCAGAGGTCGCCGTGCAGCCGCGCGGGCGGCTCGTCCGGGCCGGCCAGCTCGGTGATCCGGCGCGCGACGGACTCGACGTCGAAGGCGTCTGAGGCGGAGATCGCGCCGCGGTCCCGGGCCAGCTTGAGGTACGGCAGGATCCGCCGGGTCGCGAAGAACTCCGGCCACGTCGGGGCGGTCCGGTTCGGGAGCGGCAGTGTGCCGATGTAGCCGTCCCGGTCACCGCCGAACACCGGTGCCCCGGTCTGGTGGGTGACGCCGAGACGCCGGCCGAAGTCCTCGGCCGCCTCGATGCTCGGGCGGCCGGGCTCGACCCAGGACAGGATCAGGCAGTCCGCCTCGGCGGCGAGCACGTCGGGGACGTCGACGCCGGAGGTCGACCCGAGCCACTGCAGGCCCCGGGCCTCGGTCTCGAAGAACCCGGCGGGCGCGTTCGGCCGCGTCTTGACGAGGGCCGAGGTGCCGTCGGACAGGCGCAGCCTCGTGGAGGTGCAGATGTCGCCGCCCGCGACCGGCGTGGTGGCGACCACCGCCTTGCCGAGCAGCGTCTCCGCGCGGGCGGCGATGGTCCCCATCCGTGCCACGTCAGTCGCCGCCCAGCTCCTGCTCGAGCGCCGCCACGATCGCGTCGGCGGTGCGCTCGACGGTCGCGAGGACGTGGGCGAACCCGTCGTCGCCGCCGTAGTACGGGTCCGGCACGTCGCGGTCTCCCCGCGTCGCACGCGGGTCGAAGTCCCGGAACATCCTCAGCCGCCCGGCCACCTTGTCCTTGGCCAGCTCGAGCAGGTCCGCGTGGTTGTTCTCGTCCATCGCGAGGACCAGGTCGTACTCGTCGTGCCAGTGCGGCTCGAACTGCGAGGCCCGATGGGCGGACCCGTCGTACCCGTGCGCAGCGAGCACCGTGGCGGCCCGCCGGTCCATCGGCTCGCCGATGTGCCACTCGCCGGTGCCGGCGCTCACCACCTCGACGCGGTCGTCGAGACCGGCCCGGGCGAGCTTCTCGGTCAGCACGACCTCGCCGATCGGCGAGCGGCAGATGTTCCCCAGGCACACGACCGCGATCCGGTACGGCGAACCGTCGTGGTGTCGCTTCGGGGGCAGCAGGTGCTCTGCGCGGATCGTCATGGTCGCTCAGCGCCCGTCCGGGAGCAGGGCCTCGAGGACCCAGGTGGCGATCGTGACGATGATGGCGCCGAGCACGGCGGTCCAGAACCCGTCCACGACGAACCCGAAGCCGATCTGCTCGGAGATCCAGCTGGTCAGCAGCAGCATCCCGGCGTTGATCACGATCAGGAAGAGACCCAGGGTCAAGATGATGAAGGGGATCGACAGCAGCTTGAGGATCGGCGCGACGATCGCGTTGATCACGCCGAAGATCAGCGCGACCACGACCAGCGTGAGGACCTGGTCCTCGGTCGTTGCGCCGGTGACCCGGATGCCGTCGAGCAGCCACGCAGCGGTGGCCAGGGCGAGAGCGTCGACCACGACGGAGATGAGGAACCGCACCCGGCCGATACTGCCAGACCAACCGCACCGACCGGCAGGGCCCGGGGCGCGGGCGGCGCTCGCAAGCGGGTGGGTTGTTGTGGGGAAGATCCCCGGCGCCACACGCCGGAGATGTTCCCTGTTGTGGCCCGAGCCGCACTGTCGCGCGGGCCGCCCCCTTGACTTGAGCCGCCCTGTCACGCGGGCCGCACCGTCACGCCGGCCGCCCTGTCACGCGAGCCAGGGCCCGGGGCACGGGCGATCGGTGTGGTCAGTGGTCGGTGTCGGAGGGCAGGTGCAGTGCCTCCAGCATGGAGGTCTCCGCGTGGGCCAGGTGGTGCTCGAGCTCCCGGGCGGCGGTGTCGACGTCGCCGCGCTCGAGCAGGGTCAGCAGGGTGCGGTGCGAGGCGACCTGGTCGGGCGCGTTGCGGCGGATCCGGTCCACCTTGGCCAGCGCGAGCCGGATCTCGGAGTACAGCGAGTCGGCGAGGGCGAGCAGCCGCGGTGACTCGGTCAGCCCCGCGAGAGCGCGATGGATCGCGAGGTGTGCCGCGGTGAGCTCGCTCGGGGTCGCCTGCGACGAGGCGAGCTGTGTGGAAGTCGACGAGCGCCTGGCGCACGGCGTCGCGCGCCTCCTCGGTGGCCGCCTCCCACCGTCGTACTCCCGCCACCTCCAGCACGGCGCGCGCCCGGCCCACGTCGTGCACCGCCTCGGGATCGAGCGCGGTGACGAAGACCCCGCGGTTGGGCTCCCGGGTGGCCAGCCCCTCGGCCACCAGCACGCCGAGCGCCTCGCGGATCGTGGACCGCGACACCCCCATCGCGTCGGCGAGCGCGATCTCCCGCAACGGCGTACCGGGCCCGACCTCGCCGTCGAACAGGGCCCGCCGCAGCTCGTCGGCCACCCGGTCCACCGTGGAGGAGTGCTCGAGGCTGAGCGTCGCGAACGGGCTGTCCGGGTGGTCGGCCGTCGATCCGGGGGCGCCGGGGCGGTCGGTCATGGGCCTGCTCTCTCGAAATGTCTGGAACATGCATGTCGCGTAGGGGACACGCGTTCGCAACATTGTCCGACAAAAGTTGACGCAGCAGAACCGGAGTCGCACACTTGGTCTCCTTGCCGGATTGTCAGACAATCAGGCAGAACCTAGAAGACCAACTCAGCAAGGGAGGCGAGAGATGGGACAGCAGCTGCAGTGGGGGCGCCGCTACCTGATGGTGGAGCCCAACCACTTCCGCGTGGACTACGCGATCAACCCGTACATGGACGTTCACGACCAGCCCGACCACGTGCGCGCACGTGAGCAGTGGCTCGACCTCGTCGACGCCATCCGCGCAGCCGGCGGGGAGGTCGAGGTGCTCGAGCAGCGCCCGGACGCGCCCGACATGGTCTACGCGATGAACCTCGGCCTCGTGGTCAACACCCCCGAGCGCGACCGCGTCATGCTCTCGCACATGCGGTACGCCGAGCGGCGCATGGAGACGCTGACCGCCGCCCCCTGGTTCGAGGAGGCCGGCTTCGCGACGTCGTACGTCGGACGCGACGGCGTCGGCGCGCACTTCGAGGCCGGTGACGCCTTCGCCTGGCGCGACGCCCTCGTGGTCGGCTACGGCCCGCGCACCGAGCACCTCGGCCTCAAGTACCTCGCGGTCGGCCTCGACATCCGGGTCCGCGGCCTGCGGATCACGCACCCGGGGATGTACCACCTCGACCTGGCCTTCTGCCCCCTCGACGAAACCCGGGCGATGGTCTGCCCCTCCGCCTTCGACGAGGAGTCGGCCGAGGCGGCGCTCGCGATGGTGCCCGAGCCGCTCGTCCTCACCGAGGAGGAGGCGCTCACGTTCTGCGCCAACTCGATCGTGATCGGCCAGACGATCATCATGCCGACGTGCCCGGACCGGGTTCGCGTCCAGCTCGAGGAGTGGGGCTTCGAGATCGTCCTGGTCGACCTGAGCGAGTTCCACAAGGGCGGCGGTTCGATCCGTTGCCTGACCAACCCGATCGACGTCGTCGCCGGCCGCGACCTGCCCCAGGTCCGCGGTGGAGAGGTGATCGTCCCCCGATAGCGGGGTCAGGAGCGGACTCAGGAGCCGGGCCGGTCGTCGGTCGGCCCCACATGCAGGACGGCCCGCGTCGGATCGGTCGACGCGGGCCGCCTGCTGTTCGGCCGGCTCCCGTTGGGAGGAAGCGCAATGGCTCACGGGCGCCGGCCAAAACCGAAGTGCGGGCGTGTCCGGCCCCGCCGGAGTAACTTCTCCGCCGGGGCCGGCACGGTGGTCCCCCCACCTTTTTCGTCCCAAGGTGGTCTCGAAGTGTCGATGACCCCCAACAGGTTGCCGGCCCGAAACCGCCCTGGGTCGGCGGTCCGGTCCCAGACCCCCCTGATCCGGTCCGCCTGTGTTCATCTTGGGGCTTTTCGCCACCGAATGCGTAGGCAAAATGTCCGTTTGCAGCGGATGCCGTCGCGAATGACGAGTCGGCACCCCAGAGTCGTGACCCGTCCGGACTACTGGGGTCGTCCGTTTCGTCCGTTTCGGCCCCAAGGATTGGGTATGCCCCGAGAAGACTGGTCTAGACCGGGCTCAGGTCACGAGCGGTGGTTCCGTCGGTACCGCGGCCCGGCGAGCGGTCTGGGCGAGCACGATCCCCGCGAGCACGGCAGCCCCGCCCACGAGTGCCACGGCGTCGAGCCGCTCGCCGAACCACACCCAGCCGAGCGCGCTGACGCCGATCGGCTCGAGCATGGCGACCATCGTCACCGTGGTCGCGGTGAGGTGACGGAGCGCGAAGAGCTCGACGGCGAACGGCACGACGGTGCCGAGCACGACGATCCACGCGAGCAGCAGCCACACCGGTGCGAAGTACTCCGCGAGCGAGCCCAGGAGCGAGACCTGCTCGGTCAGGAGGTCGGTGTCGAAGCCGGTGATCGGGGAGACCAGGTTCAGCGCGACCGAGGCGACGAGGAACGACCACACGATCACCCGGAGCGGGTCCAGGGCGCCGACGCCGTGCTCGCCGATGAGGAAGTACGCCGCGAAGCAGACCGCCGCGCCGAGGCCGGCGGCGATGCCGACCGGGTCGAAGACCGCTCCCTTCCAGATGCCGGTCGCCGCCGCGAGGCCGGCCATGGCGAGGGCCAGCCCCAGCCACGCGCGCGGGCGCACCTGCTCCTTCTGGACGACCCGAGCCCAGACGGCGACCAGGATCGGCGCCTGGTACTCCAGCAGGAGGGCCATCCCCACGGGCAGCCGGTCGATGGCCACGAAGTAGGTCCACTGCAGGGCCGCGACGCCGATCAGGCCGTGGGCGACGACGAGCAGGCGCAACCGGCCGCTCGGTGGTCTGAGCGCGGTGCGGCGGAAGCCGGCGGCGACGAGCAGGAGTACGACGAACGTCCCGGTCACCCGGATCGTGGTGAGCGTGAGCGGGTCGACGCCCGCGCGCAGGGCCACCCGCGAGACGCCCGCGTTCACGATGAACAGGGCCGCCCCGAGCACGACCAGGGCAAGGCCGAGGGTGGGGTTACGAGGCAGCACCGGACGAGTGTAAGGGGTGAAGTAGTGGCATGCCCCTGTCGTTGAACAGTCGGCGGCGTGACTAGGCTGAGCGCCATGACGCACTCCACTCCGCAGATCCGTCAGGCCATCGCCGACATCCCGGCCTATGTCCCCGGGAAGCCGCCGAAGCCGCGTGAGGGCGTCCGGACCTACAAGCTCTCCTCGAACGAGAACCCGAACCCGCCGCTGCCCGGTGTGGTCGAGGCCGTGACGGGCGCCGTCGAGGCGATGAACCGCTACCCCGACATGGGCTGCACCGGCCTCTATGCCGCGCTCAGCGACCGTCTCGGCGTGCCTGCCGAGCACCTCGCCGCGGGCACCGGCTCCGTGGCGGTGCTCTACCACCTGCTCCAGGCGTTCTGCGAGAGCGGCGACGAGGTCGTGTACGCGTGGCGGTCGTTCGAGGCCTACCCGATCGCGGTCGCGGTCACGGGCGCCACGTCGGTGCAGGTCCCGCTCGGTCCAGGGGCGCGGCACGACCTGCACGCGATGCTCGAGGCGATCACCGACCGGACGAAGGTCGTCATCGTCTGCACGCCGAACAACCCGACCGGCCCCGCGGTGCCGCAGGCCGAGCTCGAGGCCTTCATCGACAGGGTGCCGCCGCACGTGGTGGTCGTGGTCGACGAGGCCTACCGGGAGTTCGTGCGGAGCGAGGACCCGGTCGACGGCCTGCGGCTCTACGCGGGCCGGTCGAACGTCGTGGTGATGCGGACCTTCGCGAAGGCCTACGGCCTTGCCGGGTTCCGGGTCGGCTACGTCGTCGCCCCTCCGGAGATCGCCTCCGCCGTACGCGCCTGTGCGCTCCCGTTCGGTGTCTCCTCGGTGGCTCAGGCCGCCGCTGTCGCATCGCTGGCGGCGGAGCCGGAGCTGCTCGAGCGGGTCGACCGGATCGTGGCCGAGCGCGAGCGTGTCCTCGCCGAGCTGCGCGTGCAGGGGTGGACCGTCCCCGACGCCCAGGGGAACTTCGTCTGGCTCGCCCTCGGCGACCGGACGGCCGAGTTCGCCGCCGCCGCGGAGGACGCCGGGATCATGGTCCGGCCCTTCGCCGGTGAGGGAGTCCGGGTGACCATCGGCGAGCCCGAGGCCAACGACGTGTTCCTCTCCGTCGCCGCGAAGGCGATCGTGGCGGGATGACCCGTTCGGGCCATTGCGGCGCTTCCGTACGAATCAGGTAGGAAGCCACCCGTCTGGGCTGTAGGGGCCCTTTTGTCGGATGCAGTGGAAAATCGCCGGTAAACGCTTGGCACCACCGATTTGCCGAGTGAGGATGGTTTTGCGACCCGGTCCAGGGTGGGGACTTTTGGCCAGGTCGCGACGGAGCAACCAATCTTCGTTTGGTATGCCACCTTGGGGGGCCTTGGTGGGGGGAAACGAACTTCTCGGCGGCGTCAGCGAATCGTTCGCAGACGCGGCCCTGATCTGCGTACCACCTGCAACTCTCTGCACTGGTGGCTGACCAGACCGGATCCGTGGGGGGATCATGGCCAGCCAGCTCAACCTTCTTGCTCGGGAGCCGCGTGACGCGGCCAGGCCCAGATGGGCCTGTCTGCGCATCCTGATGGCGATCGCGCTCGCCCTGCTCGCCGTGCCGATGCTCGGTGGCCCTGCGTACGCCGGCGAGCCGGGGGTGTGCGACACGAACATCAACACCGGCAAGATCGACTCGTTCATGCAGAACACCGAGCCGGACGGGTCCGGCGACTGGGCCAACGGCAACATGAACTCCTCCCGGGCCGACCTGGTCGAGGGCAGCGTCGTTCCCCAGCGTGTGGAGATGATCCAGCTAAAGCCCGGTGAGAACGAGCTCGCGTTCAACTACGACGTCTACGTGCTGGACCAGGGCGTCAAGAAGTGGGCCTACGACTACCTCATTGGTCAGCGCATGGAGGGCGGCGCGCAGATCACCCGCTGGTACGTCGAGAACCCGGACGGTCCCACGGCCAAGGTCTACGTCACCTTCGACGTCCCGGTCGGCGTCACGACCGCGACCCTCTACTACGGCGCACACATCGCCTCCGAGCTCGACCACGGTGCCGGCACCGGCGCCGGAAGCATCAACGGCTCCCCCTACCACGGGGGCCTGGTCAGCCTGAACTGTGCGAGCAGCGGCGCGAACGCCAACCAGATCATGGCGAGCGCGATCGACGCCGGCGAGCTGACCGTCGTCAAGGACGCGACCCCCGCGGACGGCACCGACTTCCACTTCTCGATCACGCCGGGCGGTGACGCGTCGACGTTCGCGCTCGACGACGACGGGGACGCCACCCTGCCCGACCGGGTGACCTACCGCGTCGCTCCAGGCACCTACACGGCCGCGGAGCTCGACATACCCGCCGGCTGGAACCTGGCCGGAGTGACCTGCAGCAAGGCGACCTCCGGCTCGACGGCCACCTCTCGCACGGTCGCGATCGCGGACGACGAGAAGGTCACCTGCACGTTCGACAACAGCAAGGTCGCCTACAAGGACCTGACCGTCACGAACACCGCGACCCCGTCGTACAAGCGTGACTACGACTGGGACATCGACAAGTCGCTGGTCGGCCCGGCCACCAGGAAGATCGCCGAGGGCCAGAGCGCGACCGTCGACTACGACGTCGAGGTGACGCCGTCCGCACCGAAGGACTCGGACTTCACGGTCTCCGGCCAGATCAACGTGGCCAACCCGAACAACGTGGGCATCGCCGGGGTCACCGTCACCCCGTCCGTTCCGGGCGCGACCTGCACCGTCTCCGACGGCGGGACCCAGGTCACCGGGCCGGTCACGATCCCGGGCGGCGGCAAGACCTTCGCCTACACCTGCGCGATGGGTTCCGGCACGGGGTCGGCGACGGCCGGCACCAGCACCGTGAGCCTCGCCTGGTCAGCGGCTGACAACTACGGCACCAGCGGGGCGGCTACGGCGACGAAGGACTTCACCTTCGCGGCGGTGACGCCCTCGACCACCGATGCCTCGGTCACCGTGACCGACAGCCACTACGACCTGGGCAGCTCCACCGCCGGCAACGTCGTCCGGGCGACGGACGGAGCCAAGAAGTTCTCCTACCAGCTCACGTGGCCGGGGGAGCCGGGCCAGTGCAAGACCTACTCGAACACGGCGACGATCACCGAGACCGACGGCGACAGCCAGTCCGACAGTGCCCGGGTCGAGGTCTGTGAGGGCAAGGACCTGACCGTCTCGAAGACGGTCGTGCACAGCTACTACCGCACCTACGACTGGTCGCTGAGCAAGGTCGTCGTCGGCCCCTCCACGAAGGAGGCCGGCCCCGACGGAACAGCGACGTTCGACTACAAGGTCACGGCGACCGGGGGCAAGGCCAGTGACTCGAGCTGGGCGATGTCGGGTGCCATCGAGGTGAGCAACCCCAACGCATGGCCGGTCACGCTCTCCGACATCACCGACCGGGTCGACGTCGGCGGCGGGGCCTCCTGCCTCGTGACCCAGGGCACCAGCCTCGTGGTCGCGGCCAACAGCAAGCGGTCCTTCGACTACCGCTGCACGTTCACCAGCCAGCCGTCGTACGACGGGACGAACACCGCGACGGTGACCTGGGACGGGACGCAGCACGTCTCGCCGAGCACCTCCGCTTCCGGGACGGCCGCCGTCAGGGCAGCGAGCTGGGCGCAGGCGGAGTTCGACAAGACCGTCACCGTCATCGACGACAAGACCGACCCGGCGAACCCCGTGACGCTCGGCACGGCGACCTGGGCCGGCGAGGGCGTGGCGAAGGAGTTCACCTACACCGGCCCGGCGCTCGCGGGCAGGGCAGGCCAGTGCGTCGACTACACCAACAACGCCTGGATCGAGGAGCTCCCGGCGAAGAAGGCCTCGGCGAAGGTCTCGGTCTGCTCCGAGGCCGACGTCACCGTCGCCAAGGACGTCACCGCGACCTACGACACGACGTACCACTGGAACATCACCAAGAGCGTCGACAGGACGCTCGCCGAGGTCGAGCCGGGTGCCACTGCGGGGTTCGACTACACCGTGGTCGCCGAGCCGACCACGTCCGACGACTCGGGCTGGGAGATGGGCGGCACGATCACCCTCACCAACCCGAACACCTACAAGGACGTGACGGTCACGCTGTCGGACGTCTACAACGGTGGCGGGGTCTGCACGCCCGACTCCACGACGGTCGTCGTGCCCAAGGCGAGCAAGACCCAGGTCGGCTACTCGTGTGAGTTCAACGAGAAGCCGACGTACACCGGGACCAACACGGTGACCGCTTCGTGGGACGGCGGCACGGCACGGGCAACCGCGACGGTGACCTTCGAGCAGGACGCCAAGATCGACTACCGGGTGCCGGTCTACGACGACCTGACCAACCCGTCGGGCACCCCGGAGCAGCTCGGCACGGCGGTCTGGGACGCTCCCGCGGCGGACCGGACCTTCAGGAACCACCTCGACCTCGGTGCGGCTCCCGGTCAGTGCGTGGACTACACGAACACCGCGTGGCTGGACGTGACGAGCGGCGACATCGCCCTCCTCGGGACAGCTGTCCTCCCGGCCCTGGACCCGTCCGCTCAGCAGACGGTGACCGTGTGTGAGAAGGCGGGCGTCGCCGTCGCCCAGGACGTGAACGCGACGTACGACACGACCTACCTGTGGGACATCACCAAGCAGGCCGACAGGTCGTACGCCGAGGTGGGCCCGGGTGGAACCGCGAGGTTCGACTACACGGTGGTGGCGAAGCCGCTCGAGGCCGTGGACTCGAACTGGAACATGTCCGGGAAGATCACGCTGACCAACCCGAACACGTTCAAGGACGCGACCGTGTCGCTGAAGGACGAGTACGACCACGGCGGGGTCTGCACGCCCGACTCCGCCACCGTCACGGTGCCGAAGGGGGGCACGGCCGAGGTCGGCTACTCGTGCGAGTTCAACACCGAGCCGACGGCCTACACCGGGACCAACACGGTGACCGCGACGTGGGACGGCCAGACGGCACGGGCGACGGCACGGGTGACCTTCGAGCAGGTCGGCACGACCGACGACGAGGTCGAGGTCTACGACGACCTGACCGACCCCGAAGGCACCCCGATGCTGCTGGGCACGGCGGTGTGGGCCGACGGGGAGAAGACGTTCCCGAACGCTCTCGACCTCGGCGCGGCCTCCGGCCAGTGCGTCGACTACACGAACACCGCCTGGGTCGAGGTGGCCCCGGGACGCAACCCCTCGGCGCAGCAGACGGTCACCGTCTGCGAGCAGGGCGCGCTCTCGGTCGTCAAGGACGCGAAGGCGTCGTACGACCGGACGTACGAGTGGGACATCAGGAAGTCGGTGAGCCCTGAGTCGGCGGAGATCCCGGCCGGCAGCGCGCAGGACTTCGAGTACGCGGTGACCGCGGTCCCGACGACGTTCCACGACTCCGGCTGGGAGATGACCGGGACGATCACGGTGTCCAACCCGAACGAGTACCGCTCGGTGGACGCGTCCCTCGACGACGTGTACGACAACGGCACCACGGACCCGGCGGACGACGTCGAGTGCACGGTGGCCTACCCCGGTGGGCTCGACCACCTCGTGGTGCCGAAGGCGACGAAGGTCGGTGACGCTCTCACGCCGGGCAAGGCCTCTGCCACCTACTCCTGCGGCTTCACGTCGGAGCCGGCGTACTCCGGCCAGAACCACGTCACCGTGACCTGGGGTGACGGCAGGTCGCAGTCGTTCGCCAAGCCTGTCGTGTTCGAGCAGGACCAGGCGGTCGACGAGAAGGTGACGGTGTACGACGACAAGGTGGACCTTCAGACGCCCGTCGCGCTGGGCGAGGCCACCTGGGCCTGGGACGACCAGCGGACGAGCCGGTCCCGACGGTCTTCCCGTACACCCTGAGCCAGCGACGGAGTGGCCGGCCAGTGCGCCGAGTACACCAACACGGCGCACCTCGAGCTCACGCAGCCTGGCGCGGTGGACCCGACGGCCTCGGCGAAGTCGACGCTCTGCGTCGAGCAGGCGCTGGCCGTCACGAAGACCGTCGAGGCGTCGTACGACCGCAGCTACCACTGGCTGATCGACAAGTCGGTCGACAAGACCAGCGTCGAGGGCACCGACGGTCGGGCCACCTTCGACTACACGGTGAAGGCGACGCCGAACGGCTCGACCGACTCCGGGTACGCGATGGGCGGCACCATCACGGTGACCAACCCGAACACCTACACAGGTGGCACGATCACCACGACCGTGACCGACGTGCCCTCGGTGGGTGGCGGAGCGACGTGCACCGTCGCCGGCGGCGACAACCTGACACTCGCGCCGGAGGAGAGCAGGACGCTGGAGTACTCCTGCTCCTTCCCGACCGCTCCGTCCTACGACGGGACCGACACCGCCACGGCGACGTGGACGGGACCGGACCAGGCGTCACGCTCCTCGGCGGCGGAGTCGCAGGTGAGCTTCGAGATGGACCAGGAGAGCAACAAGACCGTCACGGTCGTCGACGACAAGGCCGACCCGTCGGCTCCGCCGGTGACGCTCGGCCTGGCGACCTGGGACGCGCCGGAGGCGGACCGGACGTTCACCTACGCCCTCACGCACCAGGGCACGGAGAACCGCTGCGTGGACTTCACCAACACGGCGTCGATCCGCGAGACCCAGCAGTCGGACAAGACGACCGTGACGGTGTGCGACCGGGGCGATCTCGTCGTCACCTACACGGCCGAGGGCTCCTACGACCGGACCTACGAGTGGGGCATCACCAAGGTGGCCGACCGCACCAGGCTCGACCTCGACGAGGGCGAGACCGGCACGGTCAGCTACACCGTGGGTGTGACCCAGGAGGGCTTCGTCGACTCGGGCTGGGAGATGGCGGGCTCGCTGTCGGTGTCCAACCCGAACGAGTTCAAGGACGTGACGGTCGGGCTGACCGCCGTACCGGACCTCGGTGAGGGCGCGAGCTGTGCCTTCGACGAGACCCAGGACTTCCTGGTCGGGGCAGGCGAGACCCGCAGCTTCGGCTACTCCTGCAGCTTCACGGAGAAGCCGTCGTACGACGGGAGCTACACCGTCGGCGTGGACTGGGGCGACAACAAGTTCGAGGACACCTCGAAGGCGCCCTTCGAGCTCGACCAGGTCGAGGACGGGACCGTCACGGTGACCGACGACCTGCTCGACCCGAGCGAGATCGGTCGGGTGACGTGGGACGAGGGCGGCAAGGAGTTCGAGTACGCCCTGGACTTCGAGGGCAAGCCTGGACAGTGCGACACGGTCACCAACACGGCCACCATCGTGGAGACCGGCCAGGACGCCACGGCCGACGTCGAGGTCTGCGGCAACGACGCGATCGAGCCCGCGGAGGAGGAGCGGCAGCCGCCGGTCACGGCCGCGGCCGCCGACGAACCCGCTGCCGCCGATCCTTCCGGAGCGGACGACCAAGCCTCGGCCGCCGGTCACGCTGCTCCCGGAGACCGGTGCTCCCGTGGGGGCAGGCATCTGGACGACCCTCGGTGGCCTGATGCTCGCGACCGGTGCGGCACTGCTCATCCGCCGGCGGAGGAGCGAGTCCTAGGGTCTCCGCCGAGCACCTCCCGAGATCGGGAACCGTCACTCCCCGCGACGAACGCGTCGCGGGGAGTGGCGCTTTCCCGAGGCGCCGCCGGAAAACCGGTTGGGGGTTGTCAGGAGCAGGGGGTAATCTGCGTCTTACACGAACCCCCGACGCAGCGACGAGTGATCACGAGTCGCTGGCCGCTGCGCGGGCAGAACACGAGGGGGCCCTGCCGTCTGATGTCGTCCGCCGCACCCACACCGTCGAGCACGGCCCGCACGATCACCAAGCCCACCGACCACCCCCCGGCCGGGGTCCACTCGCTGTGGCGCCTCAAGGGGTACCTCCGCCCCCACGCTGCCGCGCTCGTGGTCATGCTCATCGCCTCGCTCGCCGGCGTCGGGGTGAGCCTCGCGATCCCGCTGGTCACCAAGGCGATGATCGACGGGCCGATCGCCGACCGTGAGATCGGGCCGGTCCTCCCGCTCGGCCTCCTGGCGCTCGGCCTGGGCATCCTCGAGGCGCTGCTGATCTTCTGGCGCCGCTGGGTGCAGTCCAACGCCGTCCTGGGCCTCGAGACCGCAGGTTCGCCACGACCTCTACGAGCGCCTCCAGCAGCTGCCGATGGCCTTCCACGGCTACTGGCAGTCCGGCCAGCTCCTCTCGCGCGTGACGACCGACCTTTCGAGCATCCGGCGGTTCAGCGGCTTCGGCCTGCTCTTCCTGATCATCAACGTCACCCAGCTGACCGTGGTCACCCTCGTGCTGCTCAACATGTACTGGCCCCTCGGCCTCGTCGTCGCGGCCGCCGCGATCCCGATCATCTACCTGTCGATGCGGTTCGAGAAGTCCTACGTCGTCGTCTCCCGCCGCGTGCAGGACGAGCAGGGCGACCTGGCGACCCGCGTCGAGGAGGGCGCGGTCGGCATCCGCGTGATCAAGTCCTTCGGTCGCTCCAAGCACGTCTCCGGGCAGTACGACGAGGCGGCCCGCCAGCTCTACGACACCTCCATGGACAAGGTCCGCCTGTCCGCGAAGTTCTGGACGTTCCTCGAGGTCATCCCGAACATCGCCGTGGTGGTCGTCCTGCTCATCGGCGCGCTCGGTGTGGGCCGGGGCGACCTGAGCTCCGGCACGCTCGTGGCGTTCATCCTGCTGCTGCTGTCCCTGGTGTGGCCGGTCGCGGCGCTCGGCGTGATCCTGGCGATGGCGCAGGAGGCGATGACCGCCGCCGCGCGTGTGCTGGAGATCTTCGACACCGTGCCCGCGATCGTCTCGGGACCGCGCACCCTCGAGGCGCCCAAGGGTCACCTCCGGTTCGAGCACGTCGACTTCGCCTTCCCCGACGCCGACGACCCCGAGGGCCCGGCCGAGTCCGTGCTGCGTGACGTGAACCTCGACGTCGCCCCCGGCGAGACCGTCGCGATCGTCGGCGCCACCGGCTCGGGCAAGACCACGCTCACCGCCCTGGTGCCGAGGCTCTACGACGTGACCGGCGGCCGCGTGACGATCGACGGGGTCGACGTACGCGAGCTCGCTCTGCCCGACCTGCGCTCGATCGTGGCGACCGCCTTCGAGGAGCCCACGCTGTTCTCGATGAGCGCGCGCGAGAACATCACCCTCGGGCGCTCGGACGCCACCGAGGAGGAGATCCGCGACGCCATCGAGGTGGCGCAGGCGAGCTTCGTCCACGACCTGCCGTGGGGCCTCGACACCCGCATCGGCGAGCAGGGCATGTCCCTCTCGGGCGGCCAGCGACAACGCCTCGCACTGGCCCGCGCTGTGCTGGCCCGGCCGAAGATCCTGGTCCTGGACGACACGCTCTCCGCGCTCGACGTCCACACCGAGAAGCTGGTCGAGGCCGCGCTGCGCCGGGTGCTCGAGAACGCCACCGGCATCGTGGTCGCGCACCGCGCCTCCACCGTGCTCCTCGCCGACAAGGTCGCCCTCCTCCAGGACGGCACGATCACCCACGTCGGTGACCACAGCGAGCTGCTGGCCACCGTTCCCGCCTACCGCGAGCTGCTGGCCGCGGACGCCAACGAGACCGAGGAGGTGCACGCATGAGCACGACGAGCCCTACCTCCGGTCCCGGCAACGAGCCGCTCGAGGACGAGGCCCGCATCGTCGCGGAGAACGAGGACCACGAGCTGAGCTGGCGTGGCGTCGCCGCGGACGGTCGTGAAGAGGACGAGATCAGCGAGCACGTCTCCGGGATGCTCCGGAACCGCTCGCGCCGGCTCCTCGGTGAGCTGCTCCACCCGCACCGCAGGTGGATCTACATCCTGATCGGGATCGTGCTCGCGGAGAACGCCGCGCGACTGTCGATCCCGTACCTGGTCAAGGAGGGGATCGACAAGGGCATCCCGCCGATCCGCGAGAGCGGCGACTCGAGCCTGCTCTTCACGATCGTCGGTGTCGTCCTCCTCGCGATCGTCGTGCAGGCCGTGACCCGGCAGACCTTCCTCGTCCTGTCCGGCCGGATCGGCCAGGACATGCTGTTCGAGATCCGGCGGCGGGTCTTCCGGCACTTCCAGAAGCTGAGCCCGGCCTTCCACGACGAGTACACCTCGGGTCGCGTGATCTCGCGCCAGACCTCCGACATGGACGCGATCTACGAGATGCTCGAGTCCGGCTTCGACGGTCTGGTGACCGCCGTACTCACCCTCTTCGGCACCGCGGTGCTGCTGCTCGTGCTCGACGTGAAGCTGGGCCTGGTCGCGCTCCTGTGCTTCCCGTTCCTGATGCTCCTCACCAACTGGTTCCGCAAGGAGTCGGCCAAGACCTACCGCGTCACCCGCGAGAAGGTCGCGCTGGTGATCGTGCACTTCGTCGAGTCCATGGGTGGCATCCGCGCGGTCCAGGCGTTCCGCCGCGAGGGCCGGAACCAGGAGATCTTCGACGACGTCAACGACCAGTACCGCGTCGCGAACCTGCGCGCGTTCCGCCTCGTCGCCTGGTTCATGCCGGGCATCAAGCTGATCGGCAACATCACGATCGCGATCACCCTGCTCTACGGCGCCTACCTCGCCTACAACGGCGAGGTCACGGTCGGTGTGCTCGCGGCGTTCCTGCTCTACCTGCGCCAGTTCTTCGAGCCGATGCAGGAGATCTCGCAGTTCTACAACACCTTCCAGTCCGCGTCGGCGGCGCTCGAGAAGCTCTCCGGTGTCCTGGAGGAGGAGCCCGGAGTGCCCGAGCCCGTCTCGCCGGTCCCGCTCACGAACGTGCGCGGCGAGGTGCGGTTCGACCGCGTGCGCTTCGAGTACGTCGAGGGCACTCCCGTGCTCCCCGGCCTCGACCTCACCGTCCCGGCCGGCCAGACCATCGCCCTGGTCGGTACGACGGGCGCCGGGAAGACCACGATCGCCAAGCTGCTCTCACGGTTCTACGACCCGGTCAGCGGGCGAGTGACGCTCGACGGGGTGGACCTCCGCGACCTCGACGAGCCGACCCTGCGCAGGTCGGTCGTCATGGTGACCCAGGAGAACTACATGTTCGGCGGCACGGTCGCGGACAACATCCGCTTCGGCCGGCCCGAGGCGAGCATGGAGCAGGTCGTCGGGGCGGCGAAGGCGATCGGCGCCCACGAGTTCATCTCCGCGCTCCCCGACGGCTACGACACCGACGTGGCCAACAAGGGCGGCCGGCTCTCCGCGGGCCAGCGCCAGCTCGTGGCGTTCGCGCGGGCGTTCCTCGCCGACCCCGACGTGCTGATCCTCGACGAGGCCACCTCGTCGCTCGACGTGCCCTCGGAGCGGCTCGTGCAGCGAGCGCTCCAGACGATCCTCGTCCGAGCGGACCGCGGTGATCATCGCGCACCGGCTGTCGACGGTGGAGATCGCCGACCGGGTGCTCGTGCTCGAGCACGGCCGGATCATCGAGGACGGCTCGCCCCGGGACCTGATCGAGGGTGGCGAGGGACGGTTCTCCGACCTCCACGACGCCTGGTTGGCGTCCCTCGCCTGACCGCTCAGCCGACGCGCAGCCCGCGGTACATCCCCATCAGCACGTGCGGCGTGCCGCCCATGTCCGCGTCCGGCCAGAAGCACATCAGGACGTAGTCGCCGGCCGCGAGGCGGTAGGGGAGGCTCATGCTCTTGCCACTGCTGATGACACCCGTGTCGAGCCCGCCCCTCATGCTCACCGGTGGTGCGACCTGCTGGCCCTGCTTCGTCTGCTGCACCCAGCGACGGAAGTCGGCCATCGTCTTTCCCTTGGCGAGCTTGGCGAGCACGATGAAGTGGTTCTCGGTGCTGCGGTTCTGGAACCAGATCCGGCCCTGGGTCGGGAGGTGCTGGCTGAGCCTGCCCCACTTGGTGCTGTCGACCGCCCGGATGATCCTGCCCGTGTTGCGGCCGCCTACGGACGTACCCGAGACCGTGAAGGCGAACGCCTTGGCCGGGTCGAGGAGCGGGGCGGAGACGTCGAGCGCCCAGTAGCTGCCCCTCGGCAGCTTGACCGACATGCGCGTGGGCTTGTCGGGACGGGTGTCGACGCCACCGAGGAGGGTCGTGTTGGCCTCGAACCTCCGAAGCGCCTTCAGGTTGTTCTTCGTGAACGCGGCGTTGGCGTCGCGGGCGGCCTCACGCGGCGTGTAGCCGGGCGCCGGCTGGAGGAGCTGGAAGCTGGCAGCCCGACGTGAGGTGATCCTGAAGTTGGTGAGCCCCGGACGGATGGTGCCGGGCATGGTCAAGGTGCGGTCCCGGTTGACGACGACGTTGACGGCCTGTCCGCCCGCGGGTGCCGATCTGGCGTCGGCCACGCTGGCCGTGCTCGTGGGCGCGCCGGCCATGAGACCGGCTGTGACGGTGCCGAGGGCTGTGGCCACCACGGCGAGGCGACGGGTCATGGACATGGGAACCCCCTGAGATGATCGCGTCCGGCAGGGCGCATGAGGAGCACGCTTCACCTCTCGCGGCGTCAGGTCGAGTCGGACCGCGGGAAATCCCCTTTTCGGGGCAGATGCGTTGTCGCCCCGGTTCGCCACATCGAGCGGCTAGCGTGGGCCCATGCTGCCCTCAGATCTGGACCAGCTGATCACCGTCGGCCAGCCCGCGCTCTCGCCGGACGGCCGGACCGCCGCGTTCGTGGTGACGCGGGTCGACGCGGAGCAGAACGACTACCGCAGCCAGATCTGGCTGGCCGAGGTGGACGGCAGCGCGGCACCGATGCCGTTCACCTCGGGCGAGCACAAGGACGCGAACCCGGCCTGGTCGCCTGACGGCAGGAGGCTCGCGTTCACGTCGAGCCGGGGCACGGGCGAGAAGACCAAGGCGTCGCTGCAGGTGGCGCCGGTCCACAGCGGTGGGGAGGTGGTGACCCTCGCACGCTTCCCCGAGAGCGTCGGCGAGCTTGCCTGGTCCCCGGACGGAAGCCGCGTCGCGTTCACCACGCGGACCCAGACCGAGCGGTACGACGAGAAGGACGAGGGCAGGCGGCCTCCGCGCCGGATGACCAGACTCTTCTCACGGCTCGACAACGTCGGGCCGACATCGGACCGGCCCACTCATCTGTACGTCGTCCGCGCCGACGGTGCGACCGCACCACGCAACCTCACGCCCGGGGAGTTCCAGTTCTCCGGCCCGTCCTGGACGCCCGACTCGGCCACCGTGCTGGTCGGTGGCGCCGCACACGACACGTGGGACCTCGACCACAGGTCCGACGTGCACGCCGTCGACGTCGCCACCGGAGAACGCAGGCCCGTCACCGGCACGACCGGCGTCTACCGGAGCCCGAGTGTGTCCCCGGACGGGACGCGGGTCGCCTTCCTCGGCACCGACGACCCCGACACCTACCCCCGCAACCCGCATGTGGCGGTCCGGGCCCTCGACGGCGACGACGACCACGTCTGGGTCTCCCACGAGCTCGACCGCACCTTCGCGCCCTTCCCCGACGGGAGGGCGCCGGTCTGGCTCGACGACGACACGATCCTGTGCAGCACCGAGGACCGGGGCGACGTCCACCTGTACCTCCTCCGCGCGGACGGCAAGGAGGCGCCCGAGCCGGCCTGGGCAGCCACCGGATGTGTGACCGGGTACGACGCGGCGGGCGGCACGATCGTCTTCACGCTCTCGACCGACACGAGTCCCGCCGAGCTCTACGTGCTCGACGACGGCGAGGCCCGGCGGCTCACCGACCTGACCTCGGCGTTCGCCGAGCAGGCGATGCTGCGGCAGAGCGAACGCCTCACCGTGCCGTCGTCGGACGGCACCGTCGAGCTCGACGCCTGGCTGCTGCGACCGGCCGGCTTCGAGGAGGGCAAGAGCTACCCGCTGCTGCTGAACGTCCACGGCGGGCCGTTCACGCAGTACGGCAACCGGTTCTTCGACGAGGTGCAGATGCAGGCCCGGGCCGGGTACGCCGTGCTCTGGTCGAACCCCCGCGGCAGCTCCGGCCGCGAAGAGGCCTTCGGGCGGGCGATCGCCGGGCCGAGCCTGGGCGGGTCCGGCTGGGGAACGGTCGACTACGACGACGTCCTGGCCGTCCTCGACCACGCGCTCGCCGAGCACTCGTTCATCGACGCTGACCGGGTCGGGATCCTCGGCGGCAGCTACGGCGGCTACATGACGTCATGGGCGGTGAGCCACACCGACCGGTTCCGGGCGGCGTGCAGCGAGCGTGCGGCGAACAACCTGCTCAGCCTCGAGTGGGGGAGCGACGCGGCCGGCGCCTTCCGGACCTGGTTCGGTGTCAGCCACCTCGACGACCCCGAGGCCTACCTTGCGCACTCGCCGATCAGCTACGTGCGCGACATCGACACGCCGCTGTTGATCATGCACGCGGAAGGAGACCTGCGCTGCCCGGTGGAGCAGGCCGACCAGCTGTTCGTGGCGATGCGGATGCTCGAGAAGGAGGTCGAGATGGTGCGGTTCACCGGCGAGAGCCACGAGCTGTCCCGTTCCGGCACCCCGGCCCACCGCCGACAGCGGATGGAGCTGATCCTCGAGTTCTTCGACAGGCACCTCGAGCCCTGAACTCGGACAGCAACAGCCCGCAGCCGGCCCCGTCCTGCTCGGTCAGCCGACCCTGAGGCCCCGGTACATCCCCATGAACGCGTGCGGCATGCCGCCCATGTCGGCGTCCGACCACCAGCAGAGGATCACGTAGCGGCCCGCGGGGAGACGGTAGTCCATGCTCATCGCCTTCCCGCCGCTGATCACACCGGAGTCGATGCTGTGCGCGAAGTCGACCGGGGGCGGGGTCTCGTTGCCCTTCTTGAGCTCCTCCATCCAGGCCCGGAAGTCCCTCATCGTCTTGCCCTTCGCGAGCTTGGCGATCTCGAGGAAGTGGTTGTCCGTGCTCCGGTTCTGGAACAGGATCTGCCCGCGACGCGGGATGCGGCCGCTGAGCTTGCCCCACTCCGCGTCCCCGGTCGCCCGGATGATGTGGCCGGTCAGCTTCCCGCCGAGCCCCTCGCCCTTGACCTCGAACGTGAGGACCTTCGCGGCGTCGAGCTTCATCGGTCGGCTGTCGAGCGCCCAGTAGGTGCCCGGACGCAGCCTGGTCGCGAAGGTGGCGGCCAGGCCGCGGCGTGCTCGGCATGCCGCCGAGCAGGGTCACCTTCGACTCGAACCGCTTCAGCGCCCGCACGTTGTTGTCGGAGAACGCGACCGAGATGTCGTGCATGGCGGCTCGCTTGGTGTACCCCGGGGCGGCCTGGACGATCTGGAACGCGGCGGCGCGAACCGAGGTGACCTTGAACGTCGTGACGCCCGGCTGGATGGTGGTCGGCATCCTGACCGTGTTGTCACGCTTGACGAAGACCTCGACGGTCTGCCCCGTGGCCGCGGTGCTCGCGTCCGCGGCGCTGAGGGTGGCCCCGGAGACGACACCGGAGACGAGACCGGCGGCGACGGTGCCGAGCGCGGTGGCTGCGACCGCGAAGCGACGACTGATGGACATGTGGCCCCCTGTTGCATGTCATGGCGAAACGACGCGTAGAACGCACGCTCCCGCCCGGCATGGGAGACCGTCGCGACAGTTGCGGAAAATGACCCGTTCGGGTCAGCTTCTCCTGGACACGGGGCGCCATCAGAGGCTGTGGAGAACTGCCCGGCCGGGGCCCTCGCTCAGCCAGAGGCCGCGGCGTCGGCCTCCGCGGCCTCCTTGAGCCGGGCCAGCGTCTGCTCGATCCCGTGCCGGTTGCGTTCCGGGAAGCCGGTGAGCTCGATGACCTTCGCGCCCACGGCGTTGTAGCGGGAGTAGTCGAACGTCTCCGTGACCGTCGTACCGCCGTCGTCCGTGGGAGCGATCTCGTAGCGCCAGCGGTGGGCACCGAAGTGCCGCCATGCGATGCGCCGGTCGGGCTCGAACTCCACGACCTTGTTCTCGATCTTGTAGGGCACGCCGAACAGCTTCATGTGCACCGCGAACTTGTCGCCCTTCGCGGTCAGCTGGTGCGGAGCCTCGATGACTGCACCGACCGAGCCGGAGCCGTCGATGCGTGAGTGCTGTCGTGGGTCGGTGAGGATTGCGAAAACCGTCGCCGGTGGCGCCTCGATGATCGTCGACGCCGAGATCGTCTGGTCGTTCATGACGGCGAGCCTACGGACAGGACAGCGACCCCCGCACGGGTGGTGCAGGGGCCGCTGCCGGTCGGGGGCGGTCCACGTGTCGCTTTGGGAGGGTGTGGCCGCCACCCGGGTCATCTCACGGGGTCAGCGTGCGACCACCGCCTTGCTCCGTGACGGGGCGCTTGCGCCGTTCACGTTGTAAGCCCGGACCACGAACCGGTACCGGCCGCGGTCGAGCCGCATCGTGAGCGCACGAGCGGACGGCGCGAGCATCCCCGAGCTGGTCTCGCCGGCGACGCTGCCGTCCCGCCGCAGCTCGAGCGCCACCACCTTGTAGCCGGAGATCCCTGCCCCACCGGTCGACGCCGTGCCCTGCCCCACCGGTGGATGCCGGCCGGGACCAGACGACTCGCGCGGTGACGTCGCCGCCGGGACGGCCGGAGAGCACCCGCCGGATGCGCGGCGCACTCGGCGCGGAGTACGGCACCGCGTGAGGCGCCGAGACGAGCCGCTCCCTGTGACCCGCCCTGTCCACGAAGGTCACCACCACGCGGACCTCACGGCCACGGAGCGAGTCCCTCGGGGTGAGCCGCTGGGCAGTCGCGCCCGGGATGTCGGCGTAGCCGGAGCCGGTGCGCCGCTGCCACTGGTAGCGGAAGGTCCCGACTCCGTCGCGGTCGGCGATCGCGGCAGTCGAGACGCTCAGCGCCCGTCCTGCCGAGACCGGCGCCACCTGAAGCTCACCGGTCGCGGGCCGGTTCACGGGCGTCGATCCCACCCGTCCCGCCCCCGGTGCCGGGGTCGGTCGTCCGCCGCCGGTGCCGGGGTCGGTCGTGCCGCCGCCGGCAGCAGCCTTGACCACCGCAGTGAGGTCGGAGACGACCTCCTCGGCTGCGCCTGCGTCGTCCTTGAACCTCGCCACGACGCGCAGCTGCTTGCCCACCTCGGCCTCGGTCGGGGCGAAGACCAGGTCATCGCACACCGTCACGAAACCGTCGGTCTCGTTGCCGGCCTCCCAGGTCAGGGTGACATCTGCCCGGTCGAACCCGTCGGGGTCGACGAGACCGCTGAGGTTCACCGACAGCTCCTCACCCACGGTGGGCGTGATGCTGCTGAACACCAGGTCACCGCTGGCAGCGGTGTTGCCCAGGCCGGTCAGCTCGCGCGTGCCGTCGGCGAACTGGACCCGCTCGATGTTGCGCAGGGTGTCGGTGCCGTCGATCCCGCCTCCGGCGTGGCTGACGGTGAACACCCCAGGGGCGATCTCCGCCACGTCGTAGTTGGCCTCGACGTCGGTGAACACCGCCGTGTCGAACGACAACGCGTCGGGAGCGGTCTGCTCGATCCTGCGGACGATGGTGATGTCACCAGGGTTCATCCGACCTGCGAACACGTCCTGCTGGAGCTCCTTGACGCTGTCGACCAGCTTCCTGTCGTCCGGGTCCGCCGTCGACAGGTCCGGTGCGCTGAGCTTGACGTCCAGCCACACGTCGCCGTCGATGATGTCGTCGCCACCCCGGCCCTCGATGGTGTCGCTGCCGGCGCCACCGAGGATGATGTTCCCTGCCGCGAACGACGTCGTGCCCGCAGGGAGCAGGTCGGCCAGACCCTCGATCCGGGCGATGCCCGCAGCGTTGAGGGTGTGGTCGTTCGTCGGGTCGTTCGGGTCGGCGATGTCCGCCTCGAGCCGGCTGTCGCCGCGCAGGACGTCGTCGAACTTCCACCCCGAGAGGGACTCGACGAGGTCGAACCTGTCCTTCAGGTTGTCGATCGTCGGCGGAAGCAGCCCGGTGATGTCCATGTCGGAGTTGGCCGGCTCCGGGTCGCCCTTGTGGGTCACCCAGTCGAAGCCCAGCATGCCCTCGGACCGCTGGATGCCGGGACCGGCGAGCATGATGTCGTCTCCACCCTCGGAGTCGTAGTCCTGCTCACCACCGTCACCGTCGATCACGTCGTGACCGCCGTTCGGGTCGTCCTGGAACGGGTTGCCGCTGTCACCCTGGAGCAGGTTGAACGGACCCTTCCCACCCTCGATCCAGTCGTTGCCCTCGTCGCCGAAGACGGTGTCCTCACCTTCGCCCGCGAAGACCAGGTCGTCGCCGGGACCGGCGAACGTCTCCGTCGTGTCGTTGCCACCGACGACGAAGTCCTTGCCGAAGCCACCCATGTTCAGGTCGCCGGCGAAGCCCTGGCCGGAGGACAGGGCGTCGTTGCCCGGTCCGCCCTTGAGGACGTCGTCGCCTGCGAGGTCGTTCAGGATGTCGTCACCCTCGCCGCCGATGAGGTTGTCGACGCCGTCGCCACCCTGCATCCAGTCGTCGCCGCCGTTGCCGCGGACGGTGTCGTCACCTTCACTGGCCCACATCCGGTCGTTGCCGGAGACGCCGTTGGCCTGGTCGGGCTCGGTCCCGTTGAACACTGCGTGCTCGGGGCCGCCGTACCGGACCGTGCCGTTGGGCATCCGGACCAGCTCTTGCGCCTCGTTCCAGTCCGGCGTCGCCGGGTCGTCCAGGACGGGTCCTGACGTCCCGATGGCCGCCATGTCGTAGACACGACCGGGGTGCGAGAAGACGTCGGACGGAAGGCCCTCGACGTCGCTGTTGCGCATGATCAGCTCGGCGAACGAGTTGCCCTCGAGCTGGACCAGCAGGTTGAGGCCGGCGGTGCGGGACAGGTAGTAGAACCGGTCCGCGAACTGCAGGTCCTCGAGCTGCTTCTCGAACACGTAGTTGAACGTGGGGCCGAGCAGACCACCGAACACGATCTGCTTCTCGGCGAGGCCGCCGACCCACAGGTCGATCAGGTCGATGCCGGTCTCCTTGTCGGCCCACTCGCCGGTCGCGTTCATGAAGTCGCTCGCGGCGGCGGCGACAGCCGCGTTCTCAGCGGCCGCCTCGGCCTGGAGCTGTGCGATCTGCTCCGGCGTCGCCCCCTCGGGGATCTCGGCCGTGACCGTCGGCGGGGTGACCAGCGCCTCGGCCGCCGCGCGCTTCGCGGCGACGGTCTGCGCGGACGTGATGGACTCGTGCTGGCCGTACGCGGCCACGAAGTTCACCAGCGACTCGGCGTGCTTGATGCTGAACCCGAAGTCCACCCAGCTCTCGTACGGCGCCACCGCCGAGTTGTTGCTCTCGGCGTAGAAGGCGCGCCGTGCCTCGTTCAACGTCGGGACGCCGGTGTCACGAGCGCGCGCGATGTTGATCGTCGGCAGGTCCAGCGGAAGGCCCAACAGGTTGTTGCGCAGGGCCTCGGTCACGAACTCGTCGATCTCGTTGCCCACCTGGCGACCCATGCCCCGGAAGATCGCACCCGCGGCCTGGTCCGGCGTGAGGTCCACGCCTGCGGCGCCGCTGTCCCGGAAGGACTGCGGGTTCAGGAACGCATCCATGAGCTCGATGTCGTTGTTCGCCGGAGCGTTGGGGACGACGTTCCTCCGCTTCACCGTCTCGGTCAGCATCGAGTGGCCGAACCGGTAGACCGCGTGCGCGAACTCCGCCGCGATGGCCGGGTTCGTCGTGGTCTCGTAGCCGGTGCCGCCCTCCCCGAAGAGGTTGACCATCGGCTGCACCTTGCGAGCGAACTCCTCGAACACCAGGTGCTGGTACTCCATCTCGGTGACGAACCGCGATGCCTGGAAGAGCCGCTCGCCGTAGCCCCATCCACTCTCCGCGTTCGTCGGCGTGCCACTCGTCGATGAACGCCTGGTCCTGCGCGTCGATGAGCTCGGTGATGTCCTCGGACAGCCGGTTGTGCTCGGAGTGGAAGATGTGGTGGATCGAGGTCAGGCCGATGTTCTCGTTGGCGCGACCGTCACCGGCGATGAAGTGCGCGTCGAGCATCTCGTCGTCGTAGGTGGCGCGGTTGCCGTCGTCCGTCGCACCAGGGTCGGTGTCGGGAGCGAGAGGACCGACAGGGGCCGGGCCCTGCGGACCATCGGGGTCGCCGACCGGCACCGCGTGGTGCGCGATGTCGTCGAGGAAGGCGTGGCCGGTCTTCTTGGCAGTCACCGCCGCTGGCGAGACCGGGGTGGTGAGGTTGCCCTCGACCAGGTCGCCGGACTCGGTCACCAGCTGCGGGAGGCCGTTCGGGCCGGGCTCGAAGTGGCCGTAGGGGTCAGTCGCCACCATCGGGAGGTCGAGCACGTCGACGTCGCTGAGCTCGATGCCGAGCAGGTCCCGCGTCTGCTGCTTGACCCGGTCCCAGGTCGCCATGCCCCCGTCGCTCTCGATGAGCCGGCCGGTGGGAAGCGGTCCCCCGGCGCCGGCGTCGTACTCACGCAGGAACACCTGGTGGGACGGGTGACGAGGTGTAGGTCTGGTTCTGGTCGACGAACGGCGTGGTCAGGTTGACCGCGTTGTGGTCCTCGTCGATGGTGGCGCGCGAGAGCACCATGAAGGGCAGCACCTCGCCGTTCGGTCCGTTGTCCGGGATCTGGTTCTCGCCCGTCCCGAGCAGCGTCGAGCACGGTGCCTCGGCAGTCCGCGTCGCGACGTGTCGCTCGGAGATCTTGATCTGCTTCAGGATGAACTCGAGGTCTCCCCGGTCGAGCTCGAACCCTGCGCCGACCGGAGCGCCTTGTGCTGCCGGCGCCAGCAGCAGCGAGGCCGGGATCCCGCTGGCGACGACGAGTGTGGCTACCGCCGCGGCGACCCCCTTTCGTCCCGCGGCGAGGCGGCCACCCGGGCCGCTCCCCCCAGCTCTGAGTCTCTTCTCGTTCTTCATGAGCCCACCCCCATGGTCTCGGCTGCCACGGACGGTCGCCGTGCGCGTCGATCAGTCTGTGAAGGCCGGCGTCAACATCTCGTGAACGGAGAGGCGCCGACCGTCAACGGCGCGTCAAACGCCGCGACGGATGCAGTGGTGCGCCGAGGCCGGGAGAGGCCGGTCAGGGCAGAGGGCGACAAATCGCCCTTAGCGGACCGAGCCACCCATCCGGGTCCATAAACCTGGGAGTGGACGTACCCGACTGGGCTAGGTGATTCGTGACCGAACGGCTCATGTCTTCCCAAGGCGGCACATCCGGCATCGGGGACGTCGTACAACAGGACGAAGTTTCCGGGGGGATTCGCTTCACATCTGGGGGGATGTATGGATCGGATGGAGATCCGTCTACTCGGACCGATGCAGGTCAGGCGGGGAGACGGCAGTGTCGTCGACGCCGGTGAGTGGCGCACCACCAAGACGCTGGACCTGCTGCGGTTGCTGGCTCTGAGCGGCGGGGAGCCCGTTCCGGTGGTGTCCGTGATCGACAAGCTCTGGCCGGATGTGGACGAGGCCCGCGGCAGGGCCAGCCTGCGCACCGCGGCCAGCCAGCTGCGCAAGGTCGTGGCGGTGGACTGTGTCGAGCGCCGGGGTGGTGCTTTGGTCCTCCGGGACGTGTGGGTGGACACGCAGGCCTACGACGCGCTGCTCTCCGACGCCGAGGCGAGTCGGCGGTCGGGGCAGCACGCCCGCACCGTCGCCGTCGTCCGGGAGGCCGAGGCGT
Organism: uncultured Actinomycetota bacterium; assembly: GCA_963721165.1. Lineage (GTDB taxonomy): Bacteria > Actinomycetota > Actinomycetes > Propionibacteriales > Nocardioidaceae > Nocardioides_C. The sequence continues at coordinate 265,414 of CAVRIE010000010.1, read as the reverse complement.
TGTACGTCGGGGACATCGAGGTGTCCGACTCCTCCGGCGACTGGCTGCACGAGGCACGTGAGCACGTGCGGCGGATGCGTTGCCGCGCCCTGCTCGACGCAGCCGGGGCGGCAGCCTCGCTGTGCTGGATGCGGGACAGCCTCGACTTCGCGCAGCGGGCCGCTGACCTGGACATGTGCGAGGAGGCGGCTCGGGCGCTGATGCGCGCGCTCGCCGGGCTCGGCGAGATCGAGAAGGCGCTCGAGGTCTTCGACAGCTCTCGTCGGCAGCTCGCGGACCGGTACGGCGTGGACCTGTCTCCCCAGACCCGGGCGCTGCACCTGCAGCTGTTGCGGGGGACGGCGGCAGAGGACGCAGAGGTCGGGCTGGTCGGCCACGACGAGACCGTCGACACCCTCGTCGAGACCGTCTCGGGGATGCTCCGCGCGGAGCCCGGTTTCGGCATCGTCTGGCTGGTGGGGGAGCCGGGCAGTGGGCGCGACTCCGTCGCCGAGGCTGCCTGCCGGCAGGGTGGGCTCTCGATGCACGACATGGGACGTGACGCCTGGCAGCACCGGCCCGAGGCGGGGCTCGAGGCCACGTGGGAGATTCCCGGGACCGACGTCGTGGTGATGCCGCACGCGGACTCCGTCCCGAGCCACGCGTCGAAGCTGCTCCACACGCTTGCCCGGCAACACGGAGGCGTCCTGGTCGTGCCGGTCAGGTGCGCGCCCTCCGACCCTGTCGGGGACGTACCCTGCGCAGCCGTCGAGGTGGGCCCGCTGACGACCGACCAGCTGGCCGAGCTGACCGAGCTGGTGCTGCAGGGCAGACCCGGCTCAGGGCTGCTGCGGCAGCTGTCGGCGGTGTCGGGCGGCTTGGCCGGGACCGCCTGCAGGACCGCGCGCGCCTGGCTGAACCAGGGGCGGGTCGTGTGGTGCGTCGACGGGCTCGAGCTGGCGGCGACGCCGTCCGCGGAGGTCGCGGTGGCGTCGGGCACGCTGCGCCGTCGGCTCCGGATGCTCTCGCCGTTCACGGAGGACCTGGTCAACGTGCTCGCGGTGGCGGCTGTCGAGGTCGACGCCGCCCAGCTCGCCGACATCGTGCTCTCGCTACGGGAGGGGTACCTCGCCTCGGACGTGGAGGCTGCCCTCGGCCAGCTGGTCGACTCGGGCCTGGTGGTCCTCGAGGGCGGCGGGTACCGGCTGCGAGAGAGCCACGCGCGTCCTGAGCTGCTCTCCTGGATGCGTCCCCAGCTCCGCCAGCAGATCCACCGGCTCGTCGCGGACCGCGTCGTCATGCCGCCCTCGCTCAGGCTCGGTCACCTGATCGCGGCCGGCGAGCACCGGCGCGCCAGCGTCATGGGCGTCGTCGAGATCGAGAAGGCGAGGGCCCGGGACGACTCCGCGGCGGTCCAGGAGCTGACGAGGGTGCTCGCCGACCTGCCGCCGAGCCTCCGCCCCGACGCCGGGCTCCTCGTGCATGCGGCGGGCGGGGTCGGCTCGTGGTCCGGGCGGTCTGTCGCCGGCCGGCCCGTGATCGCTGCGAGCCAGCAGCCCCGGTCGTCGTTCCTGCGTCACGCGGCCATCACCGCCCGCCGGACACACGAGCGGCTCTTCGGTGCGGCGGCGGGTGTGCTGCTCGGTGCCGACGGGGACGCCGTGGCGGGGCTGCTGGCCGCCTTCTGAGGTTCCCGAGGCGTCCTCAGGCAGGTGGCCGGGGGATGTGTACGCCGGGCGGCGGCTCGCCGTGGCGTGCGCGGTACTCCTCGGCGTAGGCGGTGACCGCCGTGGGGAGGGTCAGGAAGATCCGGTCCTCGCCCACCTTCTCGAGGAAGTCGGAGGCGGCCAGGTCGTCGCGGAGGTCCTGCTTCACCCGGGCCATCGCGAAGACGATGCCACGGCCGGTCAGCTCCCGGCGTACCTCCTCCAGCGCGTCGACACCGGTGAGGTCGACCTCGGTGTTCGCCTCCACGTTGAGGAGGAACCACTCGACCGGGGTCTCCGAGTCGTCGACCGAGGCGAGGGCGCGCCGGGTGAAGTCGTTGGCGTTCGCGAAGAACAGCGGCGAGTCGTACCGGTAGACGACAAGCCCCGGCACGCGCTTGGCCTCGGGGTAGTCGTCGATGTCGTGCATGCCCGGGAGGTCCGGGACGTAGCCGAGGATCCCGTCGTGGGGCCGGGCGACCCGGCGCAGCAGGTCGAGGATGGACAGCCCGATCGCGATCCCGATCCCGGGGAGCACGCCGAGCAGCAGCACCGAGGCGGTCGTGGACAGCGCCACGACGAGCTCGCTGTGGCGGAACCGCCCGATGCGGCGCAGCTCCGCCACGTCGACCAGCCGGATCGCCGCGTAGACCACGACGCCGCCGAGCGCGGCAAGCGGGAAGGCGGCGAGCACCGGGCTGAGGAAGAACATCGTCAACAGCACCGCGACGAGGGCGACGAGCGAGTAGAGCTGGCTGCGGCTGCCCAGCGTGTCGCCGATGACGGTGCGGCTGCCGCTGCTGCTGACGGGGAACGACTGGAACAGCCCGGAGGCGATGTTGGCGGCGCCCAGGGCGAGGAACTCCTGGTTCGCGTCGATGCGCTCGTGGTGACGGCTGGCGAACGCGCGGCCGGTCAGCACGTTGTCGGTGTAGCCGACGATCGCGACGCCGATCGCCGGCACGGCCAGCTCCAGCACGAGCCGGGGCTCGACGTCGGGAAGGCCCGGCACGGGGAGCCCGGCGGGGATCGTGCCGACCGTGTCGATGCCGTGCGCGGCGAGGTCGAAGACCGCGACTGCCGCGGCGGCGAGCAGCATCACGATCAGCGGGTTCGGCCAGAGCGGGCGGTAGTGCTGGCCCAGAAGGAGCAGAACGAGCACGGCGGTCGCCAGAGCGAGTGTCGCCGGCTGGACCTCGTCGAGGTGGGTCAGGACGTACCTGGTCTGCTGCACAGGGGTGTTGCCGCTCACCGACATCCCGCCGAGCTTGCCGAGCTGGCTGACGATCATGAGGACCGCGATGCCGGCCATGTAGCCGATGAGCACCGGCCGCGAGAGCAGGTCGGCCAGGAAGCCGAGGCGTCCGACGTAGCCGAGGAGGCACATCACGCCGACGACGAGGGCGAGGGCCGCGGCGAGTGACGCGTAGCGTTCCGGGGAGCCCGCTCCCAGGGAGCCGACCGCCGCGGCGGTGAGCAGCGCCGTCGTGGACTCCGGGCCGATCGACAGCTGCCGCGAGGCGCCGAGCACGGCGTACGCGATCAACGAGCCGACGACCGCCCAGAGCCCGACCACCGCCGGCAGGCCGGCGACCTCCGCGTAGGCCATCACCTGCGGCACGAGGTACGCCGCGACGGTCACGCCCGCCATCAAGTCACCGCGCAACCAGCTGCGGTCGTAGTGCAGGAGGAGCCAAAGGCTCGGGGCGAACCCGGCGACGAACCGGGGGAGCCGGTCAGTCGGCGTCGACGCGCTCCGCTTCGCCATGAGGCGAAAGTACTGCCCCGACGGCCTCCGGCGTCGGAGTCTCCGGAAGTGGCTTCCGTCGCGGCCGCTCGGCGGTGATCACGATCGCGACCGCGAGTACGACGATCCCGCCGCCGACCACGATCGGGAGGGTCACCGACTCACCGAGGATGAGCCAGCCGAGGAACACGGCGACGACCGGGTTGACGTAGGCGTAGGTCGCGACCAGCGAGATCGGCGCGTTCGCGAGGAGCCACACGTAGGCGGTGAACGCCAGCATCGAGCCGAAGACGACCAGGTAGCTGAGGGCCAGCCAGGTCCTCGGGCTGTAGTCGCCGGCGGTGAACCGCTCGCCGGAGAGCAGCCCGACGCTGACCATGATCAGCCCGCCGCAGAACATCTCCCACACCGTGGTGACGAAGACGTCCTCGGGCAGCACCAGGCGCGGCTGGATGAACGAGCCGAAGCCCCAGCAGGTCGCGGCGAACAGGATGATCAGCGCGGGCACCAGGGGCAGGTCGCCGCCGCTCCCGCGGCCGGCCAGCACGAGGTAGGCCAGCCCCGCGAAGCCGAGCACCACGCCGAAGACGGAGGTGCGCGTGGGGGTGTCGCCGGTCAGTGCGCGCAGGACCACGATCACCAGCGGGGCGACCGCGATCAGGAGGGCGGTCGCACCCGAGGGTGCCCCCAGGTTCTCGCCGACGGAGACGAGGCCGTTGCCGAGCATCGGGAGCATCAGCCCCAGCAGTGCCGCGCCGGCGATCTCGCGGGGGCGCACGAACACGCGCCGCCGGCCGCCCTTGACGGACAGGACGACCGCGAGCAGGACCCCGGCGGTCATGAACCGCAGGCCCATCGCGGTCAGCGGAGGGGCCTCCTCGACCACGACCCGGATCCCGAGGTAGGTCGAGCCCCAGACGACGTACACGATCCCGAGCGCGGCGACCACCAGGCCGATGGAGGGAGCGGCTTTCAGCGCGGGGCCGCGGTCGAGTGTCTGTGTCATGAGCGTCCTGTCTTTTGACTCATGACAAGGGTAGGTGGAGGGCCGGTCCCGGGTCGCGCGGGTTTCGGACAACTTCCTTCGACATCCTGCCAACCGACGCAGGCCCGCCTGAGACCGTGGGCTGACCCCGGGTTGACCCTCGGCCGATTAGGCCGGCCGGCGGATTGTGGGTACCTTATGTCCACTGAGATCGGTGTGTCGCCGATCACAGGAGACCCACGAAGCAGGACCCGACACACGACAAGTTCGACCGTCCGGCCGTTGCGCAACACCCCCGCGCAAGTCGCGGACGGTCGTGAACTCCGGCCGGCAACGGAGACCCCGTCCGCCGTCGACTCCAAGGAGTGCAGGTGACAGAGAGTAAGACAGAGTTCGGCCCCGACCTCGGTGAGGTGTTCGGGCCCAGTCATGCAGATGGCGGCCCCGAGCTGGTGCAGCTGCTGACGCCCGAAGGCGAGCGCATCGAGCACCCCGACTTCTCCTTCGACCTCGACGACGAGGCGATCAAGGGCTTCTACCGCGACATGGTCCTCACCCGTCGTATCGACGTGGAGGCCACTGCGCTGCAGCGCCACGGCGAGCTGGGCATCTGGGCACAGCTGCTCGGCCAGGAGGCCGCGCAGATCGGCTCCGGCCGCGCCCTCGCGCCGCAGGACTTCGTCTTCCCGACGTACCGCGAGCACGGCGTCGCCTGGTGCCGCGACCTCGACCCGCTGCGCCTGCTCGGCCTGTTCCGCGGTGTCGACCAGGGCGGCTGGAACCCCGACGCCAACAACTTCGGGCTCTACACGATCGTCATCGGCGCACAGACCCTCCACGCCGTCGGCTACGCGATGGGCATGCAGCGCGACGGCGTGGTCGGCACGGGTGACCCGGAGCGCGACTCCGCCGTCGTCGCCTACTTCGGTGACGGCGCCAGCAGCCAGGGCGACGTCAACGAGTCGTTCATCTTCGCCGCGTCGTACAACGCGCCGGTCGTGTTCTTCTGCCAGAACAACCAGTGGGCGATCTCGGAGCCGATCGAGCGGCAGACCCGGATCCCGCTCTACCAGCGCGCTCTCGGCTTCGGCTTCCCCGGCGTCCGCGTCGACGGCAACGACGTCCTCGCCTGCTACGCGGTCACCAAGGCCGCGCTGGAGCGGGCCCACGAGGGCAGCGGCCCGACCTTCGTCGAGGCGTACACCTACCGGATGGGCGCCCACACCACGACCGACGACCCGACGCGCTACCGCCTCTCCTCCGACGTCGAGAACTGGAAGCTCAAGGACCCGATCGCCCGCGTGAAGGTCTACCTGACCCGCAACGGCATCGCCGACCAGGACTTCTTCGACTCGATCGAGGAGGAGGCCGAGCAGCTCGGTCACCACCTCCGCGAGGGCTGCAAGGCCCTGCCGGAGCCCAGCCCGCTGAGCGTCTTCGACCACGTGTACGTCGACCAGACCCCTGAGCTGGCAGCACAGAAGGAGGCCTACGCGGCCTACCTCGCATCATTCGAGGCCGGATCAACGGTAGGGGGGCACTGAGATGGCCAAGATCACCCTTGCGAAGGGGCTCAACGCCGGCCTTCGCGCAGCGATGGAGAAGGACCCCAAGGTCGTCATCATGGGTGAGGACGTCGGCAAGCTCGGCGGCGTCTTCCGGATCACCGACGGCCTCCAGAAGGACTTCGGCGAGGACCGGGTCATCGACACCCCGCTCGCCGAGTCCGGCATCCTCGGCACGGCCGTCGGCCTCGCGATGCGCGGCTACCGCCCCGTGTGCGAGATCCAGTTCGACGGCTTCGTCTACCCCGCCTACGACCAGATCGTCAGCCAGGTCGCGAAGATCCACTTCCGCAGCCAGGGCAAGGTCAAGATGCCCATGGTCATCCGGATCCCGTTCGGCGGCGGCATCGGCGCGGTCGAGCACCACAGCGAGAGCCCCGAGGCGCAGTTCGCGCACACCCCCGGCCTGAAGGTCGTGGCCTGCTCGAACCCCGTCGACGGGTACTTCATGATCCAGCAGGCCATCGCCTGCGACGACCCGGTCGTCTTCCTCGAGCCGAAGCGGCAGTACCACGCCGACAAGGCCGAGCTCGACGAGTCGATGACGCTCGCCGACGCCGACCCGCTGTTCACCTCCCGCGTCGTGCGCGAGGGCAGCGACCTCACCCTGCTGGCCTACGGCCCGATGGTGAAGACCTGCATGCAGAGCGCGGAGGCCGCCGCCGGTGAGGGCAAGAGCATCGAGGTCATCGACCTGCGCACGCTCTCCCCGCTCGACATGGAGCCGGTGCTCGCGTCGGTCCGCAAGACCGGCCGCGCCGTCGTCGCCCACGAGGCCCACGTGAACCTCGGCATGGGCTCGGAGATCGCTGCCCGGATCGCCGAGGACTGCTTCTACAACCTCGAGGCACCGGTGCTGCGGGTGGGCGGTTTCGACACGCCCTACCCGCCGAGCCGGATCGAGGAGGAGTGGCTCCCCGACCTCGACCGGGTGCTCGACGCCGTCGACCGCTCGCTCGCCTTCTGACCAGGAGTACCTAGATGCCTGAGTACAAGCTTCCCGACCCCGGGGAGGGCCTGACCGAGGCCGAGATCGTCTCCTGGAAGGTCAAGGTCGGAGACACCGTCAAGATCAACGACATCGTCGTCGAGATCGAGACCGCCAAGTCGCTCGTCGAGCTGCCCTCGCCGTTCGCCGGCACGGTCTCCGCGATCCTCGTCAAGGAGGGTGAGACGGTCGAGGTCGGCACCCCGATCATCGCGATCGGCGACGCCGCCTCCGCGGTGGTCGAGCCCGTCGAGACCAAGCCTGTCGAGACCACGCTGTCGAGCCCAAGGCCGAGGAGGCCGACGAGCCGCCGATGAAGACGCTGGTCGGCTACGGCCCGCGGACCGTCGAGGCGAAGCGCCGCCCACGCAAGGGCGGTGCCACGCCCCCGAGTGACGCCGGTGCCGCGGTCCAGATGCAGGTGCAGGGGTCGTTCGCTCCGGGTGGTGCCCAGTCCGGTGCCGTCGTCGAGGCCGACGAGCCCGTCGTGCCCGCGCAGTCGGCGCACACGACGGCGCCGACGGGGCCCGGCAACGGCGCGAACGTCCAGGTGCTCGCCAAGCCGCCGGTGCGCAAGCTCGCCAAGGACCTCGGGATCGACCTGCGCTCGGTCACCCCGACCGGTCCCAACGGCACGATCACCCGCGCCGACGTGGAGGGCTTCAGGACCACCCCCGCACCGGTCGAGGCCGCTCCGGTCGAGACGCCTGCCGTACCCGTCCGCTCCGGCGACCGCGAGTGGCGCGAGCCGATCAAGGGCGTCCGCAAGATGATGGCGCAGGCGATGGTGGACTCCGCGTTCACCTCCCCGCACGTCACCGAGTGGATCACCGTCGACGTCACGAAGACCATGAAGTACGTCGAGAAGCTGCGGTCCCACCGCGACTTCCGCGACGTCAAGGTCTCGCCCCTGCTGGTGGTGGCCCGTGCGGTGATCCTCGCGGCCCGTCGTACTCCCGAGGTCAACGCGACCTGGGACGAGGCGGCCGGTGAGGTCGTGTTCAAGAACTACGTGAACCTCGGCATCGCCGCGGCCACCCCGCGTGGGCTGGTCGTGCCGAACGTCAAGGACGCCGACCGGATGTCGACGGTCGACCTCGCCAAGGCGATCAACTCGCTCGCGGCGACCGCCCGTGAGGGCAGGACGCAGCCTGCGGAGATGAGCGGCGGGTCGTTCACGATCACGAACGTCGGCGTCTTCGGGGTCGACGCGGGCACGCCGATCATCAACCCGGGTGAGTCCGCGATCCTGTGCTTCGGCGCGGTGCGGAAGCAGCCGTGGGTGCACAACGGGAAGATCAAGGCCCGCGACATCACGACGCTCGCGTTGTCGTTCGACCACCGGCTCATCGACGGCGAGAAGGGCTCGCGCTTCCTCGCCGACGTCGCCGCGATCCTGGAGGACCCGGCGAACTCGCTGATGTTCTGACGGCTCAGCGCCTGCGGATCGCCTGCACCTTGGTGGCGACTCCGGCGAGCTTCTGAGCGACGCTCATCGCGATCGGAGGGACGTTCATGCCCTCCGGCCGCATCGGGTGCATGATCGCGTCGGTGCCACCGTCGACGAAGACGGTGGTGCCGACGATCAGGCCGGCCTGCTCCGACAGGAGGAACCCGATGGTCGCGGCCACCTCCTCCGGGCGTCCGGGCCGGCCCACCGCGCTCGGGTAGGCGTCCGCGAACACTCCGAGCTCCGGGTCCTTGCGCAGCTGCTGGGTCATGGGAGTGGCGATCAGCCCCGGCGCCACCGCGTTGACGCGGATGCCTGCGCCGACCCAGGCCGGCTTGACCCCCTCGCGCCGGGACCAGTAGGCCAGGGCGGCCTTCGTGGCCGGGTACACGTTGACGGCCTGGAGCCCCGCTGCGGCCTCGCGGGCCTTCTGCTCGTCGTGCTCGAGACAGGCGCCTGCGACCTCCGACGCCCAGCCCGGCTGGCACGTCACGGAGTTCGACGACAGAAGCACGACGGCCGGCTGCTCGCCCTTCTCCGCCGCCCGTGCGAGGAGCGGCCGGAGCCCGGTGAGTACGTCGATCGCCCCGAAGTAGTTCACCGACACGAGGAGCCGGGGGTCCACTCCGGTGAGGCCGGCGATCCCCGCGCACGGCACGAACCCCGCGATCCCGTCGGGGGCGAGGTCGGCGACCCGACGGATCACGTCCTCACGGCCTTCCGGTGTGGACAGGTCGGCGGTGACGTCGGAGGGGGACCGGTCCACGCCGATCACGCGGTGCCCCTGCCCGCGCAGCAGCGCGGCGGTGGTGGCGCCGATGCCCGACTCGGCTCCCGTGACGACGTACGTGCTCATCTCAGCTCCCGTCCTGCAGGCGGATCACGCCGGCCATCGTCGCGATGTACGCCGACCCGTCGGGCCCGAGGTAGATCGCTGCGTAGTGGTTGTTCCACTGGGTCCCCGTGCCTGTGAGCCGGCGCCAGACCGTGCGGCCGGTGTCGACGTCGATCGCCGTGAAGTACCACGGGTCGGCCTGGTCGCCGGGCCGCTTGGCGTAGACGTAGAGCAGCCCGTTCGCGAGGGACGCCTTCGGCACGGACGTGGGTGCGGTCTCCCGCGAGGTCCAGCGCACCGAGCAGCCGCGCCGGCCGATGTCGACCCGGGCGACGCCTGGTGCGGTGCTCGCGCCGTTCATGGTGGAGGCCGGGCCGGTGTAGCCGTAGTTGTTCTCCACGAGCACGGACCGGCCGACCGCGACGATGCTGTTCTCGGTCGCGCTGCGCCCCCGTCGGAACACCGGCTGCGCGCACACCCTCCGGTGGCGAAGGCGCTGGGCGGTGCGCTTGAAGGCGACCACCCGCATCCGCGGGTCGGCGTTGTCGGTGATGACAACGAGGTCCCGTCCGACGAGCGTGGGGGTGGTGCCCGACCCGCGTGACAGCTGGCCCGGCTTCTGCACCGAACCTCGGTTGTAGGTCTGGCGCCAGGTGACCCGTGGTCTCCCGCCCCGACCTCGGTCGAACCGGTACAACGCGTGGTCGCTCACGATGAACACGCCGCCGGTCTCGTCGGTGGCGAACGAGTTCACGATCTTCTCGCCCTTCAGCCGGAGGCTCCGGACCTGTCCGGTGCGGGGGTTCACGGTGCCCACGCCGCCCTCCTGGGTCACGAACCAGACCATCCCGTGCCAGTCGGCGAGCAGCGCCACGAGGCAGTCGCCGTCGGGCACGTGCGCGGCGAGGTCGTACTGCCGCTGCAGCTCGAAGCCCGTGCCCACGGCGGACTCGGTCTGTCCCACGACCCAGACCTGCGAGCTCGTGGTGGCGATGACCGCCCGGTCGTGGTGGTCGAGGTAGAAGTAGGCGCCCGCGCAGATGTCCTCCAGCGGGCTCTTCTCCGGGTTCACCTTGCGCGGCGGGAGCGGGTGAGCGGCGAGGACGTCGAGCGTCACGGGGTCCAGCAGCATCAGGCGGGAACCCTCGAGGCCCCCGCAGAGGGCCTCGATCCGGCCCTCGTGGTCGAACGCCATCGTGGCGCACTCCTCGACCCCGTAGGTCGCGCTCGTGAGGCGGAGGTCCCGTCCGAGCGGCCCGGGGCCGGCATAGGCGTCGGAGGCGTAGGCGTCGTTGTGCATGCTGCTGCGGTCGTTGCGGGCCATGAAGGGGTTCTGCGGGACGGGCCGGCTGGCCACCCGGTCCGGGGTGGCGGCCCTGCCCTGGAACTGCGCGACCGTGGTGTCGCCGGGGCCCGGCGGGATGGGTACGGCGCCGACGGCTGGTGTCATCGACGCGGTCCCGACCATGACGAGGGCCACCGCGACGAGGAGCCGGCTGCGCCAGGTGCCTGTCATGCAGCCTCCAACGACGGTGTGACCGAGTGGTTATGTGACCGAGCGCGACGGGTCTGCGGCGGGAGGAGCTGGACCAGCAGGTGTCCGCTGTCATCCGGACTCTCCTGCGGGGCTGAGCGCGCGTCCCTACGATGGACGATCATGCGGTCCTCATCCAGGCCGCCGCGCCAGAATGCTGCGCAGCGTGCCTACGACTTCGCCAAGTGGGCGATCCTCAACGCGGTGTACCCCGCGGGTGCGGCCGTGACCGTGACCGCGCTCGCCGGCGAGATCGGCCTGAGCCGGAGCCCTGTCCGTGAGGCGCTGCTGAGGCTCGAGGTCGAAGGGCTGGTGAAGATCGTGCCGGGCCGGGGAGCGGTGGTGTCCACCTTCAGCCCGGACGAGGTCGAAGACGTCCTCGAGGCCCGGATCCTCGTGGAGAACTACACGGCGGCCCGGTCGTTCGAGAACCGGGCGAAGTTCCTCCCCGACCTCATCGCTGCCTACGAGGAGATGCGGCGCCGGCGCCGGTCGAGAGACACGGCCGGCTTCACCGACGCGGACCGGAGGTTCCACGAGATCATCGTCGACGGCGCGGGCAACATGGTGCTCTCGGAGATGTACAGGTCGCTCCGGGAGCGGCAGACGCTCTTCACCTCGGCGATGGTGCGCGGACGGTCCGACCGGATGGACGCGGCGATCGAGGAGCACGAGGTCATCATCGAGCGACTCCGCGGTGACGACGAGGACGCGTTCATCGAGACGGTGAACTCACATCTCCAGTGGGCGATCGCCCTGGCGCGCTCCTCGTCCTAGAACGCACGAGATAGCTGTCCGAGCCCGCGTCGTTCGAGTCGTGGGAGGACGTCTCGACCGTCGCGAGCTGCGGACTCGCCATTCCCTTTACCCCCTGCCAACCCCCCCGGGTAGCCAGTGACTCAAAGATATGTCCTGATTCGTCACCATTGATCCACGCCCGGCGAAAGCCTGGGATACAGAACAGCGGAAGAATCGGCGCTCATCCACACTTCGGCAACAAAACGGTCATTCGGCGGCGGGGCGGCCGATCCTCTGGTACCGGGCGGTCCGGGTGGCGACCAGCGTCGACCGGTCCCGCTGCCACAGCTCGGCGAGCTCGTAGCGGAGCACGTCGCCGAGGCGGGCGCAGAACTCCTCCGGCTCGTCGGCGGCGTCGGGCTTCTCCACCACGATCCGGTCCACGATGCCGGACGCCCGCATGTCCAGGGAGCGCACGCCCTGGGCGCGGGCCATGTCGGGTGCGTGATCGAGGTCGCGGTGCACGATGGCGCTCGCGCCTTCGGGTGGAAGCGGGGAGAGCCAGGCGTGCTGCGCGGCGATCACCCGGTCGGCGGGAAGCAGCGCGAGGGCGCCGCCGCCCGTGCCCTCGCCCAGGAGCAGGGTCAGGGTCGGCGCGTCCAGCGTCACCAGGTCGGCCAGGCACCGGGCGATCTCGCCGGCGAGTCCGCCCTCCTCCGCCTCCACGGAGAGGGCCGCGCCGGGTGTGTCGATGACGGTCATCAGCGGCAGGCCGAGCTCGGCTGCGAGCCGCATGCCGCGACGCGCCTCGCGCAGGGCGCCGGGGCCGAGCGGGTGCGCCTCGGTCTGGCCCCGGCGGTCCTGGCCGAGGAAGACGCACGGCGAACCGCCGAACCGCGCGAGCGCGATGAGCAGGCCTGGGTCGTGCTCGCCCTGCCCGGTGCCGTTCAGCGGGATGACGTCGGTCGCGGCGTACCTCAGCAGCCGGCGGACGCCGGGACGGTCCGGCCGCCGTGACCGCGTGATGGAGTCCCACGTGTCGACGTCCGGCACCTCCTCCTCGGGCGGGTTCGGGATGTCGCCGAGCGCGGTGCGGGGGGCGAGGAGGACGGTGAGCGCTCGGTCGAGGATCGCGGCGATCTCGGTGGGAGGTACGACGGCGTCGATCAGGCCGTGGGCGTACAGGTTCTCCGAGGTCTGCACGCCCTGGGGGAACGGCTTGTCGTACAACGCCTCGTACACCCGGGGCCCGAGAAAGCCGACCAGTGCGCCGGGCTCCGCCACGGTCACATGGCCGAGCGAGCCCCACGATGCCATGACGCCCCCGGTCGTGGGGTTGCGCAGGTAGACGAGGTAGGGGAGTGCGGCGCCCTTGTGTGCGGCGATGGCGGCGGAGATCTTCACCATCTGCATGAAGGCGACCGTGCCCTCCTGCATCCGCGTCCCGCCCGACACCGGCGCCGCGAGGAGGGGGAGCCCCTCGGCGGTGGCGCGCTCGATCGCGGTGACCAGGCGCTCGGCGGAGGCGACCCCGATCGACCCGGCGAGGAAGCGGAACTCGCAGGCCACGACCGCGACCCGGCGACCACGCATGAGGCCCTCGCCGGTGATGACGGACTCGTCGAGCCCGGTCTTCTCCTCGGCGGCCTTGAGCTCGGCGGCGTACGCCTCGGAGACCGGGCCTCGGACCGGCGGGGTGTCCCACGAGGTCCACGACCCCTCGTCGAGGACGAGGTCGATCAGCTCGGTGGCGGAGAGTCGGTCGCTCATTCGGCTCATTCTGCCGGGAGTCAGGGGCCGGACCTCACAACCGGTGATGACGGACTCGTCGAGCCCGGTCTTCTCCTCGGCGGCCTTGAGCTCGGCGGCGTACGCCTCGGACACCGGGCCTCGGACCGGCGGGGTGTCCCACGAGGTCCACGACCCCTCGTCGAGCACGAGGTCGATCAGCTCGGTGGCGGACAGGCGCTCACGCATCGTGTCACTCCTGGCAGAGTCGGTCGGGCTCGGCCATCCCATCATGCGCGCCACCCGGACGCGCGCACCGGCTCAGAGCAGCTTGTTCCAGCGGCTGGCGCACGTGGAGAGGTCCACCTTGACCTGCTGCCCGCGGTCCACCACGACGGGCACCTGCTCCAGCACCCGGCCATCCTTCTCGCACGACAGCGTCCAGCTCTCGATCAGGCCGGGGACCTCCTCGGAGGAGACCACTGTCGAGTCGAACAGCGTCGCCGCCAGGGTGTACGTCGGGGAGGCGGATGCGAAGTTGACGACCCGGAGCACGTAGGTGCCCGGCCCCGGGGCCGCGATGTCTACCTGCTCCTTCTCGCCGGGTGCGTTGCCCGAGGTGCCCACCTGTGTCGTGGAGCCGTCGGCGTTCTTGCGGTACACCTCGAGGTCGAGGTCGTCCGGCGTCGGCCAGTCCAGCTTGACCTCGAGGACGTCGATCCCGCTCTCGGTCACTGCGAACTCGTGGTCGACGGTCTCGCCGACGGTCGTGGCGCCGCCCTCGAACGACTCGGAGCGCACGGGGTCGTTCTCGGTGATCTCGACCAGCTTCGCCTGGACCACGGGCCGGGTCGACTGGTTGACGTGCCAGGTGTAGCGGCCCTTCCCGCCGACCTTCATGGTCGTGTCGAGCCGGTCGGCGAACGAGCTCTCCCAGGTCGGGGTGGCGAAGCTCTTGGTCAGCCGCAGCGTCGCGCCCTTGGGCGCCTTGCCGGTGATCACGGCGTGGGTCGCGGTGTCGACGGTGTTCTCCAGCGCGTCGAGGTACGCCTCACGGTTGCCCTGGCCGGCGTACTGTCCCGCGCCGAGGTACTCGTCGACCACCTTCTCGAACGGCGGGTGGAACTCGTCCGGGCCGATCTCGAAGGTGTACCCGTACCCACCCGTGGCGTTGTACGACCAGTCCTCGGTCGTGCCGGTGGTGTCGTAGAGCTCCCAGCCGTGGATGTTCGCGTACCCGTTGGCCGCGGCCATCTCCGCGCCGAGCGCCTTCAGGCCGGCCTCGTCGGGTGCGTCGCCCACAGGCAGCCCGTCGTGGCCGATCGTGTCGGGGTGGACGCCGTTGGGGCGCAGCACGAGGTTCGAGAACGTGTGGTTGGAGATCATCGTCGTGACCTGGCGGCTGCTGATCAGCTCGCGGATGTTCTGCGTCTCCGGCTCGGAGAAGGGGGACGGGCCGCGGTACGTCGGGTCGGCGAACGTCGCGGACGCGCCCGGGCCGCCCCAGAGGCCGCCGTAGTTCCGGTTCAGGTCGATACCCGTCCCGTTAGCCGTCACGCCCGGACGGGAGCGGCGACTCGGAGGTCGCGGCGGCGTAGGCAGCATTCAGCCGGTTGTTCTCCGCCTCCCGGCGGAGCAGGTCGGGGATGCGCACGTCGTAGGTGAGACCGGCCCGGTCGAGAGCGCTGAGGTCGAGCGGGCTGTGGAGTACCACCTCCACGTAGTCGTGGCCTGCGTGCTCGGTGAGGTCGAGACCAAGCGACTGCAGCAGGCGCTTGTCCGCCCGGGTCGGAGTGTCGACGGTGACCAGGCGTGGGGCGAAGGCAGTGTCCTCGGCGGAGGCCGTCGGGGCGACGGCCGCGGGCGCCAGCGCAAGGAGCGGGACGGAGGCGAGTGCGGTGAGGAGGGTCGTCGCATTGCGTCGTGACCGGGTGGCCATGTGAACTCCTGAGCGTGAGCCGGGAATGCCCTTGTTCCCACTAACGACCCGGTTTTCACATGGTCACGACTTTTGTATGGTCATGGTCGGGACCGGACCCGCACTGCCGATGCCATCTCCTCGAGCGTCGCGGCGCTGGTGTGCTCCGGGCGCCAGCCGAGCTGGGTCTTCGCGCGTGTGGTGTCCATGAGCACGGGCGTTCGGGCGACGTGGATCCACTCGGCGATGGACGGCACCCACGGCAGCTTGCCGACCACCTCCGACGCCAGGACGGCGGCCGACTGGGGCACGGGGACCGAACGTGCGCCCAGCGCGGTCGCCACGTCGCCGAAGGTCACGGTCCCGTCGCCGGCGAGGTTGTAGGCGCCGGGCTCGCCGCGCCCGATCGCCGCGGCCGCGATGGCGGCGGCGACGTCGTCCTGGTGGACCAGCTGCAGCGGGTTGCCCGGGTCGGGCACGACCATGCGGAGCCCCGGCACCTTCGCGAGCGCGGTGCGCACGACGGAGGGGAGCTTCTCGGCGATCTGCCGCCACGGCATGGAGTCGGCGAGCGCGGTGGCCTGCGGTCCGGCCACGATGCAGGGGCGGAGGATGTAGATCTCGAGGTCGCTCCCGGCGGTGGTCTCCTCGAGCAGGTCCTCGCACTCGGCCTTCTGCTCGGAGTAGTAGTGCTCCTTCGAGCCTCGTGTCGGCACGTCCTCGGTGAGCGGCTGCGGGTTGTCGGGGTGGTAGCCGTAGGCGGCGACCGACGAGGTGTAGACGAGACGCCTGGGCCGCTCGGCGGCGACGGTGGCCTCGAAGACGTTGCGGGTGCCGGTGAGGTTGACCAGGCGGCTCTCCGCGCGCGATCCCATGATCAGGTAGGCGAGGTGTACGACGACGTCGGCCTCGGCGACGAGGTCCTGCACGGCCTTGGGGTCGAGGATGTCGCCCTGGCGGTACTCCGTCTTGACCCAGCCGTAGGAGGCCGGGTCGAAGGGGCGGCGCGCCATCCCGACGATGCGCTCCACCTCGGGCTCGCGTTCGAGGGCGTCGACGGCCGGGATGCCGATCTCACCGGTCGGGCCGGTGACGGCGACGGTCAGTCCCATCAGGAGTCCTCCTCGTAGAGCGAGCCGCGGATCTCCTTGCTCTTGCCCACGAACTCCGCGACCACACCCTCGGCGTTGCGCACCACCACGTCGTAGGTCCCGTCCCTCCCCTCGCGGTCCCGCTCGGTCGCGGTCGCCGTGAGCACGTCGCCGAGGGAGGTCGGGGAGAGGTAGGTGATCTCGCAGTTGTAGGCCACGGTGCTGCGGTTGTAGCTGTTGCAGGCGAAGGCGAACGCAGAGTCGGCGAGCGTGAACGTGAACCCGCCGTGACCGATGCCGTGCCCGTTGACCATGTCCTTGCGCACGGTCATCTCGAGCGTCGCCGTTCCGGGGCCGACCTCGACGATGCGCATGCCCAGGCCCTGGCTCGCGGCGTCGCCGGCCCACATCGCCTCGGCGCTGCGGCGGGCGGTCTCCTCGGGGGTGCTCACGACAGCTTCTTCTCCTTCAGTGAGACCAGGTGTCCGGCGTCGCCGAGCCGGCCGACCTCGACGTACCCCCTCCGGTCGTGGAAGGCGAGGGAGATCTCGTTGCGGGGCACGAGGTTGACCTCGAGTGCGAGGCGGCCGTACCTCCGCGCGACGTGCTCGATCTCGTCGTACACGAAGGAGCCGAGGCCCCTCCGGCGATGCTCGTCGGCGAGCACGATCCGGTCGAGGTAGTAGAAGTTCCGGTCGTGACGCTCGGCGAACCAGCGGTAGTTCTCGGAGTCGTACGACGCACCCGGCCCGAACGTGACGACGAAGCCGCCGAACCCGCCGTCGACGTCGATCACGTCGAACCGGTCGGCGATGCGGTCGAGCTCGAGGAGGCGCGCCTCGTCCATGGGCGCGAGTGCCTCCACGTTCGCCGCGTTGAGGGCGAGCACCGAGGCGTGGTCGGCGGGCTGGATGTGGCGGAGCTTCGGCACGGGCCTAGCCTGCCACCGGGTGCGCGGGGACCTCGAGGCACACCTGGGTGCCGCCGCCTTCCTGCCGTGAGACCTCGAGGCGTCCGCCGACGAGTGCGGCCCGCGCGCGCATGCTGAGGATGCCGGTCCGCTCGGGCTGGGTGTCGATGCCGACGCCGTCGTCGCGGACGCGGAGCACGACGGTGTCAGCCTCGTGCGTGAGGCAGAGCTCGACGTGCTCGGCCTCGGCGTGCCGGCCGACATTCGTGAGCGCCTCCTCGGCGACGCGGTAGACGACGAGCTCGGTCTCCGCGTCGATGCCGGGGAACGGACCCTCGAGCCGGCGACGGACCTTCAGGCCGGGGTGGCGCGTGGTGAGGTCCGTTGCCAGCCGTGACAGGGCGCTCTGCAGGCCGCAGTCCTCGAGCAGCTCCGGGCGGAGCGGCCGGCTGATCCTGCGCATCTCCACGAGGCTGACCCGGGCGCTCTGCTGGACCGACCTGAGCTCGGCGGCGAGCTCGGGTGGGGCATGGTCGATGGCCTTCTTGAGTCCGACCAGGGCCGCGGCCAGGTTGTTCCCGACGTTGTCGTGCAGCTGCGCGGCCATCCGCTGCCCGTCGTACTCCCTGCTGGCCAGCGACTTCGCGGTGACCGCACGGCGCTCGCTCTCCCAGCGGCCGCGCAGGTTGCCGATGGCCGTGGTCATCGGAGCCAGGCTCTGCCGGAGGTGGCGGGTGTTGACCGCGACGATCAGGCTGAGGCCGACGAGGAGCGTGACGATCGCGGTGACCCCGCGGTGCTGCTCTGGAGCGAGGGACATCACGAGCACACCGCCGGCGAAGACGAGGCCGTTGACGAGGACGAGTCGCAGGTGCAGCGGCACGTTCTTCCGGGACCTCACGACATCACCCTATTGAGCCACTCCCGAGCCCGTGAGTGATGTGACACACTGACGCCTGTTCTACAGCCACCTGTCATAACGGGCGACCCCCGGGACGAGGAACTCCGCATGAGCCACGAACTCTTCGAACGACACCACGAGACGCTCGAGAAGGCGGTCGCCGCGACGCGGTCGCGCGAGTACTTCTCCGCCTTCGACGAGAGCCCGTCGCCGCGGGTGTACGGCGAGGACGCCGCACCCGCTGGGAAGGCCGCGTTCGAGGCGATCCTCGGATCGACCTTCCCGCTGAGCACTCCTGGTGCGTCCGGGACCGTGGCGACCGAGAAGTCGCCGTTCGGGTTCCACCTCAGCGTGGCCTACCCCCGGATGACCGAGGCCGGCGTCGACGAGCTGCTCTCGGCGGCTCGGGCAGGCATGAAGGCGTTCCGCGACGTCGGGCCGGAGGCTCGGGTGGGTGTCTGCCTGGAGATCCTGCACCGGTTGCACGCGCGGATCTTCGAGCTCGCGAACGCAGTGCAGCACACGTCGGGGCAGGCGTTCGTGATGGCGTTCCAGGCCGGGGGCGCGCATGCGCTCGACCGTGCGCTCGAGTCGATCGCCTACTCCTACTCGGAGATGACCCAGGTCCCCGCGAAGGCGGTCTGGGAGAAGCCCGCCAAGGGCGAGCCGCTGCGGATGGAGAAGACGTTCACGGTCGTGCCGCGCGGCGTCGCGCTGGTGATCGGCTGCAACACCTTCCCGACCTGGAACTCCTGGCCCGGGCTGTTCGCCTCGCTGGCCTGTGGCAACGCGGTCGTCGTGAAGCCGCACCCCGGCGCGGTGCTGCCCCTGGCGATCACGGTCCAGGTCGCCCAGGAGGTCCTGGCGGAGGCCGGCTTCGACCCCAACCTGGTGACGCTCGCGGTCGAGGACCCGGCTGACCGCATCGCCGCGGTGCTCGCCGTGCGGCCCGAGGTGAAGCTGATCGACTTCACCGGCTCCAACGCCTTCGGAGACTGGCTGGAGGAGCACGCCCGTCAGGCCATCGTGTTCACCGAGAAGGCGGGTGTGAACACGGTCGTCATCGACTCCACCGACAGCTTCCGCGGGCTCTGCATGAACCTCGCGTTCTCGTTCTCGCTCTACACCGGGCAGATGTGCACCGCGCCCCAGAACGTCTACCTCCCCGCGGACGGCATCGAGACCGACGACGGGCACAAGTCGGTCGAGGAGGTCGCGGCCGGGATCGGCGCCGCCCTCGGCAAGCTGCTCGGCGACGACGCCCGCGCGGTCGAGCTCCTCGGCGGCGTGGTCAACGACGGGGTGCTCGCGCGGCTCGAGGCCGTAGGTACACGCGGTCAGGTCTTCGTCGAGTCGCGGGAGGTGCGTCACCCCGCGTTCGAGGGAGCGGTGGTGCGTACGCCGGCCCTGGTCGGTCTGACCGCCAAGGACGCGGACGTCTACGAGAGCGAGTGCTTCGGCCCGGTGGCGTACCTCATCGAGACCTCCGGAACCGAGGAGTCGATCGACCTCTTCCGACGTACCGTCATGCAGCACGGCGCCATGACCGCCGCGGTGTACAGCACGTCGCCGGCGGTGATCGACTCGATGCGCGACGCCGCGCTCGACGCGGGTGTGGCGCTGTCGGAGAACCTCACCGGGCAGGTGTTCGTGAACCAGTCCGCGGCGTTCTCCGACTTCCACGGCACCGGCGCCAACCCGGCGGCCAACTCGTCGTACACCGACACGGCGTACGTCGCATCGCGCTTCCGGATCGTGCAGTCGCGGCGACACATCTAGGCGCTCAGGTTCGGCGCTCAGGTTCGGCGCTCGGGTTCGGCGCTCGGTCAGAGCGTGATCCAGTAGCGGCGCTTGCGGCCGACCTCGGTGTCGCGTACGTCCTCGAGCACGCCGCCGTGGCGCTCGATCGTACGAGCTGATGCGGTGTTGTCCGGGTCGCAGGTGAGGAGCACCCGGTCCAGCCCGAGCGCACGAGCCTCGGGCAGGACCGCTCCCAGCGCCCAAGTGGCGTAGCCGCGCCTGCGGGCGGAGGGACGGATGCCGTAGCCGATGTGCCCTCCGGCCTCCAGCAGGAAGTCGTTCAGGGTGTGCCGCAGCTGGATCGCGCCGAGATAGGTGTCGTCCTCGACGACCCACCAGTTGGTGGCGTGCACCCAGCCTTCCTTGGTGGGGATGGACGTGTCGGACTCCTCGTTGAGTCGCTGCACCCAAGCCTCGAAGCCGTCGGGTGAGTCGACGTCGTCTTCGGGGCGCAGGCCGGCGCCGTCCTGGTGAACGCCCCGGCCCCAGTCGTCGCGAGCCTCCAGCCAGGAGTCACGGAGGCGGGTGGTGGGGGCGATCAGCTCGGGCATGCAGGCAACCCTAGGAGTCGCGTCGGCTCTCGGTTCCGCGCGACACGAGCGTTTCCGCAAGCCGATATCTGCGGGCGACCTGTTCGGAGGCGACGGGGAGTGGGGATGGCCAGGCGCTCGGAACTGGGAGTGCGACGGCTGACTCCCTGGTGACGCCGTCGTGGGCTGCTCGAGACCTCTCGGTCAGGCGCTCTGACTGTGATGCCAGTCGCTGTGCCAGGCGGTGAGGTCGAGGGGGTGGTCGACCTCGTAGATCTCGTAGTTCTCGCCGGCCTCGATCACCCGGCCGCGGAGTGCGTCGGGGTCGACAGCGGTCGGCTGTGGCTGGGTCTGCGGGGTCAGCTGTCGGAGGCGTGTCTGCATCGCTGACTCTGGTGCCGGTGCCGGCGCTGACTCGCGCGGCGCCGGTGCCGGTGCCGACTCGGGCGGCCTGTGCTGTTCCGCGCCGGTCTTGCCGAGGGGGTCGGGTGCCGTGCTGGTCGACGGCGAACCGGTAGCCGTGCGGGGAGCGCCATTCGTAGGCGCCGGGGCCGGTCTGCCGCAGGGTCCAGGCGCCGTGGGTCTTGACCCGGTGCGGGAACCGGGACAGCGGGGCGAGGTTGTCCGGCGAGGTCTGCCCGGGCGGGCCGCCGTCGGCGAGCGGCACGTAGGGGATCACGTGTTCCATGTCCTTGGTCCGGGAGGTGTTGGTGCCCCACGGGGCGATGCAGGCCGGGTTGCGCAGCTGGACCGCGTCCCGCATCGGGGCCGGGGTCTCGTAGCCGTCGACCGGGCGCTGGTCGGCGAGGTCGGCGACCGGGACGACCCGGACGTTGGTGTGGCCGAGGAACTCGATCAGCTGGCCGATGGTGACCGGGCCGACGCCCTCGAACCGGGCCACCCCGGTGTCCGGGCGGCGCAGCGACTCCTCGGACAGGTGGAAGTACAGGGTCGCGTCCGGCAGCAGCCGCCGCGCCGGGATCGGGCGCGGTCGGGTGAACGGCCCCGGAGCACCCGGTGGCCCGCCGGATGGTCCGCCGGGTGGTGCGCCGCAGGACGGGCACGGCCCCCGCTCCGGCCCGGTCGGGTGGTGGGTCGTCGGCGTCGTTCTGCGAGGGGTGCACGTCCGCCTCGCCGACCACCTCCGGGTCATCCGGGTCGTCCGCATCAGGCGGCTCGCTCGGGTCGTCCGCGGTACCGCCGTGGTCGCCGTCCCTGGTCGACTGCTCGGTCGAGCCCGACTCCCCGGTCGAGGCACCGCTCGACGCGCCGGTCGAGCCCGCGCCGGTCGACGCGCCGACTCGCCGCGCCGGTCGAGGCGCCGGTCGAGGCGCCGGCGTCAGCGCCGTTCGCGCCCTCGGCCTGGCGTCGGGGGTGGGGTCGGCGTGGGCGCCGTCGGTGGGGTCATCGGGGGCGTCGGTGCCCGGCCAGGGGTGGGTCCGGGCGGCGGCGGCGAGGAACGCCTCGGTCTCCTCGAGCAGCCGCAGCGCGCGGGCCGGGGTGGCCAGGATCCCGATCGCCTTGGACCGGCGGACGTCGACGCCGTCGCGGTCCCCGCGCAGGTAGAGGATCTGCGCGATCCGGTCGGCCATCGCCACGAACAAGATCACGTCGCCGGCGTTGGCCCGGGCGACCAGGGTCTTCAGGCCGTGCTCGGTGGACTGGCCGGTGCGCACGAACCGGGCCGCGGCGGCGGCCCTGCGGCGGGCCTCGGCCTGGTCCGGGTCGGCCTCGATGATCTTGGCCGCGACCAGCTCCTTGAACCGGCCCCACGGCAGCGCACCGAGGTACGGGGTGGTCGCCGCGTCCACGAACCCGGCCCGGTCGGCGTCCAGGCCGGCCTCGGCGCACATCCGGGCCACCAGCCGGGCCTGCCACACCCGGGGCAGCCGCCCGGCCGTCCCGACCGGCCCGGAGCCGTTACTGCCGTCACCGCCGTCACGCGGCGTCACCGGCGGAGGCATCGGCGGACTCGGCGGAGGCGTCGGCGGTGGGCTCGGTGGTGTCCGTGCCGGACGAGTCGTTGCTGCCCGGGGCACCCGGGGCACCCGTTGCCGGTGCTGGCGGTGCTGGCGGGGAGGGCCCGGCCCAGGGCGGCCCACAGCAGCGGGTGCCGGTGCCGGACGTTCAACGCGTCCCGGACCAGCGTGGCCGCGGCGACGTAGCCGATGCCCAGGTGCACCCCGAGCTCCATCGGCGCGAACTCCGCGACCAGCGGGGTGCCGTCCGCGCCGAGCTGCCGGCCCCGCTCGCCGCCGCGCGGGTTCCGCCGCCCGCGGCGGCGCCGGGCCCGGCGCTCGTCCTCGACCGCCTCGCCCGGGTGCAGGTCCGCCCAGTGCGCGGCCAGGAAGAACTCCGCCACCTCCGCCGCGACCAGCGCCGCCCGGGCCCGGTCCAGGGCGACACAGGCCGCGTCCCCGTCCAGGTCGGCGATCGCCGCGGTGTCCAACATGAGTCGAACATATGTGCGAGCACCGACATTTCGGGAGAGTGGGCCAGACCAGTCCAAAGGAGGCCACGGCCTACTTTTCTCAGCCGGTGTCGCCGTCGAGCAGACGTCGCCAGCGAGCTGATGCTCGAGCACCTGACCCGGGGCCTCATCGAGCGGCTGGAGCTGGTGCTGGTCAACCGTAGGGTCACGGTCGCGGCCGTGACGAGACTCGGCCGGCGCCACTGCTTGGAGGTCCGCACGGTCGGCTGGGACGACCAGCAGCTTTCAGTTCAGGGCTTGCTCTGGGCTCTGCATGGCGTGCCACTCGCGGGCGAGGATCGCGTACTGGTAGCCGTCGACCCAGCCCAGCTCGGCATGCCAGGAGTCCTCGATTCCGTGCTGCTCACGCCGCATCCCCGCCTTCTCGAGCACCCGCGCCGAGGCAGGATTGTCGGCGTTGCAGCCAGCGGTGGCACGCCGAAGCCCCAGACGGTCGAACGCCGCCGTGAGCAGGCCGCGGGCGAGATCACTCGCCACGCCCTTCCCCGCGGAGCCCGGCTCGACGATGTACCCGATGACCCCTTCGGTGCGCCTCGGCATCCCGGGCTGGCCCATGCCATCCACGACATCGAGAAAGCCCATCGCGACAACAGTTCCGTCGACCTCGGCAACGCAGGAGAAGTCGGTATCACTGGTGGGCACAGCCAGCCATTCCTCGCGGAACCTTTCCGGGTCGACACTCGTACGGAGCATGAACCGGTTGACCTCGGGATCGTTGCGGAAGGACAGCAGGTGCTCGATGTCGCCCTCGCGTGCTTCCCGAAGAAGGAGAGAACCGACGCGCATCGGCCAGGGGCTGGAAACCATCCAGAGATCGTTCCAGTTGGTCGTCGGCCACGACAAACGGTTTGGCGCTCATCAGGCAACCATGGCTCAGCGCGAGCCATGACGAGGGCCGCCGGCGATCAGGGGAAGTAGACCCTCGTGGCCTCCTCGGAGACCTTCCACAGCTCCCGGGCGAGCGTCTCGTCCCGCGCGGTCTTGGAAGCCCTCACGAGCATCGGCAGGCCACGCATCTCCGCGAAGCCACGCGGCCCGCAGTAGCTGCCACCCGGCAGATCGGGCAGCGTCGCCGCCATCAACGTCGGCTGAGCGCCCATCTCCGACGGCTGAGCCAGGAGCCGGGTGGCGCCCACGACGATCGCGCCGTCGGCCTTGACGCCGCCCATGTTGAGGCCGTTGTGCATGAGGTTGGTCGCGGCGTACCCCGGATGCGCCGCCATCGACCGGACCGCGGTCCCGGCCGCCCGCGCTCGCCGGTCGAGCTCGAAGGCGAACAGGAGGTTGGCGAGCTTGGAGCGCCCGTAGGCGATCCACTTCTGGTAGTCGCCGTTCCCCGGAGTCCGGGGATCACTCAGCGGCACCGAGCGCACATAGCGGTGAGCCTGCGACGCCACGGTCACGACCCGGCCGGCCTCGGCGGCGGCGAGCTGCGGGAACAACAGCCCGGTCAGGGCGAAGTGCCCCAGGTGGTTGGTGCCGAACTGAAGCTCGAAGCCGTCGACGGTGCGGTGGTACGGCGTCGCCATCACGCCTGCGTTGTTGATCAGGATGTCGAGGGGCCCGAGCCCCTTCACCTCGTCGACCGCACGCCGCACGGAGCCCAGCTCGGCGAGGTCCAGGATGAGCGGAACGAGCGAGGCGTTCGGCAGCACCCGCTTCACGTCGTCGATCGCCATGCGCAGCTTGGTCTCCGAGCGGGCGGCCATGACCACCGAAGCACCCTTGCGGGCCAGCTCGAGGACGGTGTGCTCGCCCAGGCCGCTCGTCACACCCGTGACGAACGCCTGCTTCCCGGTGAGGTCGGGGATGTCGTCGAGCGTCCACTGGTGGTCGAGCTGCTTCACGGCGTGACCGCCATCGCCTCGAGCACCCGCCGGCCGAGCGACTCATCGCCCTCGACCGTCACCTCGACCGCGTCGGGCTTCCGGCGCCCGCCGGCGAGGATCACGAACGTCTCCACGTCCATGCGCAGCGACACCGACGGCTCCGACGGATCGGTGGTCAGAGGTACGGCGCGGCCCGACTCGTTGATCTCCACGGCGAGGTGGACCGGGCTGACACCCGTCACATCGAGCACGACCGTCGTACCCACCGGGGGCGCCACGCGCTTGCCCACCGCGTACGGGAAGCTGCGCGTGAACGTCGCGACCGTGTGCGTGGCCCCCGGCGAGCTCATCCCTCCCGGGCGACCGATGGCGCGGCGGATGTCCTGCTCGTGCATCCACACGTCGAGCACACGGTTGCTGAGCAGGGTCTCCCAGTTCCAGCCGATCTTCCCGGGCGTGCGGGGCGGGTCGGCCTTGCCGTCGGTCGGCGGATCGGCGAGCAGCTGCTCGTACCGCGCCCTGGCGCACTCCTCGAGCTCGTCGGTGATCTCTTCGCCGGTCATCTCCTGCCGGGCGACCAGCCCGAGCTCGGTGTACGTCGACGTGGGAGACGTCAGGTGCTCGCGCTGCGGCAGCTCCACCCGCTTCTGCTTGACGCCCGAGAGCTCCGACTCGAGGTGCGCGAGATGTGACGCGACGCCCTTCACGTCCCAGCCGGGAAGATCGGTCGGGCGGACCCAGTCCGCGTCGTCGAGGCTTCTCAGCAGAGCGACGGCATCGTCCACGGCACTTCGCCATGCCTCGACGTACCCGAGCAGACGTTCCTGGTCCGAGATCATGGCCCGAAGCGTAGGGCACGCCCGGGGGCAGGGCTTCCCCTCGTACCAGCGTTCGGGAAGGGGCTACCCGGCCGCGGACTCGCAGAGCTGGACGAGCTCATCGCGGCGCTCGTCCAGCAGCGCGAGCCGCCTGATCTCCAGCTCGATCTTGGCGTGGTCGTTCGCCGACAACGGCTCACCCGCATGGTCTCGCTGCATCCGGCCGAGAGCCCGCTTGAGCCGCTTGGCCTCGAGGAACAGCGGAATCGCCGCGGCCTCCGCCGGCTCCAACGGCCGGACCTCGGCGTAGGACTCCAGCAGCGTGCGCACCCGGCCGAGGTCGATCCGGACCTTGTGGTCGGTGTCCCCCCGCTCGGTGTAGACCTTGCCCACGTCGTGCGCGGCCACGGCCAGGTCGAGGACGCGTACGTCGGGGTGGGCGCTGTCGAAGTCGAGAACGCCCACGACCCGGTCCTCGTCGAACACGAGACTCCCTCGGCGGGCTCCGCCGTGCACCACCGCTCGCGGCAGCCTGGGAACCATCGCGGCGAGCGACGCGATGAGGCGCTCCGCACGCGCGGTGAGCTCAGGGGGAATGCCCGGTTGGGCATGTCGTGCACGGAGCTCGGTGAGCAGGGCCGGTTCACCACGTCCCGCGTCGAGGTCCTCCGTCAGCCGGTGATAGCGCGCGACGGTGCGGCCGAGCTGTCGCAGGTGAGCCTCCGACGCGTCGTCGTACGGCCGGCCGGGAATCTCCCGCGTGACGATCCACGCCCGTCCCTGGACGACGGCGTGTTCGAGGCCCGAGCCGGTCGGTTGCGGGACCGGCGCAGGGAACCCTCGCTGACGCAGGAGGCTCATCAGGTCCAGCTGGGAGACGAGCTCCGCGACGGACTTGGAGCGGTGGGAGCGCCGCAGGTAGAAGGTTCCGTCACCGGCATGCAGCCGGTAGTGCTCGTTCTTGCCTCCGGGGACCCGTTCCAGGGCGACCCAGCCGCCCAGGGGCCACAGGTCGACCAGCTCGTCGAGCGGCAGCGGGAGCCCGCTGCGGTCGAGCACGTTCAGGTCCAGCGTGGTCATGCCATGGCCCGCCCGTCCACGATCCGGTCGAACTCCGACCGGTACCTCAGGTACGTCGGGTCGTCGCGCAGCGTCTGCGGCCGGATGTCGCCGGACTTCACCTGACGCGAAAGGCTGTGGAACACGTACCTGGCCCAGTGGAAGCGCAGGTTGGCCAGGGGCTGCTCGCCGGCGATCTCGCGGTAGCCGGCCAGGAACGACGCACACGGAGCGTCGGCCCGATGCATGTCGCCGGTCGCGAGGTAGCGGCTGTTGCGGAGGTGGTGGAGGAACTCCGCCACGTCGCGTGCGGGATCGGCCGGTGCACTCCGGTCGAGGTCGATGACGGTCACCGCCTCCGGCGAGGTGAACACGTGGATCGGGCGGTACTGGCCGTGGCTCTGCGCGAGCAGCCCGTCGACGGTCGAGTACGTGAGGTCGTCGAGGGCCGCCAGCATCTCCAGGGCGACGGGCAGGTAGGCCGGCTGCTCGCTGGTGGTCTTCGCAAGCCGCTTCGCCAGGCTGGTGAGCTCGCCGGTGACCAGCAGCGACTGGGGCCTGCCGACACGCATCCGCGAGGTGTGGAAGCTGCCGAGCCAGCGACCGGCCTCGGCCGTGCCCTCGGACAGGGCTTCCACGGGCCCGCTCATCAGCTCCGCGACCGCGCGTCCGGGCGCCGCGCGGCACAGCATCACCTGCTGCTGGTCCTCCCAGGCGAGTGGCTCGACGGTCTGGTAGCGCTCACCGGCACCGAAGCCGTTCGCGCGGAACACCTGCAGCTTGGCGTACACGTCGGGGCCGTCCTCGAAGGGGAAGGCCTTGGCGAAGACCGGTGGCTGGTCGTCGAGCCAGACCTCGACGGTGGCTGCCCCGCTCCCGTCGAGCTGGATGACCTTCGTCCTCCACTCGGCGTCGGGCGGGGCGGTCGGGGTTCAGGTACGGGCGCACGAACTGCTCGAGGTACGGGTCCGAGCAGATCACGTCCATCCGGGCGAGCTGCCCGGCCTTCACGTGTCGCGCACGGTCATGGGACGAGAGGTTCTGTGGCGGGTTCGGCATGGCGCTACTCCAGGGACCAGGCAGGGGACTGAGGGATCGGGGAGTCAGGGGAGGTGGGTGAGGAGGCCGGTGAGGTCGGACAGGTGCTCGTCCAGCCAGCGGCTGTGGGATGCCTCGGTGGCGAGCATTCGGGCGAACTTGTCGGCCTGGGCGACGTCGCGGGGTTCGAGCGCGTCCTTGTACAACAAGTTGTCGCACTTCTTCGTCATCCGTACCAGCCGCCGGGCGCGCAGGGACAAGGGAAGCGCCCAGAGGTCCGCCGCGCTCAGAGGGAACTCCGCGCGGTAGTGCTGGAGGAACGAGGTCAACCGCCCGGGATCCACCCCGAGCGAGTGCCTGCGGCTAGGTGTCGGGGAGCAGAACACCCAGGTGGCGTAGGCGAGATCGAGGCTGAGCAGGTCGTGTGCCGCTCGGTCGAAGTCCACCACGCCGGTCAGCGCGTCGCCGGTGAACAGCACCGAGCTGGGGCCGTAGGAACCGTGCGTTATCAGGTAGGTCAGCTCGGGGAGCCGACCGCCGAGCTGCTCGCGCACCGTTGCGAGGTCCCTGAGCAGCTGGTCGACGTCCCGCAGCGCCTCGGACCGGCGGTCGTCGGCCAGCTGCGGCTCCACCGCGGCGAAGGCGGACCGGAGCCGCTCCTGCGCCGACGCGGACAGGGTCGCCAGCCCGGACGACTGCTCGGCGGTCTGGTCGGCCGGGAGGTCGGCGACGAGGCGGTGGAACCGTCCGAGCCCGCGAGCCGCGGCCGGCAGATGACCGGGGGAGTCGCGGTCGTACGACGTACCGGGCAGCCTGCGCATCACCATGTGCACCACCCCGTCGAGAACGGTGCTGCCCTGACCGGTGCGGGTCGGTACGACGGTCGGGGCGGGGTAGCCACGCGACACCAGGTAGTCGGTCAGTGCCTGCTCGAACCTCGCCCCCGTCGGGGTCTTCAGGCCGTGCGACCGCCGTACCACCACGTCACCGAACTCGGTCTCCACGAACCAGCTGTCGTTGGACGCGCCGAAGTCGGTCGAGCGCCACGTCACCCAGTCGCCGAGGTCGTACTCCTTCTCGAGCCTGCGCAGCAGCGCCACCTCGTCGAAGACGGCCTTGGGAGCGCGTCCCCCGCTCCTCAGTGTCGAGGTCCTGAGCACGTCCGTCGGGTCGACCATCGGGGTTCCTTCCTCTGCGGTCACCGAGCTGCTCGGCTGGCTGGTAGCGCACCCGGTTCCGCCGTGTGCCGGCCGGGCGCTGTGGGAGGCAGTTCAAGTTCCGTGGCTCCGCCGAGCCCCTGGATGCGGCACATCTCGGCGTACAGACCCCCGGCGGCGCACAGGTCCGCGTGGTTGCCCTGTTCGACGACCACCCCGCCGTCGAGTACGACGATGTCGTCGGCGTTCATGGCGGCCGCCATCCGGTGGGTGATGATGACCATGGTCCGGCCGGAGCCGACCCGCTCCAGTGCCTTGAGCACCGCATGCTCGGAGCGCGCGTCGAGCCCCGTGGTGGGCTCGTCGAGGATCAGCACCGGCGACCCGTGCAGGACGGCCCGGGCCAGGGCGATCCGCTGTCGTTGCCCACCGGAGAGGGACGCGCCGCGCTCGGCGAGCACGGTGTCGTACCCGTGCGGCAGCTTGACGATGAACTCGTGCGCCAGAGCGACCTGGGCGGCCTCCTCGATCTCGGCGAGCGAAGCGTCCGGGCGCGCGTAGGCGATGTTCTCCCGCACGCTCGACCGGAACAGCAGCGCCTCCTGCAGGACGAGCCCGACCTGGGCGTGCAGGCTCTCGCTCGTGACGTCGCGGATGTCCAGGTCGTCCATCAGGATCCGGCCCGAGGTCGGGTCCTGCAGCCGGCACAGCAGCGCGGCGATCGTGGACTTCCCGGCGCCGGTGGGGCCGACGATCGCGAGCTTGTGCCCGACCGGAACCGTCAGGTCGACGTCCTCGAGGACCGGACGGCCGGGTACGTAGGCGAAGGTGATGTGGTCCAGCTGCAGCTTGCGTCGCGGTGGGCCGGCGGGCACCGCGTCGGGGCGGTCGACGATGGCCGGCTCGCGCTGGAGGATGTCGGCGATCCGTGCCGCACGCACCCCTGCACGTGCCAGCTGGGCCGGCAGCTTGGACAGCGACCGGGTGGGGCTCAGGAAGTCGCGCAGGTAGGCGGTGAAGATGATCAGGTCACCCGGCGTCAGGGCACCCGACACGACACGCTGAGCTCCCAGCCAGACCAGGGCAGAGGTGGCGAGCGCGACGACGACGTCCAGGGCGAGGGAGAAGCCGGCGACCGTGCGGGTCGCGGTCAAGATGGCCTGCATCGACTTCCGCGAGGTGTGCTCGAAGCGCTGGGACTCGTGGCGTTCGCGTCCCAGCGACTTCACCAGCTTGATCGCCGTCAGCGACTCCTGGGCGCCGGAAGCCAGGTCACCCTCCAGCTCGCGGGACTGTTCCTCCACCGCCCTGATCCGGGCCTTGAAGCTCGTCACGGTCACCACCAGCAGGGGGAGCACGACGAGCAGTCCGATGCTCAGCTGCCAGTCGAGCGCCAGCAGCACCCCTGTCATGCCGACCAGGGTCAGGATGTTGCTGGTGGCGGTGATCAGCGTCCCCGTGAGCAGGGTGCGCACCTTGTCCACGTCACCGGTCAGGCGTGTGGTGAGCTCGCCCGTGGGCGTGCTCTCGTGGAACGCCAGCGACAGGCTCTGCAGGTGGGAGTACAAGGCGGTGCGGATGTCGGCCGAGAGCCGCTCGCCGACCGCCGTCAGGACGTAGTCGCGCAGCAGCGTGGTCACGGACTCCAGGACCGTGATGCCGGCCAGCGCGAGGACGATCAGGAGCAGGATGCCGGTGATGTTGTCGTCGTAGTCGCCGTCGGTGATCAGCACCTTGTCGAAGAGGTACTTCAGCGGCCAGGGCTTGAGCAGGCCGACTCCGGTGACGACGATGGCGAGCGCGATGGCGAGCGCGTAGGCACCCCACACCGGGCGGAGGAACGGGCCGAAGGTGCGCAGCATCGCCCCCGGTGGCATCACCGGCCCGGCTCCCGACCTGGTCGTGTGTGTCCTGGTCCTGGTCCTGGTCCGGGTCCTCATGGCAGCACCTCGTCGCAGTCGAGCGACAGATGGTGCTCCCAGGCGTCGAGCCAGGCGGGCACGAAGGCCTCCGTGCCGACCGGGCGTACGACGAGGCGGTAGAACAGCACCTCGGCGAACGTGCGGGCGACGTAGCCGGATGTCGAGCGCACTGCCCGGGGGTCGCCGCCGGCGTCGACGTACCCGCTGAGGAACGCGGGTGTCCACGACTCCGCGGCAGCGAGGTGACCGTGCATCGCCGCCCCCATGGTGAGGGTCTGCCCGACGAAGTGGCCGAGGTCCCTGGCCGCGGGCGCCGGCGCTGCGCGGTCGAAGTCGATCACCACCACGCGCTCCTCGTCGAGGTGGATGTTCTTCGGCTGGAAGTCACCATGGGTCAGGACGACCGGCGACCGAGACGCCTCGCGCAACCGCTGCAGCGTCCGAGCCGTGAGGTCGGCGATACGTGCAGCGGCCCACGGAAGCTCGCCCTCCAGCGCTGCGGCGTACTCCGCGAGCTTGCGGCTCTCGAAGTTCGCGGGCAGCAGCGGCACATCGGCGCTGGTCACGGTGTGCAGACGCGCCAGCCAGGCACCGACCCGGCGCACGGTGGGCAGCGCGTGGTCGACCTCCTGCTCGAGAAGCGCGTGCAGGGTCCGCCCGGGTGCCTCCTCCTGGGCGAGCATGCGGCGGACCGGGTCGAACCCGAAGGGCTGCGGCACCTGCAGCCGCTGGTCGTCGAAACCGGCAGCACGCAGCTGCTTCAGCAGCCGCCAGGCCTGCTCGCCGCTGCCCTTGACGAAGGCCTTGCCGATCACCGCGAGCCGGAGCTTCTCGCCGTCGACGGACTCGACGGTGAGGTCCCAGCGCACGACGGGCCGGCTGCGCGAGGCGTGGACGACCGAGCTGTCGTCGACCGCCACGACACGCACCGGGAGGGCGTCGAGGGGTGGCGGGGACTCCAGCAGGGCCGCGGCGACGGCATGTCGCTGTGCCCTGCGTGTTTCACGGTCGAGGTCGGTGAGGCTGTCCATCCCGGATCACGTCACCTCTCCGGGATGGCGCTCGCCGAAGCGCTCGAGGAGCTCCAGGCCGAGCTTCATCTGCAGGGTCGACCGCGCCTCGTCGGTGTCCCCGACGCCGAGGAGCAGGTGGAAGGACGGCGTGGCCGACCGGAGCCCGACGACCACGCCGTGACCGACCTCCCGATGCCGTGGCTCGCGCCAGCACGTCTCCTCGTCGTCGGCCAGCGCCACCCACGCCGTCACCTGGCCGTTGCGCAGGCCGCGGAACGTGCGCCCGCCGATCGGGTGCGCGCCGCGCCGGCCTTGGCGAAGCAGCGAGTAGTAGTCCGTCGACAGGCAGACGTCGAGGTTCAGGCCGCGGTGCCGATGCGGCAGCTGGTACTCGACGAGGAGCGCCTGGCTCGTGGCCCCGAGCAGGACGCGCTTGCGGGCCCCGCGGAGCACGCTTCCCTCCTCGACGTTGACCAGGTCCACCATGACGGCGTCCTCGTCGAAGGACAGGGAGACGTCGTACCTGTCGTGGACGAACCCGAGGTCGGCGAGGGCACCTGGATGGTTGGCCGGCTCGTCCATGTAGCGGTTCAGCGACTCCTGCCAGTTCCAGTCGTCCGACGGGTTGCCGACCACGAGGGCGCCACCGGTCTCGGACCGTGTGGCGAGGTAGACGACACGACCGCCGTGGTCGGGGGCCAGTACGGCGAACAGCTGGCTGTTGGCGACGACCAGCTCGCTCTCGCCGTCGCCGTCGAGGTCCACGAGCCGGGCGCAGGGCGTCGGGTCCTCCTCGGCGAACCACCTGGCGGCGGCGACGAGCACGTCGCATGCCCGCGCGTGGCTGCCCAGGGCCTTGGACCAGGGGGCGACCGGGGCACCCGGTGCGGCGATGTCGTGCCAGGCCGTCTCGTACGTCGACGCCATCAGGTGCTTGTAGGCCAGCGACAGCAGTCCGGGCTCGGCGCCCTCGCGACGCGCGGTCTCGATCGTCCGCTGGGCGCTGTCGAGATGCCTCTGGTACGGCTTCCAGGCCGCGTCGTCGGACCAGCCGCGGTAGTCCTCGCCGGCCTGCCACTCCTGCGCCAGCTCGACGAACGTGCCCTGCTCCAGGGCGCGCTCGGTCGCCGGTCGCCGACGCTGATCGAGCCAGGTGGACAGCGACACCGGGGCCAGCTTCGGCTGCGTGATGAGCCAGCGCAGGAACGACTCGTAGTGCTCGAGGGCGCTGGCCTGCCAGGGCCCCACCCCGGCCGTCCGCTCCAGGTCGTCGGCGTAGACCAGGACCGCGTCGTCGCCGGGGGCGGTGGTGATGTCGGTGACCCGGCCCAGGCTTCGCCAGTGCGCCTGGTCCTGCGGCGGCATCCAGTAGCGCAGCCGGGTCGACATCGGCACCATCTCGAGGCCGCGGCTGCCGGCGATGCGGTACGGCCGCAGCGCGTCCGCGGGCGGCGGGCTGGCCGGGTCCGCGAGGTCGAACAGCTGACGGTCGCTTCCGTCGTACTCACCGTCCGTGGGGTAGAGCAGCCGGTCGTCGAGCAGGACGTAGCGGTACCCGCCGTTGGGCAGGTCAGGGCTGGTCAGCAGCTCTGAGAGCCCCTCGGTCTGCCAGACCCGCTCGGGGACCCAGCAGATCTGCAGGTCCTCGGGTGGGCAGCGCAGGTGATGCTCGTACAGCCAGAACAGCTCCTCGAGCTGGCGGCGGTTGAACTCCTCCCCGAACTCGGTGAGCACGTTCTCGGAGTAGGTGCCGCCGACGAGGTTCACCAGGCCCGACGCGCGCAGGTCACGAACCAGGTGCAGGAACCACGGATGGTGCCAGGCGGCCGCCTCGACCAGGGTTCCGGACAGGTGGAGGTTGGCGGGCACGCGGTAGCGCTTGTGCAGGCGGAGCACGGCGGCGTACCCCTCCAGGAGCGAGGTCAGTCCCTCGCGGTCGGCGTAGCCGTCCGTGATCAGGTACTGGTTCGCGTGGTGCACGAGGGCCATGGGCAGCGGGGCCGGCTGCCGAGGGCTCGACGCCGGGATCCGCTCCAGCTCCGGCGCCGATCTCTGCCTCGGCACGTGGACGAGGGGCTTGGACGGCCGCATGCGCATGGCGGCCCGGTAGAGCGAGGTGTACTCCTCGGCCGGCGCCTGCCAGGAGAAGTTCGCGGCCATCGCGCGTCGCTGGAGCTCCTGCCACTCCGGCGGACGCCGGTAGACGGGCAGGCCGGTGTCGATCGCCTGCAGCAGCGAGGCGACCCGCCGTTCACGGAACACGAAGCCGAGTCCGCGGTCGGGGTCGGTGGCGTAGTCCACGATCGTGTCGACCATGCCGCCGGTGTGGCGTACGACGGGCACGGAGCCGTACCGGAGCGCGATCAACGGCGTCAGGCCGCAGGGCTCGAACTTCGACGGTGCGAGGAAGAAGTCGGAGCCGGCGTACACCCGCCGGGCCAGGCCCTCCTCCGCGGTGGCGTGGTAGGCGACGCTGCCCGGGTTCCGCCGAACGGCCGACTGCAGGTCGCGGCGGTAACGCCGGTCGCCCTCGCCCATCACGACCACCTGCCCGCCACGGGCGGTGATGTCGTCCAGAGCGGAGCAGACCAGCCCGAGGCCCTTCTGTGGGACGAGCCGGGCGACCATGCCGAACAGCGGACGCGCGGGTGCGACCTCGAGGCCGCTCAGGCGCTGGAGCTTGCGCTTGTTGAGTCGCTTGCCGACGACGAACGAGCCGTCGTACCGCACGTCGATCCACGGGTCGAGCTCCGGCGTGAACTCGCGGTAGTCCACGCCGTTGAGGATCCCCTGCACGTCGTCTCCCCGGGAGCGGAGGAGCTCGTCCATCCCGTTGCCGTACCTGGAGTCGAGGATCTCGGTCCGGTACTGCGGACTGACCGTGCTCACCTGGTCGGCGAACGCGATGCCGCGAGCCAGCAGGCTCCCCGCCGGCGGCAGCCCGATCGTCTCGTCGATGGATGCGCCGACGGGTCCCTGGTAGGCGATGTTGTGGATCGTGAAGACCATCGCTGTCCGTTCGAGGGCGGCAGCGTGTGGGCCCTGCCGCGCCTCCTGGGCGACCAGCCCGCAGTGCCAGTCGTTGCAGTGGACGACGTCCGGGCGCCAGGAGCGTTGAGCAGCCAGCGCGCTGACTGCCTTGGAGAACAGGACGAACGGGAGGACGTCATCGTCCCGGTAGCCGTAGGGGACCTCGCGGTCGAACCAGCCGGCGCATCCCACGGTGTAGACCTCGACACCGTCCCGGTGCGCGAGATGCGACACGTGCACCCGCTCCACGAGGCGGCCCAGCTCGACGTCGAAGGACAGCACCCGACGGCCACCGAGGCCGCGGTAGGCCGGTATGACGACGCGCACCTCGTGGCCCAGCCGAGCGAGCTCTTTCGGCAGCGCGTCGCTGACGTCCGCCAACCCACCCACCTTGGCGAACGGATACGCCTCAGCCGTAGCGAACAAGACCCGCAACGCAGCGGGCAACCCGTCGTGGCCAGACGAGGGCCACGAGCCCCTATCCCCCAGCAATGTGAACCGCCCTAGTGAAGGTCTCTCAGACAATGGCGGGAAGCGATCAAGTGCTTTCACCCCTCCCCGAAAACAGCACCTCGTCCAGCATTGGCCTCCGGCGACCCCGATTGACATGGCAAAGGATGCTCAGATTGGGCTGTGCAAACGAACTAGTCGCCGTTTTGTCAACTGCCGTTCATACGCTTGTGGCGCGATGTTTCGCCGCCCAGAACGGGCCAAACGTCGCCGCTGTCGACGATCCCCTGCAATCGCCGCAATCGCCGGTTCGTGTCTTTCAACTCGGCATCGACGCGGAAATACCGATTTCCGGGTACATCCGGGTGAAGGCCCACAACATCCAAACGGTCGTCCTAGCCTCGAACCGGGCGTGACAGGGGGTTACGTCCGGACGTATTGGGGGCTGTCAGGATGATGCGTATCAAGAAGGGCCGTCTCACGACCGCGGTCGGTGTCAGCACCGCGATGCTCGTCGGTCTCGGCGGGGTCGGCGGCGCTGTGGCTGCTGACTTGATCGGGTCGAAGGACATCAGGAACAACACGATCCGCTCGGTGGACGTGAAGGACGGCGGGCTCGCCCTGCGTGACCTGAACCAGGCTGCGAAGGACAAGATCAACCGGCCCGGCCCTGCCGGCAAGGACGGCGCCGACGGCGCGGACGGCGCGGACGGGGCGGACGGTGCGGACGGCGCTAACGGTGAGCGCGGGCCCAAGGGCGAGCCCGGCGAGAACGGGGTCTCCGGCCTGCAGGCCGTCATGGTGACCAGTGACGTGTGGCCCGTCGACCCCGCCCCGCCGCCGTCGGATCCGGAGGTCCGGGCGCCGCAGCAGCAGGTGGTGGCCAAGTGTGCGCCCGGCAAGGCAGCGCTCGGCGGCGGTTGGCGCAGCCCGTACGACCCGGGGCAGAACGACGGTTCGGAGCTCGCCCGGGAGGTGCTGATCTCCGCCTCCTACCCCGCGCGCGTCGTCGATGGGACCGTCATCCCGGCCGACGAGGACCACAAGCCGAACGCCTGGGTGGTCGAGGGCTTCAACGAGACCGAAGAGGAAGTCACCGTCGACGCATTCGTGGTGTGCGCGAGCGTCAACTGAGTCTGTCTGGCATGCCAGAACGCCCTGGTCCCCTGTGGGGGCCGGGGCGTTCTCGGTTCCGGTCCCGATGGAGACTGTCGGCATGAGCAAGCGTCCCCGCGTCCGCGCTCCCGAGCTCCGAGGCCGGGGCTGGCTCAACACAGGTGGCCGGGAGCTCTCGATCTGCCGACTTCCGCGGTCGCTTCACCTTGTTGGACTTCTGGACCTTCTGCTGCATCAACTGCCTGCACGTGCTCGACGAGCTGCGGCCGCTGGAGGAGAAGTACGACGGTGAGCTCGTCGTCATAGGCGTGCACTCCCCGAAGTTCGTCCACGAGGCCGACCCGGAGGCGCTGGCGGCGGCCGTCGAGCGCTACGAGGTCGCCCATCCCGTCCTGGACGACCCTGACCTGGAGACCTGGCAGGCGTACACCGCCCGGGCCTGGCCGACCCTCGTGCTCGTCGACCCGGAGGGCTACGTCGTCGCGCAGTACGCCGGCGAGGGGCACGAGCACGCGATCGACGCGCTGGTCGCCGAGCTCCGCGCCGAGCACCTCGCGAAGGGGACGCTCCAGCCGGGCGACTCGCCGTACGTCGCACCCGCTCCGGAACCCCGTGACCTGAGGTTCCCGGCGAAGGCGGTCCGACTCCCTGGCGCGGGCTTCCTGGTCGCCGACGCCGGACATCACCAGCTCGTCGAGCTCGCCGACGACGCCGAGACCGTCGTCCGCCGCATCGGGTCGGGCGAACGGGGACGGGCCGACGGAGGCCGCCGAGGCTGCGGGCTTCAACGAGCCCAACGGCCTTGTGGCCCTCCCGCCCGAGGTGGCCGAGGCCGTCGGCTACGACGTCGTGGTCGCGGACACGGTGAACCACCTGCTTCGAGGCGTCGCCCTCGAGACCGGCGCTGTCAGGACCCTGGCGGGGGACGGGCGGCAGTGGATGCAGGGTGACGGCACAGCGCGCCTGTCGAGCCCCTGGGACGTCGCCTGGTGGCAGGACCGCGTCTGGGTCGCGATGGCCGGCATCCACCAGCTCTGGACGTTCGACCCCCTCACCGGCGAGGTCGCGGTCGCCGCCGGCACCACCAACGAGGGACTCCTCGACGGCCCCCTCGAGCAGGCCTGGTTCGCGCAGACCTCCGGTTTCGCCGTCGACGGGGAGCGGCTGTGGATCGCCGACTCGGAGACCTCGTCCCTGCGCTACGTCGAGGTCTCGACGGCTCGCCGCGAGATGAGGGTGCACACGGCAGTCGGCAAGGGGCTCTTCGACTTCGGCTTCCAGGACGGCTCGGCCGACGAGGCGCTGCTGCAGCACCCACTCGGGGTGACGGTCCTCCCGGACGGTTCGGTCGCCGTGTGTGACACCTACAACGGCGCCGTGCGCAGGTACGACCCCGCGACCGCAACACTGACCACCGTCGCCACCGACCTCGCCGAACCCAGCGGCGCGGTCGTGGACGGCGAGCACCTGCTCGTGGTCGAGTCGGCCGCCCACCGGCTCACCCGGATCCCCCTCGGCCAGGCGGCGCAGGCCGGCGGGTTCTCCCACACGACACAGCGCCCGGTCACCGAGGTGGCGGGCGGCGAGCTCGAGCTGGTGGTCTCCTTCGAGCCGCCCCCCGGACAGAAGGTCGACGACCGGTTCGGGCCCTCCACCCAGCTGCTGGTGTCCGCAACGCCCGCGGCGCTGCTCAAGGACGGAGCGGGCCGCAGCACCGACCTCCACCGCACCCTCGTGATCGACCCCGCCGTGGGCGACGGCGTGCTCCACATCGCGGCCCGTGCCGCCTCCTGCGACGCCCACGGCGGTGAGGGCGCGGCCTGTCACATGCACCAGCAGGACTGGGGCGTCCCCGTCCGGGTCGGGCCGGAGGGTGTCCGACGTCTCGTCCTCCCGCTCTCCGGACGTTCGGAGTCGTGACGTAGACTGGCGAGTAGCCAGGGCCGACAAGGCCCTCTTCTGTGCCCGGTGTGGGTGCGCCCAGTAGCTCGATCAGCCGAGCAGAACTGCCGCGCAAGACCTAGTGATCGGGCGCCTTTGCGTCTCGCAGGCTCACCGGACCACGCCGTGGCAACCGGGCTAGGACGCGCCCGACCATCCCCATGGAGCAACACCCCTTGACTGTCGACCAGTCCACCCTGCCCACACCTGTCCCCAGCACCTCCTTCGGCACCCTCGACCTCCCCGCAGAGCTCGTCGGCGCACTCGCCCGCCAGGGCATCACCGCGCCCACGCCGGTGCAGGCGGCCGTCGTACCCGACGCTCTCGCCGGTCACGACGTCCTCGGCCGCGCGCAGACCGGCTCCGGCAAGACGCTCGCGTTCGGTCTGCCTGTGCTCGCCCGCCTCGCGGGGGAGCGCAGCCGGCCCAAGCACCCGCGCGCGCTGATCATCGTGCCGACGCGCGAGCTCGCCACCCAGGTACGACGCTCGCTGGAGCCGCTCGCCAACGCGATGCGCCTCAAGCTGACGACCGTGTACGGCGGGACGCCCTACGACCGCCAGCTCAAGCAGCTGCGCGCCGGCGCCGACATCGTGGTGGCCACGCCGGGGCGCCTGAACGACCTCATCGACCGGGGTGCGTGCCGTCTCGACGACATCGCGATCACCGTCCTCGACGAGGCCGACCACCTGTGCGACCTCGGCTTCTACCCGGTCGTCGACGGCGATCCTCGGCCAGACGCCGGAGGGTGGTCAGCGCCTGCTGCTGTCGGCCACCCTCGACGGTGACGTCGACCGGCTGGTCCGCAAGCACCTGCGCGGCCCGAAGCTGCACGAGCTCGACGCCAACCAGGGCTCCGTGACCACCATGGACCACCACGTGCTCGTGGTAGGCGGCTACCGCGACAAGGTCGCGGCGGCCACCCGGCTCGTCGAGGCGAACGCCCGCTCGATCGTCTTCACCCGGACCCGCGAAGGGGCCACCGAGCTGGCGGCCGCGATGACCGAGGCCGGCGTCGAGGCGGTCGACCTGCACGGGAACCTCTCCCAGCGGGTCCGCGAGCGCAACCTCCACAAGTTCTCCTCGGGCAGGGCCCGGGTCGTCGTCGCCACCGACGTCGCGGCCCGCGGCATCCACGTCGACGGCGTCGGGCTCGTCGTGCACTACGACACCCCCAACGACCCCAAGGCGTACCTGCACCGGTCCGGCCGCACCGCGCGCGCCGGCGAGTCCGGTGCGGTGGTCACCCTGACGACGCCGCGTCAGCTCGACGAGGTGGTCCGGCTCCAGTCGCGCGCCGGTGTGAAGTCGCGCCACCACGACATCCGGACCGCGCCCCAGCCGATGACCACCGAGGCCCTCGCGACCTCCGGTGAGACGGCGCCCGCGCCGCGGCGGAGCGGCGGAACGGCTCCGCGCCGTGGGGCCACCGGCTTCCGCGGGCCGCGCACCCCGCAGCGTGGGGAGCGCCCGTCGTACCGCCGTGACCGTCGTGAGCCGGCCGCAGCCGGCGGCAGCCGCAAGCCGCGCTACTAGACCCCGGAACACGCGAAACGCCCCGGTGCTCCTCGAGAGCGCCGGGGCGTTTCGCTGTCGTCAGCGGGTCGGACCGTCGTAACGACGTTCCTCGACATGCTTGGTCTGCGAGCGCTGCTGGTTCATCACCAGGGCAAGGGCGATGGCCAGGATGCCGACTATCACGAAGATCCAGCCCAGTGCACCACCGTCGACGGGCAAGCTGTCGAGGCCCGGGATCACGTCCAGGACGAGGATCAGGCCGACAAGCAGAAGCACGATGCCCAAACCGATGCCCATGTTCTTTCCTCCTGTTTCAGCGGCAACAACTGTCTGCTGCCTCGGCGACGCATCAGTAAACACGGCGCGCCTGCCCCAGGGATACCCGTATGGCCGGTCGTGTCAATCACCGGACAAGGCAAAGCGTGCCTGCCTCGACGACCTCAGGTCAGAATGCGTCCTCCGCGAGGTCCATCAGCGACAGGTCCGTCGCCTCGGCGATGTTGCGCTCCGCGGTGATCTTCGGGAGCACGTTGCGCGCGAAGAACTGCGCCGCCGCGACCTTGCCCTCGTAGAACACCTTGTCCTTGTCGCTCACGTCGCCCGCGAGCTTCTCCAGCGCGACCTCGGCCTGGCGCAGCAGCAGCCACGCCGACACGAGGTCGCCGAGCACCATCAGCAGGCGGCTGGTGTTGAGGCCTACCTTGTAGATGTTGCGCTGGTCGCCGCCCTCGGCGTTCGGGTCGGCGGTCATCAGCTGGTTGATCAGCGTGCCGACGATCGCCTGGCCGTCCTCGAGGCCCTTGGCGAGCAGGTCGCGCTCGATCTTGAGGCGGCCGTTGCCGGACTCGGCGGTGATGAACTTCTCGACCTCGCCCGCGATGTGGCCCAGCGCCTGCGCCTGGTCCTTCACGATCTTGCGGAAGAACAGGTCCTGGCCCTGGATCGCGGTCGTGCCCTCGTAGAGGGTGTCGATCTTCGCGTCGCGGACGTACTGCTCGATCGGGTACTCCTGGAGGAAGCCCGAACCGCCGAAGGTCTGCAGGGACTCGGTGCCGAGCAGCACCCAGGAACGCTCGGAGCCGTAGCCCTTGACGATCGGAAGCAGCAGGTCGTTGACGCGCTCGGCGAGCTCGTCGCGCTCGCCGTTGAACTCCGCGATCTGCACCCGGTCCTGCCAGGTCGCCGTGTAGAGGACAAGGGCGCGCATGGCCTCGGCGTACGACTTCTGGGTCATCAGCGACCGGCGTACGTCGGGGTGGTGCGTGATCGTCACGCGGGGCGCGGTCTTGTCCGACGCCTGGGTGAGGTCGGCGCCCTGGACGCGCTCCTTGGCGTAGTCGAGAGCGTTCAGGTAGCCGGTCGACAGCGTGGCGATGGCCTTCGTGCCCACCATCATCCGGGCGTTCTCGATGACCTGGAACATCTGCGCGATGCCGTCGTGGACCTCGCCGAGCAGCCAGCCCTTCGCGGGCTCCCCGCCACCGACCGAGGTGTCACCGAAGGTGACCTCGCAGGTGTTGGACACCTTGATGCCCATCTTGTGCTCGACGTTGGTGACGTAGGCGCCGTTGCGCTCACCGGTCAGCTCGCCGGTCTCGTGGTCGAAGTGGAACTTCGGCACGATGAACAGCGACAGGCCCTTGGTGCCGGGGCCGCCGACGCCCTCGATGCCCACCGGCCGGGCGAGGACGAGGTGGATGATGTTCTCGCTCATCTGGTGCTCACCGGACGTGATGAACCGCTTCACGCCCTCGATGTGCCACGTGCCGTCGTCCTGGAGCGTGGCCTTCGCCCGGCCGGCACCCACGTCGGAGCCCGCGTCGGGCTCGGTGAGCACCATGGTGGCGCCCCACTCGCGGTCGACCATGTGCTGCGCGATCAGCTGGTCGCGCTCGTTGCCGTTGCGCTGCACGATCGAGGCGAAGCTCGGGCCGCAGGCGTACATCCAGATCGGGGCGTTGGCGCCGAGAACGAGCTCGCCGATCGCCCAGTTCAGGGTCGAAGGGGCCGGCTGGCCACCGAGCTCGGCGGGGATCGACAGGCGCCAGTACTCCGCGTCCATCCAGGCGCGGTAGCTCTTCTGGAACGACTCGGGCACCGGTGCGGTGTTCGTCTTGGGGTCGAACACGGGCGGGTTGCGGTCGCTGTCCTCGTACGACGCGGCCAGGTCCTCACGCGCCATGCGGTCGACCTCGGCGAGGATCGACTTCGCCGTCTCGACATCGACCTCCTCGAAGGGGCCCTTGCCGAGGACCTCGTCGCGGCCGAGCACCTCGAACAGGTTGAACTCGATGTCGCGAATGTTGCTCTTGTAGTGGCTCACAGCTCCACACCTTCGAAATCGGGGTACCGGCGCGTGGTCCGGTCCGGATCTGCCCGGGGCAGGGGACAGCCCAGGGATCTACTCGTCAGTAACTTAATTATCGTACCCGCGAGTAATAAAGACAACCCCTTGTCCGGTGTGAGGTGCGACCTGCCTCATGCGTCGCACTGGCGTTTCCTGGCGTGCAGCGCGGATTCTCGGGACACCAGACCAGTCAGGCGCAGCCCTTGACAGAGTACCCCCTGGGGGTATGTTTGGATTCCAAAGTCGAATACCCCCTAGGGGTACTGCTCAGGAGCAGTGAGATGACGAGTCCACAGCGCGACCACCCCCGCGACCACGCCGCCCGGCCGATCGGCCCCATCACGGCGGTCCTCGAGGTGTCAGGGGTGCAGTGGGCGAGCAGCCAGAGCATCGTCGTGGGGGTCTTGTCCCGCCGGCCCGGGGTTCTGACAGTGGAGGCCAATCCGGTAGCGCAGACCGCCAACGTCACCTACGACCCCACCCGGACCAGCGTCAGCGATCTGCGGTCCTGGATCCGCGACTGCGGCTACCACTGCGATGGCCAGTCGGTTCCGCAGCACGTGTGCGATCCGATGACCGAGCCCGGAGCTGCGCACGAGGCTCAGGGGCCTCTCGCGGCGCACGAGGCCGCGGGACACGGCGGGCACGGCGCGATGTCGATGGCGGACATGGTCCGCGACATGCGCAACCGGTTCATCCTCGCCGCGGTCCTGTCGGTGCCGATCCTGCTGTGGTCGCCGATCGGGCGGGAGGTCATCGGGTTCGAGGCCGCTGCGCCCTTCGGGCTGCGTGACGACGTGTTCAGCCTGCTGCTCTCGCTGCCGGTGGTGTTCTACTCCGCCTGGATCTTCTTCGACGGCGCCTGGCGGGCGCTACGCGCCCGGACCCTGGACATGATGGTGCTGGTCGCGGTCGCGGTCGGCGCCGGCTGGCTGTACTCCCTCGGGGTCACCCTGACCGGTGGTGGCGAGGTGTTCTACGAGGCCGCCACCGTCCTGACTGCGTTCGTGCTGCTGGGC
Organism: uncultured Actinomycetota bacterium; assembly: GCA_963721165.1. Taxonomy (GTDB): domain Bacteria; phylum Actinomycetota; class Actinomycetes; order Propionibacteriales; family Nocardioidaceae; genus Nocardioides_C. Next base: position 222,261 of record CAVRIE010000010.1, on the reverse strand, counting down.
CACTGGTTCGAGATGCGTGCCCGCGGTGGCGCCAACGACGCGATCCGGACCCTGCTCGACCTCGCCCCACCCCAGGCGGTGGTCATCCGCGGCGGAGAGCCGGTCGAGATTCCCACCGCCGACGTCGTCGTCGGTGACCTGCTTCTGGTGCGGCCCGGCTCGAAGGTCGCGACCGACGGTGTCGTCGAGGACGGCGAGTCCGAGATCGACGAGTCGATGGTCACCGGCGAGAGCCTGCCGGTGCACAAGGCGCCCGGCGACACGGTCATCGGGGCCACCGTCAACATCTCCGGCACCCTGCGGGTGCGGGCGAGCAAGGTCGGCGCCGACACAGCCCTCGCGCTGATCGTGGCGCTGGTCCAGCAGGCTCAGAACTCCAAGGCGCCCGGGCAGAAGCTCGCCGACAAGGCCGCGTTCTGGCTCGTCCTCGTTGCGCTCATCGCCGGCACCGGCACGTTCCTCGCCTGGCTCGCCGTCGGTCGCCCCGTGACCGAGGCGCTCCTGTTCGCGATCACCGTCGTGGTCATCACCTGCCCCGACGCCCTGGGCCTGGCCACCCCGACCGCGATCATGGTCGGCTCCGGTCTCGGCGCCAAGCGCGGCATCCTGTTCAAGCACGCCACCGCGCTCGAGACGGCGGCCCGCATCGACACCGTGGTCATGGACAAGACCGGCACGTTGACCAAGGGTGAGCCCGAGGTCACCGACGTCGTCGTCGACGGGTTCGACCTCGACCGGTTGCTGGCGCTGGCGGCCGCGGTCGAGCGGGAGTCGGAGCATCCACTGGCCCAGGCGGTCGCCCGGTACGCAGACCAGACCGGCTCGCCGCGGCTGCGGGCGACCGGGTTCCGCAACGTCGCCGGCCACGGTGCGGTCGCTGACGTCGACGGGCACCGTGTCGTTGTCGGAAACCGTCGCCTGATGGACGCCGAGAACATCGCGCTCGGCGGGCTTGCCGACCGTCGCGACGAGGTTGCCGCTGCCGGGAAGACCGCCGTCCTGGTCGCCGTCGACAACGAAGCCGTCGGCGTGCTCGGCATCGCCGACGCCGTCCGTGACACCTCGGCGGCAGCGGTCGCCGCGCTCCACGACGCCGGCGTGCAGGTGGTCATGCTCACCGGCGACAACCAGGCCACCGCCAAGCGGATCGCCGATCAGCTCGGCATCGACACCGTCATCGCCGAAGTCCTCCCTGAGGACAAGTCGAGCAAGGTGACAGAGCTCCAGGCCACGGGCAAGAAGGTCGCGATGGTCGGCGACGGCGTCAACGACGCTCCCGCGCTCGCAGCAGCCGATGTCGGCATCGCCATCGGCGCCGGCACCGACGTTGCCATCGAGACCGCAGACGTGGTCCTCATGCGCTCAGACCCGCTCGACGTGCCGACCGCGCTCATCATCGGACGCGGCACGCGAAGGAAGGAGCTGCAGTCGCTGTGGTGGGCGATCTCGTACAACGCGCTGGCTCTGCCCATCGCGGCCGGCGTGTTCGAGCCGGCGCTCGGCCTCGTGCTGCGCCCCGAGATCGCGGCCCTGTCCATGTCCGGTTCGAGCCTCCTGGTCGCCGTCAACGCGCTGATGCTCAAGCGCCTTCGCCTGCCCGAGCAGCCGAGTCGACCGGAACCGGTCACCCGGCGGCTTCAGCCGGTCGGCTAGCTCTCATGTGTCGACAGGCGGACGCACGCGCACGCGCAGCGAACGCAGTGGGCTCGACCAGGGTGGCCAAGCCTTGCTGACGCGACCATGCTTGGAGGGTCATAGCCTCGACGGCAGCCACGGGGTCGTGACGACTCGGTCGTAGCTGCCGCCGCATCGAGATCACGAGGATGGGGCCGGCTGATGAGTTCACACGTCGACGCGCAGCCAGGGCGGGACCAGCCCGGGCTGGCGACTGATAACACAGGCCGGACCGAGCTGTGGGCGGCTGGCGCGCTCATGGCCGGAGGCTGGCTGCTCACGATCGTTGCGACCCTGTTTCATCCGGCGGGACAGGAAGACGACCACGAGCTGATCTTCGCCGAGTACGCCGAGAGCGGCGCCTGGGTCGCAGTGCACCTGGTCCAGTTCGCCGGCGTTCTCATCGCGCTCGGTGGGCTCCTTGTTCTGTACCGCGTCGTGCGCGCCGCCGGTCGGTCCTCTCTGCTGGCGACTGTCGCCGCCGCGGCGGCCGTGGCGACCGCGGGGATCTGGGCCGTTCTGCAGGGCCTCGACGGCGTGGGGCTGAAGCAGGCGGCAGACGCCTGGCACGGTGCGTCAGGCTCGGAGGAGCGGATCCGTTTTGCGAATGCCGAGACCGTGCGCTGGCTCGAGTGGGGTCTCCAGAGCTACTTCCGGGTTCTGCTCGGGCTGACCTTCGGGCTCTTCGGCGCTGCGGTTCTCGCCAGCCGCCTCATCGCCGGCTGGCTGGGCTGGATGGCCGTTCTCGCCGGCCTCGTCTCGGTGGTCATCGGCATAGACGTGGGCTACAGCGGTCTGGCGAGCGAGCTTCAGGACGCGCTCGGTGTTGCCTTCCTGGCCGTGGGCCTGGTCTTCGCCGTCGGAGTGCTTGCCACCGGACTGCGCGAACGCGGGCGGCGCAGGGCAGTTCCTGCGTGAACCAGCGCTCTGCCTCATTCGTGTCTCCTTCGAACGACTACCCGGGATCGGACCAACGAGCCCGGCCGGTCGCAAGAGAGAAGGAACCATGAACGGAGCACGCACCCACACCCCGGCCCTGAGGCTGGGCGTCGCCCTGGCTGCGCCCTTGCTGGTGCTGGCCGCCTGCAGCAGCTCCCCGAGCTACACGAGCTCCGGGGGTTCGGGCGCCGCGTCGTCGAAGCCGGCTGCCGGGAAGTCCGTGACGGTGGAGACCAGCAGCGGCTCCCTCGGCACGTATCTCACCGACGGCTCTGGTCGCACGCTGTACCTGTTCGACTCCGACCACGGGAGCACGTCTACCTGCTCCGGGGCGTGTGCCTCGGCCTGGCCGCCGCTGACCACGAAGGGCATCCCGAAGGCCTCGGGTAGCGCCAGGACCACCATGCTCGCGACGATCACCCGCTCGGACGGCTCCAAGCAGGTTGCCTACGGTGGGCATCCGCTCTACTACTTCGCCGGCGACACCGCGACGGGCGACACCAACGGCGAAGGCGTCGACGGGTTCGGCGCCAAGTGGTGGGTGGTCTCGCCGTCGGGCGCCTCGATCACCAAGGCCTCCGGCAGCCAGGGCGGCGGCGGAGGCTACTGAGGGCCCAAGGGGCCCGGCACCGTGACCTCCCGGACCCACCGGCGTTGAGCAGGCTGGCAGCCGCCTCTCACGACGTTGGGGAGCCCATGACGTTCTCGGCCAAGGTCCCGCTCCGGAAGACGCTGCGCGTCGCCGCCCTGACCACCCTCCTGGTAGCCGCGGCCGCCGTGGTCGGTGTCAGCGCGCCGAAGCCGGCGGCGGCCCAGCCGGACCGGGGCGCCGGCCGGCACAGCCGGACCCTGCCGCTGGGACACGCCGGCCGCTGGGTCACGGCGCACGACGGGCGGGTCGTCGTACTCCACGGGTTCAACATGGTCGCGAAGCTGCCGCCGTACGCGCCGGCACGGATCGGGTTCGGAGCCGACGACGCTGCGTTCCTGCGCAGGCACGGGTTCACGACGGTGCGGCTCGGCATCATCTGGAAGGCCCTCGAGCCGAGCCCGGGGCGGTACGACGACCGGTACCTGCGCTCGATCGCCTCCACGGTGTACCTGCTCGACAAGGCCGGCATCCGGACCCTGCTGGACTTCCACCAGGACCTCTACAACGAGCGGTTCCAGGGGGAGGGGGCGCCCGACTGGGCCGTGCAGGACGACGGTCTGCCGGCACAGCCCCAGGCCGGCTTCCCCGGCAACTACTTCGCCATGCCGGCGCTCTCGCGGGCGTTCGACCACTTCTGGAGCAACGACCCGGGACCGGGCGGTGTCGGCCTCCAGGACAGGTACGCCGCCGCCTGGAGACACGTGGCCAAGCGCTTCCGCGACGACGACTCCGTGCTCGGGTACGACCTGTTCAACGAGCCCTTCGCCGGCAGCCAGAACGCGACCTGCCTGAACCCGGCGGGCTGCCCGCTGTTCGACCAGCAGCAGCTCGCGCCGTTCACCCGAAAGGTGCTCGAGGCGATCCGGTCGGTCGATCGCCGCCACCTCGTCTGGTACGAGCCGCAGCTGACGTTCGACTTCGGCGCGGACACCTCGATCGGCGACCCGGGCGACGCGCGCAGCGGGTTCGCGTTCCACGCCTACTGCGCGTCGACGATGGGTGTCCCGTCGAACCCGCCGGCCCGGGCGACGTGCGACCAGCTCGAGCAGCGGGTCCTCGACAACGCCGAGGCGCAGTCGGCGCGCACCGGCGACGCGCTGCTGCTCACCGAGTTCGGCGCCACGGACGACCTCGACGAGCTCCGGTCGATGACCGACCGGGCCGACGCGCAGATGCTGTCGTGGCAGGAGTGGACCTACTTCGGCGGCGACCCGTCGGCGGAGCGTCCCACCGAGGGGATCATCCGCGACATCGGCAGGCCGCCCACCGGCTCCAACGTCAAGCGGCGCAAGCTGGCGGTGCTCGACCGGCCCCACCCGCTGCTCGTCGCCGGCACCCCGGTGTCGTGGCGGTACGACGGGTCGGTGTTCAGGCTGCGCTACACGACTCGTGCGCCCGGGTGCGGCTGTGCACCCCGCAGCCGGAAGACGGTCGTCTGGGTCTCACGGATGCACTTCCGGAACGGCTACCGGGTCCGGGTCTCCGGCGCTCGGGTCGTGTCGAGGCCCGGCGCCGCGCGGCTCGTCCTGAGGACCCTTCCGCGGGCCCGCACGGTCGCGCTCACGGTGAGCCGGCGCTAGGCCCGGTCACTCCCAGCGCATTGGGAGCCGCTTGATGCCCCGCTGGAACGACGAGCGGAGCAGTGCGGGCTCTCCGGCGGGCTCGAGCCACGTGGTGCGCCGCAGCAGCTCGGCGAACATCGTCCGCATCTGCACGCGGGCCAGATGCGCCCCGAGGCACAGGTGGGGGCCGTGGCCGAAGGTGAGGTGCTCACGGCTGCCCCGGTCCACCCGGAACGACCCGGGGTCGTCGAAGACCCGCGGGTCGCGGTTGGCGGACAGGAAGCTGACGACGACCTTCTGGCCGGCGGCCACCGCCTGCCCGTTGATCTCGCAGTCCTTGGTGGCGGTACGCCGGAACACCATCACCGGCGTCCACCAGCGCAGCATCTCCTCCACCGCCGGTCCCACGAGCCCGGGCTCGGCGCGGAGCCGCCGCTGTGCCTCCGGGTGGGTCAGCAGGGCGTGCATCCCGCCGGGGAGCCCGTTGCGCAGGGTCTCGTTGCCGGCCACCGCGAAGAGCCAGAACATGTTCTCGAACTCCTCGACGTCGATCGCGTCCTCCTGCGCGAGGAGGATCGACATGACGTCGTCGCCGGGGCTCTGCTGCTTCTCCCGGGCGAGCAGGTGCGCGTACGCGTAGAGGTCGGGCATGCCCTCGCGCGACCGCGGGTCGGGCATCCGTCCCTCGGCGTCTGCGGAGGGCCTCGAGGCCAGGGCCGTGCGCGCCATCTCGGTCCCCGATGCCGGGTCGAAGGCCGAACTCGTCGCGTAGTCGGGGTCCTGGAAGCCGATCACGCGGTTGGACCAGTCGAACATCAGCATCCGGTCCTGAGGTGGCACGCCGAGTACGTCGGCGAGCGTGAGCAGCGGCAGGTCGGCGGCGACGTCCTTCGCGAAGTCGACGACCTCACCGGGGGTGGTGAGGGTCCGGTCGAGGATGTCGTCGACGTGGCCGGCGATCTGCTCCTCGAGCCTCGCGACCGCGCGGACCGTGAAGGAGCGCTGGACCGGCTTGCGCAGCCGGGAATGCTCCGGCGGGTCCATGTTCAGCATCATCCGCCGGACGTAGGAGAGGTCCTCCTCCGTCGCGGGGTCGCGCACCTGCGTGGCTCCCATGGCCGACGAGAACGTGCCCGGGTCGCGGAGCACCGCCTTCACGTCGGCGTGCCGGAGCACGAGCCAGTACCCAGGACCGCCGGCTGAGCCCGGCGCGGGCGGTTCCTCGACCCAGGCGACACCGGGACCCGTCTCACGAAGCCGGTCGAGGACCTCGAGCGGTGCCCCGTCGACGTACGTCTGCGGGTCGTGGACGAGCTCGGTGCCGGGTGCGGCCCTCACTTGCCGGCGAGGAAGGCCTCGATCTGGGTCGCCAGCCAGACCGGCGACTCGTACATCGGGTAGTGGCCGCAGGATGCCAGCTCGACGAGCTCGACGTTCGGGTAGATCTGCATCCAGCTCTGCTTCATCACGTCCGCCGACAGCGCCGGGTCGTTCTCCCCGACGATGCAGGAGATGGGCGTCTCCGGGCGGCCGACCTCGGCGAGGTAGTCGTCGTTCACCCACGACTCGACGGCACCCGCGAACGCCTCCTGCGTGGAGCTGGCCCGTGAGAACGCGACCATGTCGTCCAGCCAGGCCGCGGAGTTCCGGCTGCCGGTCGTGAAGTCGATGATCGCGCGACGGTTCTCATCCCGCTCGGGGGCGCCGAAGAAGAGTCCGTGCCCGTCCTCGTCGAGCGGGACCGGCGCCGGCGCGACCGGGGCGATGCCCACCAGCGCCCGCACCCGGCCGGGCGCCTGGGCGAGCAGCGCGGCCGCGGCCTTGCCGCCCATGGAGTGTCCGACGACGGAGAACCTCTCGAGCCCGAGCTCGTCGGCCACGGCGAGCGCGTCGGCGGCGTACTCCTTCATGGTGTACGCGCCGGACTCCTCACGGCGTTCGCCGTAGCCGCGCATCTCGGGGAACAGGTAGGTGAACCGCTGCCGGTCGACGACCTCGGGGAGGTAGCCCCAGCCCTCCGCGGAGCCGAACCAGCCGTGCAGGCAGATCACCGCGTGATCCCCGTTGCCGACGCTCTTCACCTTGCTCATCTGCCACCCCTCGCTCGTAGACGAGCAACCGGCGCTCTGGACCGGTCGCGGGCACCTGTCTACACCCGGCTGGACCGCTGTGTCATGAAGTGTCGGCACATAGGCGGCAGCCCTGCGTGCGCATCAGAGGACGGCGTGCAGCTTCCAGCTGTAGCTCGGGGCCACGCGGCCGTTCGCGGTGAGGTTCGATGCGGAGGGGTGGGCCTGATCGCGGAGGACGTAGCTCCGGGCGAGGTTGTGACCGGGGTCCACGCCGATGATGAACGCCGTGTTGAGGTCGTGGTTGCACGCCCCCAGGGACAGTTCGCTGAACGGCGCGAACCCGGTGCGCTTGATCGTCACGACGCGGGCATTGCCCGGGCGTCGTACCGGAACCCGGATCTGCTTGAGGGCGCCGGTCCTGGTGGTCGCGTAGAGGACGTCGGTGTTCACGCCGGCGATCTTCTGCCGGTTGTAGAACGACAGGGTCCTGAGGCTCCCCATGCCCTTGAGGGCGACCCGGGCGCTCCCGAAGAAGTAGTTGCCGTCGCTGTCGCGGTAGGTCACCAGGCGCTGCAGGCGGTTCAGGTCGTCCAGCGCGAAGGCGTGGGGTCCGATCGACTTCGTGAACAGGCGGGGCGCGAAGCCGGAGGTGGTCATCCGCTTCGACGACTGCGCGAGGCTCTTCGATGCGTTGACGTCCTTGACGGTCAGGACCCGGGGACGTCCGTCGGTCGCGATGGCGATGAAGCTCGTCCTGACGCCGCCCTTGATCGTCGCCTGCTCGAGGAATCCCATCTGCTTCGCGCGGAACGGCACTGCCGTCGCGGTGAGCTTCTGGCGCACCACCGTCCCGTTCTCCATGCGACGCGAGATGAACTTGTTGCCGGCGGTAAGGCCGACGACCTCGGCGAGGCAGGTCGGTGCAGCGGCAGGTGCGGCGGTGGCCGGAGTCGCCGCGGCCCCAGCGCCGAGGGTGGACAGCACTGCGGCTGTCGCGGTGATCAGGGCCAGGGCCGTGTGGCGAGTCTTCAAGGTTCCACCTGCGATCTATGGGGGCCGCCTTTGGCCCCGGAGCAGGCAGGAACGTACCACCGGCAAAACGTGACGGAACAGGGCATTTCGGCTTCGGGCGCGCCGCTCTGACGACGAGGCCGCGACGACCTGCGGCTACTGACGGTCACGCACCGGAGGGCGGTGGCCGTCCAGTCCCATGTCGGCGTCGCGCATCAGCTTGGAGACGAGCTCGTGACCGAGCTGCAGGGTCTCCGCGAGCGTGCTGATCCCTGACTCGTAGCGGCCGGCCTCGAGGGCCCACTTCGCTGCCGCCATGCCCTGGACGAGCGTGTCGTTGACCTCTGTCGCATCCCGATGTCGTTGTGCCGCCGCCTCCAGCACGCGGTGCCGGGCGTCCGCGGCGGCCAACCGGTCGCTCGCATCGCCGAGCAGCCCGCCGAGCAGCAGCAGGGGAATCAGCCTCGACGCCCAGCCGAGGGGCGACAGGTCGATCTCCGCGATCGCGACCCACGCCCCGACCAGCACGGTGGCGAGGAGGCCGGACGCGATGCCTGCGTTCCGCCCGAACGCCAGCGCGACGAGCGCGATGGGCAGGGAGTACAGCATGTTGACCGCGTCCTGGGCATTGCCCATCGAGAGTCGCAGCGCGAAGACGCCGGCGAACATCGCTGCCGCCACGCCCATCGCCCAGGCGGGCCTGCTCCGGAACCACGGCATGCCGCTGCTCCGGTTCGCCGAGTCGCCCGTGGTGTCCATGACGTCCAACTCTGCATGAAGGGACCTCGTCACACAGTGGGGCGAAAGTCCCTTCTTGTCGGGGCGTCCGTCCGGTTGCGAAAGCCAATGAAGTCAAGTGGTTTGAGTTAGTCTAGTTTTTTAGTAAGGTTAGCCGCTGCAAACGCTGATCCTGGGAAGGACAACACTCATGCGCAACCTGCTCGTGCTCGGCTTCGTAGGCCTTGTGGCGCAGCTGATCGACGGCTCCCTGGGGATGGCGTACGGCGTCACCTCGTCGACGCTCCTGCTCGCGGCGGGCATCGCCCCCGCGGCCGCGTCCGCCGCCGTCCACTTCTCGGAGATCGGCACGACGCTCGTCTCGGGCATCTCGCACCACCGGCTCGGCAACGTCGACTGGCGAACCGTCAGCATCATCGCCGTCCCCGGCGGAATCGGTGCCTTCGCGGGGGCGACCTTCCTGTCGAGCCTCGACGGAGACACGGCGAAGCCCTGGGTCGCCGCGCTGCTGCTCGGTCTCGGCGTCTACGTCGTGTGGCGGTTCCTGGTGCTCGGCGGCCGGCGGCCCCACTTCAGGGGCAGGCTCTCTGCGTTCTTCCTGGCTCCGCTCGGAGTCGTGGCCGGTCTCATGGACGCCATCGGCGGTGGCGGCTGGGGCCCGGTCGGCACCACGTCGCTGCTGTCCTCGGGACGCCTCGAGCCGCGCAAGGTCGTCGGCTCCATCGACACCGCGGAGTTCGTGGTCGCGATCGGTGGCTCGCTCGGGTTCCTCCTCGCGCTCGGCTCGCAGGGCATCAACTTCGCGTACGCCGGTGCGCTGCTCGCGGGTGGCGTCGTCGCCGCTCCGGTCGCAGCCTGGCTGGTGCGTCACATGGCGGCCCGGGTCCTGGGCGTCGCGGCGGGTGGCCTGATCATCCTCACGAACAGCAAGACGATCCTCGAGTCGCTCGGCGCCTCCGGCTTCACCGTGGCGCTCGCAGCTTCGGTGATCGCCTTCGCGTGGGTCTCGATGATCGTGTGGGCGGTGCGGCAGGAGCGGGCCTCCCGCGAGGTCGAGGCGGAGCTCGAGCCGGTCGCGGCCTGAGCCACGCGGGCCTGGCCACGAGGGCCTGGCGGTCGCTCAGTGCGGCCGCCAGGCCTCCTCGTCCTCGGTCAGCGCGGCCACCTGCTCGGGAAGCTTCTTGTCTGCGAGCGACCTGATGGTGACCCGCTCGAAGACGTCGCGCAGGCTGCTGCGTGCGGCGATCCAGACGTGCTGCAGCACCTGCGCGGACTCGTTGTACGAGACCGCCTCGGGCCGCATCCCGTAGACGCTGACCAGGGGGCCGTCGACAGCCCGGATCACGTCGGCGACCGTCACGTCACCGGCGTCGCGGGCCATCCGCCACCCACCCGACTGGCCGCGCTGGCTCACCACGATGCCGGCTCGCCGCAGGTCCGCGAGGATCGCCTGCAGGAACCCGCGCGGGATGTCCTGGCGCCGGCCGAGCGTCTCGGCGCTGACCGCCTCGCCGTCGTCCTGGACCGCCATCTCGATGAGGGCGCGAAGCGCATAGTCGGACTTCGCGGAGACTCGCATGCGCCAAGTTTGGCAGAGCGTGCCCAAGTCGATCCGGGAGAGGGCTGGCGGCGGAAAACTGGAACGCGTTACAGTTCCGGCTGTGATCGAGACCGACGCCGTCACCTGGACCGCCCCCGACGCCGACCATCCCGCTCGCCGTGCATCCCAGCTCTCCGCGGCGACGGTCGCCCGTGGCGTCAAGGAGGACTGGGTCGCGCTCTTCGCTCCCGACGGAGTCGTCGAGGACCCGGTCGGCCCGTCGGTCTTCGACCCCGAGGGCAAGGGCCATCACGGTCACGACGGCATCGCGAAGTTCTGGGACATCGCCATCGCCGCCGTACGACGCTTCCACTTCACGATCACGGACTCGTTCGCCAACGGCGACTCCTGTGCGAACGTCGGCACGATCACCACCGTCCTCGAGGACGGCACGAGCCTCGACACCGAGGGAGTCTTCGTCTACCGGGTGAACGAGGCGGGGCTGATCACCTCCATGCGCGCCCACTGGGAGTTCGACCGCGCCATGGCCACGATGAGCAAGCCCTGAGCATCTCCGGTTATCGACACGGGAAACTTGAGACTGGACCGGTTACAGATTTCGGTCCTGGCCGTGCTTGAATTTCCCAGGGTTGAGCAACGCAGCCCGATCGGACGACGGCCGGATCCGGGGGGATCTGCGGGGGCAACCTCGTCGACGAGCCGGATACATCCAAGGGTTGACGCATGCGCTCCATCTACCTGCCATGACGACGGTCATCACGGGCCCCTACGGCCCCTTCGTCTACAACGTGGTCACGGGGTCGTGGTGGTGGTCGGACGACCTCTACCGCATCCACGGCTTCGAGCCCGGCGACGTCGTGCCCACGACCCAGCTCCTGGTCGCCCACAAGCACCCCGACGACGCTGCCGTCGCCACCGCGATCATCCTCAACGCTTTCACGTGCGGTGAGCCCTTCGCCCTCTGGCACCGGATCATCGACGCCCGGCTGCGGACCCGCACCGTGGTCTCGGTCGGTGACGGCGTCCGCGACGCCTCCGGCACGCTGGTCGAGGTGCGCGGCTACATGGTCGACGTCACCGGTTCCAAGCGCGGGCAGACCGCCCGCGACATCGACGAGGCGGTACGACGGTCGGCGGAGTCCCGCGGGACGATCGAGCAGGCCAAGGGGGTCATCATGGCGACCCTCGCGGTGGACTCCGACACGGCGTTCGCCATGTTGAAGCGTCACTCCCAGAACGCCAACGTCAAGCTGCGCGACCTGGCGCAGACCCTGCTGACCACGCTCGACGACATGCGCAGGTCCGGGCTCGACTCCCGCAAGGCGGTCGAGGAGGTCCTCGGCCCGGACGCCGGCTGACGCGGGTCAGTCGCCGCCCGCGTTGTCCGACACCCAGTCGACGAACGGCGAGGCCTCACGCCAGTCCTCGCGGACCCGGTCGAGGAGCTCTGGCGTATGGATGAACGGCTCGAAGCCGTAGGACCTGCCCAGCGTCATCGACTTGTGGCGCAGCAGCTCGATGCGCGGGTGGTCGGCGTCGTACCCCCGTGGTGAGGTCTTGAGCTTCTCGCCGCCGAGCTCCCAGCCCGACGACTGCAGGGCGTCGAGGATCCGCTCGAGGTCCTGCCCACGGCGGTCCTCCGCGATGGCGGAGCGGATCCGGGCCAGGCGAGGGCCGGAGGCCTCGTAGAACCCAACGCCCACCCGCACCCCGGGTGCTCCGACCTGGACGTAGAAGCCCGTGGCCGGGCCACGAGGGATGAACACACCCTGGTGGGTCTTGTAGGGCGTCTTGTCCTTGGCGAACCGCACGTCCCGGTAAGGCCGGAACACCTTCGCGGTGCCGAACTCGTCCTCCAGCGCCTGCGCCAGGGCGGTCATCGGCCCGCGAACGGCGGTCTCGTAGGTCTCCTTGTGCGCGGCCCAGAACGACTTGGTGTTGTCGAGCTCGAGGTCGTCGTAGAAGTCGAAGGCAGCCTCGGGGACGCCCGTGAAGCCAGTTCCCGTCACCCCAGTCATCCTCGCAGGATAACCGCGGGCGAGCTCACCCTCGGACGGGTGGGGCGTCGGTCGCGTCCGGGTCGCCACCACGGCGCAGCACCTCGTTGCGCGCTCGCTCGATCCCGCCGTGCTCCAGGGCGGCGACGCGGGACTCGCCCGACCAGACGACCCTTCCCCACCGCCGGACGCGGACCCGGAGCGCCCCTCCGAGATGCTCGATCGCGCCCGGCACGTTGTGCCCGGCCGAGGGGAGCGGCACCGGCAGGACGTGGGCGTCGTGGAGCGGGGCGTACCCCTCCACGTCGATCCACCACTGGGCGCTGCGCCCCCGAAGCAGCCACCGCTCGTCGTCGACCTGCGCATGCACCGCGGAGACGAGCGGGTCGCCGAGGCGGACCATCTGCCCGTCCGGCAGGAGTACGACGAGCGCGGTGACCGTCGTGCGGAGCGGGCCGGCCGAGACCTCGCCGCCGGCGAACGCCACACATGCGGTCAGGTCGTCGAACCCCTGTGCCTGGCCCCACCACCACGAGTCGGGGAAGCCGCCCTTGCCCCAGTTCTTCTCGGCGTAGACCGCCCACCCCGCGAGGTCCCACGCGTCGTCGCCCACCACGGCCGTGCCCCGCGCGACGCCGCCGAGCAGCCACGGATGCCAGTACTGGTTCAGGCCCGGGACCGCCTGGAACACGCTCGACCCGCCGAGGCTCCGGCGCGGCCAGCCGACCGGGTCCTCGACCCGGACGTCGAGCCGGGCGTCCGGCCCCAGGTCGACCCGGAGCGCGTCCCTCGTCCCCGTGAACGCCTCGCCGGCGAAGGCGCCCAGGCCGGAAGGCGACGCGTGCCCCACGGGATGCGCCGAGGTGCGGAGGAACCCCGTCGGGTGAGCGGCCACGCCGAGGGTGGACCAGTGTCCTCCCGGGCCGCGGTTGACCCCGTTCAGCGCGATCACGACCCGGCCGGTCACGGGGTCGGTGAACCGCCAGAAGTAGCCCTCCATGGCGACGCCGTGTGCGGGCAGCAGGTCGCCGAACGGCAGGTCGGCGCCCGTGGCCCGGTACACCCGGAGCGCCCGACGTACCGCTGCCCTGGCCGGAGAGATCACCCGCACATCATGGCAGCGGCGCTGCTCGCCAGGGTCTGTTCGCCGCCTCCGCCGAGGTCTACATTCGAAGTCAACGGCTCGGGCCCACGGTCGCGTGCCTTCCGGTGACCCTCACCTCATGCATGGCCAGTGCGTTCGTGGGAACAGACGGTTCGCTGAACACACTGAACTAACTAGGGAGCACAGATCACATGGCCATCATCGGATTCCTCGTCTTCGGCCTCGTCGTCGGAGCGGTTGCACGTCTCATCAAGCCCGGCAAGCAGAACCTGAGCCTGCTCATGACCCTGCTGCTCGGCGTCGTCGGCTCGCTCATCGGTGGCGTCGTGGCAAGCCTGCTCGGCACCGGCAGCATCACCGAGCTGAACATCCTCGGCGCGATCGTGGCGATCGTGGCCGCGGTCCTGCTCATCGGCGTCGCCGAGAACATGTCGGGCAAGAAGCGCGCACACGTCTGACCTGAACGACGAAGAGGGCCCCGGGAGCACTCCCGGGGCCCTCTTGCGTCCCCTGGTTATCCTTGCTCGCGAGGGGAGTACTTCCCGAGCTCGTCCCGGTCACTACGGTCGCTCCGAAGCGGCCCCGGGCGTGCGCCTGCAACGCAGGTGAAGGAGACCTCAGACCTTTTCGGATGTCTGAGGAGAGCCCATGGACTCGGTCGGTACACCCACCCTCTGGTTCGTCACGATCGCCGCGGTCGTCGTACTGCTGGTGGTCGACTTCCTGCTGACCCGCCGCCCGCACGAGGTCTCCATGCGGGAGGCGCTGGGCTGGTCGGCGTTCTACATCGCGCTGCCGCTCGCGTTCGGCGGCTACGTCTGGTGGCGCTTCGGGTCCGGGCGAGGCCTGGAGTACCTCACCGGCTACCTCGTGGAGAAGTCGCTCAGCGTCGACAACCTCTTCGTGTTCATGCTGCTGCTGAGCGCCTTCGCCGTGCCCCGCGTCCTCCAGCAGCGGGTGCTGCTCTACGGAATCGTCGGCGCGCTCGTGCTTCGCGGCATCTTCATCGCCCTGGGCGCGGCCGCTCTTGCACGGTTCGACTGGATGTTCCTGGTGTTCGGCATCGTGCTCCTGGCGACGGGGGTCAAGATCCTGCGCGACGCGGTCTCCGGCCAGGAGCACGAGCTGCAGGTCGACGAGCTGCGCAGCGTCAAGCTCGCCCGTCGGCTCTTCCCGGTCACCGGGGAGTACGACGGGCCGCGGATGCTCGGACGGGTCGACGGCCGACGCGCGATCACGCCGTTCGCGCTCGTCGTACTCGCTGTGCTGGCGACGGACATCGTCTTCGCGGTCGACTCGGTCCCGGCGGTGTACGGCATCACCGGCGACCCGTTCCTGGTGTTCGCGACCAACGCCTTCGCGCTCCTCGGCCTGCGCGCCCTCTACTTCGTCCTCGAGGGCGCGCTGAGCAAGCTGGTCCACCTCAGCTACGGGCTCGCGATGATCCTGGGGTTCATCGGCCTGAAGCTGGCCCTGCACTGGGCCCACATGCAGTGGTCGTCGGTTCCCGAGATCCCCACCCTGCTGTCACTCGCGGTGATCGTCCTGGTTCTCGCGGCGACGACGGTCACGAGTCTGTTGGCCGGCCGGCGGACGTCTCAGGACTCGCTGGAGCGTCCGGAGCAGCCGACCGTTCCGGACCGGGAAGCTCGACGATGACGTGGAGCGTGTTCCCACCGTTCGACGTGACGGTCACCGGCCCGAGCTGTCGCAGCATCGCCATCGAGGCAGGGTTGTCGGCGGCGACCTCGGTGACGATCCGCTCGATCCCCACCGGCCGCTCCCGCATCAGCTCCGCGAGAAGGGCGGTGGCCACACCGCGGCCCCGGAACTCCTCGGCGACCGTGACGGCGACGTCGGCCGCCGTCGGGTCGTCCTCGTAGCGGATGACGCGACCGATGCCCGCCGGGACGCCCTCGTCGCCGTTCATGATGAACAGCACCAGCGCGACGTGGTCGACGCCGTCCACATCCTTCACGAGGCGGTCGAGCATCCCCTCCGTCAGATGTGGCACGGGCGCGAGGAACCGGTGGAACTGCGAGTCGGGGGAGAGGGCCTCGTAACCCTCTCGAACCGCCTCTCGGTCGCCCGGGAGCAGCCGCCACGTCAGCGCACGGGTGCCGTCCCGGAGCTGCACCTCGGTGGCCACGAGCCCAAAGTATCGGCGGCGACCCGGCCGCGGGCGGGAATGCCGCCTACGCCCGAGTGGTCCTCGCCACGCCTCACACCTCGGTGCGGTGGAAGTTCTGGAACGACCTCGACGGCGTCGGGCCACGCTGTCCCTGGTACCTCGAGCCGTACTTCTGCGACCCGTAGGGGTACTCGGACGGGGAGGACAGCCGGAAGAAGCAGAGCTGTCCGATCTTCATCCCGGGCCAGAGCTTGATCGGCAGGGTGGCCACGTTCGACAGCTCCAGCGTCACGTGACCCGAGAACCCGGGGTCGATGAACCCGGCAGTCGAGTGGGTGAGGAGGCCGAGCCGGCCGAGCGAGGACTTGCCCTCGAGGCGCGCGGCGACGTCGTCGGGCAGGGTGACGACCTCGTACGTCGACCCCAGCACGAACTCCCCGGGGTGCAGGATGAACGGCTCGTCGCCCTCGGGCTCGACCATCCGGGTCAGGTCCGGCTGGTCCGCGGCAGGGTCGATGTGGGGGTACTTGTGGTTCTCGAAGACCCGGAAGAACCGGTCCAGGCGCACGTCGATGCTCGACGGCTGCACCATGGCGGGCTCGAACGGGTCGAGCGCGACCCGCTTCTTGTCGATCTCGATGAGGATGTCGCGGTCTGAGAGCAGCACACGGGTAACTTACCGAGCCGCCTCGCTGCGACACAGCACCGACTCCGACAGCTTCCCCTCCCGCGGCGAGGTGCGACCCGCTCGACGCTCGACGCGGACGTCCGGCGCCTACCAGGGCTCGATCTGAGGCGGGTGGGCAGGCGGGTGCGGGGTCTACGCTCGGACCGTGCACCCGCCGTACGTCGCCGTGGTCGGCCCCTCCTCGCCGCGCGAGCCCGATGTGCTCGATGCGGCGCGCGAGGCAGGACGGCTCCTCGCCGGCCACGGGTACGTCGTCGTGACCGGTGGGCTCGGGGGCGTGATGGCCGCGGCGGCCGCCGGCGCCTCGGGGGCAGGCGGGACGGCCGTGGCGATCCTGCCCGGCATGTACCGCGCGGACGCCTCGCCCGGGCACAGCATCGTCATCCCCACGGGCATGGGCGAGATGCGCAACGCCCTCATCGTGCGGACCGTCGACGCCGTCCTCGCGATCGGCGGCGCCTGGGGCACCCTCTCCGAGATCGCGCTCGCCGCCCGCACCGGTGTCCCCGTGTTCGCGGTCGACAGCTGGGACCTCCCAGGACCGGAGGTGGTGGCCTGCGAGACGGTCGCCGACGCCGTCGTACAGCTGAGTGCGGCACTGCGCCCGTGAGCACGCGGGGCGTCGGGTACTATTCCTGCCGGTAGCCCCACAAGGGCTCCATCTGCGGATGTAGCTCAGTTGGTAGAGCGCGACCTTCCCAAGGTCGATGTCGCGAGTTCGAGTCTCGTCATCCGCTCCAAGATCTGCCGCCGGCCTCTGCCGTGGCCGGCTCTTCGGACTGGCCGATTCCGTGTCTGGACCGGTCCGCGTGCCGGACATTTCCGACAAGCCGTACACCCTCTGGCGCACCCGTCCTGGAGACGCAAAACTCTACTCACATCTCGGAACCCGTTTCTCGTGTGACCACGTGGGTACGCCCATGTTTCCAAGCGATGGCGGAGGGCCATCCAGGGAGGGAGCATTAAATGTCCAGTTCGTCACGCGTCGGGACGGCCATCGCGGCCGGATACTTCCTAGGACGCTTCAAGAAGCTTCGGCTGGCCCTTGTGGTCGGGTCGGCCCTGGCCAACAAGAACCTCAGAACGTCCGGGCTCGGTCTGCTGCAGCAGGGCACCTCAGGGTCTGACGTCTTCTCCTGAGGCCAAGAAGCTGACCGAGCAGATCACCTCCCAGCTGCTGCAGGCCGGCAGGGCCGCGGCGGTCACCGCGGCAGCCGCCAGGATCGACAAGCTGAGCGACAGCCTGAACGAGCGCAGCAGCGAGCTGCGGGAACTCACCGCGCTTCCGGCCGGCGAGGACGAGGCCGAGGAAGAGCCCGAGGACGAGTACGAGGACGAGGGCGAGGAGGAAGAGCCCGAGGACGAGTACGAAGAGGACGAGGAGGAGCCCGAGGAGGAAGAGGGCGAGCCCGAGGACGAGTACGAGGACGAGTACGAAGAGGACGAGGAGGAGCCCGAGGAGGAAGAGGGCGAGCCCGAGGACGAGTACGAGGACGAGTACGAAGAGGACGAGGAGGAGCCCGAGGAGGAAGAGGGCGAGCCCGAGGACGAGTACGAGGAAGAGCCCGAGGAAGAGGAAGAAGAAGAAGAGCCCGAGCCGGAGCCGGCTCCCAAGGCACGCAAGCGGTCACCGCGGCGTCGCAGGGCCGCCTCGTCGGCAGGTAGGAGCTGATCATGGCAGAGACGAAGACCAGCGGCGCCCTGTCCGGACTCGCCTCGCAGCTGCCGATCGGACGGCTCAAGGAGGAGGCGCAGAGCTTCGGTCAGGCGCTCACCAAGCAGGGCCTGACCAAGGCGAGCGGGCATGTCGAGTCGATGACCGGCAGGCTCAACGACTTCGCAGAGGGAAAGTCCACGGCCACGAAGGCGGCGGCGAACATCGCCCAGGGCGACTCGCCTGTGAAGGCCGGCGTCAAGGCGACGGCCTCGAAGGTCAAGGACACGGTGAAGGACAAGCTCGGGTTCGGCGGTGGTGGTGGCAGCAACAAGGTCAAGGTCACCAACATCCTCGAGAGCGTCGACGTACCGGTCAGCCGTGACGTCGCCTACGAGCAGTGGACGCAGTTCGAGGACTTCCCGACGTTCATGAAGAAGGTCGAGAACGTCACGCAGGATGAGGACGAGAAGCTCAAGTGGAAGGCCCAGGTCTTCTGGTCACACCGGACCTGGAACGCCGAGATCATCGACCAGGTGCCCAACGAGCGGATCGTCTGGAAGTCCGAGGGCGAGAAGGGCCATGTGGACGGTGCGATCACCTTCCACGAGCTCGCGCCCGACCTCACCCGGGTCCTGATGGCCTTGGAGTACCACCCCAAGGGGCTCTTCGAGCACACCGGGAACCTCTGGCGGGCCCAGGGGCGGCGTGCCCGCCTCGAGCTGAAGCACTTCGCCCGTCACGTGAGCATCCAGACGCTCCTGCACCAGGAGGAGCTGGACGGCTGGAAGGGCGAGATCCACGACGGCCAGGTCGAGGAGGGCGAGAGCCAGACCGACGAGGACCAGACCGACGAGGACCAGACCGACGAGGACCAGACCGACGAGGACCAGGCCGACGAGAAGGAGTCGGAGGAGAAGGAGTCGGAGGAGAAGGAGTCGGAGGAGAAGCCCGCCGCGCGTAAGCGGAGCGCCTCGCCGCAGAAGAAGGCTCCTGCGAAGAAGGCCGCGGCCAAGAAGGCGCCTGCGAAGAAGACTGCTGCGAAGCAGGCTCCTGCGAAGAAGGCTGCTGCTGCGAAGAAGGCTCCTGCGAAGAAGGCTGCTGCTCGCGAAGCAGGCCCCTGCGAAGAGGACTGCTGCTGCCAAGCAGGCTCCTGCGAAGCGGACTACTGCGCAGAGCACCGCCGCGAAGAAGGCTCCTGCGAAGAAGGCCGCTGCGAAGAAGGCTCCTGCGAAGAAGGCGCCTGCGAAGAGGACGAGCGCGAGCAAGCGGACGGCCAAGAAGTCCACCTCGAAGGCTGCTGCGAGGTAAGCCATGGCGTCGGACGAAGACCGAGTCAAGGAACTCGAGCTCGAAGTCGAGCGGTTGATGCGCGAGGTCGACAAGTACCGCACGGCCACCGAGGACGCCCTGCAGCAGCTCGACTGGTGCATCGGCTACTTCACCGGCTGCAACAAGTCGACCATCGCCAAGTCGCTGGGCGCCAACCGGGCCTACATCCGTCGCCACGTCCTGAACCGCGGAGAGGCGGGCATGCCCGTCCCTTCGGAGTAAGAACCTCCCCCCTCGAAAGGCCAGTTGCACATGACCGTTACACAACACCGCTCGTCGAACGGCTACTCCAGCCGGCCGGCCCCGAGCGGCCTCGCCGACGTGATCGACACGATCCTCGACAAGGGGCTCGTCATCGACATCTACATCCGGGTGTCGCTGGTCGGGATCGAGCTGCTCACCATCGACGCGCGCATCGTCATCGCGAGCGTGGACACCTACCTCCGGTTCGCCGAGGCCGTGAACCGTCTGGACCTCACCGAGACCCAGACCAGCGGGATTCCCGAGCTGATGGAGGACATCTCGAGCGCCGGAGCCAAGGGCAAGACGTCCGGAGCGCTCGAGGGCGCGAAGGAGAAGCTGACCGGCTTCCTCGGCGGTGACGACGACGAGGAAGAGAAGGAAGAGCGGCCCAAGCGGCGTAGCTCGAGCAGCTCGAGCAGCTCGAGCAGCAGGTCGTCGTCGACCAGGCGGCCGGCGCGCAAGTCCAGCCAGAAGCGGTCGGAGGAGACCTGACAGTGGTCGTGCACTTGTACGGCGTCACGACCGCCGACGCTCCGCCGCCGCCTGACCTCAAGGGACGGCGGGACTCCGACCTCCGCCTCGTCTCCGGCGGCGGGCTGGCGGTGATCGTCAGCGACGTGGATGCCGACGCGGCGGCCGGCCGCAAGGACCTCCTGGCCCATGCGCACGTCCTCGAGGCGTACGCCGAGGAGGCCACGGTCGTCCCCATGCAGTTCGGTATCGCCCTTCCGGACGACGACGTCGTCCGCGAGCAGGTGCTCGAGCGGGATCGTGAGTCGCTCGAGCACCTGGTCCACTCCTTCGACGGCCTGGTCCAGGTGACGGTCCAGGCCTTCCACCACGAGGAGCCCGCGCTCCGCGAGGTGCTGCGGCGTGATCCGCAGCTCATGGCGGCCAGGGAGCAGATGAGGGCCTTCCCCGAGACGGCCACCCAGCAGGCTCAGATGGAGCTGGGGCAGGCCGTCGCGGGGGCACTCGAGGCGCTGCAGGAGGAGGACCGGCTGGCGCTGCTGGACCGGCTCGCACCCCTGAGCCGAGCGGTCGCGGAGAACGAGGCGAAGGGTGCGCACGAGATCGTGCACGCCGCCTTCCTCGTCGAGCGAGGGCAACGGCCGGCGTTCGACGAGGCGGTAGGCGAGCTGCGGGAGCTGAACGAGGAGCGGATGCGGATCAGGTACGTCGGGCCGCAACCGCCGTACTCCTTCCTCGAAGCGGCGCAGTCGGGTGAGCTCTGATGGGACTGCTCAGCGGGCTGCTCACGCTTCCTCTGGCGCCGGTGCGCGGCGTCGCGTGGGTCGCCGAGCAGATCCAGGAGGAGGCGGAACGGCAGTGGTCCGACCCGGCGACGATCCAGGCCGAGCTGACCGACATCGAGGCGATGAGGGAGCTCGGCGAGATCGACGAGGCGGAGGCAGATGCACGTGAGGAGGAGCTGCTTCAGCGGCTCCTCAGCGGGCAGCCGCAGCCGGGCATGACAATGGGCCCATGGGACGGAGACGGCGATGACTGAGAAGCTCACGATCCGCAAGGTGGGTCAGATCGCCCTCGAGGAGGTGTCCGAGCTCGTCGGCTGCCCCGCAGAGGGCGTGAGCGGGATCCGCAAGGGACAGGACGGCTGGGTGGTGACGGTGGAGGTGCTCGAGGTCGGCAGGATCCCCGAGACCACCGACGTGCTCGCGAGCTACGACGTCCACGTCGACAAGGAGGGTGACGTGACCGAGTACCAACGGCTGCGCCGCTACCTCCGGGCCCAGGTGGAGGACTGAGTGAGCGACCCGACTCCGGAGCGCTACTCCTCGTCCCCGCCCAGCCACCGGTCCAGCGGCCCGACCTTCGTCGGCACGCGGGGGCCGCAGCAGCAGACGCAGAGCCTCGCCGACATCCTCGAACGGGTCCTCGACAAGGGCATCGTGATCGTCGGCGACATCCAGGTCCGGCTGCTCGACATCGAGCTCCTCACCATCAAGGTGCGACTGATGGTGGCCTCGGTCGACCGGGCCCGCGAGATGGGCATCAACTGGTGGGAGGGCGACCCCTTCGTCAGCAACCTCGAGGAGAAGGACGAGCAGGACGGCGAGCGCACCGCCGAGCTGCAACGGCGGGTCGACGCCCTCGAGCAGCGGCTGGCCGAAGCGCAGGGCATCGAGCAGGCCCAGGAGCAGGCCCAGGAGCCAGGAGAGGCAGCGTGATGAGCGGAGCTGACGCAGGCACCGTCGTGCACGCCTACGGGCTCGTGGACCCCACCGCCCCGGTGCGGCTGCCGGAGGGCATCGACGGCGCTGCGATCTCCGTGGTCACCGTCGGGGACATCGCGGCTCTGGCCAGCGAGCTCAGCGCCGAGGCCTACGGCCCGGAGGTCTGGCGCGCTCACGCCGAGGACCCCCGATGGCTCGAGCACGTCGCCGGCCAGCACCACGCCGTTCTCCAGGCGGTCGTGGAGCAGAACGACATCCTGCCGCTGCGGCTGCCGGGCATCCACGCCGACCTGGAAACGCTCGAGCAGGTCCTGCGCGAGCAGCACGAGGCGCTCGAGGCGGCCTTCCGGAGCGTGCGGGAGCACGTGGAGCTCGGCGCCAAGGTCTACGTGGTCGGGCCCGGGCAGGACCCCGCGACGGAGGAGCGACCGACGAGCGGACGGGACTACCTGAGACGACGTTCGGCGGAGGCGACCAGCAAGGAGGAGGCCCGGCTGCGCCGCCAGGCGAAGGTTCTCGACGCCCACGAGGCGATGGCCATGGCCTCCACGCGCGCCGTCGCGAACCCGCCCCAGGACGCCGCGCTGTCGGGGCGGTCGGAGCCGATGGTGCTCAACGCCGCCTACCTCGTCCCGCGGGACCACATGGGGAGCTTCATCGAGCTCGCGGAGCAGGTGGCCGACACCTTGCACGAGGCCGGCATGACGCTGGAGGTCACGGGCCCCTGGCCGCCGTACAACTTCGCGGTCGGCCCGGAAACGGACCCGGAGGCGCCTGACGAGACGTCGGCCCGGGAGGCCGGATGAGCGTCGAGCACGTCGGAGCCGGCGAGGACATCGCGCTGGTCGACCTGATCGACAGGCTGATCGGCGGAGGCGTCGTGCTCTCCGGCGACGTCGTGTTGTCGATAGCGGACGTCGACCTGGTCTACCTCGGGCTCCGGCTGGTGCTCGCGCCCGCGCACACCGTCAACGAGTCGATCCGGCTCAGCCAGCCGCGCAGACCCGTGGAGGGGTGACGTGCTCCTGCTGTACGCCGTCGTCCCGGCCGACTGGGAGCCGCCTGCATCCGGGTCGGCATCGGGCGCGCTGTCGATGACGAGCGGGGCTCCGGTGGCCGTGCTCTACGAGGAGCGCGCGGAGCTGCCGTCGACCGGCCGCGACGAGCTGCTCACGTTCGGGCGGGTCGTCACGGAGGTCGCCCAGAGCGGGCCGGCGCTGCCTGTCCGCTTCGGGACCGCCGTGGGGACACTCGACGAGCTCGGCGAGCTGATCGACGAGCGTGCGGAGGGCTGGGAGAAGAGGCTGTCGGCCGTGCGCGGCCACGTCGAGGTCGTCGTGCACGTCGTCGACGACACCGCACCCGCGAAGGCCCCTGCCGCACGGGGGTCGGGCCGCGACTACCTGCTGTCCCGGGCCAGTGCCCATCGGCACGCCGAGGAGCTCTTCGAGGACCTGGCGTCGGCGGTGGCGCCGCACTGCCGGGAGGTCCGGCGGCTCTCCGGCTCCGACGAGGTCCGGGTCGCCTGCCTGGTGCCGGCTGGGGCGGTCGACGAGCTCAGGTCGGTCCTCGAGACCTGGACCGCGACCCGGGACGGGAGGCGGAGCCGGGTCACCGGCCCCTGGCCGCCGTTCAGCTTCACCGAGGAGGACGATCTTCCGTGACAGTGCCACCGGAGAAGGACATGTGGCCGATCGACGAGGACGGCCGGCACATCGACGTACCCGGCCTGTCCCGTCGCGTCGAGGCCGACCCGGAGAACGTCGAGAAGGGCCTGGTGCAGCTGGTCCTCACCCTGGTCGAGCTGCTCCGGCAGCTCATGGAGAAGCAGGCGATCCGCCGGGTCGACGCCGGTGGGCTCTCGGACGAGGAGGTCGACCGCCTCGGCGAGACCCTGATGCTGCTCGACATGCGGATGACCGAGCTGCGGGAGCACTTCGGCCTCACCCCGGAGGACCTGAACCTCGACCTCGGCCCGCTCGGCCGCCTGCTCTGACCGCAGAGCCAGGGGACGGCCGGCGCTCAGGGGTCAGAGGTCGATGCGGTCGGCGAGCGAGTGGAGCCGGCGGGCGATGGCGTGCCGGCCGGGGTGACGGCGGCGTCTTCCCGGGACGTGTGAACGCTGGGTCTGCGCGACGCGCTCACGGATCTGGTCGTTGGCGTTGCGGTAGGTGACGTAGTAGTCGTACTCGGACATGGGTGGCTCCTCATGAGGTCTGTCGTGGCTAGAGCTGGGAGAGGTTGATGTCGCCGCTGACGGTGGTCGCGCGGATCTCGATGTAGTCCTGGCCGTCCTCGGGCCGGCCTGCGCCGGCGAGGTTCGACCGGACGCTTCCGGTGAGGCAGCTGATGTCGGTCCACACGGGGATGCCGGAGGGGACGCCGACGCTGACGTCGCCGGAGGCGGTCTTCGCCTTCATCACCCCCTTCAGGATCCTGCCGACCTCGAGGTCGCCGGATCCGCTGGTCATCGACACCTCGTTGGACACCTCGCCGATGCGGATGTCACCGGACCCGGTCTTCGTGACCACCTCGTCCTCGGCGTCCTCGACCGTGATGCGGCCCGAACCCGAGGTGATGACCGTCGTGCCGGCGACCCTGCCGACCCGCACCTGGCCCGATCCGCTCTTGACGCGGAGGTCGCCGAGAGAGCTCCCGACCTCGATGTCTCCCGACCCGCTCTGGATCACGGCGTCGGCGGTGAACTCCTCGACCTGGACGTCACCCGACCCGTTCTTGACCCGCGCGGCGCCGAGGCGGCCCGTCGCCACGAGCTCGGCCGAACCGAGCTTGGTGGCCAGGTCGCTGTCGAGGGGCAGGGTCACGGTGACCATGAGGTCCCCGCCGAAGCCGAAGAAGCCGACGCGGCGCTGCGGGCCGATCACCACGATCTGGTCGCCGCGCTGCTCGACGATCACGTCCTCGGCGTCCTTGCCGTCGACGTGCACCTCGGTCTCGGTGGTCTCGGTCGCGTCGACCTTCACCAGGCCGGACCCGATCTCGACGTACAGGGAGGTTGGTTCGCTGGTGGGAAATGTCTTGTGCATGGTCGTCTCCGGTCTGGTTCTGGGTGTGCTCGGCTACCCGAGCCGGCTGTGCCGGTCGGTCACCTGAAATGGGAGGGGGTGGGGGTGCGGGTCAGACCCAGCCGGTCATCCGGCGGCCGCCGCGGCGACCAGGGCCTCGGTGGGACTCCTCGAGGAACGGGATGCTCGAGAGGTCGATGTCGACGTTCACCGCGCGGTCGCGGGTCGCGTTGCGGATGGTGCTGACCAGCCAGGTGTTGAGGGAGTGACCGCTCCGGGCGGCCATCTCCTCGGCCCTGGCCTTGAGCGACTCGGGGATCCGGAGGGTGATCCGGGCGACGGCGCCCTCCTCGTCGAGGTCCTCGGGCTCCGGCGGCGGGGGCGGTCCGGGCGGCGTCGGGGGCGCCATCGGCGCCGTGGGTACGTCGACGACGAACTCGGGCTCGCGGCCGCGAAGTCGTACGTCGACGGAGCCGGCGTGCAGCTCACTGGTGATCTCGGCGGCGGCCTGCGACAGGGCGTCCATCAGCGCGAGTCGCATGGCGGGGTCGAGCGCGAGGGCGAGGCGCTCCGCGGCGGCCTTGGCCTCCGGGCCGCCTGCTTCAGCCGCTGCGGCGAGGTCTCGCCGGAGGCTGTCGACGTACGGTGTGATGTCCATGCGCACCACGATGACATCACAGTGATGTCATGTCAAGCATCACTTCGATGTCATCGTGGTGCAGCCTGATGTCAGACGGTTAGTCAGTCAGGCAGTCAGGCGGCTCGGGCTAGCGGCCCTCCTGCTCCGCCAGCCACTCACGGATGGCGGTGCCGTCCGCGTCGAGCGTCGGCGGAGCCTTGTGCGTGGACCTCGTGACCTCGGCGCCCTGCCGGTCGAAGAAGCGCAGCGGCGGCCCGGCGAGCTGGATCGAGCCGAGACTGTCGTGGTCCACGTCGATGAGCAGCCCCTGGCTCCGGGTCTGCTCCCAGGCGTACACCTCGTCGATGGTCCGCACCTTGCCCGCGGGGATGCCGACCTCGGCGAGGCGCGCGAGCAGGTCGAGGGCGTTCCACGGGCTGAACTTCTCCTCGACCAGCTCGATCAGCTTGTCGCGGTTGGCGACCCGCTCGTGGTTCGTGGCGAACCCAGGGGCCGCCGGGTCGATGTCGAAGGCGGCGCAGAACTTCTGCCACAGGCCGTCGCTGCCCACGGCGATCTGGACCGAGCCGTCGGCACAGTTGAACAGGCCGTAGGGCGCGATCGAGGCGTGATGGTTGCCCTGGGCGCGGCCCACCTCGCCGGCCACGGTCCAGCGGGTCGACTGGAAGGCGTGCACGCCCACCGTGGCGGCCAGCAGCGACGTGCGGACGACCGTGCCCACGCCGGTCCGGCCCCTCTCGATGAGGGCGGCGAGGACGCCGTAGGCGCCGTACATCCCCGCGAGGAGGTCCGAGATCGGCGTACCCACCTTCTGCGGGTCGTCCGGACCGGAACCGGTCAGCGACATCAGGCCGGCCTCGCCCTGGGCGATCTGGTCGTAGCCGGCCCGGCCGCCCTCCGGTCCGTCGTGCCCGAAGCCGGTGATCGAGAGGATCACCAGCCCCGGGTTCAGCTCGTGGAGCTTCTCGAAGCCGAGTCCGAGCCGGTCGAGGACCCCGGTGCGGAAGTTCTCGACCAGCACGTCGGCGTGGCGCACGAGCCCGAGCAGCACCTCGAGGTCCTCCTCGGCCTTGAGGTCGAGCGTCACCGACTCCTTGTTGCGGTTGGTCGAGAGGAAGTACGTCGACTCCTGCCTCGCCTTGTCCGCGGGGTCGTCGTCCTCGGGCTGCACGAACGGCGGACCCCACCCGCGGGTGTCGTCGCCCTTGCCCGGCGCCTCGATCTTGATGACCCGTGCGCCGAGGTCTCCGAGCATCATCGTCGCGTGCGGACCGGCCAGTGCCCTGGACAGGTCGACGACGAGGATGCCCGACAGCGGGCCCGACGGTTGACCTTGCGTGGTGTCGCTCATGGACTGCCTCTCACACCCAACCGGGGACGACGATCGCGGCCCACACGAGCAGCGGGCCGACCGCGACCACGATCGCGCTGTAGCCGAGGATCTGCTTGTAGAACTTCTCCTCGTCAATGGTGTCAGGCCGGTTCGCGACCATGAGGGCGCCATTGGTCGAGAACGGGCTGACGTCGACGATCGTCGAGGCCACAGCCAGCGCGGCGACCACGGCCACGGCGCTGAGGTCGCCGTGGGCGATCAGCGGGATCGCGATCGGGATGATGATCGGCAGCAGCGCGGTGGAGGAGGCGAACGCCGAGATCACGCCGCCGACGTAGCACAGGATGAGGGCCCCGAGGAGGGCGGTGCTGAAGCCCGCGGCCCAGTTCCCGACGTACTCCGGGGTGCCGGCCGTGCTGAGGATGGTGGCGAAGGTGCTCACGCCTGCCACGAGCAGGACGGTCGACCAGGCGATCTGCTGGACGGCGTTCTTCTGCGCCGCGGGGAACAGCGCGGCCAGGATGACCGCCGCGGTGATCGCGGTGAACCCGATGTTGCGGTCGAAGGCGAGCGCCACGACGGCGACGGCCAGGAACGCGACGAGCGTGACCACCTGGTCCACGCCGACCTTCTGGGCGACCGCGGTGCCGGTGCCGGTGCCGCACGGGTCTCGGTCACGACGCCGCCCCCGGGGCGCGATGCAGCGCTGCCACCGGACGGGAACTCGGTGTCGTGGTCCTCGTGCTCGCCGTGCTCCTCGCTGCCGATCCGGCGGGACGACAGCTCGCGGCCACCGAGGATGAAGAACAGCACGATCGCGATGGCGAGGTTGAAGAAGAGGCTCGAGAGGAAGATCGTCATCTCGTCGACGGGGAGGTTGCTGTCCTTCATCACGCTGTTGGTGATGACGCCGTAGATGCTGATCGGCGAGAACCCGCCGGCCTGCGCGCCGTGGACGACGAACATGCCCATCATGAGCGGGTTGATCTTGTAGCGACCGGCGAACCCGAGCGCGATGGGGCCGATGATGGCGCAGGCCGCGGGGCTCGCGGCGCCGATGGCGGTGAGCAGCGCGGTCACGCCGAACATCACCCACGGGATCAGCGCGACCCGGCCGCCGACCGCTCGCACGGCGGCCCGGACGATGAGGTCCACGGTGCCGTTGTTCTTGGCGATCGCGAAGAGGTACGTCACGCCGACGAGCGTCAGGACGAGGTCACCGCTGATGCCGCCGATGATCTCCTTCTCGTCGAGGTCGAGGGAGTACATCCCCACCAGCCAGGCGGCGACGAAGGCGAGCGCCCCCATGTTGATCGGCAGCAGCGTGCCGACGACGAAGAGCGCGATGAGCGCGAGTATGGATACCCACTCTGGAGACATTGTTTTCCTTGGGTCCAGGGGCGCAAAGCCCGAGACATTGCGGTTGATCCCTCGTGACAGCAGTCACACGTACGGACCAGTGGCCTAGCCAATAGTCAACTAGTCCGAAATGTCAATACACTGCCGCTCATGTCAGATGTCGGCAGCCTCCGGCCGGTGGCTCGACCACGCCTGTACGAGCAGGTGGCGAGCCAGATCCTGGCGTGGGTCCGTGAGAACGACCTGAAGGTCGGGGAGCGGCTTCCTCCCGAGCGGGAGCTCGCAGCCAGGCTCGGTGTCAGCCGGGCGACGGTGAGCCAGGCGCTGGTCGCCATGGAGGTCGTCGGTGTCATCTCCGTCCGCCATGGCGACGGGGCCATCCTGGTCGAGTCGACCGGCTCCTCGAAGCTGGTGGACGCGCTGCGCAGGCACGCCCAGCGGCTCCCGGACATCATCGACGCCCGCGAGGCGCTGGAGGTCAAGCTCGCCGCGCTCGCGGCCGACCGCCGCACCGACGACGACCTCGCCGCGATCGACGACGCGCTGCGCATCATGGAGCGAGACATCGACGCCGGCGGGCGTGGCGTCGAGGGGGACGAGCAGTTCCACGCCGCCGTCACGGTCGCGGGCCACTCGCCTCTGCTGGCCCGTCTCATGGCGGAGATCAGCGACCTCATCAAGGAGACCCGGATCGAGTCGCTCTCCCAGCCGGGCCGCCCGGTTGAGTCGCTGCACGGGCACCGCAGGGTGGCCGACGCGATCCGGGACAGGAGGCCGACGGAGGCGGCAGAGGCGATGCGCGACCACGTCGCGATGGTCAGCGACGTCGCCATCCTCCGCGACTGAGAGGCGATGACACTCCTCGACGCCCTTGCCGTCATCGGGGCAGGGCTGGGCGCCGGGCTGGTCTTCGCCTCCGTGGGAGCGGGAACGCTGGTGAGCTTCCCGATCCTCCTCGGGATAGGCATGCCGCCCCTCGTCGCGAACGTCAGCAACACCGTCGGGCTCGTCGCCGCAGGCTTCAGTGGGAGCTGGGGCTACCGGCGTGAGCTCGCCGGGAAGGCCGGCCTCGTGCGCGGTATCGCGGTCACGAGCGCAGCGGGGGCCTTGCTCGGCGCGGTGATCCTCCTTGCTCTCCCGCCCGGCGCCTTCGCGCGGGTCGTGCCGTGGCTCGTCCTGCTCGCGGCCACGCTGGTCGGCGTCCAGCCGCTGGTGTCCGCGTGGCTTCGGAGCCGGGCCGAGGTGAACGCGCAGGCCGGTGACTCCCCGGGCGGGAGCCTGTCGCCGGCGCTCGGTGGCGTCTCCTCGCTGGTCGGTGTGTACGGCGGGTACTTCGGCGCCGGTCAGGGCGTCATGCTCGTCGGCTTCCTCGGGCTGGGCCTCGAGGAGGACCTGCAGGTGGTCAACGGCTTGAAGAACGTCGCGGTCCTGTGCGGCAACCTCGCGGCGACCTTGGTCTTCGTCGCTGTGGCGCCCCTCGACTGGAGGGTCGTGGGACTGCTCGCCGCCGGCTCGGTGGTCGGTGGCTGGGTCGGGGCGCACATCGGCCGGCGGCTCCCACCCGCGCTGTTCCGGACCCTGGTGGTCGGCTTCGGCTACCTGGTCGGGCTGCGCCTGCTGCTGGGCTCGTAGCTCGGCGGCTGCCGGGCGCGCGGCGGCGGGCCGACGCGGGCTGCTCGGCACGGCAAGGATCGTGCAGGTGCGAAGGTCTTGCGTCGCTTCGGACGTGCGGTGCGGCAAGGATCGTGCAGGTGCGAGGGTCTTGCGTCGCTTCGGACGTGCGGCGCGGCCGGGATCGTGCAGGTGCGAAGGTCTTGCGTCGCTTCGGACGTGCGGCGCGTCGGGATCGTGCAGGTGCGAAGGTCTTGCGTCGCTTCGGACGTGCGGTGCGGCAGGATCGTGCAGGTGCACGATCCTGGTCGGCGATCCCTCCGTGGGACGGCGAACGGGCCGCTCCCGGTTGTGGGAGCGGCCCGTTCGGTACGACGGTCGTGCGGGTTGTGACTAGAAGTCGAAGAGCGACTTGTTCTCGTCGATGCCGCCCTCGGGCTTCTTGGGCTCGTGGGTCTCGCCGGACGAGGCGGCCGGGGGAGCGCTGTTCCCTGCGTCCTGGGCGGGGGCCGATTCGACCTTGTCCTCGGACGCCTCTGCTGACGCCGACTCCTGACCTGCCTCGGCAGTCTCCGGCTCCGGCTCCGCAGCCGTTGGCTCCGGCTGCTCGGCCGCTGCGGCGTCCTCAGCCTTCGGCTCCGCCTTCGCCGGCTCCGGCTCGCTGGGCGCGATGTCGAACAGCGAACCCTCGCCGATGCTGGTCTCGACGGGCTTGGCGCTTTCGGCGGCCTTGGCCGCGCCGGCAGGTGCTGCCGCCTCGGCCTTCGGCTCCGCAGCCTCGGTCTTCGGCGCCGCGGCCTCCGTCTTGGGCTCCTCGGCCTTGGCCTCCGCAGGCTTTGCTGGCGCGGGCTCGCTCGGTGCGACGTCGAAGAGCGAACCTCCTGAGCCCAGGCTGCTCTCGGCCTTCGCCTCGGACGCGGGGGACTCGGCCTTGTCCTGCGGAGCAGGTGCCGCCTTCGGCGGCTCGGTCTTGGCGGACTCGGCTGGTGCCGACTCGGCCGGGGTGTCGAACAGCGAGCCGGAGCCGAGCGAGCTCTCCTGCTTGGCCTCGGCCGTCGGTGCCGACTTCTCGGCCTCCGCCGGTGCGGACTCGGCCGGGGTGTCGAACAGCGAGCCGCCCTTCGACTCCGCGGGAGCGGACTCGGCGGGGGTGTCGAACAGCGAGCCGCCCGACGTACCGCTGGGCTCAGCCTTTCGGCCTCCGGAGCCGCGTCGAACAGCGAGCCGGAGCCGGCCGGCTTGCTCGCCTCGGGGGTCTTCTCCTCCGTGGCCGAGGCAGCCGCCCCGACGGCCGCGGTGTCGGTGACGGTGTTCGACGTCTGGGTCGCGTCGCCCTTGCTGGGCTCGGCCTTGGTCGCGGCACCCGCACCGGCACCCGCACCAGCACCAGCACCCGCCTTGGCGGAGGCGCCGGCCGGGACAGGTGTGCGGCTCTCGCCCTTGACCGACGCCAGCAGCATCTGGGCGACGTCGAGGACCTCGACCTCCTCGCGAGCGGTGCCGTCGGACTGCATCGCGGTGAGACCGTCGGAGAGCATCACGCGGCAGAACGGACAGCCCACAGCGATCTGGTCGGCGCCGGTCCCGACCGCCTCGGTGGTGCGGTTGACGTTGATCCGCTCGCCGATCGTCTCTTCCATCCACATGCGCGCACCGCCGGCGCCGCAGCAGAAGGAGCGCTCGCTGTTGCGCGGCATCTCCTTCAGCTCGGCGTCGGGGATGACGTTCAGGAGCTCACGCGGCGGGGAGTAGACCTGGTTGTGGCGACCGATGTAGCACGGGTCGTGGTAGGTCAGCGTCCGCTTCGGCCCGCCGTTGGTCGGAACCGGGGTCAGCTTGCCCTCGCGCACGAGGCGGTTGAGCAGCTGGGTGTGGTGGACGACCTCGAGCTCGACGCCGAACTGGGCGTACTCGTTCTTCAGGGTGTTGAAGCAGTGGGCGCAGGTCGAGACGACCTTCTTGACCTTGGTCTCCTTGAACATCTCGGCGTTCTGGGTCGCGAGGCTCTGGAACAGGAACTCGTTGCCGGCGCGGCGGGCCGAGTCGCCGGTGCAGGTCTCGCCGTTCCCGAGCACGCCGAAGGAGACGCCTGCCATGTCGAGCAGCTCGGCGACGGCGCGGGTCGTCTTCTTCGCCCGGTCCTCGTAGGCGCCGGCGCAGCCGACCCAGAACAGCCAGTCGACCTCGTCGAGGGACTCGATGTCCTCACCGACGACCTTGACGTCGAAGGGCAGTCCCTGCGCCCACTCCATGCGGGCGTTGGCCGACATGTTCCACGGGTTGCCCTTGTTCTCCAGACCCTTGAAGAGGCCGTTGAGCTCCGCGGGGAAGTTCGACTCGACGAGCACCTGGTAACGGCGCATGTCGACGATGTGGTCGACGTGCTCGATGTCGACCGGGCACTGCTCGACGCAGGCGCCGCAGGTCACGCAGGACCAGAGGACGTCGTTGTCGATGATCGCGCCGCCCTCCGGGTGCCAGGCCAGGCCCTCGGTGTCACCGACGAGCGGACGCTCCGCCTCGGCCAGCGCAGCGGCGGACTGCTTCGCGCGCTCCTCGTCGGAGTCGGCGAGGAGGTACGGCGCCTTCCTGAACGCGTGGTCACGCAGGTTGAGGATCACCATCTTCGGCGACAGCGGCTTCTCGGTGTTCCACGCCGGGCACTGGTCCTGGCAGCGACCGCACTCCGTGCAGGTGGCGAAGTCGAGCATGCCCTTCCACGTGAAGTCCTCGACCTTCCCGACACCCATCGCGGTGTCCTCGTCCATCTCCTCGACCATCTCGAGGTCGAAGGGCTTGCCGTCGATCGTCAGCGGCTTGACGGCGCCGAGGGCGACGGGCTTGCGACCGAACATCACGTTCAGAGGCGCGACGAAGATGTGCAGGTGCTTGGAGTGGACGACGAGGATCAAGAAGGCGAGCATGACGCCGATGTGCAGCAGCAGGCCCACGCCCTCGAGCACCTCGAGCGTGTCCTGGCCCAGCGGCTCGAGGAGCTTGCCGACGGCGTCGGAGACGAAAGCGCCGCTCTCGTAGGGGAGGTTGCCGGTGGCCGCCGCCGCGCCGCGGAACAGGAACATCGTCCAGATGACGTTGAAGATCATGAACAGCGTGAGCCAGGCTCCACCGAGGTGCGAGCCCTCGAAGCGCGACTTGCGGCCCAGGCGTTCCGGGGAGTTCTTGAACCGGATGGCCGCGAACACGACGATGCCGAAGAACGCCATCATCGCGATGAAGTCCTGCGCGAAGCCCAGGATCGGCCAGGTGCCGACGATCGGGATGTGGAAGTGGTGGCTGAACAGCGCGCCGTAGGCCTCGAGGTACACCGTGGCGAGGATCAGGAACGCCCAGAACACGAAGAAGTGCGCGGCACCCGGGACGGTCCACTTGAGCAGCTTCTTCTGCCCGAGGACCTCGACGACCTGCGACTTGGCCGCCTGGCCCACGTGATGCCCGACGTTCTCGAGCCGGTCCGGGTGCCGGCTGACCGTTCGTGATCAGGCGGTAGAGGAACCAGACTCTTCGCCCGGCGATCGCGAGCGCGACCGCGGTCATCAACAAACCCAGGATCAACACAACGGCCATTAGTCACTCCAACCTGCCGGCAGGGCGCCGGGTCTGCGCTGCACGTTTTCGGCCGACCCTAGGGGCTGACGCCACCGGATCAGACTTCGGTCCATCTCAGACGGATCCTACCCAACGGTAACTTTGTGCGGCAGGCCCCGTCCACGACCTGTCTTGTCCAGGGGGACAAGCGGCGGAAGCGAGCGTCAGGCGCTCCCGTCGCCGATGAGGCAGATCGGGTGACCGCTCCCTGCCTAGGCTGGGTCCATGAGGCCCTCTCTTCCGCTGCCGGTACGACGCCCCGGCGCACATCTTCTCCTCGAGCTCGACCTGACCCGGGGGCTGCTCGAGAGCCCGCCGGCGTCGCCGATCGAGGCGCTCCGGGCGGTGCACGTGCCGAGCCTTCGCGGCGTCGTGGAGGCGCTGCGTCGCGCGGCCGACGACCCCCGGGTCGCCGGCCTGGTCGCCCACGTCGGGGCGAAGCAGCCGACCCTGGCGCAGTCGAACGAGCTGCGTGCCGCGGTCGCGGAGTTCCGGGCCGGCGGCAAGCCGACCGTGTGCTGGTCGGAGAGCTACGGCGAGATGGGGCCGGGCAACGTCGGCTACCACCTGGCCAGCGCCTTCGACGAGGTGTGGGTGCAGCCGAGCGGCGACGTGGGGCTCGTCGGGGTGACGGCGCAGGCTGTCTTCCTGCGCGACAGCCTCGACAAGCTCGGGGTGCAGCCTCAGCTCGGGCAGCGGCACGAGTACAAGAGCGCGGCGGACACCTTCCTCCGCTCGTCGATGTCCGACGCCAACCGTGAGATGGTCACGCGCCTCGTCGAGTCCGCGATGGAGACGCTCGTGCGCGACGTCGCCTACGGACGTGGCCTGAGCGAGACGGCCGTGAGGGAGGCGATCGACGCCGCGCCGCTGTCGGCCGAGGAGGCGGTGGCCCGCGGTCTGGTGGACCGCATCGGCTACCGCGACGAGGTCTACGCCGACCTGCGCGGACGGCTCGGTGACGTGGACCTGAAGTACGTCGACCGCTACGGCAAGGGTGGCCTCGCCCAGGCCGGCGCGTCGGTGGGTGCATCGGTCGCACGCCGGCACAAGCCCGTGGTGGCCGTGGTGCACGCCGCCGGGCCGATCCACCTCGGCCGCAGCAGCTCGACACCTCTGTCGGGTCGGTCGGTCGGCTCGGACAGCATCGGCACGGCCCTGCGCGCGGCGGCCGCCGACGACTCGGTGAAGGCCGTGGTGCTCCGGGTGGACAGCCCCGGCGGTTCCTACGTCGCGTCCGACGCGATCCGCCGCGAGGTGCTCGCGCTGCGCCGTACCGGCCGGCCGGTCGTCGCCTCCATGGCCAACGTGGCGGCGTCCGGTGGCTACTACATCGCGATGCCTGCCGACCGCGTGCTCGCCAGCCCCGGCACGATCACCGGCTCGATCGGTGTGCTCGCCGGGAAGCAGGTGATCCGGGAGATGCTCGAACGGGTCGGCGTCCGCCGCGAGAGCGTGGCCGCCGGGAGGTACGCCGACATGTTCTCCACGGACCGGCCGTTCGAGGAGGACGAGTGGAAGCGCCTCGAGGCGTGGCTCGACCGGGTCTACGACGACTTCACGAGCAAGGCGGCCGAGGACAGGGGCATGCCTGTCGAGGACCTTCGCGCCGTCGCACGGGGCCGGGTGTGGACAGGGGCGGACGCCGTCGAGCGCGGCCTCGTCGACGAGCTCGGTGGCATCGAGCGGGCGGTGCTGGTGGCCTGCGAGCGGGCGGGTGTCGACCGCGGCGAGGTGGAGCTCCGCACGATGCCGAAGCCCAAGCCGCTCGAGCGGCTGCTGCCCGTGGAGAACAGCGAGTCCCCGGCCGCATCCCTCGGCGACGGCCTCCCGCTGCTCGACCGGCTGTTCGCAGCGGCCGGGCTGTCGTCGTACGGCGTCCTGTCGATGCCGGTGGACTGGCGCCTGGAGTAGCCCGACCGGCCGCTTTCCCCAGAGTGAGTGAAGTCCGGCGTGCCCGAGCGTCGCACGCGCCTAGCCCGTCTTGACGGTCCTTTCGGCGTCGGCGCACCCTGGCGCTTTGGTGAAGACGAGTCTCGGGACGGGGAGGGACGACTCAGATGAAGGCATTCCGCTTGTTCGCCGCAGCGCTGGCCGTCGTGGGCATGGGCGCACCACTCCTCCAGCCGGCTGCCGCCGAGGAGGGTCAGCGCGCCCTTCCGAGGCGCATCGAGCTGCCGCGAGGCTGGCAGCCTGAGGGGATCACCACCGACGGGACGTCGCTGTACGTCGGGTCCATCAAGAACGGCGCCATCTGGAAGGCCGATCCGGGCACCGGCAACGGCCGCGTGGTCGCGCCCGGCAAGAAGGGGCGCGTTGCGATCGGCGTCGACTTCGACGGCAAGCGGGACCTGCTGTGGGTCGCGGGTGGCCCGACGGGCGTGGTCCGCGCCCACAACGCGCGCACCGGGAAGGTCGTCGCCAGCTACTCCTTCGGCAGCGGCCGCTTCCTGAACGACCTCACCGTCACCCGGCAGGCCGTCTATGCAACGGACTCGAAGAGCAAGCAGCTCGCCGTGGTGCCCCTTCCGGACAGCGGACGGCTGCCCCCGGCCGGGCGCGCGCGCACCCTCGCCCTGACCGGCGACTTCCAGCTCGTCACGGGTCCCAATGCGTTCAACCTGAACGGCATCGTGCACGACCGTGGGTGGTTGCTCGCCGTGCAGACCGTCAACGGCCGGCTGTTCCGGATCAACCCGCGCACGGGCAGGACCCTCCGGGTCGCGGTGACGGGGGCAAGCCTGGCCAACGGTGACGGGCTCGAGCGCCAGGGCGACACGTTGTACGTCGTGCGCAACCAGAACAACAAGGTGGTCGCGCTCGACCTCGGTGCTCGGCTGAAGTCGGCGAAGCGGATCGCCGTGCTCACGCACCGCAGCCTCGACGTGCCCGCGACCGTCGCAGCGGCACGAGGTGCGCTGTGGGCCGTGAACGCCCGCTTCGAGATCACCAAGCCGACCAAGCAGACGCCGTACTGGATCACCCGGCTGCCGCTTGCGCGCTGAGGCGCTGCACCAGACCGTTGGGGCGACAGCGCGGAAACCCACACGCACCAGATGCGTGAGGGTTTCCGCGCAACCGCCTCGACCTACAGGCGGCGGACCCGGACCAGCCGGCCGGCCTTGGTGAAGTCGACCCGGACCTTGGTGCGGGCGCCGGAGGGCTTCCGCGCGCAGTAGGTGAACGAGCCACCGACCCGGGCGTCCGGCTGGCCGACGGCCATGAGCACGCGACGGGCGGAGGCCCCGCGAGGCAGCTTCTTGAATGCCGAGACCTGCCGGATCCGGGAGCCGCCGGTGCAGCTGTTCGCCTTGACGCCGAGCGCGCGCTCCCAGGTGAGGAGGTACGCCTCCGCGCCCCGGGACATGTCCTTCACGATGTCGTCACCGGCGAGGTGGCGCAGGTCCTCGATCCAGTCGGGGTAGAGGCCGTAGTGGGCGACCCCGTCGACGTTGATGTCGTAGACCCGCTTGCCGCTGACCTGCTTGTGGACGGTCACCCCGCCGAGGCCCTTGAAGGGGTAGGTGACCGGGTTCTTCGCGTCCGCACCCCGCGGGTCGCCCTGCGCGCCGAGCCCGTTGATGTCGGCGCCGTAGCCGAGGCCGAAGTAGAAGCGCTTGTCGGCGCGGCCCATGTGGTACTTCCACTTGTCCACGAAGCCGGTGCTGTCGCCGGCGTAGGGCGCGATGAAGCCGCCCAGCTTCGAGATCCGCGGGTACGCGTCAGGGGTCGACCACGAGTGGCTCGACAAGATGCCGGGGTAGTGCAGCTTCTCGACCAGGTCGAGTGATGAACGGCGGCCGCGCACGCTCATGTGATCGGGGTCGAAGAGCATCTTGCGCTTGGCCAGGCCCCGGATGGTGAAGTCGCCGAGGTCGGTCAGCCCCCGCTGGTTGCAGTGCGGAGCGCCCGGGTAGACCGGGACGGCGATGGGCGGGCCGTACTCCTTGGCGATCGCCCCGAAGAGCGGGTCGCGGTCGGAGACGTCGCGCGGCATGGCGTACTGCTCCTTGTCGTGCACGCCTTCGCCGTACCCCTGCGGGCAGGTCTGCATCTTCCAGAAGGACCCGGTCTCGAGGAAGTTGGCGGAGTTCACCAGCACGCCCGTCGCGCCGTTGTCGCCGGCGACGCCGGACAGGGCGTTGTCGAACTTGTTGACCAGCTCCATCTGACGCACGCCCATCTTGTGCACCTCGTCGAGCTGGCGGTCGATGTCCTCGGCGGTGCACTGCGGGATGTCGAGCTTCATCGTGCAGCCGAAGACCACGCTGGTCTCGATGCCCATCACGACCGCGAGCTTGCCGTCGTTGATGACCTGGCGGGCCTCGAAGGGAGAGTGGACGATCCGGTACCACCCCTTGCCGGGGCCGCCGGACTGCGCGTCGATGTACCGCTCGAACTGCTTCATCCGCTTGGCCTGCAGGCGGATCGAGTCCATGTCGTCACAGCTGTTGTGCTTGAGCGGGTAGATCTTGCACAGCTGGTCGTTCTCGACGAGCAGGTTCACGAACAGCCGGAGGCCGCCGCGCCAGGAGCGCTCCATCCACTTGTAGTAGGTGCCCTCGTGGGTCAGCGAGTCGGGTGCGGGCCAGTCCTTGAACGTCGGCCAGCCCACGGGGTCGTGGCCGTCGACGTCGCCGGACAGGAAGCCCTCCATCGCGGCGCCCTTGCCGGCCGTGGCGGTGTGGTCCGGGCAGTCCAGGAGCGCGTACTCCACGCCGTAGGGGTGCCAGGGCTTGCCGCAGTGCACGTCACCGCCGAGGAACTCGAAGGCCATCCCGTGCGTGTGGGCGTCGGCGTAGCCGCGGACCTCGTCGTAGGACCTCTCGCCGCGGTGCGGGCGACCCGACACGTTGGTCTGGACCTCGGGCCACTTCGCGCACGAGCCGGTGCGCCGGATCACGAACGCCGCGGGCGCGTCCGACGAGGACGAGGTTGCCGGCCCGGTCCACCGCGAGCGACTTGTCCGCCGCGGGCAGCCGGAACCGGAAGGTCGAGCCCTGCTTCGTCACGGTCCAGTCGGCGGCGGTGCTCGGCTTGTCGGCGGCCACGACGCCGCTCGCCCCCGTCAGGCCCACCGGGTCGCCCGAGCCCGCGGCGACGAAGTCCCGCCCGGTGCCGTAGAGGAGGTACTTGCCGAGGTCGGTCGCCTGGAAGTGCAGTGGTGCGGCGCCGGACGCGCGGGCGGCGCTCGCGCGGAACCCGTCGCCGGAGCGGACGACCCAGCGGCCGTTCGCGCCGAGGGCGTAGCAGCCGCCGGCCATGGCGTAGCGGTTCTCGGGGGTGGCGCGCCGCCGGGTCGGTGCGGGGCCGGGCACCAGCCTCGGCTCGTTGGCACCGCGCCGTGCGGCGACCGCGGCGGTGTTCGCGGCGATCTGCGCCTTGGTCGTCGGGTCCTTCGTGAGGGGGTCGGAGCCGTCGGTGACCGAGCGCGAGACCAGGTTCTTCGTGGCCGGGTCGGAGTGGTCGTGGGTGTGGCCGTCGCTCGCGAGGGTGGTGGCCGTCGCGGACGTGTGGTCGTGGGTCGAGTGGTCGTGCGGCTGCGCGTCGTCGAGCGCGGCGGCCGTCGTACTCGCGGCTGCCTTCTTGAACGCGTCCGTGCCGCTGCGGTCATCGGTCCCGACCTGGCCGTACGACGGGAAGCCGAACGTCGCGACGAGGACCGCACCCGCGGCCACGCCGACGGAGAGCACCAGCCGCTTCCGGCCGCCGAGCCTGGGCGCGGGGAGGTCGAGCTTCGGGTCGGCGTCGCCGGACATGGGTGCTCCTCGTGGTCCTGATCGTTTGGACAAGCAACGAGTTCCAGAGGGTTAGGTCACGCGGCCGGATGCCGTCGCCGAGCCGTTCGCGGGCTCGACGAGTCGGCGTGCGCGGTCAGGCGCGCTGGCCTCCGATCCGGGTGGTGAGACGGTCGGCGGTACGGCGGGTGGCGGTGATCGTCGTGCGGAGGTCCGGCGGGTCGTCGGTCGGGTACGTGACGGCGACCCCCGCCGCGGGGTGGCCGGTGTGGTCGAGCACGACCGCGGCGACGGAGGCGAAGCCGGGGGTGACCTCTCCGTCCTCGAGTGCGTACCCCCGCTGCCGGGTCTCGACGAGGAGCGACCGCAGCGCGCTCGGTGAGGCCGGGCCGATCCCGTGCCGGTCCACGAACGCCGACCGGTCGGGGTAGAGCGCGCGCACCTGGCTGGCGTTGAGCGCGGCCAGGATGGCGCGGCCGCTCGCGGTCAGGTGGGCCGGCAGACGGACGCCGACGTCGGTGACGAGGGGTGGCCGGCCGGGTGCGCGCTCCTCCAGGACGTAGAGCACGTCCCGGCCGTGCAGCACGGCGAGATGGGCGGACTGGCCGACCTCGTCGACGAGCGCCGCGAGCGGCCGCCGGGCGATGCGCTGCAGCGGCGCCTGCCGGGCGTAGCCGCTGCCCACCTCGAACGCCGCGACGCCGAGCCCGTAGCGGTGCTCCTCGGCCAGGTGGACGACGAAGCCCTCCTCGACCATGACGTCGAGCAGGTGGTAGGCGGTCGAGCGGGGGAGTCCCACGGCAGTGGCGATCGCCTGGAGCGTCGCCGGGTCGGCCTGGGACGCCAGGAACCTGAGCACACGGAGTGCCCTCGTCGCGGCCGGGACCTGTCCCACACCCGCGACCCTAGTCGCCGGCAGGCGGAGCGTCGTACGGACTAGTTAATGCGGGTTGGGTGCATTCGTCCGTTCCGGTCGGTTTTTACAAAACGCCCCGCAAAGACCGGGATGCACCTGAGGATAAGTAAAGAGCGCTCGACAGGGAGGTGTCGGGCGCACCGCACGCGGCCCTCCCCCCTGGGCCCGTGCGTTCACCCTCTGGAGTAATTGCGTGTCTGCCATACGACGACATCTCACCCATGCCCTGACGGGCGTCCTCGCCTGGTCCCTGGTCACCGGAGTCCTGGTGGGCCTCGGAGCCGGAGCCGCCGAGGCGAAGGTGCCGAAGGCCGCCTTCCGCTACACCGCCGCCATCGAGCCGCTCGCCAGCTACGTCGGCCAGTCGACGTGCTCGCCGGGCGCCAAGGGCGGAACCAAGGCCTTCGCCAACCTGCTGCTGCGCACCTACCCCCGGTCGCGCAGCCTCGGCATCTCCCGCTCGTGCAGCGTCGGCGGGAAGTCCGAGCACAAGGAGGGCCGCGCCTTCGACTGGGGCATGAACGCCAGGAACGCCACCGACCGGGCGCAGGTGAAGGCCCTCATGGAATGGCTGCTCAAGACCGACGCGTACGGCAACCGCTACGCGATGGCCCGCCGCCTCGGGATCCAGTACATGATCTGGAACCGCCGGATCTGGGGTGCCTACTCGGCCGGGTCCGGGTGGCGCAAGTACACCGGCTCGAACCCGCACACCGACCACGTGCACTTCTCGCTGAGCTGGGCCGGCGCCCGGAAGAACTCCTCGTTCTGGAAGCCCCGCGGCTTCTCGAACAGCTCCGGAACGCCGCCGAAGCAGTCGAAGCCGGCGCCTGACCGGCCGTCGGGCGGCTCCGCGCCGTCGGGCAACCACGACTACCCGGACCCGCGCCCCGACGAGCGCGCCCACAAGGTCCGCAGCATCCCCGAGCCGCGTTCACCGCGGCGGCTGACCAGCGCCGGGGCTTTGACCGTCGAGAGCGTGGCCGTCCTCGCCAACCGGCGCGCCGGCACGCTCACCCGCAGGTCGCTCGTCGCCGGGCACCGCTACCTCGTCGAGGTCACGGGCAGCTACCGGTACGCCCGCAAGGCCGGCTCCGTCGCCGACGCCGAGTGCAGCACCCGCCCCGGAGCTTCGTGGTGGCAGCGGGACCGCTCCCTGCGCTCCGACCAGTGGAACGCGGACCACCTCGACCTGTACGTCGACGGGCACGACCTGCAGTCGCAGGCCGAGGGCTACGACGACTGCGACTCGACCGGCCACACCTACCGCTGGGTGTACCAGGCCCAGCGGACCGGTCGCGCCCCCTTCGCGGTGTGGGACCCGGTCAGCTACAAGGACAACCGCGGCAAGCTCTTCGTGCGCGTCCTCGACCTGAACACCGTGCGCGACTCGATGTCGTGGAGCGTCCCGGCGAAGGAGAAGTCCGGCGCGACCAGCCCCGGCCTGCTCCGTGGTGGCAAGGAGTACCGCGTCACCGTCTCCGGCACCTGGAAGAACGGCCAGGGTGGTGTCGCCGACGCCGAGTGCGTGGCGTCCTACGGCGGCTGGAGCCGTGACGGCGGCGACTACGACATGGCCGTCGGGGACTGGAGCTACGACCGGTACAGCCCGAACGTCTGGGGTGTGCGCAGCATGCCGGTCAGCGGCGCGAGCGAGTGCGACTCGGGACACGCTTACTCCTTCGTCTACCGGCCCGAGCGGACGACGCCGCTGAACGTCCGCGTCAGCGACCCGTCGCGCTACACCGACAACACCGGTGCCCTGAAGGTCACGGTGGCTCCGAACGACGGGTCCGAGCCCGGTCAGCCGGTGCCCACGCCGGAGCCGACGCCCGAGACGGGAGGAGCACTCCAGGTCGACTCGCACAGCTCCGAGCCGGTCCGGACGAAGCAGGAGTACCCCGCCGGGACGTCGCTGCGGGTGACGGCCACGGGCACGTACACACTGCGCGGCGGCACCGAGTGGGCCGTGGCCGATGCCGAGTGCAGTGTGGACTTCAGTGACAGCTACTGGCGCTCGTCGAGGTACAACGGCACGTTCGGCGGGAACGCCTCCGCTCCTCTCGGCGACCTGGTCGTCAACGGTGTGATCGGCACGTGGGACCCGGTGAACAGCGACCGGTCGTGCGACCGCTACGAGCACGAGTACACCTACGACCTGACCACCACGAAGGCCGGCCCGCTGTGGTTCGTCGTCGCCGATGACGACTACAGCGACAACCAGGGCGTCCTCGAGGTGGACGTGGCTCCGCGATGACTCGTGCACGTCTGGCCGTGGCCGCAGTCGCCGGGGGGCTCCTCCTCGGCGGCTGCGGCCAGGCGCCTGCCCCGGACACTGCGGGGTCGGGCGACGCGGTGACGACCCGCGACGTCGTCAGGATCGAGCAGTCGCCGTCGTCGGCGGCCTCCTCGCCACCTGCGTCCTCGAAGACCAAGGCCTCGCGGGCGTCCAAGGCGACTCCCTCGCTGCCACCGGGGGACCCGGGACTCGACGCCCCGTCGGTCCCGGACCCGGGGAAGCCCTCGGCGGACCCGCAGGACCATGCGGGTGCCCGTCGTGCGGTGCCGGTCGCGGCGATGCTCACGGCCGACACCGTGCGGATGGCGCTCGGCGGAAGCTGGACCCGGAAGTCCGGTGGCGGGGACGAGTGCGTCCGGCCCGGAGGGCACCTCGCCGCACGCGCGATGTCCTACGGCGGTTCGTCGGCCGGACTCGTGGCCGAGACCGTGGCGACCTACCGCGATGACGCGGCCGCCGACGCGGCGGTGAAGTCCCTGGGGCGGGCGGCGGCCGGCTGCGGCTGGACCGACGTGAGCGACCCCAGGCTGGGTTCGGCGTCGGTGTCCGCCAAGGACGGCGGACGCTCGATGGTCGCGGTCTCCACCGAGGGCGTGGTGGTCGTGCTGGTCGGATCAGGTCGCTCCACCGAGCAGCCGGGCGGATGGGAGTCGCTGGTCGACCTCGCGCTCGGCTCGTCCTGCCCGGCCGCGCCCGACGGCTGTCACTGACGCTCTGCCTGGACGGTGTGTCTCGGATCTGAGACACATCAGCCACGGATGTGCTGGTCGCGGGCGCCTCGAGGCAGTGGAATGGACCCATGACAGTTGTGCATGTCGGGGTCGGCCCCGTCTCCTTCGACGACGTCCTCGCCGTCGCCCGTGACGGCGCTGCCGTCGAGCTCGGCGAGGACGCCGTCGCCG
Source organism: uncultured Actinomycetota bacterium (assembly GCA_963721165.1). Taxonomy (GTDB): domain Bacteria; phylum Actinomycetota; class Actinomycetes; order Propionibacteriales; family Nocardioidaceae; genus Nocardioides_C. The sequence goes on along the minus strand of CAVRIE010000010.1, from coordinate 179,277 downwards.
CGATCAAGCGGGCCCGTGAGGCCGTCGAGCAGCTCGCCGCGGCCCCCACGCCGGCGTACGGCATCTCCACCGGCTTCGGTGCCCTGGCCACCCGCCACATCCCCGCCGACAAGCGGGCCCAGCTGCAGCGTTCGCTGGTCCGCTCGCACGCAGCCGGCAGCGGCCCCGAGGTCGAGCGCGAGGTCACCCGCGCGCTGATGCTCCTGCGCCTGTCCACACTCGCGACCGGCCACACCGGCATCCGGCTCGAGACCGCCGAGACGATGGCGGGGATGCTGACCCACGGCGTCACGCCGGTGGTGCGGGAGTACGGCTCGCTCGGCTGCTCCGGCGACCTGGCCCCGCTCTCCCACTGCGCGCTCGCGCTCATGGGCGAGGGGGAGGTCCGCGACGCCACGGGCGCACTCGTCCCGGCGGCCGATGCGCTGAAGGCGGTCGGTCTCGAACCGGTCGAGCTCGCCGCCAAGGAGGGCCTCGCGCTGATCAACGGCACCGACGGCATGCTCGGCATGCTGGTGCTGGCGATCGCGGACCTGAGGCGGCTCCTGCGTACGGCGGACGTGGCCGCTGCCATGTCGGTCGAGGCCCAGCTCGCCACCGACCGGGTCTTCGCAGCCGACCTCCAGGCCCTCCGGCCGCACCCGGGGCAGGCGGCCTCCGCGGAGAACCTCCGCCGGATCCTCGCCGACTCCGGCGTCGTCGCGAGCCATCGCGGCCCGGACTGCAACCGGGTCCAGGACGCCTACTCGCTGCGCTGCTCGCCGCAGGTGCACGGCGCGGCCCGGGACACCGTCGAGCACGCAGCCACCGTCGCGGCACGGGAGCTCGACTCCGCGGTCGACAACCCCGTGGTGCTCGACGACGGCCGCGTCGAGTCCAACGGCAACTTCCACGGCGCCCCGGTCGCGTACGTCCTCGACTTCCTCGCGATCGCGGCCGCCGACGTCGCCTCGATCTCCGAGCGTCGCACCGACCGGTTCCTCGACAAGGCCCGGAGCCACGGCCTGCCGCCGTTCCTCGCGGCCGACCCGGGCGTCGACTCGGGGCACATGATCGCGCAGTACACCCAGGCCGCGATCGTCTCCGAGATGAAGCGTCTCGCCGCTCCCGCGAGCGTCGACTCGATCCCGTCGAGCGCGATGCAGGAGGACCACGTGTCGATGGGCTGGTCCGCCGCCCGCAAGCTCCGCCGGTCCGTCGACGGCCTCACGCGCGTCGTGGCGATCGAGCTGCTCACGGCAGCCCGCGCCCTCGACATGCGGGCACCCCTCGAGCCCGCACCGGCCACCGCCGCCGTACTCAAGCTGCTCCGGGAGACCGTTCCGGGCCCCGGACCCGACCGTTACCTGGCCCCCGAGATCGAGCGGGCCGTCGAGCTCGTTCGCACCGGCGCGGCGGTCGCCGCCGTCGACGCCACGATTGGAGAACTTCGATGACCCAACGACCTGCTCAGGGCACCGCCGCCCACGAGATCCACGCACCGCGCGGCAGCGTGCTCACCGCCCGCAGCTGGCAGACCGAGGCGCCGATGCGGATGCTGATGAACAACCTCGACCCCGAGGTGGCCGAGCGTCCCGAGGACCTCGTCGTGTACGGCGGGACCGGGAAGGCCGCACGCAACTGGGCGTCCTACGAGGCGATCGTCCGCACGCTGACGACCCTCGCCGACGACGAGACGCTGCTCGTCCAGTCCGGCAAGCCCGTCGGCGTCATGCGTACCCACGAGTGGGCTCCCCGCGTGCTGATCGCGAACTCCAACCTGGTGGGCGACTGGGCCAACTGGGAGGAGTTCCGGCGGCTCGAGGAGCTCGGCCTGACGATGTACGGGCAGATGACCGCCGGGTCGTGGATCTACATCGGCACCCAGGGCATCCTGCAGGGCACGTTCGAGACCTTCGCAGCCGTGGCCGACAAGATCTCGACAGGCTCGATCGCCGGTGAGCGGTCCCTCGCCGGCACGATCACGCTCACCGCGGGCCTCGGCGGCATGGGCGGCGCCCAGCCGCTCGCGGTCACCATGAACGACGGCGTCGCGATCTGCATCGAGTGCGACGAGACGCGCATCAAGCGCCGGATCGAGCACCGGTACCTCGACGTCGAGGCGCCCTCCCTCGACGAGGCGCTGCGGATGGCGGTCGAGGCGCGCGACGAGCGCCGCCCGCTGTCGATCGGCGTGCTCGGCAACGCCGCCGACATGGTCCCGGCCCTGCTCGCGCAGGGAGCGCCGATCGACATCGTCACCGACCAGACGTCCGCGCACGACCCGCTCTACTACCTGCCCTCCGGTGTGGCGTTCGAGGACTGGGCCGACCTGCGGGCCAAGGACCCCGCCGGCCTGACCGAGCGCGCCCGCGAGTCGATGGCACGCCACGTCGAGGCGATGGTCGGGTTCATGGATGCCGGCGCGGAGGTCTTCGACTACGGCAACTCGATCCGCGACGAGGCGCGCAAGGGCGGCTTCGCCCGGGCCTTCGACTTCCCGGGCTTCGTGCCGGCGTACATCCGGCCGCTGTTCTGCGAGGGCAAGGGCCCGTTCCGCTGGGCCGCGCTGTCCGGCGACCCGGCCGACATCGCCGCCACCGACAAGGCGATCCTCGAGCTCTTCCCCGACAACGAGCGGCTGCGGAAGTGGATCACGATGGCCGGTGAGCGGGTCGCGTTCCAGGGCCTGCCCGCGCGGATCTGCTGGCTCGGGTACGGCGAGCGTCACCTCGCCGGGCTGAAGTTCAACGAGATGGTCCGCAGCGGGGAGCTGAAGGCGCCGATCGTGATCGGCCGCGACCACCTCGACTGCGGCTCGGTCGCCTCTCCCTACCGCGAGACCGAGGGCATGCTCGACGGCTCCGACGCGATCGCCGACTGGCCGCTGCTCAACGCGCTCGTCAACACGGCGTCGGGCGCCTCCTGGGTCTCCATCCACCACGGCGGCGGCGTCGGCATGGGCCGGTCCATCCACGCCGGCCAGGTCACCGTCGCCGACGGCACCGACCTCGCGGCCCAGAAGATCGAGCGGGTGCTGACCAACGACCCCGGCATGGGCGTGATCCGGCACGTCGACGCGGGCTACGACGAGGCGGTCGAGGTCGCGGCCGAGCGTGGCGTGCGGATCCCGATGCAGGAGGGCTGAGCAGGCCGCGATGGCGGGGCCGATTACCAGGGTATGCAGGGAAACTGTCTCTTCCCACGGTGAATTCGCCATGGGAAGAGGCAGTTCTCCATGGGAAGCAGACGGATCCCGGGAAGCAGACGGTCCCGGGAAGCAGACGGATCCCGGGAAGCAGTCGGGTCCCGGAAGCAGTCGGATCCCGGGGGGCCGGCCGGCCGTTGCCGGGGAGGTCAGCGGTCGCGGTGCCACCAGCGACGCCGGCGCGCCCCGGGTACGTCGGAGGCCGGCGGTGCCTCGAGCGCGCGGCGCTGCCGCTCCCGGCGCTCGGCGCGACGAGCCCGCCAGGCCACGACCTCTGCGTCCTCGTCGCGGGTCGGCGTGATCACGGGCGGGCCGCCGAGCAGCTGACGGCGAGCATCGACGACGCGGCGGTTGAACTCCTGGACCGCCCGTCGTACGCCCTCCTCGCTTCCCTCCCGGTCGATGAGCGCGTCGAGCTCGGCGTCCTCCTTGCGCAGGGCGAGCGCCGGCGGCAGCACCCCGGTGATCTTCTCGCGCTCGACGAGGCTCTTCACCCACCAGTCGGGGTCATGGGTGCCGCCGAGGCCCTTGATCGGCTTCCCCGCGCCGGGGAGGTTGTCGAACTCCCCGCGCTCCATGGCCTTGCGGACCTGGAGGTCCACCCACAGCGTCTGCTGCTCCATGCGCATGGACGCGGCGTTGTCCTCGTCGTCCTCGTCGGTCTCCGGCTCGGGCTCCTCGGGCGCCTGGCCCATCGCGGCGGTGACCGCGGCACGGCGCATCCGCCGCTCCTCCTCGATCTCCCGCTCGAGACCGCGGTCCCGACGACGCTGCTCGCTCTCGCCCATCGTGGTCACCCCCTGACGTCGACCTCAGGTCCGTCCAGCCTACAAAACGCGTCACCAGCGGCCGCGGTGCACGACCTCCTCGACCGGCTTGCGGGCGCGGCGCGCGGAGGAGCCCCGCGAGCCGGGGTCGTCCGTGCGATGGCCCAGCGTGACCGCGCCGATCGGCATGTACTCGTCCGGCACGTCGAACGCCTCCCGGAACGCCTCGGTGCGCGAACCGGGCACCCCGAAGAAGCACGCCCCCAGGCCCGCGTCCACGGCGGTGAGCAGCATGAGCAGCGACGCCATCGCGGTGTCCATGTGCCAGTACGGCACCGGCCAGCGGGCCTCGGACCGGTCGGTCCAGCCCTTGTCGGCCTCGGAGTACCGGCCGACGTAGGCGGCCTTGTTCGACAGCGGCACGATCACGACGGGGGCGGTGCGCATCCCGCGCAGCCAGGCATCGGGCTCGGCCGCGGCATCGGCCGGCGTGCACGCCTCCCAGAACCTCGCCACGTCCTCGGCCGTGTCGAGCAGCAGGAACGCCCACCCTTGCGTGAACCCGGCGCTCGGCGCGTGGAGCGCGTTCGCGAGGACGCGCTCGACCACCGCCGTGTCGACCGGCTCGGGCGAGTAGTTGCGCACCATCCGGCGCCGGCGCACGACGTCTTGGAACTCCATGGAGCAGATCATGTCGCACCCTGACTTCGAACAGATGTGGCGCGACCTCGCGCCCGTGGGCAGGTCGTCGGCGAGCGGAGGATACTTCCGCCAGCCGTTCGCGAGCGCCGAGCGCGAGATGCAGGCGTGGTTCGTCGAGCAGTGCCGGGCGCGCGGCCTCAAGGTCGAGGGCGACGAGATGGGCAACCTGATCGGGTGGTGGTACCCGTCGCGCGAGGTGGAGCGGCTCGGTGTGCCGGGGGTGCTGACCGGCTCGCACCTCGACTCGGTGCTCGACGGCGGGGCGTACGACGGGCCGCTCGGTGTCGTGTCCGCGCTCGCGGCGATCGACCTGCTCCGCGACCGCGGCTTCACGCCCTCGCGCCCGATCGGTGTCTCGGTGTTCGTCGAGGAGGAGGGGTCACGCTTCGGCCTGGCCTGCCTGGGGTCCCGCCTGGCGACGGGAGTCACCTCGTGGGCGCAGGCCAAGGAGCTCCGGGACCGCGAGGGGGTGTTCCTGCTCGACGCCATGGAGGCAGCGGGGTTGCACGTCGGCCACGACGTGACCGCGGTCGCCTGGGACCGCCTGCACGAGCGCATCGGCTGCTTCGTCGAGCTCCACGTCGAGCAGGGCCGCGACCTCGTCGACCGCGACGCCCCGGTCGGTGTGGCGAGTGCGATCTGGCCCCATGGCAGGTACCGCTTCGACTTCGCGGGCGAGGCCAACCACGCCGGCACCACCCGGATGGAGGACCGGCACGACCCGATGCTGACCTACGCGATGACCGCGCTCGCGGCGAACAAGCAGGCCCGCCTCTCCGGTCAGCGTGCGACGTTCGGCCGGATCGACGTACACCCGAACGGGACGAACGCCGTCCCGTCCCGGGTCACCGCCTGGCTCGACGCGCGGGCGGAGTCGCGCGAGCACCTCGCGTCCCTGGTCGGCGAGGTGGAGCGGATGGCGGTCGACCGCGCCGGCAGGGACGGTACGACGGCCGTGGTGACCGCCGAGTCCGTCTCGCCCGAGGTGGCCTTCGACCCGGACCTCGCGCGGAGGATCGCGGCCCAGGACGACGCCCCCGACTGGCCGGTGATCCCGACCATGGCGGGCCACGACGCGGGGATCCTCTCCGCCGCAGGCGTGCCCACGGCGATGCTGTTCGTCCGCAACCCGACCGGGGTCTCCCACTCGCCGGCCGAGCACGCCGAGACCGCGGACTGCCTGGCCGGGGTCGAAGCCCTGGCGGACACGCTCGAGAGGCTGGCGGGCGCATGAGCGAGACCTACTGGCTGGAGCGGGCCTGGCTGGGCCCGGGCGGGGCGAGCGGGCCCGAGAGCGTGGCGACCGGGGTGCTCGTCACGATCGAGGGCGGCCGGTTCGCCGCGGTCACGCCGGGTGTCGCCGAGCCGCCCTCCGGGGCGCATCGCCTTGCCGGGTTGACGATTCCCGGGATGGCGAACTGCCACAGCCACGCGTTCCACCGCGCCCTCCGGGGCCGGACCCAGCGGGAGCGCGGGACGTTCTGGACCTGGCGCGAGCAGATGTACGCCCTCGCCGAGCGGCTGACCCCGGACACGTACTTCGACCTCGCGAAGGCCGCCTACCGCGAGATGGTCGCTGCCGGGTTCACCGCCGTAGGGGAGTTCCACTACCTGCACCATGGGCCCGGCGGCACGCCGTACGACGACCCGAACGCGATGGGTCAGGCCGTCGTGGACGCCGCCCGTGAGGCCGGCATCCGGATCACGCTGCTCGACACCTGTTACGTCGCGGCCGGCATCGACGCGCCGGCGGAGGGTGTGCAGCTGCGGTTCAGCGACCGCAACGCCGAGGGATGGGCCGCGCGGGTCGAACGTCTCGAGACCCTTCGTGACGACGACGTGCTGATCGGTGCGGCCGTGCACTCCGTTCGAGCGGTTCCGCGGCAGCAGGTGGCGCAGGTCGCCGACTGGGCGACCCAGCACAGGGTGCCTCTGCACGTACACCTCTCGGAGCAGGTGGCCGAGAACGAAGCGTGCCAGGAGGCTTACGGCATGACCCCCACGGAGCTCCTCCACGACTCCGGCGCGCTGGGCGCACTCACGAGCGCGGTCCACGCGACCCACCTCACCGTCATGGACGTGAAGCGCCTGGGAGGCACGGGCACCTTCGCCTGCTTCTGCCCCACCACCGAACGCGACCTCGGTGACGGCATCGGCCCGTCGAGGCAGCTGCACGCCGCTGGGTCGCCGCTGACCCTCGGCACGGACAGCCACGCGGTCGTCGACCCCTTCGAGGAGATGCGCGCCGTCGAGCTCGATGAGCGGCTCGCAACGCAGGAGCGCGGGCACTGGGCCGCCGACGAGCTGCTCACCGCCGCTACGGCGACCGGCCACGGGTCGCTCGGGTTCGGGGATGCGGGTCGGATCGCCGTGGGCGCCCCGGCCGATCTCGTCACCCTCGACCTCCGGTCGACGCGGACAGCGGGCACCGGCGGGTCGGCCGAGACGGCGGTCTTCGCCGCGTCCGCCGCCGACGTGACGCAGGTGGTCTCGGGCGGCCGCGTGGTCGCCACGGAGGAAGGCCGCGAGGAGATCGGGCGCGAGCTCGACTCCGTCATCACGCGACTGTGGGAGGAGGTCCGATGAGCAGCCTGCTGGTCACCGGCATCGGCCAGCTGGTCACCAACGACAGCACGGCCGGCGACGGCTCGGCGCTGGGGCTGCTCTCCGGCGCCGCGCTCGTCGTCGAGGGCGGCCGTGTCGCATGGGTAGGACCCGCGGCGGGGGCCCCGGCGGCGGACGCGGTCTACGACGTGGGCGGCCGCGCGGTCGTCCCAGGGTTCGTCGACTCCCACTCGCACCTGGTCTTCGCGGGCGACCGCTCCGAGGAGTTCGCCGCGCGGATGAGCGGGACGCCCTACTCCGCGGGCGGGATCCGTACGACGGTCGCGGCCACCCGTGCCGCCTCCGACGAGCAGCTCATGGCGAACATCGCCCGCCACGTGACCGAGATGCGCCGCCAGGGCACCACCACCGTCGAGATCAAGAGCGGCTACGGGCTCACCGTCAGGGACGAGGCCAGGTCGCTCGCGCTCGCGCACCAGCTGACGGAGGAGACCACCTTCCTCGGCGCGCACGTCGTGCCGCCGGAGTACACCGACGACCCCGCCGGCTACGTCGACCTCGTGACCGGTCCGATGCTGGAGGCCTGTGCGCCCCACGCCAAGTGGGTCGACGTGTTCTGCGAGACCGGCGCCTTCTCCGTCGACCAGGCACGAGCCGTCCTCTCCGCAGGCACGGCCGCCGGCCTGCGAGGGAGGCTGCACGCGAACCAGCTGGGACCGGGCCCCGGGGTGCAGCTCGCCTGCGAGCTCGGGCTCGTCGCGGTGGACCACTGCACGTACCTGTCCGACGCCGACGTGTCCGCCCTCGCCGGGTCCGGGACGGTCGCCACCCTGCTGCCGGGGGTGGAGTTCTCCACCAGGTCGCCCTACCCCGACGCGCGACGCCTGCTCGGCGCGGGGGTCGGCGTCGCGATCGCCACGGACTGCAACCCCGGGTCGAGCTACACCTCGTCGATGCCGCTGTGCATCGCGCTGGCGGTGCGCGAGATGCGGATGACCCCGGCCGAGGCGCTGCTCGCCGCGACCCGCGGCGGGGCGGCCGCGCTCGGACGTGACGACGTGGGACACCTCGCGGTCGGTGCCGCGGCGGACCTCGTCGTGCTCGACGCCCCGTCGTACGTCCATCTCGCGTACCGCCCGGGAGTGCCGCTGGTCCGCGAGGTCTTCGTCGGTGGTTCGGTGAGCGCGCCGTGACGGTCCACCTCGTGGGCGGCGGGGTGGACAGCATCCGCACCCCCGGCCTGCTCGACCCGTTCCTCGTCGAGCTGACGCGGCGGGGCGAGGGCCGACGGCCCCGCCTGGCGGTCGTGCTGGTCGACGTGGACGGAAGCGGGAAGCGGTTCCTCCCCGACTACGTGGAGGCCCTCGGCGGTGGTGCCGGGCTCGACGTGGTGCCCGTGTTCCTCAGGCAGGGCAGCGCGGTGGACTCCGGCGTGTTCGACGGGTGGACGGGATCGTGGTCGCCGGTGGACCGGTTCCGGCGTACCTGGCCGGGCTCGGTGACGCGGCCGGTGTGGTTCGGGAGCGGGTGGGCTCGGGCGTCCCGTACCTCGGTTTCTCCGCGGGCGCGATGGTGGCTGCGACGGACGCGATCGCCGGCGGATACCGCCTCGAGGGCAGGGACGTGTGCCCGGAGGACTGGTCCGAGGGGCTCGACGCGGTCACGCTGCGGCCCGGCCTCGGGCTGGCTCCCTTCGCCGTCGACGTCCACGGCGCGCAGGCAGGCACCCTGGGCCGGGCGGTGGCCCTGGTCGAGGCCGGGAAGGTGGCGACGGCGGTGGTGGTCGACGAGGACACGTGCCTGTCGTTCGTGGAGCCGGGGCAGCCGCCCGAGCGGGGGGACATAACGGGCAGCGGGAGCCGTCTGGACCGTCCGGCGGGCGCCCCGGGGTGGCGGTGCCCTGGTCCTAAGCCGGAGCGTCGCCGGGCAGATAAGGAGTTCTCCCGATGTGCGCGCCTACCTCAGACGCGCAGTCTCCATGCATCAGACAAGAGACGATGCGAGGAGAAACCGATGTTCCCGGCAAACGAGCTGATCTACGCAGCAGAGGTGGACTACCGCAGGCAGCGGGCGATGGAGGCGGTCCGTCCGAGGCACCACCGCCGCCGTATCCGCCTCAGCCTGTTCCCGAAGATCCAGGCAGTGACGCATCTCAGTCGTGACCGGAGCCACTGGACCCGCGCCGCGTGAGCCTCTTGGCGGCCCCGGGGGAAACGGGGGAAACAGGGCTGCACCTGTCGGTGCCAGGCACGATGATGGGTGACGTGCCCACCCACCTGCTGACCACGCCGCTCGTCGGCCGCGACGACGAGCTCGACGAGCTGGCGCAGCTGCTGGGCGTGGTCCCCGGCCGCAGCGCCGGCGTCGTGCTGCTCTCCGGTGACGCGGGTGTCGGCAAGACCCGGCTGCTGACCGAGCTGCGCACCAGGGCCGAGGACGCCGGCTGGCGCACCGTGGCCGGACACTGTCTGGACTTCGGCGACAGCGCACTTCCGTACCTGCCCTTCACCGAGATCCTGGGCCGCCTGGCGCAGGAGGACCCCGCCTTCGTCGCCGCCGCGGCGGAGGCGCATCCGGCTGTCCGGCACCTCCTGCCCGGCCAGCGGCTGCTGGTCGGCGAGGGCGGGGGCGACGCCGACGACGTGGAGCGCTCCGAGCTCTTCGAGACCGTGCACGCGGTGTTCGAGCGACTGGCTCCCCGCGCGCCACTGCTCGTCATCCTCGAGGACCTGCACTGGGCCGACCAGTCCACCCGCGACCTGCTCGGGTTCCTGTTCCAGCGACGGTTCGCGGGAGCGGTCGCGATCGTCGCGTCCTACCGCAGCGACGACCTGCACCGCCGGCACCCGTTGCGGGCGTCGGTCGCCCAGTGGAGCCGGATCCCCGGCGTCCAGCGGTTCCAGCTCGGCCCCCTCAGCGACACCGCCGTCCGCGCGCTGGCGCGGTCGATCCACGCCGGGCAGCTCTCCGAGACCGACCTCCAGGCGATCGTGACCCGGGCCGAGGGCAACGCGTTCTTCGCCGAGGAGCTCGTCGTCGCCCAGGAGCTCGGCGGCAGTGCGCTCCCCGACGACCTCGCCAGCCTGCTGCTCGTCCGTCTCGACCAGCTCGACGAGGGCGCCCGGCAGGTGGTGCGCGCCGCGTCCTGCGCCGGGCGCCAGGTGTCCCACGAGCTGCTGTCGGCCGTCGTCGACCTCGACCCCGACCGTCTCGACCGGGCGCTGCGCGAGGCCGTGGACACCAACGTCCTCGTGCCGTCCGGCACAAGGTACGAGTTCCGCCACGCACTCCTCGGCGAGGCGGTCTACGACGACCTCCTGCCCGGTGAGCGCGTGCGGCTCCACGCCAGGTACACCGAGGCGCTCTCCTCCCGGGTCGCCCCTGGCACGGCCGCGGAGCTGGCCCGCCACGCGCGGGCGTCCCACGACGTGGTGACCGCCGTGCGCGCGAGCATCGAGGCCGGCGACGACGCGATGGCGGTCGGCGGGCCCGACGACGCCGCACGCCACTACGAGGTCGCGCTCGAGCTGCTCGGCAACCCGGCCACCCGGCGCGACGGTCTCCAGGACATCGACGTCGTGTCGCTGGCCGGCCGGGCCGGCGACGCACTGATCGCCTCAGGGGACCCCCACCGTGCGAGGCAGCTCGTCGCCGACCAGCTCGCGCAGCTCCCGAAGGACGCCCCCGCCACGGAGCGGGCGCGTCTGCTGATGGCGCTCGGCAATGCCGCGCTCATGGGTGCGAGCGACGTCGACGCCCTCGACCTCACGAGTGAGGCGCTCCATCTCGTGGGACCGAGCCCACTGGCGCTCCGTGCGAGGCTGCTGAGCCTGCACGCCCACGCGAACGCCGCTCGCGGGCGCGTCGACGAGGCGGTCCGCTGGGCGGGCGAGGCGATGGAGCTCGCCCAGGAGGTCGGCGTCCCCCGTATCGTCCTCGACGCCGCCATGACTCTGGCCAAGCTCGAGCAGCGGGCTCAAGACCCCGACACGTCGCAGCGGACCTTCGAGAAGATCGTCGCCCAGGCGAGGGCGGACGGCGACGTGTCCGCGGAGCTGCGCGGCCTGTCCCACCTCGGCTCGCTGCACTACGAGCTCGGCCGGCTCGACGAGGCCGCAGAGGCGTACGCCGTCGCCTGTCACCGCGCCGAGTCGGTCGGGCTGCCCTGGGCTCCCTACGGGCTCGACGCCCGGGTGATGGGCGCGATCACGGCGTACGTCGCCGGCCGCTGGGACGACGCGCTCCGGATCAGCGACGTGACCGGGGAGTCCGCCCCCGGGATGCCCTGGGCCACGCTCGCATCGGTGGGGCTCGCCGTCTCGGCGGGGCGCGGCGAGGTCGCGGCCCTCGACACGCTGCCCCAGATCAGGGCGTGGTGGGATCGCGACGGCTTCATCGCGATCCTCAGCGGCACCGCGGCGATCGACCTGCACGGCGACGCCGGCGACCTCGAAGCGGTGCTGCGGCTCCACGAGGAGGTCGTGGACGCGGTGTGTGACCGGTGGCAGGTGAGCTCGTTCATGGCCCAGGTCCGGCTCGGTGCGCTCGTCATCGGCCAGCTCGCGCAGCAGGCGCCGTCCCTCGGCGCCTCGGAGCGCAAGGACCTCGTACGCCGGGCCGACGACCTGCTCGCCGTGGGCCGCGAGATCCTGGCCCGGGCGACGGCGCCCGGTCGACGGATCGGCCCCGAGGGAAAGGCCTGGGCAGCGCGTGCCGAGGCCGAGCACCTGCGTCTGCGCTGGCTGACGGGCATCGAGACACCGGGCGAGGACGAGCTGCTCCACGCCTGGGAGAGCGCGGTCGCCGGGTTCGAGAGGTTCGGGCACGTCTTCGAGCTGGCCCGCTCGCGCAGCCGGCTGGCCGTCGTACTCCGGTCGCTCGGGCGGGTCACCGAGGCACGCGCGCACGCGGACCCGGCTCGCGAGGTCGCGCGTCGGCTCCGCGCGCAGCCGCTTCTCGCGGAGCTGCGCGCGGCCGGCATCGCGGCCGCCCCCCACCGCGGCGACGCCGACGCCGGGGCGCTCACTCCTCGCGAGCACGAGATCCTCGTCCTGGTGGCGCAGGGCCGCTCCAACGGCGAGATCGCGAAGCAGCTGTTCATCAGCGCCAAGACCGTGAGCGTGCACGTGTCGAACATCCTCGCCAAGCTGGGTGCCGGAGGTCGCACGGAGGCCGCGGCCATCGCGCGCAGCCGGGGCCTGCTCGACTGATCCGGGGCTTGAACCTCCTCGACCGGGGCAGCACCTATGGTTGGTGTGCCCAACCTGTGAGGAGGAGCTTTGCTCGAAGCTGCCTGGTGGGGGTTCGTCGGCGGCGCAGCCTTGTTGATCGGCGCCCTGATCGGCATCTTCCTACCGACGCCGGCGAAGCTGATCGGCCTCGTCATGGCGTTCGGGTCCGGCGTGCTGATCAGTGCTCTGTCGTTCGAGCTGACCCGGGAGGCGTACGACGAGGCCGGCGGCACGGCCGTCGTCCTCGGGCTGCTGGCCGGGTCGATCGTGTTCTTCGTGGGCGACTGGCTCATCGACCGACGCGGCGGGCACCGGCGCAAGAGCCCCACGGGCCATCAGGCCGGAGCCGGCGGGATGGCACTCGTGCTGGGCGCGCTGCTCGACGGCATCCCGGAGAGCGCTGCGATCGGGGTGAGCCTCATCGGCGGCGGGGGAGTCGGCCTCGCCGTCGTCGCGGCGGTGTTCCTGTCCAACGTGCCCGAGGCGCTCTCCGCGTCGACCGGCATGAAGATCGCCGGGCGCTCGACGAAGTACATCCTCGGCCTCTGGGCCGCCGTCACCCTCGCCTCGTCCGTCGCGGCAGCCCTCGGGTTCGCCCTGCTCGGCGGTGCCCCACCTCTCGCCGTCGCAACGATCCTGGCCTTCGCCGCCGGCGCGATCCTGACCATGCTCGCCGACACGATGCTCCCCGAGGCGGTCGAGCACGCCGGGCCGCTCGTGGGGCTCCTCGCCGTACTCGGCTTCACCACAGCCTTCCTGCTCTCAGCAGCCTGACCGTCGTTCGACCTCGGCGCAGCGCGACCTGGATGACGTTGGCGAAGCCGGGCGGGGTCGATGGCTTGACCCCAGATCAGTCGAGGGGTAAATCCGTGGCGCGTCCCACGCCGTGCTGGGAGCATTCAGCGCGTGACCTGGAGGGAACGCGTTGCTCGGCTGCGCGTGGACATCACACCGCTGCGCGAGTCGCGTGACTTCCGCCTGCTGTTCTGGGCTGGAACCGTCTTCTACCTCGGCGGGATGGTGTCCTACGTCGCCCTGCCGTACCAGCTGTACACCCTGACCGGCTCGAACTTCGCGGTCGGTGCCCTCGGCATCGTCGAGCTGGTCCCGCTGGTGGTCTTCGGTCTGTACGGCGGCGCGCTCGCCGACCACGTGGACCGCCGCCGGATGCTCGTGGCGACCGGCGCGGCGCAGGTGCTCCTCACCGCGCTGCTCGCGCTCAACGCGTTCCTGGCCGACCCGCAGGTGTGGGTGATCTACGTCCTCGGCGCCCTGCTCGCGGTGTCACAGTCGCTGCAGCGGCCCTCGAAGGAGGCGCTCGAGCCGCGCACGGTCAAGCACGACCAGATCATGGCCGCGAGCGCACTGTCCTCCCTCGGGGTCCAGGTGGGACTGCTCGCCGGTCCGGCCGTGGGCGGCGTGCTGCTCGCGGCGTACGGCGCGGCCTGGTGCTACGTCGTGGACGTCGCCGGCCTCCTGGTCGCGACGGCGCTGTTCGCGGCCCTGCGGCCCTACCCGGTCACCGACCGGAGCAACCCGCCGTCACTTCGAGGCATCCAGGAGGGCATCAGCTACGCCTTCCGCCGCCGTGACCTCCTCGGCACCTACGTCGTCGACATCGTCGCGATGCTCATGGCGATGCCGACCGTGCTCTTCCCGGCGCTGGCCGCCGACGTGTTCCATCGCCCGGAGGTCCTCGGCCTGCTCTACAGCGCAGGCACCGTCGGCAGCCTCCTCGCGACCGTCTCCTCCGGCTGGACCAAGCACGTCCACCACCACGGCCGCGCGGTCGTGATCGCCGCCGCGTGCTGGGGCGCCGCGATCGCCCTCGCGGGCATCTCGCCGAGCGTCTGGCTCATGCTGGTCTTCCTCGTGCTCGCCGGCGGGGCGGACATGATCAGCGGCATCTTCCGCTCCACGGTGTGGAACCAGACCATCCCCGACTCGATGCGGGGACGCCTCGCCGGCATCGAGATGCTGTCGTACTCCATCGGCCCCCTCGGCGGACAGGCCCGTGCAGGTCTCGTCGCCGACGCCTGGTCGGTGCGTGCGTCGATCACCAGCGGCGGGATCCTCTGCGTGGCCGGAGTCGTAGGTGTGGCGGTGTGGCTACGCGACTTCTGGGCCTACGACGAGCGCACCGACGAGCACGCGACCCGCGAGCGCGAGCTGCGGGCACAGCGGGCGACCGCCTGACTCTTCCGTCGGTTTCGTCATACCCGTAGTATGCGAAACACGTTCTAGCACGGGATGTGGTCATGACCGTCACCGACGATCGCTTCGCGAAGATGAAGCCGTACAACGCAGGCTTCGCCCGCAAGATCCCCGCGGCCGACCTGCCGCCGGGCCCGCGCCTGCCTGCACTGCTTCAAAGCATGATGCTGATGCGGTTCCGCCACCAGTTCATCCCGGCGATGCACCGCAGGTACGGCGACGTCTTCACGATCCGCCTGGTGCCGAAGGCCGCGCCGCTCGTGCTGTTCACCCGCCCCGAGCAGACCAAGGAGATCTTCGCCGGCGACCCCGAGGTGTTCCACGCCGGCAAGGGCAACGCGATCCTCGGCCCGATCATGGGCGAGCACTCCCTCCTGCTCCAGGACTCCACCGAGCACCGCCGCGCCCGGAAGCTGCTGATGCCGGCCTTCAACGGCGCCGCCCTGCGCCGCTACCAGTCGGTCGTCACCGGCCTCGCCAAGGAGGAGGTGGCCCGCTGGACGCCGGACACGCCGTTCCGCTCGCTGGACCGGATGAACGCCCTCACCCTCGAGGTCATCCTCCGCGTCGTCTTCGGCGTCACCGACGAGCAGCGGCTCGCCGAGCTCCGGCCCCTGGTGAACAAGACCGTCGACATCAACCCCGTGGTGCTGCTCGGCTGGGGCTACCCGTTCCTGCAGAAGTTCGGGCCCTGGAAGGCGACGGTCGACAACCAGCGCGCGCTCGACAAGGTGATGTACGCCGAGATCGCCGAACGGCGCGCGGCCGGTGACCTGTCCCAGCGCACCGACGTGCTCTCCCAGCTGCTCGCCGCGGGTGACGGCGAGGACGGCCTGTCCGACCCCGAGCTGCGCGACCAGCTCGTGACCCTGCTGCTGGCCGGGCACGAGACGACGGCCACCGCGCTGTCGTGGTCGCTCTACGAGCTCGGCCGCGACGAGGCCCAGCTCCGGAAGGCGCAGAAGGCGGCCGACGAGGGCGACGACAACTACCTCGAGGCCGTGATGAAGGAGGCCATGCGCCTCCACCCGGTGATCCCGATGGTCGTCCGGCACCTCATGCAGCCGGCCACGATCGGCGGGTGGAACCTGCCCCAGGGCACCAACGTCGGTCCCTCGATCATCATCACCCACAGCCGGACCGACAACTTCGAGCAGCCCGACGTGTTCCGTCCCGAGCGGTTCGTCGAGGGCCACATCGAGACCAACACCTGGATCCCGTTCGGCGGTGGGGTCCGCCGCTGCATCGGGGCGGGCTTCTCGCTGATGGAGGGGGTCGCCGTGCTCCGGGAGGTCCTCGCGGCGTACGACGTGCGGGTGCCGGCCGGGGCCCACGACAAGCCGAAGGTCCGCAACATCACCAGCGTCCCCCGCCACGGCGCGCGGATCGTCGTACGCCCCCGCTGACCCGCCTCCGCTGACCCGCGCGTTCTCGCTGTAACGCGGGGTTATGGACGGTCTACAAGCGGCATACCGCTTGGGAAGCGTCCACAACGCGTGGGAAGTCGGCGACTCGGCGCGGCGCCGGAGTCAGAAGCGGGCGAGGACCTCGTCCTCGGTGAGGCCGTAGTCGTCGAGGGAGTACCTGTGCGACGGGCGGCGCACGCCCTGGCGCGACTCGGCGTCGATGGCGCCCACGCGCTCCGCGACCACCGGGGTCCAGGGGAGGTCGAACGCCGCGTAGATGCCTCGCACCGTCCCGATCGGGTCGGCCACGAAGTCGTCGTACTCCACGTCGACGAACTGCGCCGGGTCGTACTTCGCGCGCTCCTCCCCGAAGCGCGCTGCAGCTCCCGCGAGCATGTCGAGCTGCGTGCGCCCGACCACCTCGCCCTGGAAGACCGTGGACCAGCCACGCGTGGCCTCTGCGCTCAACGAGCAGGCAGATGCGATCGCCACGCGCGGGTCGCGATGGGTCTGCACGACCAGCGCGTCGGGGTAGACGCTCATGATCGCGTCGAGCCCGACGAGGTGGGAGGGGTTCTTCAGCACCCAGCGCTTCTCCTGGTCGTTGAGCCCGATCAGCTGGAGGTTGGCCTTGTGCCGCTCGTAGGCGTCGGTCCAGTCCTGCTTGGCGAGCCACGCGGAGTAGTTCGGGACGTAGGCGAGCGACTCGTAGCCGATCGACTTCCCGGACTGGCGCAGCAGCCGCCAGCACTCCTCGACCGAGGCGGCGTCCATGTAGTGGATCCCCATGAACTCCGGGTTCTCCACGTGGTGCTCGGCGTAGCCGGCCTGGATCCCGCTGAACACCGCGTTGTCGTCCCACGTCTCCCGCGGCGGGCGCGGCTGCGGGAACTCGGTCAGCCACAGCTCGACGCCCTGGTGCGTCGGGTCGGCGGTGAGCAGCCGGTGCAGGGCGGTGGTCCCCGTGCGGGGCAGACCGGTGACGAAGACCGGTCGCTCGATGGGTACGTCGACGTACTCGGGGTGCTGCTTGAAGCCCATCTCGCTGAGCAGGCGGGCGATGAGGGCGCCTCGCACGAACGAGCGCTGCATGTAGTTGCCGACACCGGTGAGCCCGGCCTCCTGCGCGTAGTCGTCGAGCAGGATCCGCAGGCCCTCGTGGTACTCGGAGCCTCCGAAGTCGTCGAGCCCGGTCGCCCGGGACGCGGCCTCGTGCAGGTCCTCGAAGGTCCCGACGCTGTCTCTCTCGCGCATGCTCGCCCCTAGTGGTGGTACTCGCCGCAGTTGACGTCGAGGCACTGACCGGTGATCCCGCGCGCCATGTCGGAGGCCAGGAAGACCACCGCGTCCGCGATCTCGTCGGGTACCGGCAGCCTGCGCAGGTCGCACGCCGCCGCGGTCTCGTCGTACACGACCTGATGAGTGGTCCCTCGTTCATGAGCCAGGTGGTCGAAGTACCACTTCAACGAGTCGGCGTAGATGTAACCGGGCGCGACGGAGTTGACCCGCACCCCGCGGGGACCGACCTCCGACGCGAGCGTCTGCGACATCGCGAGCAGCGCGGCCTTGCCCATCTTGTAGGCGCCGAACGTAGGACTGCTGTGCCTCAGCACCGCGGAGTTGATCATCACGACCGAGCCCTGCGTCTCCTCGAGCGCCGGCACGAAGACCTTCGACATCCGCAACGCGCCGAGGACGTTGGTCTCGAAGCCGGAACGGATCGCGTCGAACCCCGTCTCGCCCACCGGCTCGATCGGCGGCATCACGAAGGCGTTGTTCACCAGCGCGTCCACGCGGCCGTGCTCCTCGAGCGTGCGGTCGAGGAGGTTCTGCGCGGAGTCGTCGTCGGTGATGTCGGTGGGTACGACGAGCGCCGTCCCCCCGATCTCCTGGACGGCGGCGGCGACCTTCTCCAGCCGTTCCACCGTCCGCGCAGCGAGTACGACGGTCGCCCCGGCCCTCGCCGACCGGAGGGCGATCGCCGCTCCGAGGCCGGGTCCGATGCCCGACACCACGACCACCCGGTCGTCGAGGAGCCCCATCAGCTGATCATCCTTCGGGCGACGCCGACCTGACGAGCCTCGATCCGCCGCGCGTACTCGGTGGCCGTCACGCGCTGCGACTCGTAGTAGGGCAGCACGTCCGCGAGCTCGTCGGTCTTCACGAGGTCGACCCGCGGGCCGTCCTCGGAGGTCAGCTCGCGGGAGAGCCTCTGCCACCGGAGCATCATCACGCCGCGGGAGTGGCCGGTCGTCTCGAGCCAGTTCGCGATGCCCGGGTTCTGCTCCGAGACCACGTAGCGCAGCATGCCGTCGGGGTCGACGACCGACTGGGCCGCGGTGAGCGAGGTCTGGTGGTGCACGTAGTCGGTGGAGATGTACCAGGCCGAGCCGATCTGGATCGCCTGGTAGGCGCAGTCCGCCTTGGGAACCGTGACGACCAGCGCCTGGTCGTCGGTGAGGTCGTAGTGGCCGATGCTCGAGAACTGGCTCGACAGGCCGCCCGGGGTCACCTGGGGCACGGTCAGCGTGTTGACCGGCTCCTTGTAGGTGAACCAGTCGGGGAAGGCGAACCAGGTGTTGATCCGGCCCACGAGCATCTTCGCCGCGACGGCGTACCGCTTGGCCATCCGCTCCACCGTCGCCGGCTCCGGCACCGTGCCGAGGGTGTCCACGCGGTGGATCCGCAGCTGCCCGCGCTCCTCGGTGCTCCAGTCGCTGTAGACCTCGCGGACGATCAGGATCGAGGACCCTGGCGCGAGCGCGAAGTAGTTCGCGGGCGCGTTCTCGCGGGCCGGCCCGAACCGGACCTCGAAGCTCCCGTCGGCCGCCACGTCGATGGTGCGATCGTCGAACGCGGCCACGCTGTCGGGCGCCTCGACCGGCGAGTAGTTGCCGTTCATCACCTGGAACGACAGGTCGGCGGTAGTCCCGCGGCGGCCGGTGACGACGTACTCCGCCTCGTCCTCGATGTAGGCGTGGAAGTAGATCGCGTCGGGGTTGTCGAGGCCCTGCTTGGAGTACTGGTGCGTGGAGTTGATGAACAGCGGGTGCTCGAGGTCGTACCCGAAGGCCGCCTGCAACGAGGCCCGGACCGACCCGGCGAGGTACTCGTAGCCCTCCGCGAGGTCCTGCTCGGTGCGGATGAACGGTGCGCCCTCGACCAGCCGCTCCGCCTCGGCCACGGCCTCCGTCAACGGACGAGTCAGGTCCCGGCTCATGGGCGGACCTTCGCGATGACCGACTCGGCGAAGCGCTCGAGGTGCTCGACCTTCCTGTCCAGCGGCTCGGTGTCGGGCCCCATCACGTACGGCACGCGGAAGCCGACGATCACGTCGGTCACGCCCTTGTCCTCGAGCCGCTTGATGCCGTCGGGTGAGTAGGCGTCCATCGAGATCACGTGGATCTCGAAGGGCTTCTCCGTGACGCCTTCGGAGGCCCGGAGCTTGGCGATCTTGTCGAGGAGTACGTCGAGCTCCTCGGCGTCTCCGCCGGCGTGCATCCAGCCGTCCCCTCGCCGTACCGCCCGTCGCAGGGCGGCGTCGCTGTGCCCGCCGACGAGGATCGGGATCGGCTCGGTGGGCGCCGGTGTCATCTTCATCGCGGGGATGTCGAACACCTCGCCGTGGTACTCGAACCAGCCTCCGGCGGTCAGGCCGCGGACGATGTCGATCGCCTCGTCCATGCGCTTCCCGCGGCCCTTCCACGGGACGCCCATCGCCGTGAAGTCCTCCGGCCACGGGCTCAGCCCCACGCCGAGCCCGAGGCGGTTCCTCGTCAGGAAGGCGATCGAGCTCGCCTGCTTCGCCACGAGCACGGGCGGCCGGACCGGCAGCTTCAGCACGAAGGGCGTGAAGCGGATCCGCTCGGTCACCGCGCCCATCGCCGCGATCAGCGTGAAGGTCTCGATGAACTCCTTGTCCTCGAGGAACTCCCGGTTGCCGTCGTCGGTGTACGGGTAGGTCGCGTCCGACTCCTTGGGGTAGATCAGCGAGTCGGCGACCGTCATGGTGTCGTAGCCGGCGGCCTCGGCGGCCCGGGCGAGCGGGAGGTAGTACTCCGCCCGGGTCATGGCCTCGGCGTAGGTGAATCGCATGGGGGACTCCCTGGCGGTCGGTGGTCGAGTCGCCTCATACTAGAACCTGTTTCAGTTCTCGAACAGACCCCGGACCGCCAGGACTCGATCAGCCAGACCTCGGAAGGTGCCCGTGCTCGACGTACAGCTGCTCTCGGACCGGATCGAGATCGCCGACCTGCTCACCCGCTACACCCGCGCGATCGACACAGGGGAGTGGGACCGGCTCGACGAGGTGTTCACCCCGGACGCGGCCATCGACTACACCGCCACCGGCGGGATCGAGGGCGACTTCCCGAAGGTGAAGGCATGGCTCGCCGAGGTACTGCCGATGTTCCCTCGCCGCCACCACGTGATCGGGCAGTCGGAGGTCGTGGTCGACGGTGACTCAGCCGACGTCACGGCGTACTTCCTCAACCCCATGGTCTTCCCGCAGGAGGACGGCAGCGAGCTGCTGTGGGAGTTCGGTGGCTACTACCGCCACAAGCTGGTGCGTACGGCGGGAGGCTGGCGGTCGCGGGAGCTGGTGGAGGAGCTCGTCTGGAGGCGTGGGGTCTGACCTGGTGGGTCTGGCCCTAGGCTGGACCCCGATGGCCCAGGACGATGAGACCCCTTGGTTCCGCCCCTTGCTGGTAGGGGTCGGTGCGCTGCTCGGTGTCGCCGTTCTCGTGGGCGGGTTGATCAGCCTGGTCACGCTCGGGGCGGTCAACCTCTCGGGGCTCGGCGAGAAGGGCCCGTCGGTCCAGGAGGAGCCGACCCTCTACATCCCCTCCCACTCGCCCGGCTCGACCCAGGAGGGCGACGACCCGGGGCTCACCCTCGACGACCTGAACAGCGGCAGGAAGTCGTCCGGCTCCGCAAGCCCCTCGGCCACGCCCCAGGAGTCGCAGTCGCCGAAGCCGAAGAAGAAGCGCAAGCCGCCGTCCGTGATCAGCCTGTCCGCGAGCCCGGTGGAGGTCTCGCCGATGGAGCGGATCTACCTCACCGGCACCTACCCCGGCGGTGAGGGTGCGTCCTTGCAGGTGCAGCGTTTCGAGGGCGGCTGGACCGACTTCCCGAGCTCCACGACGGTGAGCGGTGGCACCTTCTCGTCGTACGTCATGACCGGCCAGTCCGGGTCGAACAAGTTCCGCGTGATCGACGCGGCGACCGGCAAGAAGTCGAACGACGTGACCGTTCGCGTCCGCTGACCATGGACCGGACGAAACCGAAGCCCAAGGGGCTCGACTCACCGCTCGTGCCCAAGCTGCTCAAGCATGCTTCGGCGATCAACGTGTGGGTCTACCGGCGGACGAACGGACGCCTGATGGGCAAGCTGCGGATCGGCGCGGCCTTCCCCGGAGGAGTACCGATCTGCCTGCTCAGCCACATCGGGCGCAAGTCCGGGAAGGTGCGTACCACGCCGCTGCTCTTCCTGCCCGACGGTGACCGGGTCGTGATCGTCGCGTCCCAGGGCGGGCTGCCCAGGCACCCTCAGTGGTACCTCAACGTCCTGGCTGACCCGGACGTGACCGTGCAGGTGCGCGGCGACGTGCGCCGGCTGCGGGCGCGAACGGCGACCCCGTCGGAGCGCGCCGAGCTGTGGCCCCGGCTGGTCGACCTCTACGCCGACTTCGAGTCCTACCAGTCCTGGACCGACCGGGAGATCCCGGTCGTGCTCTGCGAGCCGGTGGCCCGGTGACCGGCGAGGTGAGCGAGCGGCCGGTGCGGAGGGTCGTCGTCAAGTACGTCCAGCTCGTCGTGGCCTGCACCGTGCTCGGTGGCGGCGTGGCGCTGCTGCTCGAGGCCGCGATGGGGTCGGACGGCTACTCCACGATGGTCAGCGGGCTCACGATCGCGACAGGCCTGCCCTTCTGGCAGCTGAACATCGTGGTCGGCGCAGCGTTCATCGGGTTGGCCTGGGTGCGCGGCACCCGTCCCGGTCCCGGCACGCTCGTGCAGTGGTTCCTGGTCGGGGTGGTGATCTCCGCGGGGTTGGCCGTCGTGCCGGACGTGACCTCGATCGGCGCCCGGGTGGCGATGCTCGCCGCGGCGCTCATGCTCATCACGGTGGGGGTCGCCGCCTACCTGGCGAGCGCCACCGGAGCCGGTCCCGCCGAGGCGATGGCGATCGCCTGGGACCCGCCGATCCCGTTCCGGTGGAGCTACAACCTCGTGCAGGGCGGCGGCGCGCTCGTCGGCTGGCTGCTCGGCGCCGCGGTCGGCCCCGGGACGGTGCTGGTGTTCCTCCTGCTCGGCCCGGCGGTCGACCTCTTCCGCCGTACCTTCCCCAGGCTCGAACGCACTCGCTGACCGACGCGTGAGGCCTGCGGGCTCCGCATCTCGTCGTCGCAGGTCGGACTGGCAGGTCGGACTGGCAGGTCGGACTGGCAAGGTCGGACTGGCAGGTCGGACTGGCAAGTCGGACTGGCAGGTCGGACTGGCAAGGATCGTGCAGGTGCACGGTGTTGACGCGGAGATCCGCCGACGAGAGGTCACAGCTTCGCAGGTGCACGATCTCGGTCGCGGTCGGCCGCCGAGCGCCGTGGCCGGAGCGCCGAGCCGGCGCCGGGAGTCGGCCGAGAACCGGTGCTCCGTCGGGGAATCTTGCCGGTGCCTCCTGCGTTGGATCCCATGACAAGAGTTGAGTTGAGCCGACTCAAGTTGTTTGACAGACTCTTGTCGGCGGGAGCTGCTAGAACAGGTCCCGTCCCCAGAACAGCGACAGATACACGCCCCTGATCCGTGGAGGTAAACACATGGCACGCGCGGTCGGCATCGACCTGGGCACGACGAACTCCGTCGTGTCCGTCCTCGAGGGTGGCGAACCCACCGTCATCGCAAACGCAGAGGGTGCCCGGACCACGCCGTCCGTGGTCGCCTTCGCCAAGAACGGCGAGGTCCTCGTCGGTGAGGTGGCCAAGCGCCAGGCCGTCACCAACGTCGACCGCACCATCCGTTCCGTCAAGCGCCACATGGGCACCGACTGGAAGACCCGGATCGACGAGAAGGAGTTCACTCCTCAGCAGGTCTCGGCGTTCATCCTCCAGAAGCTCAAGCGCGACGCCGAGGCGTACCTCGGCGAGACCGTCACCGACGCGGTGATCACGGTCCCGGCGTACTTCTCCGACGCCCAGCGCCAGGCCACCAAGGAGGCCGGTGAGATCGCGGGCCTGAACGTCTCGCGCATCGTCAACGAGCCCACCGCGGCCGCGCTGGCCTACGGCCTCGACAAGGAGCACGACCAGACCATCCTGGTCTTCGACCTCGGTGGTGGAACCTTCGACGTCTCCCTGCTCGAGATCGGCGACGGCGTCGTCGAGGTCAAGGCGACCTCCGGCGACAACCACCTCGGTGGTGACGACTGGGACAACCGGATCGTCGACTGGATGGTCAAGAAGTTCAAGGACAGCAACAACGTCGACCTCGGCGCCGACAAGATCGCCCGCCAGCGTCTGCAGGAGTCGGCCGAGAAGGCGAAGATCGAGCTGTCCGCCTCGAGCGAGACCACGATCCACCTGCCCTACATCACCCACTCCGAGTCCGGCCCGCTCCACTTCGAGGAGAAGCTGACCCGGTCGGAGTTCCAGAAGATCACCGCTGACCTGCTCGAGCGCACCAAGTCGCCCGTGCAGCAGGTGCTCAAGGACGCCGGCCAGGACATCTCCAAGATCGACCACGTGATCATGGTCGGCGGCTCGACCCGGATGCCCGCCGTGACCGAGCAGGTCAAGCAGCTGCTCGGCGGCAAGGAGCCGAACAAGGGTGTGAACCCCGACGAGGTCGTCGCCGTGGGTGCGGCACTCCAGGCCGGTGTGCTCAAGGGCGAGGTCAAGGACGTCCTGCTCCTCGACGTCACGCCGCTGTCCCTGGGCATCGAGACCAAGGGTGGCGTGATGACCAAGCTCATCGAGCGCAACACCACGATCCCGACCAAGCGGTCCGAGGTGTTCACCACCGCCGACGACAACCAGCCCTCGGTGCAGATCCAGGTCTACCAGGGCGAGCGTCAGATGGCGGCGCAGAACCAGCCGCTCGGCAACTTCGAGCTGACCGGCCTGCCGCCGGCTCCGCGCGGTGTGCCGCAGATCGAGGTCACCTTCGACATCGACGCCAACGGCATCGTCCACGTGTCCGCGAAGGACCGTGGCACCGGTCGTGAGCAGTCGATGACGATCACCGGTGGTTCGGCGCTGTCGAAGGAGGACATCGACAAGATGATCCGCGACGCCGAGCAGTACGCCGAGGAGGACCGGAAGCGTCGCGAGGCCGTCGAGGCCCGCAACCAGGCCGACAGCCTCGTGTACACCACGGAGAAGTTCCTCTCCGAGAACGCCGACAAGGTCCCGGCCGACGTCAAGACCGAGGTCGAGGCCGACGTCGAGGCGCTGAAGAAGGTGCTCGAGAACGAGCAGGCCGAGAAGGACGAGCTCGACGCCGCCGTGGCCAAGCTCGGCGAGTCCAGCCAGAAGATGGGTGCCGCGATGTACGCCGCCGGTGAGTCCGACGCCGCCGCTGCCGGTGGTACGACGGGCACCGGGGACTCCGACGAGGACGTCGTCGACGCCGAGATCGTCGACGAGGACTCCACCGACGGCAATGAGGGTGAGAACAAGTGACCTCTGCTGACCACCAGCACGAGAGCACGGGCAAGGGCGCAGGCGCCGAGGCTGCGGGGTCGCAGGAGACTGCGGCCCCCGGCCCGGCGGCCGACGCCCAGGCCCAGGCCGCCGGCAGCCGGGTCGACGAGACCCCGGCCGGGCCTGCGGACACCATCGAGCAGGAGGGAGGCGACACGATGAGCGAGACCGCGACCGACGACGCCGCCGGGGCTCAGGCCCAGACCGACGCGGCGAACGACGTGCCGACCGAGCTCGTCGCCGACCTGGAGAAGGCGCAGCAGGACGTCGCGACGCTGACCGGCGACCTGCAGCGGCTGCAGGCGGAGTACCTCAACTACAAGCGCCGGGTCGACCGCGACCGCGAGCTGGTCAAGCAGAACGCCACGTTCTCGGTGCTGTCGGCCATGCTGCCGGTGCTCGACGACATCGACCGGGCGCGTGAGCACGGCGAGGTCGAGGGCGGTTTCAAGGCCGTGGCCGACTCGCTCGAGCGGATCGTCGGCAGCCTCGGCCTGGAGAAGTTCGGCAAGCCCGGCGACGAGTTCGACCCGAACCTCCACGAGGCGCTCATGCACGGCCACTCGCCGGACGTGACGACCACGACCTGCCAGAACATCGTCCACGCCGGCTACCGGATCGGTGACCGAGTCGTCCGCCCCGCGCGGGTGACCGTGGTCGACCCCGAGCCGGAGGCGCCGGCGACGGAGAGCAGCGACAACCAGTAACCAGGACCACCGGAGGGAGGTGCGCGCATGACCAGTGCTGACTGGGCGACCAAGGACTTCTACAAGGTCCTCGGCGTGGCCAAGGACGCGTCGGCGGACGAGATCAAGAAGGCGTACCGCAAGCTTGCGCGCGCCAACCACCCGGACTCCCATCCTGGCGACAAGGCCGCCGAGGAGCGGTTCAAGCAGATCGCCGAGGCCTACGACGTCGTGGGTGACGCGGAGAAGCGCAAGCAGTACGACGAGCTGCGCACCTACGGCGGCGGCTTCGGGCCGTTCACCGCCGGTCGCACCGGGGGCGGTGGCGGCAGCCAGACGTTCGACATGGGCGACTTCCTCGGCGGTCAGGGCGGCGGAGGCTTCGGCGACCTCTTCGGCACGGTGTTCGGGGGCGGCCGGGCGCGGCAGTCCGCGGCGCGCCGCGGCGCAGACCTCGAGACCGAGGCGACGATCAGCTTCGTCGACTCGATCGAGGGCGTGACCGTCTCGCTGCGGCTCTCCTCCGACGCGCCCTGCCCCGACTGCAACGGCACCGGTGCCCGCTCGGGCACGGTCCCGCGGGTCTGCCCCGAGTGCGACGGCGTCGGCATGCACGCGGCGTCGGTGGGCGGTGCGTTCACCATGAACGAGACCTGCCCGGCCTGCCGCGGGCGTGGCCTGGTCGTCGACGACCCGTGCCCGACCTGCCACGGCTCCGGTCGCGGCCTGTCGTCCCGCACGATCCAGGCCCGGATCCCCGCCGGGGTCAAGGACGGTCAGCGGATCCGGCTCCGGGGCAAGGGCGCGAGCGGCGAGCGCGGTGGTCCGCCCGGCGACCTGTTCGTCACCGTGAAGGTCCTGCCGCACCCCGTCTTCGGGCGCAAGGGCGACAACCTGACCGTGACGGTGCCGATCAGCTTCGACGAGGCTGCTCTCGGCGCCGAGATCAAGGTCCCGACCCTCGCCGGCGCGCCGGTGACCGTGAAGATCCCCGCCGGCACCCCGAACGGCCGCACCTTCCGCGTCCGGGGCAAGGGCGTCCGGCGCAAGGACGGTCATCACGGCGACCTGCTGGTCACCGTCGACGTG
Source organism: uncultured Actinomycetota bacterium (assembly GCA_963721165.1). Lineage (GTDB taxonomy): Bacteria > Actinomycetota > Actinomycetes > Propionibacteriales > Nocardioidaceae > Nocardioides_C. The sequence continues at coordinate 152,737 of CAVRIE010000010.1, read as the reverse complement.
CACGTGCCCGCCGTACTCGACGAGAAGGCACGCGAGGCCGTCCAGGCCTACCGCGAGGCCACCGCAGGGAGTGACCTGCGCGCCAACCTGCTCGCCGGAGGTGCCCGATGAGCACCCCGCAGCGGCCGGCCAAGCGCACCACGCGGACGGAGGCGCCGGGACCCGACGTGCCGGTCTACGTCATCTCCGTCGCCGCGGAGCTGACCGGGCTGCACCCGCAGACCCTGCGCGCCTACGACCGGATGGGTCTCGTCCGGCCCGGGCGCACCGGCGGTGGCGGACGCCGCTACTCCTGGCGCGACATCGAGATGCTGCGCGAGGTGGCCGAGCTGACGTCGTCCGGCATCGGGCTGGAAGGCGTCAAGCGGATCCTCGACCTCGAGAACCAGGTGGCGGCGCTGCGCATGCGGGTCGCCGAGCTCGAGCACGACCTGGGGGCGACGCAGTACGCCCTCCAGAGAACGATCGCCGACGCGAAGACCGAGAACCTCCCGGTCCTCCGCCCTTCGAGCCATGCGGTGACGGTCTGGCGACGCGGCCGGATCTGACCCGCGTCACACGAGCAGCAGCACCCGTTCGACCCTGAGTTCGACCAAAGGACGACGCACCCCATGGACGCATCGAAGTTCACCACCCGCAGCCAGGAAGCCATCAACACCGCGATCTCGACCTCGGCCTCCGCGGGCCACGCGCAGGTGGAGGCGGTCCACCTCCTCGCCGCGCTGCTCGCGCAGCCGGAGGGCATCGCGCGGCCGCTGTTCGAGGCCGCCGGTGTGCAGCCGGCGCAGGTCGTCGCCGGTGTGGAGGCCGAGCTGAAGAGGCTCCCGGCCGCCTCCGGCTACGACGGTCGGCGCACCGTCGTACTCCCGGGCCGCGTTGCAGATCCTCACCAAGGCCGGCGACATCGCGGCCGAGATGAAGGACGACTACATCTCGACCGAGCACCTGCTGATCGCCGCCGCGACCGTCGAGTCGCCCGTGCAGAAGGTCCTCGTCGAGGCCGGTGCCACCCCCGACGCGCTGCGTGCCGCGCTGGCCAGCGTCCGGGGCAACCGCCGGGTCACCAGCCAGGACCCGGAGGCGACCTACCAGGCGCTCGAGAAGTACGCCGTCGACCTGACCGCTTCAGCCCAGGAGGGCAAGCTCGACCCGGTCATCGGCCGTGACTCCGAGATCCGCCGCGTGGTGCAGGTGCTCTCGCGGCGCACCAAGAACAACCCCGTGCTGATCGGTGAGCCCGGCGTCGGCAAGACCGCCGTCGTCGAGGGCCTCGCCCAGCGCGTCGTGGACGGCGACGTACCCGACTCGCTCAAGGGCCGGCGTGTGCTCGCCCTCGACCTCGCGGCCATGGTCGCCGGCGCGAAGTACCGCGGCGAGTTCGAGGAGCGCCTCAAGGCGGTGCTGGAGGAGATCAAGGACTCCGAGGGCCAGATCATCACGTTCATCGACGAGCTGCACACCGTCGTCGGTGCCGGCGCGGGCGGCGACTCCGCCATGGACGCGGGCAACATGCTCAAGCCGATGCTGGCCCGCGGTGAGCTGCGGATGATCGGCGCGACCACGCTCGACGAGTACCGCGAGCGCATCGAGAAGGACCCCGCCCTCGAGCGCCGGTTCCAGCAGGTGTTCGTGGGGGAGCCCTCGGTCGAGGACACCGTCGCGATCCTGCGCGGCCTCCAGGAGAAGTACGAAGCGCACCACGGCGTGAAGATCACCGACCAGGCCCTCGTGGCCGCGGCCATGCTCTCGGACCGCTACATCACCGGACGCCAGCTGCCCGACAAGGCGATCGACCTCGTCGACGAGGCGGCCTCGCGCCTGCGCATGGAGATCGAGTCCTCCCCGGTCGAGGTCGACCAGCTCCGTCGCTCCGTCGACCGGATGAAGATGGAGGAGCTCGCCCTCGAGCGCGAGACCGACGTGGCGTCGAAGGACCGGCTCGAGAAGCTGCGTGCCGAGATGGCCGACCGGGAGGAGGAGCTCCGCGGCCTCGAGGCCCGCTGGGAGCGAGAGAAGGCCGCCCTCGAGGGTTCGGGTGAGCTCCGCAAGCGGATCGACCAGCTGCGAAGCGAGGCCGACCGGTTCCAGCGCGAGGGCGACCTGGCGAAGGCCAGCGAGATCCTCTACGGCCAGATCCCGGCGCTGGAGAAGCAGATCCAGGAGGCCGAGGAGGCCGAGACTGCGCTGTCCGGCGAGACCCCCATGGTGCGCGAGGCCGTCGGCCCCGAGGAGATCGCCGAGGTGGTCGAGGCCTGGACGGGCATCCCCACCGGCCGCCTGCTCGAGGGCGAGACCGCGAAGCTGCTCCGCATGGAGGAGGTCATCGGCGAGCGGCTGATCGGCCAGGAGTCCGCGGTCAGGGCCGTCTCCGATGCGGTACGTCGATCGCGCGCCGGTATCTCCGACCCCAACCGGCCCACCGGCTCCTTCCTGTTCCTCGGCCCGACCGGCGTCGGCAAGACCGAGCTCGCCAAGTCGCTCGCCGACTTCCTGTTCGACGACGAGCGGGCGATCGTCCGGATCGACATGAGCGAGTACTCCGAGAAGCACAGCGTCGCGCGGCTCGTGGGTGCCCCTCCGGGCTACGTCGGCTACGAGGAGGGCGGCCAGCTCACCGAGGCGGTCCGCCGCCGGCCCTACTCCGTCGTGCTCCTCGACGAGGTGGAGAAGGCGCACCCCGAGGTCTTCGACATCCTGCTCCAGGTGCTCGACGACGGCCGGCTCACCGACGGTCAGGGCCGCACGGTGGACTTCCGCAACACGATCCTGATCCTGACCTCGAACCTCGGGTCCCACTTCCTGGTGGACCCGACGCTCGACCCGGAGAAGAAGCGCGACTCCGTGATGGCCGTGGTGCGGCAGTCCTTCAAGCCGGAGTTCCTCAACCGGCTCGACGAGATCGTCATGTTCGACGCGCTCACCGAGGACCAGCTCTCGCACATCGTCGACCTCCAGGTCGCCGAGCTGAACAAGCGGCTCGCGGTGCGCCGGATCACCGTCACGGTGACCGAGGCCGCGCACGCCTGGCTCAGTCGCACCGGCTACGACCCGGCGTACGGCGCCCGCCCGCTTCGTCGGCTCGTACAGACCGCCATCGGCGACCCGCTCGCCAGGCTGCTGCTCTCCGGCGAGGTGCTGGACGGCAGCGAGGTCGTCGTCGACGTGGACGAGTCCGGTGACGCCCTGACGCTGCGCCCGGCCGCGGTGGCGGTCTGATGCGACGGGCGCACCTCGAGGCAACCCCGGTGGAGCCGTCCGCCGGGGTTTGCCCTCATGATGCAATGGCGTCATGACTGAGCAGAGCAAGCTTCCCAGGCCCAGCCAGGTCACCATGGCCGGCTGGGTCGCGGTGATCGGATCCGCGCTCCTGGTGCTGACCTTGTTCGACTCGGTCTCCAAGCTGCACACCGTGCAGTTCCGCGACAGCATCGACGAGTTCCTCTCCACCCCGCCCGGCAACGGCATGGGGCTGGAGATCGGGCAGGTCCTGGAGATCCTGCGCGGCCTGATGTTCTTCACGAGCGCGATGGCCGCCGCGGCGACCGTGCTCGCGATCTTCGTGCTCCAGCGCCACAACGCCGCGCGGGTCGGGTTCACGGTCACTGCTGTCGCGATCGTCCTCACCGCGCCGGTGGCGTGGCGGTGTGCTTCCGGTCATGATCGCGTTCGCCGCGATCATGCTCTGGACCCGCCCGGCCCGGGACTGGTTCGCGGGGATCCCGGCTCCGGCACAGTCCGGCTCGGCTTCCGGCGTCTCCGCCGCGCGGCACCAGCGCACCCGAGTGGAAGGCAACCTGTTGTCCGAGAACCACCCGTCGAACGAGCAGCCCGACGCTCCCCGGCCGGAGGACTCCTCCGGCCGTCCCGTGCCACCCCCGACCCAGGGCTACGGCCAGCCGGGCGGCGGTCGGCCCGTCGGCCAGCCCGGTGGTCGCCCGGTAGTCAGCCCGGCGGCCCGTCGTACCCCCAGGGCGGCTACCCGCCGCCGCCTCCGTACGGGCAGCAGGCTCCCTACGGCCAGCAGCCCCCTCCGGGGCAGCCGCCGTACGGCGGTCCCTACGGCGGCCAGCCCCCGTACGGTCAGCCTCCGCAAGGTCAGCCGCAGTACGGTCAGCCTCCGTACGGTCAGCCCCCGCAGCCCAACCAGCAGTACGGACAGCCCCAGCAGTACGGACAGCCCCCGTACGGGCAGCAGCAGTACGGCGGCGCTCCACAGCGTCCGGTCGACCCCGACCAGCGGCCGACGACCGTCACGGTGGCCGCCTGGATCACCTGGGTGATGTCGGCTCTGACGATTCTCGGGTTCCTGCTCATCGGCTTCGTCGTGGTCGTCGCGCGAGACGAGTTCATCCGCCAGCTCGAGCGGGACGCCGGCTTCCAGCAGCTCAACGTCTCCACGGACCAGGTCATCGCGGCGATCTGGGTACTCGCGGCCATCACGCTGTTCTGGAGCATCGCCGCGATGGTGATCGCCTGGTTCGCCTACCGCCGCCAGAACTGGGCGCGGATCGCGCTCGTCGTCTCGTCCGCGATCACCGCGCTGTTCAGCGTCGCCGCCTTCCCGGTCGGCCTCCTGCACACCCTCGGCGGCGGGGCCGTCATCGTCCTGCTCTTCGTGGGCGGTGCGAACGAGTGGTACGCCCGCCGGATCGGCCAGCAGGGCTACCCGGGCGCGTTCCAGCCGTACGGTCAGCAGCCGGGCCAGCCGGGCCAGCCGGGCCAGCCGGGCCAGCCGGGCCAGCCGGGCAGCCGGGCCAGCAGTACGGCGACCAGGGCCGCGGCAAGGACGAGCCCCCCTCGAACGTCTGGTGATCCCGAGCCCGGGCCGGTCAGGCGTGGAGGTCTGATCCGGTCAGGCGACGGACACCCTCGTCGAGCACGTCCTGCTCCTTGCAGAACGCCCAGCGGACCATGTGGCGGCCCTCCTCGACCTCGTCGTAGAACACCTGCGACGGGATCGCCACGACGCCGGCCTTCTCGGGGAGGGCGCGGCAGAACTCCAACCCGTCGCGGTAGCCGTACCGCCTGACGTCCGTCGTCACGAAGTAGGTGCCGCCGGGCACGTACACGTCGAGGTCGAGACGCCGCAGGCCCTCGCAGAGGCTGTCGCGCTTGGCCTCGAGGTCCTTCGCGAGGCCGGTGTAGTAGTCCGACTCCTCGTTCAGCGCGTGCGCGATCGCCGGCTGGAGTGGTGCGCCGGAGCTGAAGGTCAGCCACTGTTTCGCCGCGTCGACCGCCCGCACCAGCGGGTCGGGCCCCGTGGCCCAGCCGATCTTCCAGCCCGTGAACGAGAACGTCTTCCCGGCACTGGAGATGGAGAGCGTCCTCTCGAACATGTCGGGCAGCGTGGCGAGCGGGACGTGCTCGTGGTCGTCGTACACGAGGTGCTCGTAGACCTCGTCGGTGATCACCACGAGGTCGTGGCGTCGCGCGACCTCGGCCACGGCTTCGAGCTCTGCGCGGGTGAGGACTGTGCCGGTCGGGTTGTGCGGGGAGTTGAGCAGGAGGACCGTCGTACGGTCGGTCACCGCGGCGCGCAGCTCGTCCACGTCGAGGCGGAAGTCCGGGGCGCGCAGCGTGACGGGTCGCCGCACACCGCCGGCCATCTGGATGCACGCGGTGTAGGAGTCGTAGAACGGCTCGAGGACGACCACCTCGTCGCCGGGGTTGACCAGCGCCAGCAGAGCAGCCGCGATCGCCTCGGTCGCTCCCGTGGTCACCAGGACCTGCCGCCCGGGGTCGAGATCGATGCCGTAGTGCCGTGACTGGTGCCCTGCGATCGCGTCGCGGAGCTCGGGGACGCCGATGCCGGGGGCGTACTGGTTCCGCCCCTCGCGAAGGGCCGCCACCGCGGCCTCCACGACCGAGCTCGGGCCGTCGCGGTCGGGGAAGCCCTGCCCGAGGTTCAAGGCGCCGGTGCGCACGGCGAGCGCGGACATCTCCGAGAAGATCGTCCCGGGGATCCCTTGCAGCCGCTCCGCGAGCCGGCCCTGCATCCGGTGGTCCGTCTGATCGACATGGTCGATTGGTGACATACCGCGACTGTAGTCGGAGCCGTCAGACATGATGGGGGGCGTGAGTCAGGACACCGGGACCGCGACAGCCGTCGACCAGCAGCCGCCGCGCCCGTCGAAGCGGCGCCGGCGGCGGGGCGTCACCTTCTGGGTGGGCATCATGTTCGTGCTCGGCGGGCTCGGCATGCTCGGCTACGTCGGCTGGCAGTTCTACGGCACGAACATCGTGTCCCGGCACACCCAGCAGCAGCTCGTGCAGGACCTCCAGCAGAACTGGTCGTCGGAGCCGGGTACGACGATCGACGCGAAGCCCGGGACCGAGTCCGCCGGTGTGCCCCTGGGGAAGGCCTCGGCACTGATCCGGATCCCGGCCTTCGGTGACGACTACGTCGTGCCGGTGCTCGAGGGCGTCGGCGAGGAGGAGCTCGCCTCCGGGTACGGCCACTTCCCGGACTCCGCGGACCCTGGCAGGAGGGGCAACTACGCGATCGCTGCCCACCGGGTCACCCACGGCGAGCCGCTGCGCAACATGCCGCAGCTGCGACCCGGTCACCGGGTGATCGTCGAGACCCGTGACGCGATCTACACGTACGTGCTCGACACGAACCCCAACGACCTGATCGTGAACTTCGAGAACATCTGGGTCGTCGACCCGCTGCCGAGCAACCCCGACGGCGGGGTCCAGCCGCCGTCCCAGAAGCCCGGCCAGAAGCTGATCACGCTCACCACCTGCTCGGAGCTCTTCCACACCGACAACCGGATGGTCGCCTTCGGCCACCTCCTCGAGACCGAGAAGAAGACCCCGGCCGAGAAGAAGGCCGAGAAACAGGCCGAGACCGGGAAGAACTAGCCCGGCCTGGCTGACTAGAGTCGCTGTACATGAGCGACCGCGACGCACTCCTCGACCAGATCAGGACCAAGGCCGTCGTGCACGGCAAGGTCACCCTCTCCTCCGGCACGGAGGCCGACTACTACGTCGACCTGCGCCGCATCACGCTCGACGCCCAGGCGGCCCCGCTCGTGGGCCGCGTGATGCTCGAGCTGACCAAGGACTGGGAGTACGACGCCGTCGGAGGCCTGACGCTGGGCGCCGACCCGGTCGCCCAGTCGATGCTGCACGCGGCGGCCGCCGAGGGACGCACGCTCGACGCGTTCGTGGTCCGCAAGGCCGGGAAGACCTACGGGATGCAGCGCCGCATCGAGGGGCCGGACGTCAAAGGTCGCCGGGTGCTCGCCGTGGAGGACACCTCCACCACCGGCGGCTCGGTGCTCACCGCGGTGGAGGCGCTGCGCGAGGCGGGGGCGAAGGTCGTGGGCGTAGCGGTGATCGTGGACCGGGCCACCGGCGCCAAGGAGCGCGTGGAGTCCGAGGGATGTGACTACGTGTACGCCTACAGCCTCGACGAGCTCGGCCTGGCCTGAGCCCGGCGACGAGGGCGGATCCCTACGCCTTGTCCGGCGGCGCCGGATCCACAGTCTGTCCGGATGACGGTCGCCGGTCCCGGCGAGCCTGCAGGACCGAGACAACGACCACGCCGAGAATCCCCGCCGGCACCAGGGCGATCGACGACATCCCCGCCAGGAGGAGCAACGTGTCCGCCGGTGACAGGGAGCACCCGAACCCGATGCCCTCACACTGCTCGGGGCCGACGTCCTTGGGGAGGACTGCGTACCCGACGGCGGTCACCAGCAACGGCAGCCCCCACAACACGCCGAGCAGCCACGCGTAGGGCCGGAGACCTCTCGGCATCCTGTTCTCCTTCCAGGCACCTGTGGAAGAGCCTCCCAGTCGCGGAGCCGTGGTGCCGTGGTGCCATTGTTGCGTGCTACTCCGACTGCGGGGCTGGCACCGGCCCGAACGTCTGACGGCACTCGTCACCGTTGCAGGACCCGAGGGCGTCGACCCGGGCCGCGAGCTCGGCCTCGACCGCCCGGTAGCGGCGGTCGCCGGAGACGTTGGTGAGCTGGTGCGGGTCCCGCTGGCGGTCGTACAGCTCCGCCTCGGCGGACGAGGGGTAGTAGAGGTAGGTGTACCTCGCGGTGCGCACGCCGCGGTAGAACCAGCCGAACGGCAGGTCCACCGCGGTGACCGGCCCTGACTGCAGCAGCATGGTGTCGCGGTCGATGCCGGCGTCGTGGCGGGCGGCGGGGAGCAGGCTGAGCCCGTCCATCGTGATGTCTGCCTCGGCGTGGGCGGCCTCGAGGAACGTCGGGGCGAGGTCCAAGGTGCCGCCCGCGGTGTTCCGTGCGACTCCGCGCGGAATGCCCGGACCGCGGACCAGCAGGGGGACCTGGAGCGCCTGCTCGTAGCCGACGTTCTTCGTGGCCAGCCGGTGCTCACCGAGCAGGTAGCCGTTGTCGGAGGTGAACACGATCAGGGTGTTGTCCAGCTCGCCGGTCCGGCGCAGGGTGTCGACGGCGCGCGCGACCCCGTCGTCCACCGCCTGGAGCGACTGGATCCGGGAGACGAAGTAGTCGCGCATGTTCGCGGCTCCCACCGGCGCCTTCTCGCGGATGTACCTCGGCTTGTCGCTGACGTCGGCCTCGTTGTACGACGGGTCGCTCATCGACGGCGGGATGACGTCGCTGAACATGAGCGCATGCCGTCGGGCAGGTTTGGGCGGCGCCCAGCAGGTCAGCTCCTGGCTGGGCACGCAGGCGCCGTGCGGCGCGACCTGGGAGGCCCAGATGAAGAACGGCTTGTCGGTCCTGGCGAAACGCTTGATGTAGTCGACGGTCTTGGCGCCGACCAGGTCGGCGTTGTGGATGTCGGGGTAGTACCTCGGGTGGCCGTCGTTGTACATCTTGTAGCCGTAGTACCGGTAGACGCCCTGGATGGTGGGGTTCCAGACGTCCCAGCCCGGCTCCGGGCCGCGTCGCTTGTGCTCGTAGCCGTTGAGGTACTTGCCGACGAAGGCGGTCTGGTACCCCGCCTCGTGCAGCCAGGTGGCGATCGTGTGCTCGGGGTCGAGGCGCTTGTAGCCGCCGTAGGGCCCCTCGTTGTGGCGCACGCCGTTGTTCTGCGCGTACTGGCCGGTGAGCATCATCGCCCTCGACGGGCAGCACAGCGGGTGCGGTGCGACGAAGTCGGAGAAGCTCACGCCCTGGGCGGCGAGCAGCCGGCGCGTGTTGGGCATCCAGCGCAGGTCGTAGTCGGCCTGGTCGTCGGTGCTGATGAACAGGATGTTGGGGCGACGGCCGCGGCCCCGCTGGTCGTCTGACTGGTCGTCGGGCTTCGCGTCGTCGGACCCCTGGTCGTCGGACTGGGTGTCGTGGGGGCCCGGGAAGTCGGAGCCCGGGGAGTCGGAGCCCGGAGAGTCGGGGCCCGAAGAGTCGGAGCCGGGGGCGGTCGTCTCCTGCGTGCGCCCGGTGGGCCCGGCCGAGCTCGGTTGGGGCGGCGCGGTGAGGCTCGTGGGAGCGGGCGCGGCTGTGTCCCCGGACGCGTGGGCGGCGCACCCGACCAGCGGCATCATGAGGAGGGCAGCGCCGAGGAAAGTGGCGCGCCGAAGCGCGCCGCGCCGATGAAGCATGAAGGAGTCCCCCGAGGATCTACGGACCGGTCACCGAGTCGGCGCCCGAAGTAGTACAACACGCCCGTTTCGTCCCGTCAGGCGAACGCGGAACCCGGCCGGCCCGACCATCATGCGGACCCGGGCGGCGGCGCCCCGGTCAGTCCTCGGTGACCTCGGCGATCTTCTGCGCCGCGCGGTGGCGGAGGTACTCGATGAAGATCGGCAGCAGCGAGACGGCGACGATCGCGAGAAGCATGATCTCGAGGTTGTTCTTCACGAACCCGACGTTGCCGAGGGCGTAGCCGAGCGCCGTCACGCCGGTCGCCCAGAGCACACCGCCGACCGCGGAGTAGACCATGAAGCGGCGGATGCCCATCGTCCCCACACCCGCCATCACGGTGATGAACGTGCGAACGATCGGCACGAAGCGGCCGAGCACGATGGCGCGGTTGCCGTACTTCTCGAAGAAGGCGTGGGTCTTGTCGACGTACTCCTTCTTGAAGATCCGCGAGTCCTCCCGGTGGAAGATCTTCGGCCCTGCGCGGTCCCCGATGTAGTAGCCGCAGGCGTTCCCGACAAGGGCGGCGATCGTGAGCACGAGGCAGCAGACCCACAGCGGGTAGGAGATCTTGTCCTGGGCGATGAGCAGGCCCACGGTGAAGAGCAGTGACTCGCCGGGGAGGAAGAAGCCGATCAGCAGCCCGCACTCGGCGAAGATGATGGCCGCGGCGCCCCACAGGGCGTAGTCCCCGAACTGGTTGAGGATGTACTCCGGATCGAGCCAGTCGATGCCAAGCAGCATGGGATTGAAGAGCATCGGCAGAAGGTCGGTCACCGGGTCACCCTATCTGCCGCCGCCTGATGTCCAAGTCGGCTCACCTAGCATCGACGCCGTGCAGGAGAGCGAGTCCGGGCCGGCGGCCCAGCCGGCCATCGAGTCCACCCGGTCGGGGGCCCCACCCATGACGGAGCGCAGGGCGCCGTACGACCCCATGCCGCACGGCCCGGCGGAGGTCGGGGTCGGGCCGTGGCAGGGCGAGTGGCCGACGGGTGAGCAGTACGACGAGCGCCTGCTCGCCGAGGGGGACCGGCGCAACGTCGTGGACCGGTACCGCTACTGGACCATGGAGGCGATCGTCGCCGACCTCGACACCCGCCGCCACGACTTCCACGTGGCGATCGAGAACTGGCAGCACGACTTCAACATCGGCACGATCGTGCGGACGGCCAACGCGTTCCTGGCCAACGAGGTGCACATCGTCGGCAACCGGCGGTGGAACCGGCGTGGCGCGATGGTGACCGACCGCTACCAGCACATCCGGCACCACGAGACCGCCGAGGAGCTCGCGGCCTACCTCCACGAGCGTGGGCGCCACGCTGCTCGGCATCGACAACCTTCCCGGCTCGCAGCCGATCGAGACCCTCGAGCTGCCCCGGCAGTGCTGCCTGCTCTTCGGGCAGGAGGGGCCGGGGCTCTCCGACTGCGCGAGGGAGGCCTGCGACGGCACCTTCTCGATCGCGCAGTTCGGTTCGACGCGGTCGATCAACGCCTCAGCGGCCGCGGCGATCGCGATGCACACGTGGGTCCGCCAGCATGCCGACTTCAGCGCCGTGAACTCCTGGCGCGGCTAGCACCCCACCTCGAGCAGCAGGTCGCCCTGCTCGACCTCGACGTCGTGCGGCTGATGCACGACGTGGGCGGGGTCGCAGTCGAGTACGACGACCGCGCACACCGACGAACGACCCGACTGCTCGACGTACGCCGGGTCCCAGGCGACGATCTCGTCGCCCACATCCACCTGCCCGCCCTCGTCGCTCAGCAGAGTGAAGCCGTCGCCCTCCATGTGCACGGTGTCGATGCCGAGGTGGACGAGCACCGCATGGTCGACGGCGTCGGCGACCACGAAGGCGTGGGGGAGCAGCTTGACCAGCGTGCCGGCGATCGGCGCCACCGAGGTCTGCCGGCCCGTCCGCGGCCGGACTGCGACGCCGGGACCCACGAGCCCCTTGGCGAAGACCGGATCGGGGATGTCGCTCACCGCCAGGCTGTGGCCCGCGACCGGTGAGAAGACCTTCAGCATCAGAGCAGGTCTTCGATGTCGCTGGCCAGGGTGTCCGCGTCCGGACCGACCACGACCTGCACGACGGCTCCCGTACGCATCACTCCGTGCACACCGGCATCCTTGAGCGCCTGCTCGTTCACGAGCGAGGTGTCCGCGAGCTCGGTGCGGAGCCTGGTGATGCAGGCCTCCACCTCGACGATGTTCGCCCGCCCGCCGAGGCCCGCGACGATGCGCTCCGCTTGGCTCATGCAACCCATTAGACCACCCACCCCGGAGGGCATCGACCCGACCCGGTCGGGGCACCATGGGTCCTTGACACTCGGCCGGTAGGTGAGGACTGTCGGGTCAGATATCCGACATCTAGTGCGCGTGGAGGGCGATGAGCACCGCAGAGCCGACGGGGGACCGCTCGCGGCGTATCGCCGTGCAGAAAGCGGGGCTCACGGTCCTTCAGCGACTGGGCCGAAGCCTGATGCTGCCGATCGCGGCGTTGCCGGTGGCCGCGCTCCTGCTCCGGCTCGGGCAGCCCGACATGCTCGGCGCGGGCGACACCGGCCTCGCGCTGGCCTCACGTTGGCCCTGGCTCGAGCCGGTGGCCTCCGTGCTCGCTGCCGCCGGTGGCGCTCTGTTCACCAACCTGGGCCTGCTCTTCGCGGTGGGCGTCGCTGTCGGCTTCGCGCGCAAGTCCGACGGCTCCACGGCCCTCGCGGCGGTCGTGGGCTACGTCGTGTTCGACGCCGTCGCCGACAGCGATGTCGCCCTACGTCCTGCCCGCTCACGAGATCCGGGCGGGTGCGCAGGTCGAGTACGGCGTCTTCGGCGGCATCCTGGTCGGCATCACGACGGCGCTGTTGTGGCAGCGGTTCTACCGGGTCAAGCTCCCGACGTACCTCGCCTTCTTCGGCGGACGACGGTTCGTCCCCATCATCACTGCACTGGTCACGCTGCTGCTCGGGGTGGTGCTGTCGTTCCTCTACCCGACGTTCGAGCGGGGGCTGATCGCGCTCGGCGAGTGGCTCGTGGGGAACGACATCGCCGGTGCCGGCGTCTACGGTTTCGCGAACCGGCTGCTCATCCCGTTCGGCCTGCACCACATCCTCAACTCGGTGCCCTGGTTCGTCGTGGGGAGCTTCGAGACCAGCAGCGGAGTCGTGGTCCACGGCGACATCGCACGCTTCCTCGCCGACGACCCCACGGCCGGCTCGTTCATGACCGGGTTCTTCCCGATCATGATGTTCGCGCTGCCCGCCGCCGCGCTCGCGATCTACCACGAGGCGAGGCCCGACCGCCGCAAGGTCGTCGGCGGGCTCATGCTCTCCGCCGCGCTCACCTCGTTCCTCACCGGCGTGACGGAGCCGCTCGAGTTCGCCTTCATGTTCGTCGCCTGGCCGCTCTTCCTGATCCACGCCGTGCTGACCGGGACCTCCCTGGCCCTGGTCAACGCCCTCGGGATCAAGGACGGGTTCGGCTTCTCCGCCGGGTTCATCGACTACGCGCTGAACTTCACGACCGCGACACAGCCGCTGTGGCTCGTGCCGATCGGGCTCGGGTACGCCGCCGTCTACTACCTGGTGTTCCGCTTCGCCATCCGTCGCTTCCACCTCGCCACTCCGGGCCGCGAGCCGGCGGAGCAGGTGAACGAGGAGGAGCCGGCCCCGAGCCAGAACCGATCGACTCCCGGGTGATTTCGGGCAGGGGTCGCCGCGGTGACCCGGTGCTCATAGAGTGGCCGTGAGGCCCGGACACCTCCGGTCTCGAACAGCCGTCTGACACAGGAGACCAGCTCGATGCCTATCGCGACCCCCGAGGTCTACGCCGAGATGCTCGACAAGGCGAAGCGCGAGTCCTTCGCCTACCCGGCGATCAACGTGACGTCCTCGCAGACCCTGAACGCCGCCCTCAAGGGCTTCGCCGACGCCGGCAGCGACGGCATCGTCCAGATCTCGACGGGCGGCGCCGACTATCTCTCCGGCCCGAGCATCAAGGACATGGTGACCGGGTCGGTCGCCTTCGCCGCCTACGCCGCCGAGGTCGCGAAGAGCTACCCCGTCCACGTCGCGCTGCACACCGACCACTGCCCGAAGGACAAGCTCGACAAGTTCGTCCGGCCGCTGCTCGACATCTCCGTCGAGCGGGTCAAGAACGGCCAGGACCCCCTGTTCCAGTCGCACATGTGGGACGGCTCCGCCGTACCTCTCGACGAGAACCTGCAGATCGCGCAGGAGCTGCTCGAGAAGGCCGCCGCGGCGAAGATCATCCTCGAGATCGAGGTCGGCGTCGTCGGTGGTGAGGAGGACGGCATCGTCGGCGAGATCAACGAGAAGCTCTACACCACGCCCGAGGACGCCCTCGCGACCGTCGAGGCGCTCGGCACGGGTGAGAAGGGGCGCTACATGACCGCGCTCACCTTCGGCAACGTGCACGGCGCCTACAAGCCGGGCCACGTGAAGCTGCGCCCCGAGATCCTCAAGCACGCGCAGGAGGCGGTCTGCGAGAAGCTCGGCCTCGACGCCGGCTCGAAGCCGTTCGACCTGGTCTTCCACGGCGGCTCCGGCTCGCTCGCCGAGGAGATCGCCGCGGCCGTCGACTACGGCGTGGTGAAGATGAACGTCGACACCGACACGCAGTACGCCTTCACCCGCCCGGTCGCCGGGCACATGTTCCAGAACTACGACGGCGTCCTCAAGATCGACGGCGAGGTCGGCAACAAGAAGCTGTACGACCCGCGGTCGTGGGGCAAGTCGGCCGAGGCGGGCATGGCCGCCCGCATCGTGCAGGCCTGCGAGAACCTCCGCAGCGCCGGCACCTCGGTCTCCCAGTAGCCGCCTCCGCCCGCTCCCGCCCCGCTCCCGCCCGCCCCCGCCAGCTGTAACGCGGGGTTATGGACGCTTCACAAGCGGCATGCGGCTTGGGGAGCGTCCACAGCGCTGGGTTAGTTGGGCCCGCAACGGGTGGTCGCCGCGAAGGCGGCGGCCACCCGTCTGCACAATGGCGGCATGACCTTCAACGACCTGATGGCCGGACCTCCGCCCACTCACCTTCCCGAGGACCCTGCCGCTTCGGAGCTGGCAGCGGGTACGCCGGCCGACGAGGTTGTCCGAGCCCACCCGGAGTCACCCCTGGCTTGGGCCACGCTCGCCGAGATCGCCCTGGAGGACGGCTCGGTCGACGACGTGACCGCATACGCCTACGCCCGTGTCGGGTACCACCGCAGCCTCGACCTCCTCCGCCGCAACGGGTGGAAGGGGCACGGCCCCGTGCCGTGGGAGCACGAGCCGAACCGTGGCTTCCTGCGCGCACTCGCGGCCCTTGCGCGTGCGGCGGAGCGGATCGGCGAGACGCCGGAGGCGCAGCGCTGCTCGGAGTTCCTGCGCGACTCGAGCCCGACGGCGTACGACGAGCTGCTCGGCGGGGAGCCTTCGATCTAGCTCGCGGGAGCCCCCCGACCGATGTGGGGTCGGTCCGCGGACCCCGCCCCGCCCCACGTCGGGGTCGGTCCCGGGGGCGCGTCCGGACGCCGCCCCCGACCCCACGTCGAGGCGCGGGGCCTTCGCCGCAACACGAGGGTCATGTCACGAGGATGCGTCCCCGACGCCTGGGGAGCAGCCTGATGGCATCCACTGCTCCCAGATGACGGCCGTTGTCCACCGCGTACAGCGCTACGGGAGACCGCACTCGCCGCCACAAGCCAGAGTCGCCGCATGCGACCAGAGCTTCGAGCACGTGCCTCCGCGAACGGCGGTGTCTTCACCCGACAAGACGCAGTCGACTGCGGCTACACCGAGCGCGAGCTGAAGACCCTCACCGGGCATCGCGGCGCCTGGGTCGTGGTGCGCCGCGGCTGCTATGCCGAACGCGCTCTGTGGGAGTCCCTGGACGATGACGGCCGCTACCTGTTGAGAGTCAGGGCGGTGAGCCTCTCCCTGACTCGCCACGCCGTCATCAGCCACGGGTCTGCGGCGGTGGTGCTCGAGATGCCGGTACGCCCGAGGTGGCGCGAGCTCGCACATGTCACTCGTCCCGGCGTACGCGGATCTCGGACCGAGAGCGGGGTGAAGCACCATCTCGGCTCACTCGACGACACCGACCTGGTGGTCGTCGGAGGGTTGCAGGTGACGGGACCGGCGCGGACGGCCCTCGATGTGGCGCGGGAGCACGGGTTCGAGGACGGGGTGGTCGCCGCGGACGCGGCCTTGCGACTCGGCGCCACCCGGAAGGACCTGGCCGCCTCGCTCGAGGTGATGACCTGCTGGCCCCGGGTGACCGCGGCCCGCGCAGCCGTCGAGGTCGCCGACGGAGGCGCGCAGACCATCGGCGAGTCTCTGCTGCGGCTCATGGTGCTCGAGCTACAGATCGGCGTCCCGGAGTCGCAGTTCGTCATCGTGGAGGGCGGGAAGCGTGCCGAGATCGACCTTCGGGTCGGTCGCCACCTCTTCGAGTTCGACGGTCAGATCAAGTACCTCGGGCGCGACCGCGGAGGTGTCGCGGACGCGCCGCCTGAGGATGTCGTCTGGCGGGAGAAGCAGCGTGAGGACTGGGTCCGCCGGGCCAACGGCGGCTATGGCATGTCGCGGGTGATCTGGCGGGAGATGTTCGGTCCTGCCCGTCGAGCGACCTTGCGCAGGTTGTACGACGAGTTCTCGGCCACGCTTCGGCGCTTCGGCGACGACATGTGGACCTGACGGCCCCGCCGTACTTCCCACGTCTCGTGGACGCTTCCCGAGCGGTATGCCGCTTGTGCAGCGTCCATAACCCCGCGTTACAGCGAGTCGGGGTGTGGTGGGTGGGGAAGCCCCGGACATGGGCGGAGCGCCGGAATCGTCCCCTGCTGCGATTCCGGCGCTCCGACTTGGGAGGGAACAGCCGGCCGGCTCGTCCCCGTAGCCTCGGCTGCTCTTCCGGTAAAGAGTCTCGCACCCGCATAGGGGACCAGACCTGACTCTTTCCTGCCAGTGTCACTATGCTGTCGCCTATGGCGGGTAAACCGGACGGATCACTCTCCCCCCTCGGCATCGCCGGTCTACTCCCGGGGGACGAGCACTTCTACCGGATCGTCCTACGCGCGTCGGGTGCCACGCGCGACCGGCTGAGCGAGCTCACGGGCCTCTCGATGGGTGCGCTCGCCGACGCGCTGGACCGGTTCGTCGAGGCCGGGCTCGTCCACGTCTCCGACGACCTCGTCGCCGCAGCACCCCCCGCCGAGGTGCTCGGAAGCATCATCAGCGAGAAGACCGAGCGGCTGCTCCGTGAGAACGAGCAGGTCGACGCCCTGCGCAACCTGCTGCCGACGCTCGTCGCGGACCACTCGTCCATGGACCGTGACCTCGGGGAGGCGGTCGACGTGCGCGCCGCGCAGGGCGGCGACATCGTGTCCCTGATCCGGCGTCTCGCCGTCGAGTCCACCGGCGACCTGATGTGGTTCCGGCCCGACCAGTGGCGCCTCTCCTCCGCACCGGCCATCGATGCCCTGGTCCGTGAGCTGATGGAGTCCGGGCGGAGGTCCCGCGCGATCTACCCCGCACGGGCCCTCGAGGAGGCGCCCCAGATGCTCCGCGCCCGGGCCGAGGCGGGGGAGCGGGTGCGGATCGTCGCTTCCGTGCCGACCCGGATCGCGATCATGGGCAGCAGCGTCGCCCTCCTCCCGGACAGGTGGGGGGTCGACACCGGGCGACGACTCGTCGTACGCGAGCACTCGCTCGTCAGAGCTCTCGGGACCCTGTTCGACCACGTCTGGGAGCACGCGATGGCCGTGCCGGGGCTCGACGGCGACATGGGGGACCCCGGCGGGGAGCGCCGGCTCCTGCTGCAGCAGCTGACCCGCGGCATGAAGGACGAGCAGATCGCCCGCGCGCTCGGAGTGAGCCTCCGGACGGTGCGGCGACGGGTCGCCGACATCATGGAGGAGCTCGGAGCCGCCTCCCGCTTCCAGGCCGGCGTGGAGGCCGTCCGCCGCGGCTGGATCTGAGTCAGTCCGGCAGGGTCATCCGGAGCGCCCCGGGCTCCACCCGCCAGGTGCGGTGACGCTCGGGACCGTAGACCTCGCCGTCGGCGCTGCAGTAGAAGTTCTGGCCGCTGACCGAGACCGTCGAGGCGCGCAGGTACTTCACGTCCTCGCGCTCGTGGTGCTCGCCCTTGCGGAAGCCGAGCGCGTAGCCGATACGGGCGACAGGGCCGATCGCGAACGACACCATCACGTCCATCCTGCCGTCCTCGGGGTCGGCCTCGGGAGTGATCTCGGCGCCGCCGCCGACGTTCGGGCCGTTGCCGATGGCGACCATGAGGATCGGGTGCGCGAAGTCGGCGACCTCCTCGCCGTCCACCTCGATCCGCAGCCGCACGAAGGGCGGGTTGACCGCGGCCAGCAGCGCGCCGATGGGGTACCCGATCCGGCCGACGCGCTTCTTCCACTTGCTCGCCTTGCGGCTGGCCTGGGCGCCGACACCGATGTGCACGTTGTTGACGACCACGCTCCCGACGCAGTCGACCAGCAGGTCGACCGGGCGGACATCGCCCTTGACCACAAGGCGCGCCGCCTCCTCGGGGTCGAGCGGGATGCCGACTCCGCGCGCGAAGTCGTTGCCCGTGCCCAGCGGGATCAGCCCGAGGATCGTGTCGGCGAGCTCCTGCCGGCGGTGGAGCGCCGCGACCACGGCGTGGAGGCTTCCGTCGCCACCGGCGATCACCACCCTCCGGCTTCCTCGGCGGTGGAGCACTCCGTCGAGCTCCCCCGGGTTCGACGTCGCGCACACCTCCACGTCGCCGGCGTCGCGAAGCACGGAGAGCGCCTTCTCGACGTTCTCGGTGTCGGTGGTGCCGGCATCGGCGTTCGTGATCAGCAGCAACGGGTCCACGGGCGGACCCTACATGGGCCCCCTGACGCTCTGTTATCGTTCTGTCGCAAGAGCCCCGCGTGCTGTTGCACAACCGGGGCTTCTTCGTTGCCTGGCCGCGTTGCCCCGGCCACATCTGCCCGGGGTCGGTGCCGGCAGGACCCGGAACTGACCCGATCGGCCAGCGGAGAGGGGTAACCTCAATGCCCGCAATTGTCCTAGTCGGAGCCCAGTGGGGCGACGAGGGTAAGGGGAAGGCGACCGACCAGCTCGGCGCCTCCATCGATTATTGCGTTCGCTACCAGGGCGGAAACAACGCCGGGCACACCATCGTCATCAACGGTGAGAAGTTCGCCCTCCACCTGCTCCCTTCGGGCACCCTCACCCCTGGCGTGACCCCGGTCATCGCCAACGGGGTCGTGGTCGACGCCCGCGTCCTCCTCGGCGAGATCGAGGGGCTCAACGCCCGCGGCGTGGACACCAGCCGCATGCTCATCTCGAGCAACGCGCACCTGATCACGTCGTACCACACGACGATCGACAAGGTCACCGAGCGCTTCCTCGGCAAGAACCAGATCGGTACGACGGGCAGGGGCATCGGCCCGACGTACGCCGACAAGATCAACCGCGTGGGCATCCGCGTCGCGGACATCTTCGACGAGAAGATCCTGCGGCAGAAGATCGAGGCGGCGCTGGAGCAGAAGAACCACCTCCTCGTGAAGGTCTACAACCGCCGGGCCATCGAGGTCGACGCGGTGCTCGAGGAGATCGGGGAGTACGCCGACAGGATCAAGCCGTACGTCGCCGACACCTCACGCGTGCTCAACGCCGCCCTCGACGAGGGCAAGACCGTGCTGTTCGAGGGCGCCCAGGCCACGATGCTCGACGTCGACCACGGGACCTACCCGTTCGTGACCTCCAGCAACCCGACCGCCGGTGGCGTCTGCGCCGGAGCCGGCATCGGGCCCACCCGGATCGACCGGGTGATCGGTGTGATCAAGGCGTACACCACCCGCGTGGGTGCCGGCCCCTTCCCGACCGAGCTCCTCGACGAGGACGGCGAGCGGCTTCGCGACCTCGGTGCGGAGTTCGGGACGACGACCGGGCGCAACCGGCGCTGCGGCTGGTACGACGCGGTGATCGCGCGCTACGCCGCCCGGATCAACGGCCTCACCGAGTTCGCCCTCACCAAGCTCGACATCCTCGGCGCCTGGGAGCGGATCCCGGTGTGCGTGGCCTACGAGATCGACGGCGTGCGCCACGACGAGATGCCGATGACGCAGTCGGAGTTCCACCACGCCAAGCCGGTGTACGAGTTCTTCGAGGGCTGGAACGAGGACATCTCCCACTGCCGCACCTTCGAGGAGCTGCCGAAGAACGCGCAGGTCTACGTGAAGGCGCTCGAGGAGATGTCGGGGGCTCCGTTCTGGGCGGTCGGGGTCGGTCCCGGCCGCGAGCAGACCGTGATCCTGCGCGAGAGCTGAGGTCCCGAGCCGTGAAGGTCCTTGTCATCGGTGGCGGCGGCCGTGAGCACGCCCTCGCCCTCGCCCTGTCCCGCGACCCCGAGGTGAGCGAGGTGCACGCCGCCCCGGGCAACCCAGGGATCGCCGCGGTCGCGGAGCTGCACGACGTCAAGCCCGACGACGGTACGGCGGTCGCCGACCTCGCCGAGGGCCTCGGCATCGACCTCGTGGTGGTCGGGCCCGAGGCGCCGCTCGTCGCGGGGGTCGCCGACGCCGTGCGAGCCCGCGGCATCGACTGCTTCGGCCCGTCACAGGAGGCCGCCCGGCTCGAGGGGTCCAAGGCCTTCGCGAAGGAGGTCATGGCCGCGGCCGGTGTGCCCACGGCGATGGCCCACGTGTGCACCACCCCGTCCGAGGTGGCGGCGGCCCTCGACGCGTTCGGGCCGCCCTACGTCGTGAAGGACGACGGGCTCGCCGCCGGCAAGGGCGTGGTCGTCACCGAGTCCCGCGACGAGGCGCTCGCCCACGCGGCCGCCTGCGACCGGGTCGTCGTGGAGGAGTACCTCGACGGTCCGGAGGTGTCGCTGTTCGCCATCACGGACGGGACGACCGTCGTACCCCTCCAGCCCGCGCAGGACTTCAAGCGGGTCGGCGACGGCGACGCGGGGCCGAACACCGGCGGCATGGGGGCGTACACCCCGCTGCCCTGGGCGCCCGAGGGCCTCGTCGACGAGGTGACCGAGCGGGTCCTCCAGCCGACCGTCGACGAGATGGCCCGGCGCGGCACGCCGTTCTCCGGACTGCTCTACGCCGGGCTCGCGATCACCGAGCGTGGGGTCCGGGTGATCGAGTTCAACGCCCGCTTCGGCGACCCCGAGACGCAGCCGCTGATGGCGCTGCTCGACTCGCCACTCGGCGTGATCCTCCGCGCCGCCGCCCGCGGCACCCTCGACGAGGTCGCCGCGCCGCGCTGGAAGCCGGGAGCGGCCGTCGCGGTGGTCGTCGCCTCGCAGGGCTACCCCGCGTCGCCTCGCACCGGCGACGTGATCCACGGGCTGATGGACGCCGACCGGGTCGAGGGCGTCGACGTGATCCACGCCGGCACCGCGCGCGGGGAGGACGGCGCGCTGGTCACCTCCGGCGGCCGGGTCCTCGCGGTGACCGCGGTCGGTTCCGACGTCGCGGACGCGCGCGCCCGTGCCTACGACGCGGTCGGCCGGATCCGCATCGACGGCAGCCACCACCGCAGCGACATCGCCGCCGGCATCTGATCCGCCTCCGCGCAGCGGCACGGACTGCTGCGGTCGAAACCAAGTTGGCTGCCCGGGCGCCTCGCTCCGGCGGGCTGGCTGCCTGCGCCGGCCGGGGTGCGCGGTGACCCGGCTTGCTGCATCGTCGCCCCACGCCGATTGAAGCAAGTTGGCTGCCTTCCGGGTCGTGAGAGGTGCAACTTGCTTCAAACGGGACCGGTTGACCGGTCAAGATGAGCCAGCCAGCCGCAGAGCACGCCCGAGAGCCAGCCAGCCGACCGGCCCGCTAGCTTCGGCGGAGGACGAGCCGCTGCTCGGTGGCCCAGCGGACGTACCACCCGGTCCGGGTCTGCAGCCGCACCGACCATCGACCGTCGGCGGGCAGGTGCAGCGCCACGCGGCGAGCTCCGACCCGGACGGCGAGCGCCCGGACGTAGGTCCGCCCGCCCTGACGCGCCACGAGCCGCACGCGGCCCGGTGCCTGCACGTCGAGACGCAGCCCGTGACGGGTGGTGCGCACGGACCGGAGCAGCCGACCCCGGTCGTCGACGTCCGTGCAGGCCCGCTTCATGTAGCACCGCAGCGGCGGCTCCTCGGTGACATCCGGGCCGTCGTCGTGCCCGACCGGGGCGAGCGCGGGGGCCGAGTAGAGCCCGGTCTCGGCCACGAGCAGCGGGCTGACGCCTCGCGGGTAGGCCTGCGTGCACGAGTCCGCGGGCAGCCGGGCCGGGTCGGCCGGGCCCGGGTGGTCGAGGGCGTCGAGCACGATGTCGCTCGTGGTGCCGTCGACCGCGAAGGTGTAGTGGTCGGCGTACTTCTGCGGCCCGCAGACGTCCTGGAGCACGATGTTCCGCGCGCCGTCGAGATGGCTCGACTGCGGTGCCGGGACGACGACCTCGTCGTACGTCGATGCCACGGTGGTGTACGACGGTCCGGCGGGCAGTGGGTGGGCCATGAACTGCCGGAGCCATGCCGCATCGGGGCGCATCTGCTGGATCGGCTCGCCGCATGAGGTCTGGCAGCGCAGGTCCCCGAACAGCGACTTCTGCAGCAACGGAGCCAGGCCGACGTAGTCGTCGACGAGGTGTGCGAGGTCCGGCCAGAACTTGATCGCGTAGACGAGCTGCGTGCCGCCCTGGCTGTGCCCGATCACGCTGACGCGGCCGCCGTGCCGGTGGGCCATCGCGCGGATCGCGTGGACCACCCGCTCCACCGACCGCTGCAGGTCGACGGTGCCTCGCTTGACCAGCTCGACCGTGCACACCCCTCTGCCGGTGCTCCGCAGCCAGGGGACGTACGTGTGCCAGTTCTCCCTCGAGGTCACACCGGTGCCGTGCACGAGCAGCACCGGCGTCGGCGTACCCGGCCCGATCCGACCGTGACAGGTCACCGCCCGGCCGAGCTGGGTCTCCGGCGCTCGGACGCGAGGTCCCGGTCCTGGCTCCGCGGCGACGGCCGGACCGGTCAGACCCGTCAGGGCGGTGAGCAACGCGATGACGAGGACCAGAAGACGCCGGGGCACGCTCATGCCCGTCCAACGAGGGCGTGACCGGGCAGTTATGCGGCTCGCGGCCGATGCGAGAATACGCCGGTGAGCATCCCGAACGTCCTCGCCAACCGGTACGCCGGCGCCGACCTCGCACGCCTGTGGTCCCCGGAGCACAAGATCGTCCTCGAGCGCCAGCTGTGGATCGCGGTCCTCAAGGCGCAGAAGGACCTCGGCATCGAGGTGCCCGACGGGGTGATCGAGGCCTACGAGGCCGTCGTGGACAAGGTCGACCTCGACTCGATCGCCGCGCGCGAGCGGGTCACCCGCCACGACGTGAAGGCGCGGATCGAGGAGTTCTGCGCCCTCGCGGGCCACGAGCACATCCACAAGGGGATGACCTCGCGTGACCTGACCGAGAACGTCGAGCAGCTGCAGATCAAGGCCTCCCTCGAGCTCGTCCGCGACCGGGTCGTCGCGACCCTGGCCCGCCTCGGGCGGCTGGCGTCGGAGCACGAGTCGCTCGTCATGGCCGGCCGCTCGCACAACGTCGCGGCCCAGGCGACGACGCTGGGCAAGCGGTTCGCGACCATCGCCGACGAGATGCTGGTCGCGCTCGCCCGGCTCGAGGAGCTCATCGCCCGCTACCCCCTGCGCGGCATCAAGGGCCCGGTCGGCACCGCCCAGGACATGCTCGACCTGCTCGGCGGCGACGACGCGCTGCTCGCCACCCTCGAGGAGCGGGTCGCCGCCCACCTCGGCTTCGACAACGTGCTCACCTCGGTGGGGCAGGTGTACCCGCGCTCGCTCGACTTCGACGTCGTCTCCGCGCTCGTCCAGGTCGTGGCCGGCCCCTCGAACCTCGCCACGACGATCCGCCTCATGGCCGGCATCGAGCTGGTCACCGAAGGCTTCAAGGAGGGCCAGGTCGGCTCCTCGGCGATGCCGCACAAGATGAACACGCGCTCGTGCGAGCGGGTCAACGGCCTCGCGGTCGTCCTGCGCGGCTACCTCTCCATGGTCGGCGAGCTCGCCGGGGACCAGTGGAACGAGGGCGACGTGTCGTGCTCCGTCGTACGCCGGGTGGCCCTGCCCGACGCGTTCTTCGCCGCCGACGGGCTGTTCCAGACCTTCCTGACCGTGCTCGACGAGTTCGGCGCGTTCCCCGCGGTGATCCAGCGAGAGCTCGACAGGTACCTGCCGTTCCTCGCCACGACCAAGGTCCTCATGGCCGCGGTCCGCAACGGGGTGGGCCGGGAGACCGCGCACGAGGCGATCAAGGAGGCCGCGGTCGGCGTGGCGCTCGAGATGCGCCAGGGCCGGACCGACAACGACGTGTTCGAGCGGCTCGCCGCGGACGAACGCCTCGGGCTGAGCAAGGAGCAGCTCGAGTCGCTCGTCGCGGAGCCGATCACGTTCACCGGTGCCGCGGTTGCGCAGGTCCAGGCCGTCGTACGTCGGATCGCGGAGGTCAGCGCGCGCTATCCGCACGCGGCGGCCTACTCACCCGGCGCCATCCTCTAGCAGGAGCTCAGACGAGCGCCTCGCCGTCGTGGGTCGCGAGCTTGCGAGCCACCTCGTGCAGGTCGGCCCGCCAGATCTCCTCGGGCACGGGCGGGAGCATCTCGTCCCACTCGATCGCCATGCTGCCGAGGACGTTGGTCAGGCGCGCGGTCCGGGCGATGAACCAGACGTGCATGTGCGAGCCGCCGTCACCCCACTTGCACACGTGCACCCGGCCGATGTTCGGCAGGCCCGCCATGATCCGGTGCAGCCAGTTCGACACCCTGCCGTACTCCGCGGCGAGGTCGTCGTCCATGTCGGAGAAGTCGAGGTGCTCGACGGGGTGCAGGGTCAGGACCAGCGGCAGACCCACCGGGCTTGTCCGTCGACGTGACGACACCAGCGGTCGTTGCGCCAGATCATGTTCCTCGGCTCCCCGTCCCGGCACGAGCACGGCTTGTCGCCCTCGCCCCAACGCGGTTCCTCCGCGTCCACCGGTGGCTGCAGGACCTTGGGGGCCATCTGGCCCTCCCACGGGAAGATGTCCCACTCGTGGACCGGGGGCATCGGGAGCCGGCCGTCTTCGCCGACCTGTGCCACAACGCGTGCATAGACCTCTTCAGCTGACTCAGGCATGGCGAAAAGGGTGCCATCCGCAGGTCACTGGTGTGGCAGAACCCTCGGATCATCGCGCCCGATCCGGCGGACATCCGCGGAGCGAGCCCTCACAGCCGCGAGCGGAGCAGGTTCTGCTCGGCGGTGTTGCCCGTGAGCTCCAGGGCGCGACGGTCGGCGTCGGCCGCCTCGGGGTCCCGCCCGAGGGTCCGCAGCAGGTCGGCCCTCGTCGCGTGGAACAGGTGGTAGCGGTCGAGGTCGCCGCGAAGCCGGTCGACGTGCTCCAGCGCGACCTCGGCGCCGCGCACCTTGCCGAGGGCCACGGCCCGGTTGAGCCGGACCACGGCGGAGCCGTCGTGGCGCAGCAGCAGGTCGTAGAGGGTGAGGATCTGCAGCCAGTCGGTCGCCTCCCAGGTGGGTGCGGAGGCGTGGCAGGCCGCGATCGCCGCCTGGAGCTGGAAGCGCCCGGGACGCCGCTGCGCTGCCGCCCGCTCGAGCAGCCGGTCGGCCGACTCCACCGCGCCTCGGTCCCACAACGTCCGGTCCTGGGCCTGAAGGAGCACCAGGTTGCCGGAGGCGTCGAAGCGCGCCGGCTGGCGGGCGTGCTGCAGCTGGAGCAACGCGAGGAGTCCGAGGGTCTCCGGCTCGTCGCGCATCGCGGTCGCGAGCAGGCCGGCCAGCCAGATCGCGTCGTCGGCGAGGTCGCGGTCGTCGGTCGCGCCCGCGCTGGAGACGTACCCCTCGTTGTACATCAGGCACGTCACCGTCAGGACGTCGTCGAGCCGTCCGCCGCGCTCGTCCGGCTCGGGCACGGTCAGCGCGATGCCCTTGTCGACGATCTTCCGCTTCGCGCGCACGATCCGCTGCGCCATGGTCGCCTCCGGCACGAGGAACGCGCGGGCGATCTGCGCGGTCGTGAGCCCGAGCACCGCGCGCAGCGTCAGGGGCAGCCGGGCGTCGACGGGCAGGGCTGGGTGGCAGCAGGCGAAGACGAGCCCGAGCGGTTCGTCGACCTCCCCGGCCTCGTCCGGCGAGACGTCCTGCCGCAACCGTTCGAGCACCTTGACGTGTCGTTGCTGCCGCCGGAGCCGGTCAAGCGCGTTCCGGCGCGCGGCGGTCTGGAGCCAGGCGCCGGGACGGTCGGGGATGCCGGAGCTGCGCCAGGTGCGCAGCGCCTCCACCACCGCGTCCTGCACCGCCTCCTCGGCGACGTCGAAGTCCCCGACGAGGCGGTGGAGCGACGCGACGATGGCGCCTGCCTCGGCCCGGACCGCGACGGCGAGCGCCTGGTCCGGGCCGGAGACGCTTTGCATCACATCTCGTGTTCCACGATCGGCCGGATCTCGACGGCGCTGCCGTCGTAGACGAGCGGAGGCCAGGTCTTCGCCATCGCGATCGCCCCGTCGAGGTCGGGCACCTCGACGACGGTGAAGCCGCCGACGACCTCCTTGGCCTCGATGAACGGCCCGTCGACCACGGTCGGCTCGTCACCCTTCCGACGCACGGTGGTGGCCGTGCTGACCGGCTGGAGCTCGGCGCCGCCGATCGCGATCCGTCCGGCCTTGCCGTGCTCGTCGAACCAGGCCCAGACCTCCTTGTACACCTTCTCCGCCAGAGCTGGGTCGACGGCCGCGTCGAGCTCGGGGCTGCTGGTGAACATCAGTACGTACTTCATGGGGTTTCCTTCCGGTTGGGAACAGTCTCATCGGTACGACGCGCGAGGGCGACGGTTCTCGACAGCAACCCCGGACCAATTTCGGTGACCGGTCAGTAGGATCACGACATGAGCGGCACCCCCACCTCCGACCTGGGCATCCCCGAGGCTCCGGAGATCCCCGGAGCGACCCACGTCCACTCCGGGAAGGTGCGTGACCTCTACCGCCTCGAGGACGGCCGGCTGCTGATGGTGGCCTCCGACCGGATCTCGGCCTACGACTTCGTCCTGGACACGACGATCCCGGACAAGGGCGCGATCCTCACGCAGATGTCGCTGTGGTGGTTCGAGCAGCTCGCCGACATCGTGCCCAACCACATCGTGTCGACCGACGTACCCGACTCCGTGCGGGGTCGCGCGGTGGTGTGCGAGGAGCTCGACATGTTCCCGGTCGAGTGCGTCGCGCGTGGCTACCTCACCGGGTCGGGGCTCGCGGACTACCGCGCCACCGGGGAGGTCTGCGGCATCGCGCTTCCTGCCGGGCTCGTCGACGGGAGCCGCCTGCCCGAGCCGGTCTTCACACCCGCGACCAAGGCGGCGGTCGGCGACCACGACGAGAACGTGTCGTACGACGCCGTGGCCGGTGTCATCGGCGAGGAGCGCGCCGCCGAGCTCCGCCGCCTGACCCTCGCCGTCTACGGCCGCGCCGAGCAGATCGCCCGGGAGCGGGGGATCATCCTCGCCGACACCAAGCTCGAGTTCGGGGCCCGCAAGGACGGCACCACCGTGCTCGCCGACGAGGTGCTCACCCCCGACTCGTCGCGGTTCTGGCCGGCCGACGAGTGGGAGCCCGGTCGCGCCCAGCCGTCGTACGACAAGCAGATCGTCCGCAACTGGCTCACCTCGCCCGAGAGCGGCTGGGACCGCGCCTCCGGCGCCAAGCCCCCGGCGCTGCCCGACGAGGTGGTCGCCCGCACCCGAGCGAAGTACATCGAGGCGTTCGAGCGTCTCACCGGCCAGACGTTCACGAGCCGGCCTGTCTTGAGTCGGCCTGTCTAGAGTCCCGTCACCGTCCCACCGAAGGAGCGTCCCGTGCTCAACCTCTCCGTCTTCTTGGAAGCCAGTGCACGCAGCCATCCCGACCGCGACGCCGTGGTCATGGGCGACCTGCGGCTCACCTACGCGCAGGTCGACGGCTTCGCGAACCAGGTGGCGAACCTCCTGGTCTCCCGCGGCGTCGGACCCGGTGACAAGGTCGCGATCTCGTGCCCGAACCTGCCCTACTTCCCGATCGTCTACTACGGGATCCTCAAGGCGGGCGCGACGGTCGTCCCCCTCAACGTGCTGCTCAAGGGCCGCGAGATCGCCTACCACCTCGAGGACTCCGACGCGAAGGCGTACTTCTGCTTCGAGGGCACCGCCTGACCTGCCGATGGGCCAGATGGGTCACGAGGGGTTCGAGAAGGCAGAGCGCTGCGAGCACTTCTTCATGATCACCGCCGACATGATGGCGCCGTCGCCGATCGAGGGCACCGAGACGATGGTGCAGGCGCTCGGCGGCCAGGGCGCCGAGTTCGAGTCCGTCGACACCGAGCCGACCGACACCGCCGTGATCCTCTACACCAGCGGCACGACCGGTCAGCCGAAGGGCGCCGAGCTCTCCCACAGCAACATGGTGATGAACGCGCTCACCTGCAACCGGCTCTTCGACTCGCTGGCCAGCCAGCACGACGTGCACCTGCTCGTGCTGCCGCTGTTCCACTCCTTCGGGCAGACGGTCAACATGAACGCCGGGTTCTCCACCGCCGCGACCCTCGTGCTGCTCCCGCGCTTCGACGCCGACCAGGCGCTC
This sequence comes from uncultured Actinomycetota bacterium, assembly GCA_963721165.1. Classification (GTDB taxonomy): domain Bacteria; phylum Actinomycetota; class Actinomycetes; order Propionibacteriales; family Nocardioidaceae; genus Nocardioides_C. The sequence goes on along the minus strand of CAVRIE010000010.1, from coordinate 124,495 downwards.
GGCCTGATGCAGAAGGAGGACATCACCTTCTTCGCCGGCGTCCCGACCATGTACTGGGGCCTGCTCGGCGCTCTCAAGGAGGGCGTCGACGTCAAGCGCATCGCCGACAACCTCCGACGAGCGGTCGCCGGCGGCTCGGCGCTGCCCGTGGAGATCCTCAAGCGGTTCAAGGAGAAGTTCGGGGTCCAGATCCTCGAGGGCTACGGCCTCTCGGAGACCTCTCCGGTCGCGACGTTCAGCGACCCCGCGCGCGACCCGAGGCCCGGCTCGATCGGCGTCCCGATCTGGGGCATCGACGTGAAGCTCGTCGACGGCGACTGGAAGACCGTCGAGGGCGCCGACCAGATCGGCGAGATCGCGATCCGCGGCCACAACATCATGAAGGGCTACTACAAGCGCGCCGAGGCAACGGCCGAGGTGATGAACAACGGCTGGTTCAAGACCGGTGACCTCGCCCGTCGCGACGAGGACGGCTTCTACTACATCGTCGACCGGGCCAAGGACATGATCATCCGCGGCGGCTTCAACGTGTACCCCCGCGAGATCGAGGAGGTGCTGATGACGCACGAGGCGGTCTCGCTCGCTGCTGTCGTCGGCGTCCCGGACGAGAGCCACGGCGAGGAGATCAAGGCGTACGTCATCCTCGAAGAGGGCGCCGGGATCACCGAGGACGAGCTCCGCGACTGGGCCAAGGAGCAGATGGCGAACTACAAGTACCCCCGCCTCATCGAGTTCGTCCCAAGCCTGCCGATGACCTCCACCGGCAAGATCCTCAAGCGCGAGCTCAACCAGTAGGCCCTGTCGGGAAGAGTGGTCGATGGTGGCAGGTTTCCGAGCGAATTCGCTGTCGCCATCGACCACTCTTCCGGGACGGACCGTCGAGCGCGGTCAGGCCGAGGGCGGGACCCATGCCGTCTGCAGCACCTCGACCCCACGGTCGCGGGTGACCAGCCTGCCGCGTCCGGCGGGACCCGGCTGCGGCTTGGTCGTACCGATCAGCGGGCCCTCGTCCGGGCTGCCCGGCAGCAGCAGACCCGGCATGGCGAGGTCGCGCAGGGACTGGACGACCGGCTCGAACAGCGCGCGTGACGCCCCACCGGAACGGCGGGTGACCACGAGGTGCAGGCCGATGTCGCGCGCCTGCGCCAGCAGCGGGACCAGCGGCTGCAGCGGTGAGCCCTGCTGGGTCGAGACCAGGTCGTAGTCGTCGACCAGCACGAACGCCTCCGCGCCGCTCCACCATGAGCGCTCCCGGAGCTGCTCCGGGGTGACGTCGGGGCCGGGCAGCCGCTGCTCGAGGTAGTCGCGCGAGCTCGGCGATCGCCGACGTCGCCTGGCTGCCGTTCGTCAGGTAGTTGCAGCAGGTACTCGCCGGGGACCTCGCCGAGCAGCGACCGGCGGAAGTCGACCGCGACCACCTGCGCCTCGTCGGCCGCTGCGGGTGCGCATCAGCTCGCGCAGCGTAGCTCCGCAGGAACGTGCTCTTGCCCGAGCCGGAGTCGCCGAAGACGAGCAGGTGCGGCTCGCGGTCGACGTCGAGCCGCACCGGCGCGAGGTCGCGCTCGTCGACGCCGACGAGCAGACGGCGGTCGTCCGCGGGCCGGCGCCGCAGCCTCGCCGGAGCTGCGCGAGCTCGATCCGGTCCGGAAGCAGCCGGAGCTTCGGACCGGTGTCGCCCTGCCACGCCACCCGGACCTGGTCGACCAGCCGGGCGACGCCCTCGCCGAGGGTGCCGGCATCGGGGTCCTTGTCGACGCGGGGCAGCGCTGCCAGGAAGTGCAGCCGGCCCGGGAGCAGGCCCCGACCGGGACGGCCGGTGGGCACGAGCTGGGCGACCTTGCGGTCGATCTCGCTGTCGAGGGGGTCGCCGAGGCGCAGCTCGAGCCGGGTGCCGAACACGTCGCGCACCGCGGAGCGGTAGTCGGCCCACCGCGACGCCGAGGTCAGCAGGTGTACGCCGAAGGTCAGGCTGCGCTGTGCCAGCGCCTGGAGGTCGAGCTCGAGCATGTCGAAGTCGCTGCGCAGCGTGCTCCAGCCGTCGACGACGAGGAAGACGTCGCCGTACCCGTCGTCGGCCTGCCCGTCCCGCCGCCGGGCCCGGTAGGTCTCGATGGAGTCGATGTTGTGGCGCGCGGAAGTACGTCTCGCGCCGGTCGACGATCCCCTCGACCTCGGCGACGACCCGGCGCACCACGTGGGGCTCGGAGCGGGTCGCGACTCCCGCGACGTGAGGCAGGTCCGCGAGCGGTGCGAAGCTGCCACCGCCGAAGTCGAGGACATAGAACTGTGACTCCCGCGGCGTGGTGGTGAGGGCGAGGCTCGACACCACCGTGCGCAGGAGCGTGCTCTTCCCGCTGCGCGGGCCGCCGACCACGGCGACGTGCCCGGCCGAGCCGCCGAGGTCGGCGGTGAGCGTCTCGCGACGCTGCTCGCGCGGCCGGTCGACCGTGCCGAGGGGGACCACGAGGCCGCCGCGGGCCCGCCACGAGGGCGAGACCAGGCCGAGCCGCGGGTCCTCGACGAGATCCGGCATCAGCGAGTCGAGCGTGTCCGGGGCGTCGAGCGGCGGCAGCCAGACCCGATGTGCCTCGGGGCCCCGGCCGACCATGCGCTCGACGGCGATGTCGAGCACCGACCTGTCGTCGACGTCGGCGAGGCGTGGTGCGGGCTCGGACACGAGCACCTCCTCCTGCGGGACGAGCACCGGCGTCGTGGTGAAGGGCAGGATCCGGTGCGGCCCGGTCCGCCTGTGGTCGCGGCCGTGCGCGACGTACGGCGGGGGCCCGGACACGTAGGCGGCCTTGAACCGCAGCAGGGTCGACTGGTCAGGCTTGAGGTAGCCGAGTCCCGGAACGGGGGGCAGCTCGTAGGCGTCCGGGACGCCGAGCACCGCCCGCGACTCGGCCGCGGAGAACGTGCGGAGCCCGATCCGGTAGGACAGATGGCTCTCGAGGCCGCGGAGCCGGCCCTCCTCCAGACGCTGGGAGGCGAGCAGGAGGTGCAGACCGAGCGAGCGTCCGAGACGGCCGATCGCCACGAAGAGGTCGATGAACTCCGGCTTTGCCGTCAGCATCTCGGAGAACTCGTCGACCACGATGAGCAGGCTCGGCAGCGGCTCGAGGTCCTCGCCGGCAGCGCGGGCCTTCTCGTAGTCGCGGACCGAGGCGAAGTTGCCCGCCGAGCGCAGCAGCTCCTGGCGTCTCACCATCTCGCCGGAGAGGGCGTCCTGCATGCGGTCCACGAGCGTGAGCTCGTCGGCGAGGTTGGTGATCACCGCCGAGACGTGAGGCATGTCGGCGAGCCCGGCGAAGGTGGCGCCGCCCTTGTAGTCGATGAGGACCATGTTCAGCGACTCCGAGGAGTGCGTCATCGCCAGGCCGAGCACCAGCGTGCGCAGGAACTCCGACTTGCCGGAGCCGGTCGCACCGATGCACAGGCCGTGGGGTCCCATGCCTTGCTGCGCGGCCTCCTTGAGGTCGAGGTGCACCGGGGAGCCGTCGTCGAGGACCCCGACCGGCACCCGGAGCTGGTCCCGCACCGGCCGGGTGCGCCACGAGGTCGCGACGTCGAGCCCGCGGACGTCACCGAGACCGAGCAGGTCGGTGAGCTCGGGGGTGGAGGCCTCCGGGTCCTTGCGGGTCTGGCCGGTGGCGGTGGCGAGGGGGGCCAGCCGCCGGGCGAACGCGGCTGCCGTCTCGAGGTCCATCTGGTCCCCGGCGCTTTGCACGGGGTCCTCGCGCAGGCGCAACGCGCTGAGGGGCACCCGGCCGTCGGCGCGGGGCCTCGGGTCGATGTGCAGCCGGAGCCGGGTCGGCTCGTCGAGCTCGCCCCACTGCTCGGGAAGGTCGAGCACCGTGACCCCGTGCAGGCCCTCGGCCGGGATCACGTGGTTGCCCGGCGGGAGGTGACCGCCGTCCACGATGAGCAGGATGTGCGGCGAGGCAGGCCGCTGGTCGGCGCCGAACCGGGGCCGCTCGGACAGGTCGGCCGGCAGCATCAGCGCGAGGTCGTCGAGAGAGGAGGTGATCATCCGAGCGGGGCCGAGTGCGTCGCTCTCCTCGGTGCTCTGTGCGTGGGGGAGCCACTTGGCCCAGTCCCAGAGGGTGACGGTCTCGTCGTTGCCCAGCACCGCGACCAGCAGCTGTCCGGGGCCGTGGAAGGCCGCGGCGGCGCAGACGACCGCCCGGGCGAGAGCACGAGCCTCGTCAGCCGGTCCGGTGAGCTCGATCCGGTCGAAGGCCCGGAGGTCGACCGCCGCGGGGAGGTCGGGCTGCACCCGGTGGACGACCAGGAGGCGGTGCAGGGCCGAGGCCGCGACCGGGTCCACCTGCTCGATGGGCGCGCTCTCGGGCGGGACCAGGTCCAGCGCGAGCGGCTGCGCCGAGACGCCGTACCGCACCTGCAGCAGCTCCGGGCTGTCCGTGGTGCGCTCCCACAGGCGGGTGCGGTCCTCGGCGAGCGCGGGCAGGGACGACGGCTCCGGGTGGCGCCACAGCAGGGCCTGCCGCTGGTCCGCGGCGGCGGAGCGGGCCATCTTGCGGACGCCGCCGAGGTACTGGAGGTACTCCCGCCTCGCGCCGCCGACCTTCGCTGCACGGCTCTTGCGCTGCCGGTCGAACTGGACGGCGACGAAGCCGAGCGTGGCGACGAGGAACATGCCGCCTGCGACGAGACCACGGCCACCGGGCTGGGAGGCGGAGACGAAGATGATCGCGCCCACGCTGCCGAGCATCGGCAGGGCCATCATCAGAGCGCCGGCCGCGCCCTCGTGCGGCTGGAGCTCAGGAGGAGGCTGGAGGACGAGCTGTCCCTCGGGCAGCTCGGGAGGATCGAGCCGCTGACCTCCACGGAGCGTCGTGGACATGTCGTCGCCTCTCCCTCGTGGCGGCGTCGTCGGACGGACGCCGGGTGCCACGGTCGTTCGAAGAAGGCACCGGTCGTGCATGATAGTGACAAGGGTGTCGGACACCCAGAATCCGGACTGATCGCCCAACCATCGGGCAGCCAAGCGGGAGGCCGTCGTGCCCGAGGGGTATGGAGACACCCTGCTGCGGCTGACCGTCCGTGGAGCCGCGGGTTCGGTGGACCTCGTCGTCCCGGCCGGCGCCGACGTCGAGAGCATCGGGCGCGAGTACGTCGCCGTGGTCGGCGGTGCGACGCCGGTGCTCGTCTCCACGACAGGCAAGCCGCTCGACCGCCACCGTCGCCTCGACCAGCTCGGGCTGAGCCCTGGCGACGTCGTCGTCGCCGTCGAGGACACGACGGCCGACCCGGACCCGAGCGACGGGGACGGCCGCTCGCGAGGCACACCACCTGCCGCGAAGGCTTCGTGGCCGGCCACGACGGGCGTGGGCTTCGCGGCCGCTGCTGCCGTGGCCGGTGCAATGGGGTCGGCCGGGCCCCTCAGGACGTTGAGCGTCGGACTGCTCCTGCTGGTGTCCCTGGTTTCGGCCGCCGTCGGGCGGTCTCCCTACCCGCTGCTCGTCGCGCGCGCCATGGCGGCGCCCGCCTTCGCGGCGGCAGGCGGCTTCCTCCTCGTGTACTCGCCGGTGCCCGGCGGCATCCTGCTCGCGGTCACGGTCGGCGCAACCGCGGCGGCAGCGGTCGCGGCTCTGGTCCGGGCCGGCGCCGACGCGCGGGTCGAGCCGTTGACGCGCGTATGGCTCGTCGTGGCCGGCGCCGTCGGGGTCGCCGCGGCGCTGACGCTGGTCGCCGGGGCCCCGGCCAGGTCGTTGTGGGCGGTGCTCTTCGCGGCAGCGGTGGTCGTGGCCCGGCTCCTCCCGTACCTCGTCGTGGACGTCCCCGACGAGACACTGCTCGACCTCGACCGCCTCGCGGTGACGTCGTGGTCGGCGCGCGAACGTCCTCGCGGCCGGCGTCGCGGCCGGCTCCTGATCCGCCCCGAGGGTGTCGCCGAGCTGGTTCGCTCGGGACGTCGCCTCCTCGAGGCAGGCGCGGTGGCCGTTGCGGTGGTCGCCTCCGTCACGGTGGTGTTGTCGTCGCTGCGTCCTGGCTCGGGCATCGACGCGCTCGGCGTACACCTGCTCCTGCTGTTCGGAGGCGGCGCGCTGGCGCTGACCGCTCGCTCCTACCGGGCAGCGGTGCCCCGTGCGGCCCTCCGTGTGCCGGGCGCTCTGGCACTGGTGCTGGTGTTGGCCGGCGGACTCTCCACGCTCTCCGGAGTGTGGCTGGCGTGGGCCCTCGGCGGGGTGGCCGTCGTGGCCGCCATGGTGCTCGTGTCGGCGGTCTCGCTCGGGCGCGGGTGGCGGTCGATCTGGTGGGCCCGCACCGCGGACGTCGCCGAGTCGGGGTGCGTGGTGCTGTGCCTCGCGGCCCTTCCCGTGGCCGCCGGCCTCTTCGAGCTCGTGCGCCAGCTGCCGGCGACGTAGCCCTTCCGGAACCGCCCGCGTAGCCCACCCTGGGGGTGTTCGATAGTCCACTGGGGTGGGAGGAAGGTGCCCAAACCTGGTCGATCTGGGTACCATCCTCGCGAATGGCACACGCGGTCGGCATTCGCCGTCGCGTCGCAGAAGTTCTCGAGCGGGGGGTCCGGAACGGCACCCGTACGGGGGAGTCGAAGGGAGGCTGTCATGGCCGGCGAGATGAGCAAGCAGGACCAAGCACTCACGCGTGGTGCCCAGATGGTGCAGTCCGCGAGGGGGGACCTCGACCAGCAGCTGAGCAGCCTTCGCGGCAAGCTGTCCGGGATCGGGGCTCAGTGGCAGGGCGCAGGCTCGGCCGCGTTCCAGCAGGTGATGGTCCGCTGGGACGAGAACGCCCGGAAGATCACCTCGGCGCTCGACGAGTTCGAGGCCAACCTCCAGGCGTCGGAGCAGGCCTACAACGCCGCGGACGACCAGCAGTCGTCCACCTACTCCAAGCTGTCCGGTCGGCTGGGCTGACCCCGCACGACATCCGAGAGACGAGGAACCAGCCATGAACGCAGGACAGCTCAAGGTCAACTTCGGCGGGCTCGACGCCGCTGCCGCTGACATCCGCGGCTCCGCCGCCCAGGTCCAGGGACGCCTGGACCAGCTCGAGTCCGAGCTCGCCCCCCTCCGGTCCGACTGGACCGGTGCCGCCTCGGCGTCCTACCAGCAGGCCAAGGCCAAGTGGGATGCCGCGATGGCCGACATCAACCTGCTGCTGGCCGACATCGGCAACGCCGTGTCGACCTCCAACAGCGACTACCAGGCCACCGAGAACCAGAACCAGGCCCGCTGGGGCTGACCTCCGCGTCGTTCGCGGCGAAGTACGTTTTCCGATTCTCGTGGGGCCGGACGCCTGAGTCATGGGCGACCGGCTTCACGAGAGCTCTGCAGGGGGGAAAGTGCGACATGTCCGGTGAGATCGAGATGACCATCGACGCGGTGCGCGAGATCGCCAACCGCACGATGGGCACCATGAAGGGCAAGGCCCAGGCGTCCTCGCGGGTGTTCGGGGACGTCGACCTGCCGCCGTCCGCCTTCGGCGGGTGGCAGGAGGGGCAGGCGCTCGGCCGGCACCACCAGGCTGCGCACGAGGTCTTCAAAAAGACGATCGAGGGCGTGATCGCCGACCTCGAGGAGTTCGCGCAGAACCTCCGCGACACGGCCGACTCCAGCGAGAGGCGCGACGAGGACGTCGAGGCGTTGCTCCTCGCACTCGGCAGGGGCTACCGCGACCGCACCTTCCGCTCCCAGGAGAGCTACACCGAAGCCGTGGAGGCGGAGAGCGGCCGTAAGGGCATCGACGCCGACGTGCTCGCTGCCGAGGCGGCGGAGGACGAGTCGGTCGACCGGACGACGGCGACCGCTGCTGAGCCTCCGGTCGCCACCGGCGGCACCGACGCTCCGGGGTCCGAGCCTCCGGCCGCCCCCGAGCAGTCGGTGCAGGCGGACTTCTGACGATGGTGCTCCCAGCGACGCGACGCGGCGGCAGGCGGCTGTCTGCCGCCGTGCTGTCGTGCCTGCTGACGGCTGTCACAGCCGGACCGGCTCTCGCGGCCGGACCGGCGGTGAGCAAGGAGCGCCTGCACCCGCCCAAGAGCGTCGAGGAGGGGGCCTGGTGGTACGACAAGATGCACATCGCCCAGGCGCACAAGACCTCCACCGGCAAGGGCGTCACGATCGCCCTGATCGACTCGGGCATCGACCTCTCCGTCCCGGAGCTCCAGGGTGCGGACATCCGGATGGGCCTCGACTGCCGCGAGAAGCGGGCCAAGCCGCGCACAGGGCCGCATGCCGGCCACGGGACCAGCCAGGCGGCTCTCCTCGTCGGCAACGGCCGGGGGACCGGCAAGGGAGGGGCGGGCATCCGCGGGATCGCCCCCGACGCGACGATCCTCGCCTACGACAACGACCTGCGACCCGAGCAGGACGACATCCAGTGCACCTCCGAGGCGCGGAGCCGGATGTTCGACGACGCGGTCCGTCGGGGCGCGGACATCATCAGTGTCGCGGCCACCTACGGCGGTGACGTCATCCCCGCGGCGCGACGGGCGATCGCAGCCGGCGTCGTCGTCGTGGGAGCAGCGGGAGCCGACGACGTCGTGAACTCGGTGTTCCCGTCCGACATGGAGGGCGCGGTCTCGGTGTACGCGGTCGACGAGCGCGCGAAGCCGTGGAACCACCAGCGCAACACCGGCTCGCCGGTGATCTCCGCACCCGGCGTCTTCGTGGGGGCGGGCGGCATCTTCGACCACGGCTGGAGCTCGACCGGCTGGTCGTCGGGCACCTCGCCGGCGACCACGCTCACCTCCGGGGCGCTGGCGCTCGTGAAGGCGAAATACCCCGAAGCCACCGGCAACCAGCTGCTCCAGCACATGGTGCACCACACCGGCGGCGACGGCCCCTACGCCTGGGACGACACGTACGGGTTCGGCATCGTGTCGGTCACCGAGATGCTCCAGACCAACCCGACCCAGTGGCCCGACGAGAACCCCCTGGGCAAGGACCTGAGGGCCACCCTGACGAAGTACCCGATGTCCGCGTCGAGCCTCATCGAGGACGAGGCGTCGCCGTCAGCCGGACCCACGGACACCTCGGACACCGCGGGTTCGGATCGGTCCGACGAGACGGGATCCGGGGAGCCGGAGACCGCCCCGGCGGCCGGTGAGACCGACTCTGCCGCAGGTGTCCCGGCCTGGACCTGGCCCGCTGCCGCGCTGGTCGTGGCAGCCGCGGCCGGCGGCGTACTCATCACCAGACGCAGGCGCGGTACGACGCCGGGCGTCGTCGACGAGACACGGGGAGCGTGATCGATCGTGGCAGGTCCACAGGAGCGACGTCTTGCGAAGGCGCAGAGCGCCCGGCCCACCGCGGTCCGCGCGTCGGCTGACTCGTGGCGCACCGCGGCGGACGGGCTCGCCGACGTCGCCGCCGCCTTGCGAAGCGCCAAGGGCAGGATCCGGGAGTCCTGGTCGGGCTCTTCGGCCGACGTCGCGGTGGCCGCGTTCGAGTCCCTCGCCGCCAGCGTGGACCAGCACCAGGAGACCATGCGGCACGCGGTGAGCTCTCTGGAGACCGCCGCGTCCGGGTTGGAGACGGCCAAGAGCGACTACGCCGCGTTGCCCGCCGTGCTGCCCGCGCCTGAGGCGCCCGACCTCTCCGGCCAGGACGACCAGCAGTCCCTCGAGGAAGAGATCCGCTACATGCGGAAGGTGGGCGCTCACCGCCAGTCCGTCGACGCCCGTGAGACCGAGGCAGGGGCCGCGAACGCCCGGCTGGAGAATCAGCTCGACGAGGCGTCGGACGAGATGCGCCTGGTCGCGCCCGAACCCCAGGACCGTAACCGCTCAGGGGCAGGCGGCGACGCTGCGGGTGGCGGCGGAGGAGCCGGCCAGTCCGGATCCGGTGGCTCCGGCTACTCGTCCGGCTCCGGGGGTGCGCACGGGGGGACCCTCACCAGTCCCTACGCCACGGGTTCAGGCGGCACCTACGTGTCGGGCGGCTCCGCACTCGGTGGCGGGGTCGCTGCTGCGGGGCTCGCCGCGGGTCACAAGCCGCCGCGGTCCCCTGGCCTGAACGGGTCTGCCACCGCTGACGGTCCGGTCGACGGCGTCGTACCCGGGGGCGACGGACCCACGACCGGGGCCCTCTCCGGCACGGCTGGAGGCGCGTCCGGCACCTCCGACTGGTGGCGCCGTCGGTGGTGTCGCCGGGGCAGCGGGCGCGGCCGGAGGTGCCGCGGGCATCCGGGGCGCGCTCGGCGGTCTCAAGGGCGGCTCGTCGGCTCCGGCGGGTGCTCCCGCGGCCATCGGCAGGACGGCCGGGGGCCGTGTCGGCACCTCAGGGGTCATCGGTGGGTCGTCGGGTTCCCAGGCCGGTTCCGCGCGAGGGTCCTCGGTTTCCGGAGGAGCGGGCTCTACCGCGGGTGCCCGGACCGGGTCCGCCACCGGCGGGAGCCCGAGTGCCGCGGGCTCACGTGCCGGAGCAGCCGGCGCTCGCACGGGCGGCACCGGTACGACGGCCCGCACGGCATCGGGTGGATCGGGCAACGGCTCGTCCGGCATGCGCCCCGGAAGCCGCGGCGAGGCCGGGGGCCGGCGTGGGACCGGTCCGACGGGTGCCTCTGACCGCTCGACCGAGGAAGACGAGCAGAAACGCACGGGGATCACCTTCGACGACGAGTGGCTCGACGACGACGAGACCGCTCCGGGAGTACTCGGATGACCCAGGCCATGACAGAGATCGGCGGCCTGGTCCGCGTGACCGTGGTCGGCGGTGACCGCCGTACCGATCTTGCTCTTCCCGGCTCGGTGCCGGTGGCCGAGCTGCTGCCCGAGCTGGCGCGCGCGGTCGGGATCCTCGACCCCCGTGCCGTGCACGCGGGATACCGGCTGGCGACGGCCGACGGCAGGACGCTCGGTGCCGAGGCGGGGCTGACCTTCCAGGGCGTCGAGGACGGCGCGGTGCTCACGGTCGCGTCCGGCCTGGACGACGAGGCGCCGCGTGTCTACGACGACATCGTCGAGGCCATGGCCGACATGGTCGAACGAGACCTCCGCCCCTGGGAGCCGACGGCGGGGCGTCGCACCGCACTCACCGCAGCGGCCCTGCTGCTCTCCCTCGGCGCACTGACGCTCGGAATGCAGCGCCTCAGCCTGGTCGCCGCCGCAGCCGCAGCAGTGGCCTCCCTCCTGCTCGTCGCCGGGGCGCTGGTGCTCGCGAGAGTCCGTGAGGAGCACGAGGTCGCCGTGGTCCTCGCGTGGGCAGGTGTCGTGTACGCCGGTGTCGCCGGTGTCGCGGGCACGCCCGGCGCGGACGTGCTCGGGCAGCCGCTCGCCGTCGCCGGGGCCGCGGCGCTTGTGGTGGGCACTCTGGCGCTGGCCGTGTTGAAGGCATACCGAACCGCCCTGATCCCGGCGGTCGCGGCGGGAGCCGTTGCCGCGGCGGTCGGCGGGATCGTCTCCTCCGCCGACCTCGGCCCCGGCCAGGTCGCCACGGTGGCGCTCGTGGTCTGCGTGCTCGCGGGCAGCGCACTGCCGTGGGTCACGCTCGGTGCCACCCGCACGAGCGTGCAGCCGGCACACAGCCACGCCGACCTGACCGCCGACCCGGCCACAGTGAACCCCGACCAGGTGCGCGAGGACGTCCGGCTCGGCCACGAGCTGCTGCTCGCGGTGACCGCGGCCGTGGGGCTCGTGCTCGTGCTCTCCGCTCCTCTTGCGGTCTCCCTCGGTGTCGCTGGGACGATCGTCGCCGTCCTGTCCGCCGGCATCCTCCTGCTGCGTACACGGCAGTACCGCTCGGGCAGCGAGGTGCTCGGCGGCATGGCGTCCGGGCTGGGCGGGCTGGTCTCGGTGATCGTGTCGGTCATCGTCCTCCACCCGGACTGGCGTCCCGCCCTCACCCTGGTCCTGGCTCTCACCAGCGCACTGCTCCTCCTGCTCACCCTCGTCCCCGGTGCGCCTTCCGTGCGCAGGGGACGGCTGGGTGACATCGCAGAGGGCGTCGCCCTGGTCGCACTCCTGCCGCTGCTCGTGGCGGCCATCGGTGTCGTGGAGGCCGTCCGTGGCTGACCACGTCGAAGCAGCACGTCGTACCAACGGGGGGATCACACCCATGAGAAGAAGGAACAGCATGACGATCAGGCGAAGGCTCGTCGGAGTGGGGCTGACCGTGGGCGGCATGATGCTGCTCGGTCTCGGCCCTGTGTACGGCGTGGCAGGTCCGGCCGGCACCGCGGACACGCAGCTTGTCGGCGACACCGCGTCGACAGTGGCGGAGACGGACGTCGCGCCGGGCACCGAACGAGTCATCACCGCGGACGCGCTCGACGGCGACGGCTGCGGCCCCGACGGAATCCCCTGCCTCCCGGACCCGACGTGTGACACCGTCCCGGAGCTGTGCGAGGAGGAGCCGCCGCCGACCTGCGACACGGACCCGAGCCTGTGCGAGCCGGAGCCGCCGACCTGCGAGACCGACCCGAGCCTGTGCGAGCCGGAGCCGCCGACCTGCGAGACCGACCCGAGCCTGTGCGAGGAGCCTGAGCCGGTGGACCCGTGTGTCATCGACCCGGCGTCCTGCACACCGCAGGAGCCCGGTGACGGCGACAACGGCGGCGCACGCAACGGTGGCGGCAGTGGTGACGACAACGGCGGCCAGAACGGTGGCGGCCACAGCGGCGGAAACGGCGGCGGTCACAACGGCGGCGGAAACGGCGGCGGTCACAACGGTGGCGGCGGCGTGGACGCCGGGCAGGGCTCCTACGACGGAGGCGCGCAGGCCGAGGGCACCGTCCCCGGCGTCAGCCCCACGAGCATGCAGCAGGACGTCGTCGGGTGCACCGACCCGGCGCTGTGCAGCAACGTCGTGCTCGGCGAGTCCTCGACCACCTCGGCGGCACCCTCCACAGCACCCTCTTCAGGGCGCAACCGGGCGCTTCCGGAGGCCGGTAGCTCCTCCTCCGACCTGCCTCTGACGCTGGCCGGCGGGGCGATGCTGCTGGTCGGCGCGTACCTGGTGCGCCGCCGGCCGCGGCTCGGTGGAGTGCACCGCGCCTGAGCGACGCAGAAGTAGTGGCGGGGGTGGGCGGGCAGCCGCTCGCCCCCGCCGTCCGCAAAGCGGGCGTGACGAGCAGGATCTGAGGACATGTCAAGCAAGCGCGATCTCGTCGAGGCGCACTCGTTCAACCGGCGACGCCTGGTCACCGCCTTCATCAGCGGTGCTCCGGGGGGCCGTGAGGTGGAGCCGGTGCGGCCGGGGCGGACGCTCGTGGGTGGGCTGGTCCTCGCCGTGCTGCTGGTCGCGGGTGCGGGGGTCGCCGGCTTCCTGAAGCCCACGCTCCCGAACGACTGGAAGGAGTACGGCCTCGTCGTCGGTAAGGACACCGGCTCCCGGTACCTGGCCTACGACGGCAAGCTCTACCCGGTCATCAACACCACCTCCGCTCGGCTCCTCCTCGACGACTTCGAGCTGACCTTCGCGCCGGAGGACAAGATCGCCGAGCAGAACCCGGGCGTGACCATCGGCATCCCGGGCGCCCCGGACGCGGTGCCTTCGGCGAAGAGCCTGATCCCCACCGGTTGGACGTCCTGCGTCGACGACGAGCAGCAGGTGAAGACCCGGCTCAGTGAGCAGCCGGGTGCCCGCCCCGTGGATCGTGAGGCCCTGCTGGTCGAGGCGGCCGGTTCGACGTACGTCGTCACCGGCGACAACCGGTACCCCGTGCCCGACGAGAACCGGGACGCCACGCTCCGTGCTCTGGGTCTCGACGGGCAGACCGTGCGTCAGGTCCCGGGCGTGTGGCTCGACCTCTTCCCGCTCGGCTCACCGCTTGCTCCGTTCGAGGTCGACAGGAGCGGCCGCCCGGCACCCGCCGCGCTCGGGGCTCCGGCCGGGGCGAGCCGGATCGGGAGCGTGCTTCTCGTCGAGGGGCGGCCCTTCGTCCTCGCCCAGGACGGGCTGGTCGGGCTGAGCGACTTCGACTACGCGATGTACCGCTCCGGCGGACAGGGGGCCGACCTTCCCGAGGTGAAGGTCGGCGCAGGCGAGATCGCCTCCTTGCCGGCGGCGTCGCAGGAGCCCGCCCCGGCCGACTGGCCCGACGACGCGGTGCGGTCCTACACGCCCCCGGCCGACGACACCACCGGATCGGTGTGTGCCCTGCTCGAGACCCAACCGGGCAAGGCCGCGACCGTGCACCTCGCGGCCCCCGCCGACGAGGACGCCGTCCCGGGGCGCGACAGCGGTGCGCGCAGCGTCGACGTCGACAGCGGACACGGTGCGCTCGTCCAGGCGGCCGGCGGTGCGGTGCTGAACCGCGGGACGGTCTACCTCGTCGACGCCTCGGGCACCAGGTACCCGCTCGGCGGCACCGTCAGCGAGACCCAGGGGCGGCTCGGGTACGACGGCGTCGCCCCGGCCGACGTACCCATCCCTTGGGCCGACCTGTTCCCCGACGGTCCTGAGCTGAGCCGCGCACAGGCGTGGAAGCCGGCGGTCTCGCCGTGACACCCCTGCTGCGGCGCCTCGCAGCAGCGCTGCTGACTGCTTCGGTCACCGCGGGCTCCCTCGCCGTCACCGCTGCGCCGGCCTCGGCCGACGTCCCCTGCGGCGAGGGGGGTCCGCACTACATCGACGAGCCGTCGTGGGCCCTGGCAAGGCTTGCGGTCGGCCGCGCCTGGCGCATCACGACCGGCAAGGGGGTGACCGTCGCCGTCGTCGACTCGGGGGTGGCCGCCGACAACGCCCACCTGCGCGACGCGGTGAAACCGGGCCACTCCCTCGTCGGCGGCGACCCACGAGGTTTCACCGACGTCTGGGGGCACGGAACCGGCGTCGCGGGCCTGATCGCCGCCCGCCCCGTTGAGGGCTCGGCCGCCTACGGCGTCGCCCCGAGCGCCGACATCCTGCCCGTGCGGGTCTTCGTGCAGGACCAGCTCGGCGGCGTCGCCGTGCCCCAGTCGCAGCTTCCCGACGTCGGTCGGATGGCCGAGGGCATCGAGTGGGCCGCCCGGAACGGCGCCGACGTCATCAACGTCTCCATGAGCACCAGAACCGACGACCCGCGGCTCCGGGCCGCCGTGCGCGAAGCAGTACGCCGTGACGTGGTCGTCGTGGCCTCCGGCGGGAACCGCAACAGCGAGGACGAGAAGGACGGCCTTCGCTACCCGGCCGCGCTGCCGGGGGTGGTCGGAGTGGCCGCCTCCGACTCCCTCGACCAGGTCACGCCGAGCTCGATCCATGGCGGGCACATCGACGTCTTCGCCCCAGGGCAGAACGTGCTGACGTCGTACAAGACCGGCGGTGACTGCCTCGCCGGGACCGACCTGCCGTACTCCAGCTACGCGGCCGGCTACGTCAGCGGCCTGGCGGCGCTGCTTCGCGCGAAGTACCCCGAGGAGTCGGCGGAGCAGATCGTCTACCGGCTGACCGCGAGTGCCGACCGGCCGTTGCGGGGCGAGCGCGACGACGCCAAGGGCTGGGGGATGGTGCAGCCGGTGGAGGCACTGACGCTGACCTTCGACCCGAACCGGCCCGGCCCGCCGGTGCCGGGCGCGGCCCAGGCGGCGTCGGCCGGCGGTGCCTCGGGGATGCCGCCGATCCGCCCTCGCACGGACCCCCTCGCGCCGCTGCGCGAGGAGATGCTGTGGTGGCTGCTGTTCGGCGCGGGAGCCATCGGGCTGGCGTTCGTGCTGCGTCCCTGGGTGGGGCCGGCACTGCGGCGCAGGGCTGCGGGTCCACCGGAGCAAGCCGAGAGCTGACCGCCGAGCGCGGCCCCTAGAATGGGCCTGCCCGCTCAGCGCCCACTCCAAGGAGCCCCTCCGTGGCCCGTGTCGTCGTCGACGTCATGCTCAAGCCCGAGATCCTCGACCCCCAGGGCAAGGCCGTGCACGGTGCACTGCCGCGGCTCGGGGTCACCGGTGTCACCGACGTCCGCCAGGGCAAGCGCTTCGAGCTCGAGGTCGACGAGCTGACCGACGAGCGGCTCGCCGAGATCCGCGACATCGCCGAGAAGCTCCTCTCGAACCCCGTGATCGAGGACTTCACCGTGCACGTGGAGGACCAGGCGTGAGGCTCGGCGTCGTCACGTTCCCAGGCTCCCTCGACGACGTCGACGCCGTGCGTGCGGTCGGCTTCGCCGGCGCCGAGGCGGTTGCGCTCTGGCACGACGAGCACGACCTCCGGGGAGTCGACGCGGTGGTCCTGCCGGGCGGCTTCTCCTACGGCGACTACCTCCGCTGCGGCGCCATCTCGCGGTTCTCGCCGGTCATGACCGAGGTCGTCGAGGCCGCAGGCAAGGGCATGCCGGTGCTCGGCATCTGCAACGGCTTCCAGATCCTGTGCGAGTCGCACCTCCTGCCGGGGGCGTTGATCCGCAACGACGCGCGGAAGTTCGTCTGCCGTGACCAGCGGCTCCGGATCGAGAACACCAAGACCCCCTGGACCTCCGACTACGACGAGGGCGCGGAGATCACCGTCGTACTCAAGAACGGCGAGGGGAAGTACGTCGCCGACGAGGACACCCTGGACCGGCTCGAGGGCGAGGGGCGTGTCGTCGCCCGCTACCTCGAGGTGAACCCCAACGGGTCCCTGCGCGACATCGCCGGCATCACCAACGAGGCCGGCAACGTCGTGGGCCTCATGCCCCACCCGGAGCACGCCGTGGAGGACCTGTGTGGTCCCGGCACGGACGGGCTGGCGTTCTTCACCTCCGCGGTGTCACAGCTCCTGCGCGCCTGACCCGCGGCGCGGTCAGACGACGACGCGGATGACCCGGTCGTCGTTGGGCGCGGCCGGGGCCGGTCGTCCGTCGTGGTTGCTCGTCGTGATCCACAGCGAACCGTCCGGTGCCTTCTGCACCGTGCGGATCCGGCCGAACCGCTCGTGGAAGTACCGCACCCGGCGACCCGCGTGCGTGCCGTAGAGCCGCACCGCCCACAGCGCGTGACCGCGTAGCGCGCCGATGTACGCCCGGCCACCGGCGATCGCGATCCCGCTCGGCGAGCAGTTCTCGGGCCGCCAGGTGGTGAGCGGGTCGCGGTACCCGCCGCGACCGTCGCCGCCTTCGACGCGCGGCCAGCCGTAGTTGCCGCCCTTCACGATCCGGTTCAGCTCGTCGCGGCGCCTGGTCGCCGAACTCGCTGGCCCACAGGTTGCCCTTGTGGTCGAAGGCGATGCCCTCGACGTTGCGGTGGCCGTAGGACCAGGTGTAGTTCCCGAACGGGTTGCCCTGGGGGACCCTGCCGTCGGGGGTCATCCGGAGGATCTTGCCGCCGAGGGAACGGCGGTTCTGCGCGCGCTCGCCGTTCTCGGCGTCGCCGGTGCTGGCGTAGAGCAGGCCCCCGTGGAAGACCAGGCGACCGCCGTTGTGGTGGGTGTTGGTCGGGATGCCGCCGAGGATCACGTGCGGGCGGCCGAGCGCGCCGTCGCGGTAGCGCAGGCGCACGATGCGGTTGTCCGAGCCGGTCGAGATGTAGGCGTAGACCCAGCGGTCGTTGCGGAAGCTCGGGGAGAGCGCCAGGCCGAGGAGGCCGCCCTCGCCCCAGTTCGCCTTCTCGCTGCGCACGTTGAGCCGGCCGACGAGGTGGCGGCCGCCGGTCTTCCGGACGTGGTGCACCTTGCCGGAGTCACGCTCGCCGACGAGCGCGTCGCCGTTGGGCAGGAACGCGATTCCCCACGGCGTCGAGAGGTTGCGGGCGACCGCCTTGGTGACGCGCGGCGCCGCCTCCGCGGACTCGACCAGCCCGTCGGTGGCGGGGATGAGCAGCCCGCCGGCGGTCGTGGCCAGTCCGGCCTTGAGCAGGGTACGTCGGTCCATGGCTCGTCTCCGTCATGAGGGCCGGATGCTGCAGGCGGTCGGTACTCGGTGCGCGCGAACTGCGCAAGTCATACCTTGCCACGACGAAGTAAAGGCGCAACAGGTTCGAGGCCATGTTTCGTGGGCCGGGCTGCGGCGTGGGCCAGGACGCCCGGACGGTAGATTGTGGCTCGGCCACACCGTCCTGATCGACCGATCCGAAAGCCACTATCGGTGACTGAACAGCGCCATGAAGCCCGGCTCGACACCGTCGAGGTCGCGAGCAAGGACCCCGACCGCGAGCAGCCCTGGGCCGACCTCGGACTCAAGCAGGACGAGTACGAACGGATCCGCGAGATCCTCGGCCGCCGCCCGAGCTCCTCGGAGCTGGCGATGTACTCCGTGATGTGGAGCGAGCACTGCTCCTACAAGTCGAGCAAGGTGCACCTGCGCCAGTTCGGCGAGAAGGTCACCGACGAGATGCGCAGGTCGCTGATGGCGGGCATCGGCGAGAACGCCGGCGTCGTCGACATCGGCGACGGGTACGCCGTCACGTTCAAGGTCGAGTCACACAACCACCCGTCGTACGTCGAGCCCTACCAGGGCGCGGCCACCGGGGTCGGCGGCATCGTCCGCGACATCCTCGCCATGGGCGCCCGACCGGTCGCCGTCATGGACCCGCTGCGCTTCGGACCCCTCGACGCCGACGACACCCACCGCGTGCTGCCCGGGATCGTCGCGGGCGTCGGTGGCTACGGCAACTGCCTCGGCCTGCCGAACATCGGCGGTGAGGCGGTCTTCGACGAGTCCTACCTCGGCAACCCGCTCGTGAACGCCCTGTGCGTCGGCGTGCTCCGGCACGAGGACATGCAGACCGCGCAGGCGTCCGGCGTCGGCAACAAGGTGATCCTGTACGGCGCGCGCACCGGGGGTGACGGGATCGGCGGCGTGTCCGTGCTCGCCAGCGAGACGTTCGAGGCGGGCGGCCCCGCGAAGCGTCCGGCGGTCCAGGTCGGCGACCCGTTCATGGAGAAGCTGCTGATCGAGTGCACCCTCGAGATCTTCGGCGAGGACCTCGTCGCCGGCATCCAGGACCTCGGCGGCGCGGGGCTGTCGTGCGCCACCTCTGAGCTCGCGTCCGCCGGCGACGGCGGCATGCACGTCGAGCTCGACCTGGTGCCGCTGCGTGACTCCTCGCTGGCTCCGGAGGAGATCCTCATGTCGGAGTCCCAGGAGCGCATGATGGCGGTCGTGGAGCCGGCGAAGGTCGCCCGGTTCCTCGAGATCTGCAAGAAGTGGGACGTCGACGCGACGGTCATCGGCGAGGTCACGGACACAGGCCGGCTCGTGATCGACTGGCACGGCGAGACCGTGGTCGACGTACCCCCGCGGACGGTCGCCCACGAGGGCCCCGTCTACAACCGGCCCTACGAGCGGCCGAGCTGGCAGGACTCGCTGCAGGCCGACGCGGCCGAGGCGCTCGCCCGGCCGAAGACCGCCGAGGAGCTCCGGGAGACGCTCCTGCGCATGGTCGCCAGCCCGAACCTGTGCGACAAGTCGTGGATCACCGACCAGTACGACCGCTACGTCCAGGGCAACACCGTGCTGGCCCAGCCGGAGGACGCAGGCATGGTCCGCGTCGACGAGGAGAGCGGGCTCGGAGTCGCTGTGTCGACCGACTGCAACGGCCGGTTCGCCAAGCTCGACCCGTACGCCGGCGCCCAGCTCGCGCTCGCGGAGTCCTACCGCAACGTCGCCACCGCCGGCGCCCGTCCGCTCGCGGTCAGCGACTGCCTGAACTTCGGCTCCCCCGAGGACCCCGCGGTGATGTGGCAGTTCGCGGAGGCGGTGCGCGGTCTGGCCGACGGGTGCCGGGACCTCGGCGTGCCCGTCACCGGCGGCAACGTGAGCCTCTACAACCAGACCGGCACCACGGCGATCCTGCCGACCCCGGTGGTCGCGGTCCTCGGCGTGATCGACGACGTCACCCGTCGTACGCCGTCCGGCTTCGTGTCGGAGGGGCAGCAGATCTACCTGCTCGGTACGACGCGCGAGGAGCTGTCCGGCTCGGAGTGGGCCAACGTGGTCCACGGGCACCTCGGAGGTCGGCCGCCGCGGGTCGACCTCGCTGCCGAGCGCGAGCTCGCCGACATCCTGGTCAACGCCTCGCGCGACGGGCTGATCGACGCCGCCCACGACCTGGCCGACGGCGGCCTGGCGCAGGCGCTCGTCGAGTCCTGCCTGCGGCGGGGCATCGGCGCGCGCGTGTGGTTCCCCGACGAGCTCGACCCGTTCGTGGCGATGTTCAGCGAGTCGGCGGGGCGGGCGATCGTCGCGGTGCCGCGGAGCGAGGAGGTGCGGTTCACCGACATGTGCACCGCCCGCGGCTTCCCGCACGTGCGGATCGGGGTCACCGACGGCCACGGGGCGGACGCCGTGCTCGACGTGCAGGACCAGTTCTCGGTGCCGCTGTCGGAGCTCCGGGCCGCCTGGTCCGCGACTCTCCCGGCCGCTCTCGACGGCTGAGCTCGGTCGGACACTTCCCGGTGCAGCCGGGGTCGTCAGTCCGCGGCCGGGACCTGCTCGGGTAGCTCGGCCGCCTGGGCCGGCTGTCGCCGCTGCTGGCGGAGCTCGACCGTCGCCAGCGTGAGTGCGACGAGCAGGAAGGCGATGGCGCACAGGAACGCGGCGCGCGCAGCGTCCGCGTATCCCGCGCGGTCGAGGGCCACCCGGAACGCGGCGACGAGGACCGCGGCACCCACCGCGCTGCCCACGCGCGCACCGGTCTGGATCGCCCCGCCGGCGGCGCCCCCCATCCGGGGCGGCACGTTGCTCAGCGTCATCGTGACGTTGGGCGAGATGACCGCACCGGACCCGACACCAGCCACCAGCAGGGGAAGCGCGGTCGCCAGCGCCGTGTGGCCGGGCACCGTGATCGTCAGGGCGAGGCCGACGAAGCCGGTCGCCACGAGCACCAGGCCACCAAGCGTCAGCCACCGCCCCCAGCGGCCGACGAGCCGCCCGGCCATGACCGCGCTGAAGGCGGAGCCGACCGCGAACGGCGTCACCGCCAGGCCCGACTGGAGCGGTGTGTAGCCGAGGCCGTCCTGGAAGAACAGCGCCAGCACGAGCCACAGGCCGCTGAACCCGGCGAAGTACACCGTCTGCAACGCGATCCCGGTGGCGAACCCCGGTGCGGTCTGCGCCAGGCGTACGTCGAGCAGCGGACTGCGCCCGCGCGCGATGACGCGTGACTCCCACCGGAGGAACAGGAACGCCGCGACGGGGGCGAGCGGGACGAGGAGCCACCACGCCGTCCCCGGGCCGGACATCGCCCGCACCAGCGGGAAGAGCACGCACAGCACCGCTGACCCGAGCAGCAGGGCGCCGACCCCGTCGATCTCGTGCCAGAGCGACCCCTCCCGCGGCTCCGCCCTCGGGATCAGCCGTGCGGCGAGCACCATCGCGAGGATCCCGATCGGGACGTTCACCAGGAACACGACCCGCCAGCCGTGCTCCTCCCCGAAGAGGCCGAGGAGCAGGCCGCCGAGCACGGGCCCGGTCGCCGCCGAGACACCGACCGTGGTGCCGAACCAGCCGAAGGCGCGGCCACGCTCGTCGCCGCGGAAGAGCTGCTGGATCAGGCCGGTGTTCTGCGGGGTGAGCAGCCCGGCGGCGACACCCTGGAGCAGGCGAGCCGCCACCAGCAGCTCTGCGTTCGGGGCGGCACCGGCCACTGCGCTGGTGATCGTGAAGGCGACCAGGCCGATCAGGAACATCCGGCGCCGCCCGACCAGGTCCCCGAGCCGGCCACCGGCGACGAGGACGAGGCCGAAGGTCAGGGCGTACCCGGACACCACCCACTGCACAGCCTGCGGCGAGGCGCCCAGGCCCTGCTGGATCGACGGGATCGCGACGTTGACGATGGTGACGTCGAGCAGCGACATGAACCCGACCACGAGCGTGACCGCGAGGACGTGCCAGCGTCGCGGGTCGGGCTCGTAGGGGCGGTTGTCTGCCACTCATCAGGTCTACCCCTACCGGGCAACCTCATCCGTGCTCGGTCCCCTCGCCGGCTCGCTCAGGGCTGCTCGTGGATGCGTGCCGGACCGGCCCGCCGCGGCCTCAGGCCCGGTTCAGCCGGTGGAAGATCCCTCGCTGCGCCTTGTAGAGCTTCGGGAACTCGGCGAAGAGAGCGTCGTAGACCGCACGGTTCGCCGGGTTCGGCCTGAACGTGGCGTCCACCGGCACCAGGTCGTGCACCTCCGCCCGGGTGACGTCGCCGAGAACCAGCCCCGCGAAGATCGCCGCCCCGCGGAGGCCGGAGAGGACCGGGTCCGCAACGCGTTCGACGGTGCGGTCGCTGACGTCCGCGACGACCTGGCACCACAGGTCCGAGCGGGCGCCCCCACCGACGAGCCGCACCGGGTCCAGGCGCCGGCCGGTGAAGTGGTCGGCCGCCTCGAGGAGCCACCGGGCGTTGAGGGCGACACCCTCGAGGACCGCGCGGACCAGGTGCGCCTGTGTGGTGTGGAGCGACAGGTTGTGGAAGCCGGCCCGGGCGCGTGCGTCCTCGACCGGAGAGTTCTCGCCGTCCAGCCAGGGCGTGAAGATCACGCCGTCGCACCCGGCCGGAGCGGTCGCGGCGAGCTCGAGGAGGCGCTCGTAGGAAGGCGCGGTGGCTCCGTCCGATGCCGTGAGCACCCCGTCGCGCAGCCACTCGAGGCAGCGGCCCGAGGTCCGCTGGTTGTCGACCAGGAGGTACTGCCCGGCCCACAGCCCGGGCACGGCCGCCATCTGCCGGAACAGGTCGGTCTTCTTCCGCGAGACCGGGCAGCTCACCCACGTGGTCGTCGAGATCGCGAGGTGCGTCTGGTGCTCGGCGATGCAGCCCGCTCCCACGGCAGAGGCGTGCAGGTCCGGGAGGCCGTTGACCACGACGGCCTCGGGGTCGATGCCGAGCTCCTCGGCCACGCAGGGTTCGACGACGCCGATCGCCGACCCGGTCGGGAGGAGCCGCGGCAGTCTCGCCGGGTCGAGGCCGAGGAGCCCCAGCAGGGTCGGGTCGTAGGCCAGCAGGTCGGAGCGGCGGTTGTCGGTGAGCCAGGACGGGAACATCGATGCCTGGGTGGCCGACGGTGCGCCGGTGAACCGCATGGTCAGGTAGTCGACGGGCTCGAGGTAGTACGTCGCGGCCGAGGCGATGTCGCGGGCCTCCCGCTCCAGGTAGAGCAGGTTGCCGACCGCGTCCCCGCCGGAGCGGCTCGGCATCCCGCCGGTCCGACGTACCCACTCGACGAGGGCGCGGGCACGGTAACCCTGGATGTGCCCGCCGACGACCGCCTCGGAGTACTTCCGGCCGCGGGTGTCCATCCACATCAGGCACGGGCCCACCGGTCGGCCGGCGGCGTCGACAGGCACGGTGCTGGACCACTGGCCCGTGACGGCAACGGCCGCGACCTGCTCTCCCCGCACCGGGCTCTCGGCAAGCCCTCGCCGGGTGGCTTCGCCGATGCACCGCCACCACTGCTCGGCGTCCTGGGTGGCCTCTCCGTCGGGGCCGTGGCGCGTCTCGAGCTCGGTGCTCGTCCACCAGGCGATCCGCCCGCCCATCGACACGAGGCCCACCTTGAGCACGCTGCTGCCCAGGTCGACCGCCAGGACGAAGCGCTCGCCTCGCTCGCCCTTCCCGTTCTCTGTCATCACGCGACCGGAGGGACGGACTGCTGGGTGTCGAGCATGTCGCTCATGATCGACCGGATGAAGTCCTCGGTCTCCTGGTTGAGGCCGCCGGCCACGCCGCCGTAGACCGCGGAGGTGAACGCCTGCTCGCCGGCCGCCTCCTTCTCCTTGGCGTAGGCGACCGCCTCGGCGAGGTCGGTGGCGAACATGTCGACGACCCCCGGCTGGGTCTGCGGGCGGGTGACCGCCATGTGGAAGGAGTTCGGGTACTGCTGCCCGTTGAACCGCCAGCCCTTGGGGCCCATGTGGTCCCACACGTGGTAGATGTCGAACTCGTCGGAGGTGAAGCTGAAGCAGAACGTCGGCCTCCCCATCAGGCGGAGCTCCGGGTGCGAGCGCACCACCTCCTGCATCGCCGCGGAGGTCTCGAAGATCTGGCGGGCGTACTCCCGGTAGCCCTCACGTCCGAGCTGGACCATGGCAGCCCAGGTGGAGGCGACCAGGCCGCCGGAGCGGGACCCCTCGATGCCCGGCGACATGTACTTCCCGCCGCTCCAGCCGGGGAGGAAGAAGTACTGCGCGTTGCGGTACGCCTTGTCCCGGAACAGCACCGTCGAGCTGCCCTTGAAGGCGTACCCGTACTTGTGGGTGTCCGCCGAGATGCTCGTGACGCCGGGGACCCGGAAGTCGAACGGCGGGACGTCGTACCCGAGCTCCTCCCCGAACGGCAGGATGAACCCGCCAAGACAGGCGTCCACGTGGAGCCCGACCCCCCGCTCGATCGCGAGCCTGCCCGAGCTCGGCGACCGGGTCGATCGTGCCGTAGCCGTAGTTGGTGGCCGAGCCCATGATCGCGATGGTGTCCTCGTCGACGAGCTTGGCCACCCCGGCCACGTCCGCCTGTGTGGTCTCGGGTACGACGGGCGCCACCCGGAGCTCGATGCCCAGCAGGTGGCATGCCTTGTCGAATGCCGGGTGGCCGGTCTCCGGCTTCACGAAGTTGGGCCGCGTGATGCCGCGATGCTGCTTGGCGTGGTCGCGGTAGGCGAGCACCGCGTGCAGGATGCTGCCCGTCCCTCCCGTGGTGATCATGCCGGCGGGGGTGGCGTCCGTGACGGCGTCGGCGTGCATCAGGTCGAGGGCCATGGCGATCACCTCGCCCTCGAACTTCGTCGCGCTCGGGCACATGTCGCGCTGCAGGATGTTCACGTGGGCGAAGAGGCCGAACGCCTCGTCGAGGAACCGGTAGTGCTCGTGGTCCCCGGAGTACATCGTCCCCGAGCACTTCCCGGTCTCCCAGAAGGCGTCCTCCTCGGTGGCCATGGTCCGCATCTCGTCGAGGACGTCGTCGCGGGACCTGCCGTGGACGGGCATCGACCGGTTGACGGCGAACCGGTCTGCGTACGGGAAGTCGGACATCGGCCAGCGCCTCCAGCGGTCGGGCTTCCGATGCTAGGGCCCGCCCGTGCGATGTCCGTAGACCAAACGGCGTACGACATCCGGTACAGCAGGGGTTGACAGCCACGGTCAGCGGAGAATACTTAAGCATGTGCTTAAGCATTGGGAGCGCCTCGACCGGATGTTCCACGCTCTGGCCGACAGCAGCCGGCGGGCCATGGTCGAACGCCTGGTCCGCAGTCCTGCCTCGGTCAGCGAGCTGGCCCGTCCCCTCGACATGTCCCTCCCCGCAGTCGTCCAGCACCTCGCCGTGCTGGAGTCGGCCGGGATCGTCACGTCCGAGAAGGTCGGCCGGGTGCGCACCTACCAGCTCGCCGCCGACGCGCTCAGTCCCTGCGCGGAGTGGATCGGCCGGCAGCGACTCCCCGCCGAGCGGCAGCTCGACCGCCTCGGCGACTACCTGGACCACGAAGCCAGCCGCGGGACCACCCGCGACACCAGCAAGGAGTGATGACATGACCGACACCATCGAACGAAGCCAGACCCACGCGACGTTCGTCGTCGAGCGCAGCTACGGCGCTCCTGTCGAGCGCGTGTGGCACGCGCTCACCGACAACGACGCGCGAGCCCAGTGGTTCTCGGGCGGCGAGGAGTTCACGGAGAAGGAGAGGTCCCACGACTTCCGGGTCGGCGGGCACGGGACGGAGGAGGGCCAGTGGCACGGCGGGCCCGAGACCCGCTTCCTGTCGACGTACACCGACATCGTCGACCACCGCGCATCGTGTTCACCTACGACATGTGGGTCGACGGGCGGCACATGTCGACGTCGTTGACGACGATCACGCTGGAGCCCGAGGGGAGGGGACCCACCTGACCTACACCGAGCAGGGCGTCCATCTCGACGGGCTCGACACCCCGGAGGGCCGGGAAGAGGGCACCAAGGGTCTCCTCGACCAGCTCGGGGCGTACGTCGGAGGCTGACCCGGCTCGCCGCGCCACTTCCCGAGAAGAACGTCACTCCCCTCGACGGACTCGTCGAGGGGAGTGACGGTTTCTCGCGTGACCTCGGGACGACGCCCCGAGGCTGCGGGGTCAGAACGTGCTGGCGTCCAGCAGCCGCTCCTTGGTGCTGTCGTGGTCGTCGGCGTTGTTCCAGTCGGTGGAGCCTGCACTCTGGAGAGCCGACTTCACCTGCGCCGGGCTCGCCGAGGGGTTCTTCGACTTGTACAGCGCTGCGGCGCCCGAGACGTGCGGGGTCGCCATCGACGTGCCGGAGATCGTGTTGTAGCCGCCGCCCTTCCAGGTGGAGTTGATGCACACGCCCGGCGCGATGATGTCGACGTCCGCGCCGTAGTTGGAGAAGTCCGCGAACGTGTCGTCGACGTCCGTGCGGCAGGTGGCCGCCGCGCCGCCGCCCGGCAGGCCGTTGAAGTCCGCAAGCGCGCTGACCGTGATCACCTCGTCGTACGCCGCGGGCACGTGGTTGGCTGCGTTGTCGGTCTCGTTGCCGGCCGCGACGACATAGGTCACCCCGGCGGCGACGGAGTTGCAGATCGCCGTGTGCATCGCGTCGTTGTTGGAGCGACCGCAGTTGCCGTCGTCGGCGCCGCCGCCGCCGAGGCTCATGCTCGCGACCTCGATCTCGGAGGCGTGGGCGGTGACGTAGTCGATGCCGCAGATGATGGCGGAGAACGACCCGCTGCCCTGGTTGTTGAGGACGCGGACCGGCCACACCCGGGCACCCGGCGCCATCCCGACCACGCCGGTGCCGTTGTCGAGCGCGCCGATCGTGCCGGACACATGGGTGCCGTGGCCGTTGCCGTCGTTGGCGGACGTCCCGGTCGAGCAGTTCTTCGCGCCTGCCTTGTAGACGTTCAGGTCCGGGTGGGTCAGGTCGATGCCGGTGTCGATGACGGCGACGTCCACGTTGACGCGCTCGTCGACCCCGTTGATCTTCGCGGTGGGACTGACGTCTGCGTTCGCGCGGTTGATGCCGGTCGGAAGCGACTGGGCCGAGGCGTGGGCGACGCCGTCACGCTGCACGTACAGGACCCGCGAGTCCTCCCTGACGCGTGCGGCGGCGGTCGAGCTCATGTGTGCCGAGTAGCCCTTGAGCGCCGACCGGTAGAGGTGGTCGACCTGGGCGTCGTAGCGGCGGCTGTGCTCGTTGGCCACCTTCTCCGGGGGCGGTGCCGTCCTTCAGGACGACGATGTAGCCGGAGGCGGCCGAGCCGTCGGCCGGTGCGGCGTGTGCCGCGAGTGTGGGTGATCCGAGTGCGACGAGGGTGAGCGCCGAGAGTGCGGCGGTCGTTGTTCTGCGCATGTGCGTCCTCACCTTGGGTTCGATCTGCCCGGTAGGCAGGGAGGACGTCATTCCATGGCGGGTCCTATACGGACTGCAATGGGGTATTGCGTGCAGGTTTGCGCATTACACGAAACTGCAGCGCGTGTACGGCGGCCCGGCGACCGCCGTACACGCGGCAGACGTCAGAAGGTGCTGACGTCGAGCAGGCGCTCCTTGGTGCTGTCGTGGTCGTCCGCGTTGTTCCAGTCGAGCGACCCGGCGCCCTGCAGGGCGCTCTTGACCTGGGCGGGCGTGGCGGTCGGGTGGGTGGCCTTGTAGAGGGCCGCGCCACCGGCGACGTGCGGGCTCGCCATCGAGGTGCCGGAGAGCGTGGCGTAGCCACCCAGCATCGAGGTGGAGTAGATGCAGACGCCCGGGGCGATGATGTCGACGTCGGAGCCGTAGTTGGAGAAGTCGGCGAACGTGTCGTCCACGTCGCTGCGGCAGGTCGACGCGGCGCCCCCGCCCGGCTGGCCGTTGAAGTCGGCGAGCGCGCTCACCGTGACGACCTCGTCGTAGGCGGCCGGGGTGAAGGTCGAGGCGTCGGCCGAGTCGTTCCCGGCCGCGACGACGAACGTGATCCCGGCAGCCACTGCCTTGCAGATCGAGGCGTGCATGGCGTCCTGGTTGCTCTTGCCGCAGTTCCCGTCATCGGTGCCGCTGCCGCCGAGGCTCATGTTCGCGACCTCGATCTCGGATCGGCGTGGGCGGTGACGTAGTCGATGCCGCAGATGACGTCGGAGTTCAGGCCGCTGCCCGCGTCGGTGAGCACCTTGACGGGCCAGATCCGGGCTCCGGGCGCCATGCCCACGACGCCCGTGCCGTTGTCGAGGGCGCCGATCGTCCCGGAGACGTGGCTGCCGTGGCCGTTGAGGTCGTTGGCGTTGACCGCACCGATCGAGCAGTTCTTCGCCCCGGCGGTGTAGACGTTGATGTCGGGGTGGGTCAGGTCCACGCCGGTGTCGATCACCGCGACGTCGACGTTCACCCGGTTGTCCACGCCGTTGATGCCGGCGGTCGGGCTGGCGTCGGCGTTGGCGCGGTTGATGCCGGTCGGCGTCGTCTGAGCGGTCGCGGACACGGCGCGGTCCTTCTGCACCCAGGCCACCGACGGCAGGGCCTCGAGCTGGGTCGCGACCGCGGCGGGCATCGCGGCGGAGTAGCCCTGCAACGCCGAGGTGTACACGTGGCCCACGTCGAGGCCGAACCGCTCGGCCTGCGCGGCGGCGACCGTGCGGGCGTCCGTGCCGTCCTTCAGGACCACGATGTAGCTGCCGGCGACGTCAGCAGCCGAGGCTGCAGTGCTGTCGGCGGTGGAGGCGGTGGCGGCGAAGCTGAAACTGCCAAGGACCAACGTGCATGCGGCGGCGGCCGCGACGGGAAGTCTGCGCAATGGAGTTCCTTTATCCGAGACGAGCCGCATGAGAGCGGCCGAACGGAACCCCCAACGACAAGAGGCGGATCACGTCACGGGCGGGCGCCTGCCGTCTTGTGCAATGCAGAACCCTGCAACGGGTCAGACCTTGCCCGCCTGGAGCTTCGCCCAGGTGTCGGAGGCCACCACACCGGTACGGCGGAGGCCGACCCGGGCCTGGTACCTCCGGACGGCCCCGGTCGTGGACGGCCCGAAGACGCCGTCGACCGAGACACCTGCCTGCATCGCGGCGTTCAGGGCTCGCTGCACCCGCCGGACGTTGTTGCCGCCGGACCCGATCTTGACGACCGGGGTGCGACCTCCGGAGAAGAGCATCGTCCAGGTGCTCCGGTACACCCGGCCGGTGGCCCGGACCCCGCGACGCTCCTGGAACCGTCGTACGGCCTGCTCGGTCCCGCGGTTGTAGACGCCGTTGAGGCGGCCGCGGTACAGGTTCCTCTGCCGCATCAGGCACTGCACCGTCTTCACCTGCGCGCCGCGCGAACCCGCCCGCAGGTAGCGGTAGCCCGGGAAGTCGACGCGGGTGGACCGGCAGAAGCTTCGGCGCCCGTCCCGCACGTGTGCCTCCGCCGAGGTGCAGGTAGTTCGTGTCGATGTTGATCGTCGCGCCGCCGTAGGTCTCGGTGTGGCCGCCGCGGTACTGCCGCATCCGGCGGCCGGTCCACCCGTCGTCGCCGACGTAGGAGGACAACAGGCTCGGCGCCCTCAGGGTCGGTGGCTTGCGGTAGCTGCTCTCGTCGACCCACTCGGCGACCCAGATCCGGTCCGGCATCAGGTACCGGCCGGGCTCGTTGACGCGGGCGTTGTCGATGGCCCGGATACCGGAGGACGCGCTCGAGTAGACGCCGGAGACGTACCCGAGGCCGTGCAGGGTGCGCGTCCAGGAGGTGAGGAAGTACAACGCCGACTCACGGCAGCGCGTGTTGCCGATGTCGTAGGCCTCGAGGTCGTACCAGAGGGTGCTCCGCCTGGTGATGCCGAGCGCCCGCGCGCGGGAGACCGTGTCCTGCGCCTCGGCCCGACCCTGCTGCCGGGCCTTGAAGTAGTCGTTCGCGGGGTCGGAGACGATCCGCACCTTCTTGTTGCGGCTCACGAAGCAGGACGCCTGCGGGCCGACGGTGATCGGCAGTACCTTCCAGCCGTTGCGCAGCTGGGTCGCCACCCACTGCGAGGTGAGGTTGCCCTGCTGGTCGTCGCCGCAGTGCCGGTTGCTGCCCGCGATGTAGACCCCCACCGCCCAGTACGGCGACGAGGTCAGCCACCGGTCCATCACGTCCTGCGACTGGGTCACGCACTGGTCGAAGCCGTAGCCGCTGAACCCGCCGGGGGTGACCCGGTTGGCGGCCTCGGCCGGTGACGCGGCGACCGACAGGCCGGCGGTCGTGGTGAGAAGCGTGGTCAGGAGTACGGCGGCGCGGGTCGTGGCACGCCGGATGGTCGTGAGCTGCATGTGATGACTTCCCCGATTTGGCGACTGGCCAGATCAGGCTATGAAAGTAAAGAGTGGGACGTGGCCGTTTTGGGAACTTCGGTCACCGGACGTCCCGCGCCGGTGGGCGCGATGTCGGACGCGACCCGCGATACTTGCCGTCATGCCCGTGCGCCTCCGCCCCGCCGACCCGGCCGTCGTGGGCCCGGCCCTGAGCCGCTTCCGCGACGGCGAGGCGACCTCCGCGGACCTCCGCCTGCTCACCAAGCACCTCCTCGCGCTCCTGGTCGCGAAAGCGCCGGGCGGTGCCGTCGAGGTGCGCGTCCCGCCGTACGCCGTCGCCCAGTGCGTCGAGGGCACCCGCCACACCAGGGGCACGCCGCCCGCCGTGGTGGAGATGGACGCGACCACGTGGATCGCCCTGGCGTCCGGGGACCTGGACTGGCACGACGCGGACGGCGACGGCCGGCTCACCGCCTCGGGCGAACGCTCCGACCTCAGCCCCCTGCTACCTCTCGTGGAGGCACGATGACCTACCAGCCGACCGTCACTCCCGAGGAGGCCGCGCGCATGCAGGCGTGGCACGACGAGCACTACGCCTACCTGCAGCGGGTGTCCGAGACGGGGGAGCTCTTCGAGTACCTCGGCCTGACCCTCGTCGTACCTCCTCACGTCCAGGTCATCGAGAGCACCTCCGACCTCCTCGGCCGGGTCGTGCTCGACGAGGTGCGAGAAGGCGAGCGCGTGCTCGACATGGGCACCGGCAGCGGGGTCAACGCGATCCTTGCCGCCACCCGGGGCGCCGAGGTGGTCGCGGTCGACATCAACCCGCACGCGGTCGAGGCGGCCCGGGCCAACGCCGAGCGCAACCGCGTCGGCGACCGGATCTCGATCCGGCGCAGCGACCTCTTCGCGGAGGTCGAGGGGCGCTTCGACCTGGTCGTGTTCGACCCGCCGTTCCGGTGGATGAAGCCCCGCGACTGGGCAGAGGCGTCCATCACGGACGAGGACTACCGCGCCCTCACCGCCTTCTTCGCCACGGTGCGCGAGCATCTCGCCGAGGGTGGCCGGATCCTGGTCTTCTTCGGCACGACCGCCGACATCGGCTACCTCGAACGGCTCGTCGAGGGCAACGGCCTCTCCTTCGAGGTGGTCGCGAGCCGGCACCTGGAGAAGGACGGCCACCCGGTCGAGTACCGCACCTACCGGATCGAGGTCGCCGACCTCGCACTGCCCGGGAGCGTCGGCGCCTGACACATCGCCGGTCGTGCGGATGAGCACGACCGGGTCTTAGGGTGTCCGCCATGACCTCCAACGCAAGCTCCGTGTCCCATCTCCGCGAGGCCGTGCAGAAGGTGCTCCCGTCGGTACGCGCCGACCTCGAGGCGCTGGTCCGGATTCCCTCGATCAGTGCCGACCCGGCGCTGAAGGACGAGGTACGACGGTCAGCGGAGGCCACGGCCGAGCTGTTCCGGGCCGAAGGCCTCGACGTGGCCATCCTCTCCAGCGGCGAGGGCGCCCCCGCCGTCGTGGCGAAGAAGCCGGCTCCCGCGGGCGCGCCGACCGTCCTGCTCTACGCCCACCACGACGTCCAGCCGGTCGGCGACCGTGCGGACTGGGACAGCGAGCCGTTCGAGCCGACCGAGCGCGGCGACCGTCTCTACGGTCGTGGCGCCGCCGACGACAAGGCGGGCATCGCGGCCCACCTCGCGGCGATCCGGGCCCTCGGCGGCAACCTGCCGGTGGGCGTGACCGTGTTCGTCGAGGGGGAGGAGGAGGTCGGCTCGCCGACGCTCGAGGCGTTCCTCGCCGAGCACAAGGACACCCTGGCCGCCGACGTCATCGTGATCGCCGACTCCATGAACTGGGACATCGGCCTCCCAGCGCTCACCACCACGCTGCGCGGCAACGTGGACGTCTTCGTCGACCTGGCCACGCTCGACCACGGCGTGCACTCGGGCATGTGGGGCGGCCTGGTCCCCGACGCGATGATGGCGATGGTCAGGCTGCTCGCCACCCTGCACGACGACGAGGGCAACGTCGCCGTCGAGGGCCTGGTCAGCGGACCCGCGAGCGACGTCGACTACCCCGAGGAGCGGATCCGTCAGGAGTCCTCGGTCCTCGACGGGGTGTCCCTCATCGGCTCCGGCTCCTACGTCGAGCGGATCTGGACCAAGCCGTCGATCTCGATCATCGGCCTGGACACCACCCGCACCGCCGACGCCAGCAACACGCTGATCCCCTCCGTGCGCGCGAAGGTGTCGCTGCGGGTCGCTCCCGGCGACGACGCGACCTCCGCGCTCCAGAGCCTCATCCGCCACCTCGAGACCCACGCGCCGTGGGGGGCGAAGGTCACGGTCACCCCCGGCCGTGAGAGCGGCCAGCCCGGTGTCATCGACGCCCAGGGGCCGGTCTACGACGCCGCGCGGGCGGCGTTCCGGGATGCCTGGGACGGCGTGGAGCCGGTCGACGTCGGCATCGGCGGGTCGATCCCGTTCATCGCGTCCTTCCAGAAGGCGTTCCCGGAGGCCGCCGTACTCGTCACGGGCGTCGAGGACCCGGACACCCGCGCGCACGGCGCCAACGAGGGGCTGCACCTCGCCGAGTTCGAGCGGGTGTGCCTCGCCGAGACCCTGCTGCTGCACTCGCTCGCCACCCCCATGTAACGCGGGTCTCGCCACCCCATGTAACGCGGGGTTATGGACGCTCCACAAGCGGCATACCGCTGGGGAGGCGTCCACAGCGCTGTGGGAGTCGCCCGGAGTCGCCCAGGCGCCCGGAGGGTCCACGTGGCAGACGGTTCGGCCGGCGATTCGGCCTCGCTGAGGCCTGCCCCTAGACTCGAGGCGTGCCCGGGAACCAGCGCCGCGGTGACGGCCGCCTGAACCACGACCTCGACCCCCAAGAACGCGGACCTCAGGACGCGTGCGGGGTCTTCGGCGTCTGGGCGCCCGGCGAGGACGTCGCCAAGCTGACCTACTACGGCCTCTACGCCCTGCAGCACCGGGGGCAGGAGTCGGCCGGCATGGCGGTGAGCAACGGCCGCCAGATCCTGGTCTTCAAGGACATGGGCCTGGTCTCCCAGGTCTTCGACGAGACCACGCTCGCCTCGCTCCAGGGTCACCTCGCGGTCGGCCACGCCCGCTACTCCACGACCGGCGCGAGCACCTGGCACAACGCCCAGCCGACGTTCCGCCCCACCGCCAACGGCTCGATCGCGCTGGCCCACAACGGCAACCTGACCAACACCCACGAGCTCGCCGAGCGGGTCGCGGCCCTGCCGAACCTCAACGGCGAGCTCGACCTCCCGGGCCGCGGCGGCCTGGAGTCGACCAACGACACCAGCCTGGTCACCGCGCTGTTCGCGTACCACCCCGACAAGAGCCTCGAGGAGAACGCCGTCGAGGTCCTCCCGTCGGTCCGCGGCGCCTTCTCGTTCGTGTGGATGGACGAGAACACCCTCTACGCCGCCCGCGACCCGCAGGGCATCCGGCCCCTCGTCCTCGGCCGCCTCGAGCGCGGCTGGGTCGTCGCGTCCGAGACCGCGGCGCTCGACATCGTGGGCGCGTCGTACATCCGCGAGGTCGAGCCCGGTGAGCTGATCGCGGTCGACGAGGACGGCCTGCGCAGCCGCCACTTCGCGAAGCCCGTGCCCAAGCACTGCCTGTTCGAGTTCGTCTACCTCGCCCGTCCCGACACGCTGATGAACGACCAGCGGGTCCACAGCGTCCGAGTCGAGATCGGCCGGCGCCTGGCGCGGGAGTACCCCGTCGAGGCGGATCTCGTGATCCCCGTCCCCGAGTCCGGCACGCCGGCGGCGATCGGGTACGCCGAGGAGAGCGGGATCCCCTACGGCTCGGGCCTGGTGAAGAACTCGTACGTCGGACGCACGTTCATCCAGCCCTCGCAGACCATCCGGCAGCTCGGCATCCGGCTGAAGCTGAACCCGTTGCGGGACGTCATCGAGGGCAAGCGACTCGTGGTCGTGGACGACTCGATCGTCCGGGGCAACACCCAGCGTGCGCTGATCCGGATGCTCCGCGAGGCGGGTGCCCGCGAGGTGCACGTCCGGATCTCGAGTCCGCCGGTGAAGTGGCCGTGCTTCTACGGCATCGACTTCGCCACCCGCGCGGAGCTGATCGCGAACGGCCTCTCCACCGAGGAGATCGCGCGCTCGATCGACGCGGACTCGCTCGGGTACGTCTCCCTCGACGAGCTGGTCGAGGCCACGACGGTGCCGAAGGACGACCTGTGCCGGGCGTGCTTCGACGGGGTCTACCCGGTCGCGCTGCCGGAGCCGGAGCACCTCGGCAAGCACCTGCTCGAGTTCACCGACATCACCGACGCGGACGGACTGCCCACCTCGGTCGGTGGCGCCGGGGCGTCCGACTCGCTCGACCGCCCCTGACCTGACGGCCCAGCCCAGCTGCCATCTGACGACGAGGACCGCATGCCTGACGAGAACGCGCCCGCCAAGGGAAGCACCTACGAGGCCGCGGGGGTCTCGATCGAGGCCGGCGACAAGGCCGTCGAGCTGATGAAGGGGTGGGTCGAGAAGGCCCGCCGCCCGGAGATGATCGGAGGCATCGGCGGCTTCGCCGGGCTCTTCGACGCCAGTGCGCTGAAGAAGTACGACCGCCCGCTCCTCGCCAGCTCCGCCGACGGCGTGGGCACCAAGGTCGCGATCGCCCAGGCGATGGACGTCCACAACACCATCGGCTTCGACCTCGTCGGCATGCTGGTCGACGACCTCGTGGTCTGCGGCGCCGAGCCGCTCTTCCTCACCGACTACATCGCCACCGGGCGGGTGGTCCCCGAGCGCATCGCCGCGATCGTGCAGGGCATCGCCGAGGCGTGCGTCCAGGCCGGCTGCGCGCTGATCGGCGGCGAGACCGCGGAGCACCCCGGCCTCCTCGGCCCCGACGAGTACGACGTCGCCGGGTCGACCACCGGAGTCGTCGAGGCGGCAGACCTGCTGGGCCCCGGCCGGGTCCGCCCCGGCGACGTCGTCCTGGCGATGGCCTCATCGGGACTGCACTCCAACGGCTACTCGCTCGTGCGTCACGTGCTCCTCACCCCGGCAGCGGACGGGGGCGCCGGCTGGTCGCTCGACCGCCACGTCGACGAGCTCGGCCGCACCCTCGGCGAGGAGCTGCTCGAGCCGACCCGCGTCTACGCGAAGGCCTGTCTGGACCTGGCCCGCAACACCCGCACCCACGCGATGTCCCACGTCACCGGCGGCGGCCTGGCCGCGAACCTGGAGCGGGTGATGCCCGAGGAGCTGGTCGCGACCA
The DNA here is from genome assembly GCA_963721165.1 of uncultured Actinomycetota bacterium. Classification (GTDB taxonomy): domain Bacteria; phylum Actinomycetota; class Actinomycetes; order Propionibacteriales; family Nocardioidaceae; genus Nocardioides_C. The sequence goes on along the minus strand of CAVRIE010000010.1, from coordinate 89,189 downwards.
TCGACCGGAGCACGTGGACGCCGCAGCCCGTGTTCGACCTCGTCCGGCGGGTCGGCTCGGTCGAGCAGGACGATCTGGAGAGGACGCTGAACTGCGGAGTCGGCATGGTCGCGCTCGTCGACCGTGACGACGTCGACCGCGCGATCGCGGTCCTCGACGGCTACGGGGTCGCCGCGTGGGCGGCCGGCGAGGTCACCCCTGCGGAGGGTGCGGTGGGCGGTGCCTCGGGTGGTTCCGTGACCCTGACCGGCCAGTACGCCGGCTGGTAGGGACACGTCCGGTCCGGCAGCGCCGCTGCGGGGAAGTTCGCCGGCACCAGGCGCCGGGACTCTTCCCGCTAGGCGCATCAGCCCGCACGTCCGGAGGGGGTCGAGCCGCAGGTTCGCGTGCGTCCCAGGCGCGCGCAGAGCACAAATGTGCCCGATCGGCCCTGAACTTGCGGACGGATGTGCGTGAACAACCAGGTGCCGGGTAGCCTTGTCTCAGGACAAATACGAACGAGAGACCGGACGCGCGGGTTCTTCGTCTTCGTCAGGGTGACCTGACGCCGGACGAGGCCGCTCGTGACTCCGGCCGAGTGTGCGAGGGGGTCGACCCTATGGGGCGCGGCCGAGCAAAGGCGAAGCAGACCAAGGTTGCCCGTGACCTGAAGTACCGCTCTCACGAGACGGACCTCAGCGCGCTGGCCCGGGAGCTGCACGGCGAGTCGGGGCAGAAGGCGTCGGACGACGCGAACGACTCCGACGAGTACGACGAGTGGGCTGACTATCCCGAGCCCAGCCGTCGCGACTGACTCCACCAGCATCACCTGACGCGCGACGACCCGCGGTCCGGCACCCAGTCACCTGGGACGGGACCGCGGGTTTCGCATGCGACTTTCCCGCTGCCGTGCCACCCCCCACCGCGCTGTAACGCGGGGTTATGGACGCTCCACAAGCGGCATATCGCTGGGGAACGGTCCATACCGCTCGGGAAGATGCGAGTCGGGTGGCCACCGTCGTACGGCGACCACCCGACCACCCGACCGCCCTGCGGCAGGGTCAGCGGTTGAGCCAGAGGCCGCGCAACCGGCCGACCTCGGTCATCCGGCGCTCGGCGAGCCGGTCCGCGGCGACCGCCGGCGGGACGCCCTCCTCGGCGGCGAGCGCGAACACCCGTGAGGTGGTGTCGAAGATCTTCTCCGCGCGCTGCTTGGCCCGGTCGAAGGAGAAGCCCTCGAGCTCGTCGGCGACCTGGATCAGACCACCCGCGTTGACCATGTAGTCCGGCGCGTAGAGGATCCCGCGGTCCTGGAGCTGCTTCTCGACGCCGTCGTGGGCGAGCTGGTTGTTCGCGGCGCCGCAGACGACCTTGGCGCTCAGCACCTCCACCACGGCGTCGTCCAGAGCGCCGCCGAGGGCGCACGGGGCGTACACGTCGAGCTGTGACCGCACGAGCTCGTCGGTGTCCGCGACCGCACGGACGCCGGGGTGCAGGGCCTGGACCCGCGCGACGGCGGCCTCGTCGACGTCGGTGACGACGACATCGGCACCGTCGTCAACCAAGTGGGTGACAAGATGATGTCCGACTTTTCCGACTCCGGCGACGCCGACGGTGCGGCCGTGGAGGGTCGGCTGACCCCAGGTCACCTCGGCTGCCGCGCGCATGCCCTGGAAGGTGCCGAACGCCGTCAGGACCGAGGAGTCGCCCGCGCCGCCATGGGCGACGGTGCGACCGGTGACGTAGGAGCTCTCGCGGGCGATGTTGTCCATGTCCTCCGGGAACGTCCCGACATCGCACGCGGTGAAGTAGCGGCCGTTGAGCGACTCCACGAATCGGCCGTAGGCCCGCAGCAGTGCCTCGGTCTTGATCTTGGCCGGGTCGCCGATGATCACGGCCTTGCCTCCGCCGAGGTCCAGACCGGCCAAGGAAGCCTTGTATGCCATGCCTTTCGAGAGGTTCAGCACGTCTTCGAGTGCTTCCTGCTCGGTGGCGTAGGGGTAGAACCGGGTGCCGCCAAGGGCCGGCCCGAGAGCGGTTGAGTAGATCGCGATGATCGCCTTGAGACCGGTCGGCTCGTCGTGGCAGAAGACGACTTGCTCGTGCCCGGTGCCGCGCTCGAAGACGCCGGCTGACTGCTGTGGTGCGGCCACGGTGGTGACCCTTTCCTCGTCGGGCCCGCGGGGGTGTGCGGGCGGTGGTAACTTGCGTTCCGCGGGGGTGGTGCGGACCGTCGGAAGAGAGCCTACGGAGATCCGGCATTCAGTGCGACCCGTGTCACAAACCCGTGTTGTCCCCGAGCGCGGGAGACAACGGCGCTGTCCGCCAATGGCTAGTCCAGACCACTTAGTGGTTCATAGGGACCATTGTCCGAATTTCAACTGCTGCCTACTCTCGTGGGTGTCACCATGGAGTGAGCATGACCAGGGCCTCCCCTGGTCGTGGGTGGGTACAGACAGGGAGGGAGGGAGTCGCATGAACATGCGACCACCTGAGTCCGAGGCGCTGCTCACGCCTGCCGAGGTTGCGGCCATGTTTCGCGTTGACCCGAAGACGGTCACGAGGTGGGCCAAAGCCGGCAAGCTGAGCTCGATCAGGACTCTCGGAGGACATCGCCGTTATCGCGAGTCCGAAGTACGCGATCTGCTGACTGGGATGGTTCCCGAGCAGCGTCGTGGGGATGAGAGCTGACGCTCGAAACTCCCAGGGGGGACGTAACAGCTCGGGTCGGGGTGTCGGGGGGCATGAGGACCTTAGTTCGCACGTTTCAAGGGCCTAGCACCGTCAGGTGCTAGGTCCTTTTTTGCCTTGATGCGCGCGGTGGGTCGGGGCGCCGCACGCGCAGTCGGTACGTCGACACGTGGACCGGTCCGGGCGCCGGCCGATCCGCTCAGCGCAGACCGCGCACGTAGCCGGCGACGGCCCGGGCGTCGCGCACCCGCTTCTCCCACGTGATGCCCATCGCGACCAGGAGGGCACCCGCGGCGCCGATCAGCGCCCACCGCGGCACCGCCTCGGCCACGGGGGTGGCGAGGCGCAGCACCAGCAGCGTTCCGACGACGGCGCCGTGGACGAGCGGGGCGGCCCACCGCAGCCGGACCCCGCCGACCACGAGGGCGAGGCAGGCCAGGCCGAGCAGGACCGAGCGCAGCGCGATCGGGTCCGCGAACACCCAGAGCAGGCTCGGCACCAGGGCGAGGCCCAGGCCGGGAGTGAGCGCGGCCATCGTGCTCGTGGCCCGGTTGTGGCGCAGGTGCCAGTGGCCGACAGCGAGCAGGGCGACCGCTGAGGGCAGCGTGTACGCCTCGGGCGTCTCGACGCCGATGTCCGCGAGGCGCACCCAGCTGGCCGCGGCCAGGAGGAAGCCACCGAGCCAGCCGGCCATCCGGCGGTCGGGACGCAGCAGCGCCATGGCGGAGACGGTGGCGCCGGTCAGGGTCAGGTACACCGCGAACCAGGTGGCCTGGGACTCGTCGGCTGCGAGCTCGACCGCCGCCGTCGAGACGACCGCGGCGGCCAGGAGCGCGCCCAGCTCGATGCCCAGACGGGCGTAGGTCGCCGGCCCGCTCACCCGCACCCGCTGGTCCACGAAGGGGGCGCCGAGCACGATGGCCGCCAGCACCAGGAGCGCGGCGACCGCGGTCCACTGGTCGGGGGCCCCGGCCACCGCGCAGACCGTCCACGCCAGGCCGGCTGCCGCCGCTGACGCGAGTGCACCGGCCCCGACGCTGACCTCGAGCGTGGTGGAGCGAAGGTGGACCGCCACCGTGGCGACGAGCACCACGACGAGGGTGGCGAGGGTCAGCCACTCGGCATGCAAGGCGAGCATCAGGCCGAGGCCGAGGAACAGCACGGCCATGGCGAGAGGCAGCGCGTGCTGGCGCCTGAGCGTCGCGGCCACGAAGCCGGCGCCCGTTGCCAGCAGCACGAGGGCGACGAGCCACATCGGAACGGGGTACAACGCGAGGGTCAGAGCCGTCGTCAGCGCGGCTCCCGCGAGCACCACGTCGAGGTCGGTCAGCGGAGCGACCAGGCGGTCGGCCAGGCTGTAGGTCCGGGCGAGCGTCACCAGCGCCGCCGCAGTCGCCACGACCGTCACGGGCAGCAGCCACGAGGCCATCTCGGCGTCGCCGACCACCCTCGCGGGGAACGCGTCACCGCTCCCACCGGCCCACAGGGCTCCGCCGGCGTCGGCGATCCGCTCCAGGCCGGCCACGGCGAGCGTCACTCCTGAGACGAGCATCCAGAGCGCGAGGAGGCCGACCGGAGCGCCGAGGCTGCGCCGCCAGGGCGGCCGGACCGCGAGGGCAACCGCGCAGAGGACGGCGAGCAGGGCGGCGCCCGCGGCGGTGCCGGCGGTCAGCGTCTCGTCGGTGAAGGGAGCCAGGACGGCGCTCGCGAGCACCACCGAGCCGATGGCCAGGCCGGTCAGGCGTGCCGCGAGGGGCAGTCGCGGCACGAAGGCGAGGGCGCCGACCAGAGCGGCGGCGACGAGCAGCGGCCAGACCTCGAGGTCGAGCCACAGCTCACCGAGAGAGGGGTTCTGCGCCGCGCGGTCCCACGACGAGATCAGCAGCAGCACCCAGGTCGAGATGGTCACCAGGCCGGCGCCGACCGCCAGCGTCATCAGCCGCGTGGCATAGGCGGCGACGGCGACGGACGCGGCGAGTACGACGGCCACGGTCAGCGCCGCCGACCACGCGAACCAGTCCGCCGTGGCGAGTCCGGCCACCGCGCAGGCGACACCGAGGGTGGCGATGACCTCCGCGCCCACCAGGGCACGTGCCGGCGTCCGACGTACTGCGGTGGCGGCGCCGGCACCGGCCAGCGCGACCACGACGCCGAGGACGACGGCGAACTCGGCTGTGGTGAGGTCACCCAGCCATCCGGCGTCACGGGCTCCGAACAGGTCGAAGGCCAGCAGGCCGAGCGCGACGACCCCGAGCGACTCGGCGGCCGCCCGGAGGTCGCGGTGCGCCGCCCAGCCGCAGAGCGCTCCGGCGACCACCGTGAAGCCGACCAGCGTGGCTGTCCGGCCGGCGACGCCCATCGCCGACCAGGCCACCGCGAGGAAGACCAGGGCCGCGACCAGCAGGCAGAGCGCACCGAGGGCGAGCAGGATCTTCGGCACCGAGGCACCGCCCAGGCCGCCGTGACGAGGAGCCTCCGCCGTCGGCGGAGGGCCGGGCGGCGTCGTGGTGCTCGGCGGGCGGGTCAGCGTCGCGAGAGCCCCCGCGGGCCGGACCGGTGCCGCCTGCGTGGGAGCGGCTGGGGCCGCGGGCGCCGCGACGACCGCCGTCTCGCGCATCTGCCTGAGCAGGTCGTCCGCCGTGCTGAGTGCGGTGAAGAGCCGGGCGGCGAGCGGCCCCTCGAGGGAGAGACCGCAGCTCGGGCAGCGGCTCGCGCCGTACGGCATGGCGGCCTGGCAGTCCGGGCAGCGCTCAGGGTCGGCGTATCTCGTCATGTCCCCATTCACCCACCGATGCCCCGGCTCGGGCAGGGTCCATCGGCTCAAACCGCCTGAGTACCTGCACCTAGACGACCCGAACCAGGGTCGGACGGCCCTGTCCACATGCCCCCTCGATGCGCGCATATGGAGGAGGGGTACGTCGAGGGAGGTGGGTGTCTTGGCAGTCCTGGACCAGCGGATCGACCGGCACATGCTGGAGGCCGTGCTACGCACCGCGGAACCGGTCGCGTCGGTGTACCTGGGGGCCGCGCCCGACGTGGCCAACGAGTACCAGTTCTCGTGGGACACCCGGTGGCGTCCGCTTGCGACCACGCTACGGGAGCAGGGGGCGGACGAGGCCACGGTGGCTGCGCTCGAAGCCGCGGTCGCGGCGCCCGCGACGACTCGAGCGGCGCGTGGCTCCGGCCAGGTCGCAGCCTTCGCCCAGGACGGGCGTGTGCTCGCCCTGGTCGTCCTGCCCGACTTCCCGGGCCCCGACGTCGCCCGCTACAGCGCCCCCGCGGACGTGCTGCCCCTCCTGCTGTGGAGGCAGGAACGGCCGCCGTACGTCCTGGTCGTCATCGACCGGGCCGGGGCGGACCTCGAGAGCTCGATCGGCGCGGGAAGCGTGACGGTCCGCTCGGCGGTCGAGGGTCCCGACGACGAGATCGAGCGCAACGCACCCGGCGGCTGGGAGGGCCTCACCCAGGGCCGGTACCAACGCCGGGCCGAGGACTCGTGGGCACACAACGCCGCCACGGTGGCCGAGGCGGTGGCCTCGGCGCTGCAGCGGACCGAGGCCCACGCACTCGTGGTCGCCGGGGACGTCCGGGCGACGCAGCTGCTCCTGGGCCGGCTCCCGACCTGGGTGCACCAGAGCGTGGTGGTCAAGCGGGTGAACGGCAGCCGTGCCGCCGACGGCTCGCAACGGACCCGCCCCGAGGTCGTGGCGGGTGCGGTCCGCGAGGCCGTCGAGGAGCACACGGCTGCCCTGTGGCAGCGGTTCCTCGAGGAGCGCTCGCTCCACGGGCTGGCCGTGGCCGGTGCCCACGCGACCCTCGGGGCGCTCGCCGAGGGCAGGGTGGCGACCCTGCTCGTCTCGGCTGAGCCCGAGGACGACGTGGAGGCGTGGATGGGACCCGCACCGACCGAGGTGCAGCCGACCGACCAGCCGGACCCGCCGTGGGCCGGAGCCCGCCGCGGTCCGCTCGCCGGTGTCGCGGTGCGGGCCGCGGTCCTCACGGGTGCGCAGGTGCGGGTGCTCCCCACGGGTTCCGGGTTCCGCCCGGAGCGGGGCATCGGGGCGGTCTGCCGCCACCGCTGAGAAGACCGAGCGGCGGGGCCGGCCCGGCGGTGCACACCGCCGTCAGGAGGGGCTCAGGTACGACGGTGGGAGCGGACGTGCCGCGTCTGCAGCACGATCTTCCACAGCATCCCGAGCGCCACGATCACGGACACCACGAACACGCCGAGGGCGATCCGGTTCTCCGCGGACGGGCCGCCGTCGCCGGACCGCGCGAGCATCGCCGAGGCGAGGATCATCGCCGCCAGGATCAGCCCGGCCGCGATGACGTTGGCGAGCTTGTGGAGACCGCGGAGGAACTCGTCCTCGTCGAACGCCTTGATGCGCAGCTCGAAATGCCCGTCGCCGACCGCGTCGAAGGCGCGGTTCACCCGGCCGGGGAGCGCCTCGACGAACTCCTTGGCCTCGAGCACGGTGGCCAGCATCGCCGCGGGCGAGGTCCGCATCGACGTCGTCATCACCGCCGCCGTGTGCCGGCGCAGCGCGTCCCGGGGCTCGAAGTCCGGGTCGAGGGTCGCGGCCACCTGGTCGAGGTTCAGCAGGGTCTTGCCGAGCATCACCAGCTCGGGGTCCATCTTGAGCCCGGCCTCACCGGCCCGGCGGGTCAGCTGGAGCACCATGGCGCCGACGTCGAGGTCGGACAGCGTCGCGTCGGCGGACCGGCCGACGACGTCGGTGACCGCGCGCTCGAACAGCACCGGGTCGAAGTCGTGCAGCTCCTCGCCCATCGTCCGGAGGACCCGGGCGACCTCGTCGGGGCGGCTGTCCGCGAGCGCGAGGAAGAGCTTCACCAGCCGCTCGCGGTAGGCCGGGGCCAGCCGGGCGACCATGCCGATGTCGAGCAGGGCGAGTCGGCCGTCGGCGGTCAGCAGGACGTTGCCCGGGTGCGGGTCGGCGTGGAAGATCCCCTCCACGAGGACCTGCTCGAGGTAGGCGCGGAAGAGGTCGTCGGCCAGGGGAGCGCCGTCGAGGTCGATGTGCCCGAGCGGCCCGATGTCGGTGATCTTCCTGCCGTCGACGTACTCCATGGTCAGCACCCGGCTGCTCGAGAAGTCGGGGAACGGCTTGGGCACCACGATCCCCGGGTGGTCGGCGAGGATGCCGGCGATCGTCGCGAGGTTGTCGGCCTCGCGCCGGTAGTCGAGCTCGTCGAAGAGCGACTTGCGGAACTCCTCGAGCAGGTCGGCCAGGCCGTACCGGCCGAGCTCGGTGTGGTTGTCGGCGAGCTCCGCGAGGTCCGCGAGCACCTCCATGTCCTCGAGCACCTGGTGCCGGATGCCGGGTCGCTGCACCTTGACGACCACCTCGCGGCCGTCGCGCAGCGTCGCCCGGTGGACCTGCCCGAGGGAGGCCGCCGCGAGCGGCTTGCTCTCGAACGTCGGGAACACCTTCGACAGCCGGACCCCGAGCTCCTCGCTGACGATCTCCTCGACCTGTTCGTGGGGGAACGGCTCGACGCTGTCCTGGAGGCGTGAGAGCGCCTCGATGTAGGCGGGGGTGAGCAGGTCGACCCGGGAGGAGAGGAGCTGGCCGAGCTTGATGAACGTCGGCCCCATCGCCTCGAGGTCGTCGGCGAGGCCGGCTGCCGCCTCCGGGTCGCCCTCGGCCACCTGCTCGTCGTCCAGGACGCCGTCGATGCCGGCGGAGCGCACCAGGTCACCCCGTCCGTGGCGGACGAGGAGGGCGGCGATCTCGCGGTACCGCTTGGCGTGGCGCGCCCGCATCTTCAGCTTCATGGTGGTTCGAGGGTAGCCAGCGGGGCCACCCTCGAAACCTGTGCCGCAGGCCACGCCCCGGCCGGGTTTGCGCGTGACTAGCCGACCGGCCGGCGTACGACGCCCAGCGAGTCCACCCAGACGGGCATTCCCACGGTCGTGACGATCGCCCGCACCCGGCCGGCGTGCCCGCGGCTGGGCAGGAGGAACTCGTGCATCCCCGTCTGCGTGCGCTTGAGGTTGATGCGGCCGAGGACGCGGCCACCGACGGTGACGCGGAGCCGACCCATGTCCGGGCCGGTGCGCGCCACGACGCGGACGAGTCCGACGGCTCCGGTGGTCGGGGCGACGAGAGCCGCTCCCCGGGCACGCGTGAAGGTCGCGGTGCCGGCGTACCAGCCGGTGCGCTTCACGGTGCGCCAGGCCGGCCTGGCGCCGAGCGTCGCGGCGTCGATCGCCCGGGCACGGCACAGCAACCCGGTCCACGCGGTCTGACGTCCCACCCGGTCAGTGGCGCGGACCTGGAGGCAGATCGTCCCGTTCCTCGGCGGCAGCCCCGTCGACCGTGGCGCCGTGCGACGGTTCTGGAGCGTCTTCGGGTAGCTCCACCGGGTGAAGTCGCCGCCAAGCGTCGCGGTGCGGCGCCGGGCGTCGACGTCGACCACCCCGGACGCGGAGTCGGTGACCCGCCAGGACAGCCGTGCGTTGCGGCCCTGCACGACCTCGTTCGACGTCCCCTTGACGCCGACGCGCGGCCGGTAGAGGTCGACGCCGAGGCTGCCGTAGCGGCTGCCGACGTTGCCCGCGCGGTCGGTGACGTAGATCGTCCAGTTCTGCCAGCCCTCGCCGCGCACGCGGAGGGTCGCCCTCCCGTTGCACCCGATCGCCTGGTGGCTGCACCAGTGCGACAGGGAGCGCGTCGGGTTGTCCGGGTCGCTGACCGTGTAGGTGATCCGCGGGCGTGACGTGCGCATCCACCCCGTCGGGGCATGCTTGATCCTGACCCGGGGCGCGGTGTGGTCACCGGCCGGACGCGGTGCCGGCACGCCGTCCTCGACGCCCGGCGGAAGCTGGAGCAGGCAGGACGGGCCCGACGCAGTCCTTGAGCGCCTTGTAGGAGGTCCGGCTAGCGGCGAGGGCGGCCGTGTCGGCGGTGCTGCTCTTCAGCTGGAAGGGGTCCTTGTCGAGGTCGTAGAACTCCTCCTCGATGCCCTTGTCGAACTCCCAGCCGATGTAGGAGAACTGCGACGAGCGGACGCCCTGGTAGAACCACGGCGGCTGGCCGGTGTTGTACTTCCGCTGGGTCGAGGGGACCGGGCCCGCCTCGATAGGCATCACCCGCCGCGCGTAGAGGCGCGAGTTCTGCGCCAGGCCCACCAGGGAGACACCGTCCTGCGGCTTGGTGGCCGTTGCGCCGGCGACGTCGAGCGCGGTGGCGGGGATGTCGACCAGGCCGACCGGCTGGTGCCGCTTCACGCCGGCGGGCAGGCCCGGGCCGCGGACCAGCAGGGGCACCGTCAGGGACTCCTCGTAGGGCAGGATCTTCTTCTCCGCGCGGTGCTCGCCGAGGAGCCAGCCGTTGTCGGAGACGAACACGACCATGGTCTTGTCGAGCAGCTTCTTCTTGGCGAGGGTGCCGATGGTGTCGGCCACCGACTCGTCCAGGGACTGAAGCGCTTCGAGCCGCGACTCGTGGACCCGCAGCTGGTGGTCGAGGGGCAGCTTTCTCCTCGAGCTCATGTAGCTGCCCTTGTCGCTCATGTCCGCCTCGTTGGTGGCGGGGCTCTTCGGCAGCCGGCATGCCGCGAACATGCCGCTCGTGCCGCTTCGCCGGGGGAGTGGGCATCCCGGGAGCGGTGTCGCACACGTTCTTGGGGCTCGGGGCGAGGCCGGCGTGCGGCGCCAGGTGCGACGTCCACAGGAAGAACGGCTTCCTGGAGCGCGCGTACTTCGAGATCAGGTGCTCGCTGATGCGGGTGTAGAGGTCGGTCTGGTACTCGCCCCGGTGGAGGCGGAACCTGCCGTTCTCGTTCAGGTTCACGCAGTAGTAGCGGAACACCCGTCCGAAGGCTGCATGCCAGTCGTTCCAGCCCGGCGGGATGTAGCGCGGCCCCGTGGAGCCCTCCGTAGGACTGGTGCTGCCGTAGTAGTTGAGGTACTTCCCGACGAACGCGGTGTTGTAGCCGGCCCGCTGGAGCCACACCGGGAGGGTCTCCTTCTCGCCGCCGTTCTCGTAGAAGACCCGGTGACCGCCGTACGGCCACTCGTTGCCCTTCACGCCGTTGTTGTGGGCGTACTGGCCGCTGAGGATCGTGGCCCGGGCCGGACAGCAGAGCGGGTCGTTGGAGAGCGCGTCGGTGAAGGTGATGCCTGCCCTGCCGAGGAGCTTCTGGGTCCGCGGCATGAACTTGATGTCGTCTGCCCGCATGTCGTCGGCGCTGATCAGCACGATGTTCGGCTTGGTCGTCGATCCGGCGGTGGCCGCCACACCGGGCAGGGTGGCGCCGGGGCCGACGGCGCTGGCCACGTGGCCCGCGGGTGCGAAGCCGAGGGTCAGTCCCACGACGACGAAGAGAGTGGCGAGCAGGCCGAGGTGGCGTCCGCGCATGTTCAGGCTCCCCCGAGGAGTTCGGTCACCGGACGAACGGTGCTGTGCAAAAGGTAAAGACCACCGAGAACGGTACTTGAGCGCCGCCCGATGTGTGTCCGTTCAAACCTTTTCAGTCGTGCCTGTCGCGAGTGTCTCGTCGGTAGCGGGATCGCAAAGTCTACGAAAAGGGACTCATGCCGCATGGAGCGGGACCAACGCCCCTCCAGGTCCGGGTGGGCGGAGCGTGAGGCTGGGGGTGTTCGACAGCAGACGAGCTGCACATGACAGGAGACAGGCAGATGCTGGCAACCCATGCCGATCCGGAAGTCCTACGCACCGCGGTGCTGGCCGCTGTGGAGGACGGCGCGTGGACCACCGCCGACGTGGTGGCGTCCGTCGCGACCGACTACGCCTCCGACCGGGCCACCATCGTCGCGACGCTCTGGGACCTCGTCGACGACGGGCTCGTCCGCTACGACAACTCCTTGTCGTTCGCCGGCTTCCGGCGCAGCTGAGCGCCCGTTCCATGACGGCTCGTCAGGACGCCCCGCCAGGTTCAGGAGAGAGGCAGCCTGCCGACGGCGTTGAGGCCGTCGAAGTTCCTGCTCGCCCACACGGTCAGGGCCCGGGCGCCGGAGGTGGAGTAGCCGCCCGGTGCGCCGAGACTCGCCACCCCGATCCGGTGGCCGCCGATCTCCGTCACGACGACGAGGGTGTTCTTCGCCGGAGTGGTCCAGCCGCTCTTGCCCAGGGAGTTCGGGTAGCGGTTGACGTAGTCGGTGGCGCGCCACACGGTGTGACGGGCCCGGCCGGTGACGGTGGCGATCGTGGCCGACCGCTTGCCGAGGATCCGGGACACGGTGGGTTCGGCGATCGCCGCGCGAAGCAGGATCACGAGGTCCCGGGCGGAGGAGTGCGACCCCGCCGCGGTGAGGCCCGAGGCGTTCTTGGCCACGGTGTCCACGGCGCCGAGCTCGCGAGCGAGGTCGTTCATCGAGCGGTAGAACGCCCGGCGACCACCAGGGTGCGAGCCCGCGACGGCTTCGGCCGCGTCGTTGGCCGAAGGGAGCAGCATCGCGGCGAGCAGGGTGTTGCGGGTGTAGTAGCGCCCCCGCTTCAAGCCCGCGCAGGTGCAGGTCTGCGAGGTCTCGTACCTCGTGACCCGGTGGCGCGCGCGAGGCGCGATCGTCCGGACGGCGGTCAGGGCGGTGAGAAGCTTCATCGTCGACGCCTGCGGCAGCTTTGCCCGGGCCTCGTGGCTGCCCAGCAGTCGTCCCGTCTCGAGGTCGACGACGGCCCACGAGCGTGCTCGCACCCGCGGCGGGATGGCGACGCTGGTCCGGCGGGGGCGGAACTCGGTCCGGTTGGCGACGTACACGGTGCGTCCGTCACCCTCGATGGACCCGCTGTGGCGCTTCAGCTCCACCCGGTTCACTGCGGCCAGAGAGACCGCCGCTGCCGAGGCGGGGTGCGTCGAGCTGCCGGCGGCCGGGACCGGCCGGGTCGGTGCCTGTCCGGCGACGATGCATCCGAGTACGGCGACGGCCGCGATCGAGGCCGCCCAGCGAGCGCGGACGCGGTTGCCGGAGGTACGACGACCAACGAGCGATTTGGGACCAGTGGTGCGCATGGGCACAAAGCATGGCTCTTGGGGCGTAATCGCGCAGGCGAAGTAAAGAACTTGTACCCCCTTACCCAGATTGGGGGGCGATGTCGGGCTCTCGCGCCGCGGACGCCACTGCGGACAGATAGCCTGACATCCAGGCCGCTATGGGGAACCGCGTCACTGCGGTGAGGGGAGGCCAGCGAACAATGAAGAAGGTCATCGCCCTGCTGGGGGCGGTCCTGATGGCGCTTCCGCTCGCGTTGACGCCGGAGCCGCCGGCCACCGCGTCCGCGTCCCGTCCGGCCTTGCAACGCGACGGGTCGCACCCTCGCCCTGGAAGCTCGTGCTGAACGACCAGTTCAACTCGGGCGGGCTCCCCTCCCACTGGCTCAGGTACGACGGCCCGTACAGCTCGGACCCGCACACGTGCGCCACACCGAAGCACGCCTTCGTCTCGAAGGGTCTGATGCGCATGGTCTTCCGCTACCGGTGGGCCGGAAAGCTGTGGCAAAGGCTGGTACTCCGCGGGGATGGTGCTCTCCAGGCCGTATGAGTCGGTCGACCAGCGGATCCAGATGCGGTTCCGGATGAAGTCCGTCAAGGGCATCCGTTCCCACTGGATCATCCCGATGCGCTGGCCCTCGAACGGCGACTGGCCGAGGGGCGGCGAGGAGGACTACTGCGAGGGCGGCGGCTCGTGGGGCTGCTCGAGCTACATGCACGGCCCGACGAAGCGTGCGTGGAAGGACTACAACGTCAACATGGCCGACTGGCACACCTGGACGTTCGTACGTCGCGGCTACACCGTGCGCGTCTTCATCGACGGCAAGCAGCGGTGGTACCACAAGGGCAGCCCGTTGACCCTGCCGGCCACCCTGAAGCGCCCCGTGCTCCAGCAGGAGTGCCGGATGCTCGGCTGCCCCAAGGGCACGGCCGGGTCCCAGGTCATCCTCATCGACTGGATAAAGATCTGGAACCCTCGATAAACCGTCCCGCTCCGCTCCGCGGATCCTGCTTCCCCGTCGGAGAATATGTCCTGAATATGCGCATTTGTCGCGCGAAGAATCCACTTCGATTCGGTCTAGAACATTTTGACAGGTCTGGGGTGACTTGGTCAGATGTCTGAAACCGGAAATTCGGGGTGGAGGGAATCATTACTCGTGAAGCGGATCATCGGCTTCTTGGTCCTGTGCGTCATCGCTCTTCCTCTGGCATCTGCCTCGGCATCCACGACCGCGGCCTCGCAGTCGACAGCGGTGCGGAATGCCTCTCCGTGGCGGCTCGTCGTCGACGACAGGTTCAACTCCGGAGGCGTGCCACGGCACTGGTCGAGGTACGACGGGCCCTACGGCTCAGGCGCTGAGAACTGCGCCCGACCGGACCACGCGTCCGTCAAGGACGGTGCCATGCGCATCGTGCTGCGCTACCGGTCGTCCGGCGACTGCGGAGCCGGGTGGTACTCCGCCGGCATGATGCTCGCGAAGCGCTACCAGGCCGTGGACCAGAAGATCTCGGTGAGGTTCCGGGTGGCCAGCACCGACGGCGTCCGAGGCCACCGGATCATCCCGATGCGCTGGCCGTCGTCCGGGTCGTGGCCGGCTGCCGGCGAGGAGGACTTCTGTGAGAGCAGTGGGCTGCGAGGTTGCTCGACGTTCCTGCACCACTCCCAGGGCCAGGAGTACTCCCACACCTATCGGGTGAACCTGACCCGCTGGCACACCGTGACGTTCGTACGTCGTGACTTCACCGTGCGTTCGTACATCGACGGCAAGCTGCAGTGGTCCTTCCGCGGGTCGCCGAAGACCCTGCCCGCCACCCTCAAGCGGCCGGTGCTCCAGCAGGAGTGCTCGAGCAGCTGCCCCAGCGGACGGAGCGGCCAGGAGACGATCATCATCAACTGGATCAAGGTCTGGAACGAGCGCTGAGCCGAACCACCCGAGGCAGCTCTCTTCCACGTTGCACGCATCGCCCGCACGGCTGAAACGGGCAGACGCCGGCGCATGGTCGGGCCCTAGGACTCTGGTTGCCGTGGTCGGACCCCCTCACGATCGGAGGGCGACTCGCCACGGAAGGGGCCCATGCCATGCCAGAGAACGGTGTCCGCGAGCGCGTCGCGGACCTCATGCCCTCGGCGAAGGAGGACCTCGCTCGCCTCGTCTCCTTGAGGTCGGTCGCAGACGAGCGGCAGTACCCCCGCGAAGGCTGTGAGGAGACGGCCCGGGTCGTGCGTGACGCCTTCCGGGACGCGGGGATCGAGGATGCCGGGCTGCACAGCACTCCGGACGGCAGCAACGCCGTCGTCGGCCACGCCCCGGGGCCGCCCGGCAGCCCCACGGTGCTGCTGTACAGCCACTACGACGTCCAGCCGCCGCTCGGTGAGGAGCTCTGGCGAGAGCCCGGTCTGGGAGCTCACGGAGCGTGACGGGCGGTGGTACGGGCGAGGCGCGGCCGACTGCAAGGGCAACATCGTCGCCCACCTGACCGCGCTGCGGGCACTGGGCGGGAGCTTCCCGGTCGGGGTGAAGGTCGTCGTCGAGGGGTCCGAGGAGGTCGGCACCGGCGGTCTGGAGGCGTTCGTCCCGGAGAACGTCGACCGGTTGCGGGCCGACGCGATCCTCGTGTGCGACACCGGGAACGTGGCCGTCGGCGTGCCCGCGCTCACCACCACCCTGCGGGGGACGGCCGACGTGGACGTCACCGTGCGGGCCCTCGGCAGCTCCGTCCACTCGGGCATGTTCGGCGGCGCCGCGCCGGACGCGCTGGCGGCCCTCATCCACATGCTGGCGTCCCTGCGGGACGAGGAGGGAAACACCACGATCCGGGGGCTGAAGAACGACCAGCGCTGGAACGGCGGGTCCTACCCGACCAGGCGCTTCCGGACCGACGCCACGATCCTCGAGGACGTCGATCCCGTCGGGTCGGGCTCCATCGCGGAGTCGCTGTGGGCTCGTCCAGCGATCACCGTCCTCGGCATCGACTGCCCGCCCGTGCTCGGCTCGGTCGCCGCGATCCAGCCGACGGCACGGGCGCGGCTCAACCTCAGGGTGCCGCCGGGCATGGACGCGCAGGCCGCCCAGGATGCGCTCGTCGAGCACCTGACCGCCGTCGCTCCGTGGCACGTGCAGGTCGACATCGACCGCGAGCCCGTGGGCCAGCCGTTCCGTGGTGACACCGCCGGGCCGGCGTACGACGCACTCAGGGATGCCATGCGGGAGGCCTACGGCCGTGACCTGACCACGGTGGGCCAGGGCGGGTCCATCCCGCTGTGCAACGTGCTGCAGGAGACCTACCCGCAGGCGGAGATCTTCCTGATGGGGGTCGAGGAACCGCAGTGCCTGATCCACGCCCCGAACGAGAGCGTCGACCCCAGGGAGATCGAGAACGTCGCCACTGCGACGGCGCTCTTCCTCGAGCGCTTCGCCGAGAGCCGTCACTGACCTTCGCGGGCGCCTCGGACACGGGCCGCCCGATGCTGACAAGGGGGCCGGACGGCCCTGTGTCGGATGCGCCGCCGGCAGTAGACAGGGAGGTAGCCGTCGGCGGCCTTCCCCGGCGCCTCCCGTGCCGTTGCCGCCGTTCGGGCGACCGGCCGGAGGGAGCGCCGAACCATGACAACCGACATCGCGGCAGTGCTCGGGGAGGACGCCGCGCAGCTTCTCGACTACGAGTGCAAGAGCATGCCGAAGGACGACCTGTACCTCCCGGGGCCGGACTTCATCGACCGGGTCTGGCGTGACAGCGACCGCGGGCCGCATGTGCTGCGCAACCTCGCCGCGCTCCACGGCCATGGCCGTCTCGGCGGCACCGGCTACCTGTCGATCTTCCCCGTCGACCAGGGCATCGAGCACTCCGGAGCGGCCTCGTTCGCCCCGAACCCGATGTACTTCGACCCCGAGAACATCATCCGGCTGGCGATGGAGGGCGGCTGCAACGCGGTGGCCACCACGCTGGGTGTGCTCGGCTCCGTGTCGCGGAAGTTCGTGCACAAGATCCCGTTCGTGCTGAAGCTCAACCACAACGAGCTGCTGACCTACCCGGCGATCCACGACCAGACGATGTTCGCCTCGGTCCGTCAGGGCTTCGACCTCGGCGCGACGGCGGTCGGCGCGACCGTCTACTGGGGCGCCGACGTCTCCCGGCGTGAGCTCGAGGAGGTCAGCGCGGCCTTCGCGGAGGCGCACTCTCTCGGCATGGTCACGATCCTGTGGTGCTACCTGCGCAACCCGGAGTTCAAGAAGGACGGCGTCGACTACCACGTCTCGGCCGACCTCACCGGCCAGGCGAACCACCTCGGCGTGACGCTCGAGGCGGACCTGGTGAAGCAGAAGCTCCCCGAGAACAACGGCGGCTTCCCGGCGATCTCCTTCGGGAAGACCAGCAAGATGGTCTACGACACGTACGTCGGGGAGAACCCCATCGACCGCTGCCGCTGGCAGGTCCTCAACTGCTACGCCGGCCGGGTCGGCATGATCAACTCGGGCGGCCCGTCCTCCGGCGCCTCCGACCTGCACGACGCCGTGCGGACCGCGGTGGTCAACAAGCGGGCAGGCGGCACAGGAGTGATCGCGGGCCGCAAGGTCTTCCAGCGGCCGTTCAGCGAGGGGATCGAGCTGCTGCACGCGATCCAGGACGTCTACCTCGACGCCGACGTGACCGTCGCCTGACGTCTCGGCGCAGCACAGGCCGCCCGCGGCTGCAACGGGCGGCCTGTGGACGAGCGTCACGACGGAGATCTCCACGCACCGGGTGCGTGGAGATTTCCGTGCATACACCCCCGAAGCCGACGACATATGTCGTTCTGCGGTTTTTCCGGATGTTCTTGACACAGACTGTCTGGGGCCCTCATCTCGGCGGGCCGTGATGACTTACGGGGTGTTGTCATGCGTCGGACTGTTTCCAGGCTGCTTGTGGCTGCCGTCATGCTGGCGCCCCTTGCCACGGCGGTGACGCCTCCCAAGGAGGCCGCCGCCACCGCTGCCGAGCAGCCCAACATCATCCTGATCACGACCGACGACCAGGCCCTCTCCGACCTCCGGTACATGCCGTACACCCTCGAGCTGCTCGGCGGCGGGGGTGTCACCTTCGACGACGCCATCTCGCCGTACCCGCTGTGCTGCCCCGCCAGGGCCTCGATCCTGACCGGGCAGCAGGCCCACAACCACCACGTGCTGTCGAACGAGCCGCCGATGGGCGGCTACCAGGCCATGCGCCCCCTCAACGACAAGTCGCTGCCGGTGTGGATGGAGAACGCCGGCTACCGGACGACCTTCGCCGGCAAGTACCTCAACGAGTACGGGAAGGGGAACCCGCGCGAGGTTCCGGCGGGCTGGGACGACTTCCACGCGACGGTCTACCACCCCTACGACTACGTGAACGCCTGGGTCAACGACAACGGGACCGTCGTGGACCACACCGGCGAGTACCAGGCCGACATGACACAGCGGGTGACCGAGGAGGCCATCCGGCACGGCGTCGACGAGGGGGAGCCCTTCTTCATCTGGCAGTCGAACCTCGCCCCTCACGGCGCCTGCCCCCACGTGTACAACGAGTGCAGCTGGGGTCCGGCCACCCCGGCGCAACAGGACGTCGGCACGTTCGCCGGCCTCCCGATGTACGCCGAAGGACTCCCGAGCTTCGACGAGCGCGTGGTCGTCGAGAAGCCGAGGCGGATCCGCAGGCTCCCCCGGCTGGGGCAGGCCCTGATGGGCGAGTGGCGCAGGCTCAACCAGGCGAACGTCGAGTCGCTGCAGGCCGTGGACCGCAACGTCCGGGACACCGTCGAGCTCCTCGACGAGCTCGGCCAGCTGGACAACACGCTGATCGTCTTCGCCTCCGACAACGGGTACCTGCTGGGGCAGCACCGCTGGCGAGGCAAGACCCTCGGCTACGAGGAGAGCGTGCGGATCCCGATGCTCATGCGCGGTCCCGGTGTCCCGCAGGGCAAGGTCATCGACAAGACGGTGAGCCTGGTCGACGTGGCCGCCACCTTCGCCGACGTCTCGGGTGCGACACCGCTGCTGAAGCTGGACGGGCTCTCCCTCCTCGACGTGGCGCAGGGCAGGAGCAACGGGTACGACGCCATGGCGATCGAGGCGGGCCCGGCGCTCGCAGGGGTCCCTGACGACCAGTACCTCTACCGAGGCGTTCGCACGAAGCGCTACACCTACATGCGGCATCCGGTGACCGGAGAGGTCGAGCTCTACGATCGCTTGGTCGACCCGTACCAGCTGGTCAACGTGGCCTACCGGCCGACGCACCGGGCTACGCGCCAGGCCCTCGAAGGCCTGCTCGCCAGGCTGAGCAACTGTGCCGGTGACGGCTGCCACAACGTGCAGGCCGTGGTGCCGGACCCGGAACCGCCGCAGGGACCGGTGCACCCGGACGAGCTCGGATCGCTGGACGGTGCACACCAGGTCGTCACGGTGACCGCTCCCCGCTGGGAGGCAACCCGGGGCGTCGCGGTCGCGTGGCAGAAGCGCGGGCTGAGCTGGCATGCGGTGCGGGGTCCGGTCAGGGTCGCGCTGGGCGCCTCGGGGATGTCCGCAACGGCCCGACGTCCGGCGGGAACCACCCCGGCCGGGTCGTACCGGATCGCGAGCGCCTTCGGCCTGCTGCCCGGACCAGAACGCCGCCCTGGGCTACCGGCTCCTCGGAGAGACCGACCGATGGGTCCAGGACCCTCGGTCCAGCAGGACCTACAACCTCCTCCAGCCAGGCCGTCCGCGCATCGCGACCTGGCGACGCACCCGCGAGACGCTCTTCGCCGACTACCCCGGTTCGTTCGAGCGAGGACTGGTCCTGGCCTTCAACCGGCCGAGGAAGGTCTACTGGGCGCCCAAGCGGAAGCAGTTCATTGCGCGGGTCCCGGCCGACGTACGCCGGGGGAGCCTGCTGGTCCACACGGGCCGGCGGGTCGGCCGCCAGGGATGGGTGTCGATGCCGACGCGCGACCTGAGCTGGCTGACGAGGTGGGCCAACCCCGCCAGGGGGACCAGGATCGTCATCGGGACGCCGAGGTACCTGCGCGACACGCTGTGACCACGACGGCCCCGCTTCCGGTTCCGGAAGCGGGGCCGCGTCGGTGCGGGAGCGACGGTCAGCAGACGGAGTCGCCCGGCTTGGGGTTCGCCAGCCCGAACAGCGGCCGCAGCCTCAGCCCCACGAACGTGCCGACGATCGCCATCACACCCCAGAGCCAGCCGTGGAGGCTGAACGACGCGATGCCGCTGAAGTAGGCCCCGATGTTGCAGCCGTAGGCGATCCGCGCGCCGTACCCCATCAGCACGCCACCGAGCACCGCGCCGAGAGCCAGCCGGCCCGGGATCCGCCGGTGTACGACGAACGCGCCGGCGGCCGCGGAGGCGACCAGCGCGCCCACGATGATGCCGAGGTCCATGACCGAGGTCTTCTCCGCGAGGACGCCCGCCTGGTACTTCGCGGCGTTGGCGGAGTCGGCCCAGAACGGCCACGACGTCACGTCGACCCCCACCGCGTCGAGGACCTTCGAGCCCCACAGCGAGAACGCGAACGTGATGCCCCAGGGCCCGCCCGAGACCCAGAGGGTCAGCGCGTTCAGTCCCGCGAGCAGGAGCCCGCCGACCCACAGCGGCCAGGAGCCGCGCACCGCACGGGCCACCCCGCGTGCCACCGGAGGCTGCTCGAGCTCGGGAGGACGGCGACGACCGGCCACCACGACGGTGACCGCAACGACGGAGCCGATGACCGCGAGCGAGATGAGCCACGCGCCCAGGTAGCCGAGCGGGGTGTCCGCCAACGACACAGGGCGGCCGGTGGGAAGGTCCTGGGTCCAGAACGGGAAGTGGTAGGCGCCGAGCACTGCGCCGGTCACGAAGCCCGCGAGCGTGATCAGGATCGAGGTCTGCCCGCTGCCGATCGCGAACAGCGTGCCCGAGGCGCAGGAGCCGCCGAGCTGCATGCCGACGCCGAACAGGAAGGAGCCCACGAACAGGCTGGCCCCGATCGGCGCCAGCGCCGGCTGCACTGGTCCTGCCAGGCTCACTCCTCCAGCGAGCACGGGCGCGAACAGCGTGCACGCGACGGCCAGCATCAGCATATGGGCACGCAGCGCCTTGCCCTGACCGACCGCGACGAGCTGCCGCCAGGCCGAGGTGAACCCGAACCGGCTGTGGAAGAGCACCAGCCCGAAGGCCACGCCGATGACGAACAGCGTCAGCGCGGTCCCGCCAGAGCTGAGCAGCACGGCGCCGCCCAGGACCAGGGCGGCGACCAAGCCCGCGATCACGACGCCCGCCTGTGGGGGTGGCGCGTCCTGAGGGCTCACCGCAGGGCGGTCAGGCGCATCCGGGATGCCGTCGGGTTGGCGCCGCGTCGTGGTGGGGCCTGGCCCGACCCGGTCGACAGCTGACATGGGTGTCTCCTTCTTTCCGTGGTGCAGGGAGGTCAGGTGAGCGGGCCGCTCACCCGGGTAACTGTGCCGCCGGGGAACCAGGCCACGGATGTCTCGTGGTGGCCCCCGGAGGCCGGCATGTAGGCGGTACGCGAGGCGGCGTACAACGCCACCTCGTCCTGGCCCGCGTGCTGCTCGCGGGACCAGCCGGTGAACCCGGCGGCGGTCGGGGCCGTGCCCGGGAGGACCCGCCCGAGCGCCGTGGCGTACGCGCGGGCCTCGTCGCCGCGGATGTCGAACCCGAGCGGCAGCACCGCCCCCGAGACCGAGTCCACGATTCCGGGGCTGAGCAGCCACGGGGCAAGCCACACGCCGTGCTCGTACCGGACCCGTCGCTGCTGCGCGCGGGCGGTCGCCGCCAGTGCGGTCGTTGCAGGCCGCCAACCGGACGTGACCAGGAGTGCGCTGCCCTCCGGCGCATGGTCGGCGCTGACCACGTCGACGTGTCGTCGGGTCGCCTCGGCCCGCACCAGCTTCGCGGCTGCCTTGCCGCGTCCCGACGAGTCGCTGAGCAGGGCGAGGGCATGTGCTCCGCGATCCGCGAGAGTTCGTACGACGCCGCGCAGCCCCTCTGCGTCCGACTGGTCGAGGCGGTCGGACGGACAGCCTGGCCCCGGTGTCGCGCCGGCGAGCAGGCTGCCGACCGCGCTCGTCGCGCACTCCGGCCCGTCCGGACCGGTGGCTCCGGGTGGCGCCGCCGCACCCGTGCCCGTGTCGACCATGAAGGGGAGCCGGTGCTCGGCGCCGTGTGCGACATAGATCGTGCTCTCGCCGGCGGGGAGCTCGATGCGCGCCCAGGCCCCGTCGACTCCCGGTAGCGCCCGGGCGGTCTGCAGGTGGTCCAGGTCGGTTCCGACCCGTGCGACCGCGTCCTTCGCCTCGCCGTGCTCGTGCCCGCTGTGCTCGTGCTCGCCGTGTGCCTGCTCGCCGTGGCCGCGCCGGGCCCGCGAGATGGGCGCGGTGTCGACACGGACGAGGTTCCACCCCGGGCGAGCCGGGCTGAGGGTGAGGGTGAAGGCGAAGCCGTCGTGCACCTGACGCTCGATGGTCGGGACCCCGGCGCCGAAGCTCGCCCCCGAGCACCTGGAGCGCGACGTCGGGGTCGCCGCCGAGCGGAGCGAACGTCGCCGGCGAAACGGGAGCCTCGCCTCCCGCCGCTCCGGCGGCCCGGACGTGGGCCGCCGGAGCGTCAGAGGACGTCGCCCCTGCCCCGCAGCCGCTCACCCCGAGGGTGGCGGCTGCGGCGAGCAGGAGCGCGAGGCGTCGTCTACTCGACGTCATCGTCCGCGGTCACGAACAGCATCGAGTGCGGCTTCGCCGGCCCGTAGTCGCCGTGCGGCCAGCTGGCCCGGTCGAAGTCGAGGCACGGGGTTCCCGTGCGCTCGTCGCGGAAGGACTCGTCGAGGCTGAGCTTGCCGTCCTGCGCGATGTTCCCGATGCAGAGCCGGTGGTCGCCGTTGAGGCCGGTGCGTGCGACGAAGTAGTTCGAGTACGCCAGCCGCGCGGGCTGCTTCGTCTCGTGGTACTTCCCGTCATCGCCCAGAGCAAGGTTGTCGAGGGCTCCCCAATGCGGGCCGCCGGGTGCGGGCAGGGTGCTCGCGACAGCTGGGCAGTCGCTCTCGGCGCCGCCGGCCGTCACCTCGTCGAGGGTGTCGATGTTGCAGGCCGGGCTGTCGCCCGAGGCCAGCAGCTTCTGGATGTCGAGCGCCAGGATGTAGGCGGCGAACCCGGGTCGTCGCCGCTCTTGGGCCGCCCCATCACGGCGTGGTACAGGTAGCGGTCGTCGGGGCTGGTCTGCAGCCAGCCGCCGTTGCTTCCGCCGCCGTAGTAGTTGCTCTTCGGGTCGACCTGCTTGTTGGAGGTGGTCAGGTCGAACACCTCACGCCACCGGGGCTTCGTCGCGGTGATGTCCGGCGCGTAGTAGATGGCGCCGCCCTGCATGGTCTGGGCGAACGCGCCCTTGTGCCCCGGGAGGTTCGTGACGGTGGTCTCCATCGCGGCCCGCGGCTCCTCCTGGTGCGGGACCAAGCCGGCACGGGGCCCGTCGGGCAGGAACGACACCGCCTTGAGCTTCGGGTGGTCACGGTCGGAGATGTCGTAGGTCCGCACCGTGGGGCGGCGCAGGTAGGACGACGGAGTCTGCACCGGGTTCAGGATGATGTTGCGGGGCTCGTTGTAGTCGCTGGTCACGAGCGTGTCGAGATCCTCGCGGGCCTGGATGCCGTGCGGGTTCGCGCAGGTCGGGCTGGGCAGAGCGGGGATGTTGTCGCAGCGCTGCTCGTCCTCCGGCTGGTCGGTGGCAGACGGGGCCTCGCTGACGGTCTTGCCGTCCTGGTCCAGCCGGACCACCTCGCCGGGGCTGCCGCCGAAGCCGTTACCGACCCGCACCGAGCCGTCGGTGTAGGTGCACGGGCCGGGAAGGTCGGGCCCACCCATGTAGGTGCCGTAGGCGCCGCCGTCCTCGGTCACCCAGTAGGCGTCGGGGACCGAGCCGCACAGGGTGTCGGTCGGCAGGTTGACGCCCTTGAGGGTGAGCTCGGGCAGCTTCTTGGCGTCGAAGACGTAGGTGACGTCGGTGAAGAGTCCGCCGGCGAAGATGTGGTTGCCCTTGTGCCAGGCGTACTGCATGTGGTGCGGCTCGTTCTCGACGAGTGGTCCGACCGTGGCGGTGTTGACCACCTTGCCGTAGGTCGGCGAGCCCTTGGTGGCGTCGACGACGGCGAGGAAGTCCGGGCCGACGCCCTCCTTCTCGGTCACCGTGCTGGGGCCGACGGAGCCGGGCGGTGTGGTCAGCTCGGTGCCGCTCTTGTCCGCGACGTTCACGTCGCCCGACCAGACGAGCAGGTACTCCTTGCGCGTGCCGTCTGCCCCGGCGGCCTGCAGGGTCTTGGTGTCGAGATGGTTCTCGACCCAGTAGTCCTTGCCGTCGCGACCGATGATGGTCGACTTGTTCTTCAGGATCCCGTCGTCGAGGTCGCCGGTGATCCCGTCGAGCAGGTCCTGGCCCGCGGTCTCCGGCGCGGCTGCGGGGGCCGCGGTCGAGACGGGGGCCAGCAGAAGCCCCAGCGGCAGCGCCGCCGCTGCCAGGGACACGGACGTCAGGCGCAGCCGTCTGCGCCTCCTGGTGGTTGTGGGTGCGTTGGTTGATGGCACGGACGAACCTTCCGAGAGTGTGCGTGGCCAGGCCACGCAGGTTCCGAATGCAGGGGAAGGCCCCGTTGCCGTCCCCCGCGCCCGCCGAAACAAAACGGACTAATACGACTAAACTACTTATATATGGGTGTCGGTCAAGAGGGCCTGGAGTGGTTTCTCAGGATTCGAGAGAGCGCTGGTCGGGATTCCGGCGGCGGTGGCGCGGTTCCAGTCGTCGTCCACGTGCACGACGGGTCTCCCGGCCGCATGCAGGATGCTCGCGGCGATCCCCGCTCGATATCCGCTCTTGCAGTGCACCCATGCCTCGCCGGCGGGCAGGGTGCTCCACGAGGCTCGGCAGCTCGTGCACGGGGGCGTTGACGGCGCCCTCTACGTGCCCTTCCGCGAACTCCGTCTCGCTGCGTACGTCGATCACGAGGGGGCGCCGGCCCGCGCGCCGTTCCTCGGCGAGAGCCTCCCAGCGCAGCCGCCGGTAGCCGCAGTCCGTCCCGGTCTCCGGGGCGTGCTCGGGAGCCGGCTCGGTGCTGACGCCTGCGACCGTGTCGATGCCGATCCTGGCGAGGTCCACCACGGCGTTCTCCACGGTGCGCTCGTCGTCGCCCACGAGCACCAGCGGCCTGCCCCACGGCAGCAGCCACCCCACGTAGGTCGCGCACTGGGCGCCGTACTCGATGCTCGTGACCCCCTCGAGGTGCCCCTGAGCGAACGCCCCGCGGTGACGCAGGTCGACCACGGGCACGCCGGTCCGGAGCGCTGTCCGGACGTCGTCGAGGGTGAGTCGTGACGGTGTGCGGACCGACGACAAGTCGCTGGTCGAGGTTGAGCTCGGCCATGTGGTCGTAGTACGCGGGGACCGGTCCGTAGTTGTCGAGGAGCTCGCGGACGACCGACTCGACGTCGCGGCCGTCCAGGACGGGGTTGCGACCCACCTCGAGTGCGAGGGTCGATGAGGATCCGGTCTCCGCGGTCGTGGAGGCGCAGAAGCTGCCGAAGCCATGGGTCGGCAGTAGGAAGGTCTCGGGAGGCAGCAGCTCCGCGAGGCGTCGTGCCGAGTCGGACCTGCGCCCGGGCCAGCGGTTCGGTGCAGTCGTCACCGGAGAGGTCCGTGCGACCCACCGTGCCGAACAGGAGGCTGCCGCCCGAGAACAGGGCGGGCGTGCCGCCGGGGGTGTCCGGGCCAGCCTCGGTTGGCGAGGTAGGCCACGTGGCCCGGCGTGTGGCCGGGAGTTGCCAGTACGTCGATCTGCAGGGTGCCGACATGGACCTGGTCGCCGTCACGCACCGACCTGCGCCGGAACCGCACGGCCTCGTCGGCAGCGACCAGGTGGTCGGCGCCGTGCCGGGTCGCAAGCCGACGGCCGCCGGAGACGTAGTCGTTGTGGATGTGGGTCTCGGCGACCGCGCTGACCAGTACGCCGGCCTCCTCGGCGGCGGCCTCCACCCTGGCGATGTCGCGCGGTGGGTCCACCACCAACGCGTGCTCGCCGTCATGGGCCAGGTAGGTGCGGTTGCCGAGCTGGGGCGTCTCGATGGTGACGATGTGCATGCATGCTCCTGAGTTCAGTAGTTAGTTCACCAACTTAGTCATATTTACGACTCCGGTCAGGGAGCGGCCCGCAGCCGGCTTCGAGGTATCCCCGAGGGATTAGGTCACTTCGTCCCAGCGCCCGTGGGAGCCTGAGAGGGACCACGTCCGCCGACACCGGCCGAGAGGGGAGCAGCGGTGACCTTCGTCGAGGTCATGGAGCATGTGGCACAGGGCTTCGAGGCCTTCGGTGTTGCCGTGCTCGTCGTGGGCGGCCTGTGGTCCCTCGGGCTAGCGGCAACCGTCTGGCGGCGGTCCGGGAACGGGAACGACGCCTACCGCGTGCTCCGCTCGGCGTTCGGCGGCGTCCTCCTTCTGGGCCTGGAGATCCTCGTCGCCGCCGACCTGATCAAGACGGTGGCCGTGGCCACGACGCTGGAGAACGTCGCCGTACTCGGCCTGATCGTGCTGATCCGGACGTTCCTCAGCTTCTCCCTGGAGATCGAGATCGAGGGCACCGTCCCGTGGCGGCGCGCAGCCTCGAGCGGTCTCGGGCTCATGGGGCGGGCCGCAGCGGACGCGCGCGACCAGACGGCCCCGGGGTGAACGGTGCCGCGCTCTGTGCGGAGTCGCTTCACGCGGGCCCGGCTGGCGTACAACCACCGCCTGGCCGGGTGAGGACGAACCTCGACCAGCGGGCGCGCGCCGTACGACGCTTCCGCCGATCGCCGTGGTCACTGGCGCGGTGATCCCGCCGCATGCCCGGCGACCGTCCCCACCGTCAGCTCGTGGCGGATCTGTGCACAGGCCCGTGCGACGTCAAGGGGTCGCCCGGCGGGGAGCGCGGCCGCGTCACGACGGGCCCGAGGCTTTCAGCGGCGGCGTGTTTGGAGGGATCGGCAGTCCGCGTAGCGGCGCCGAGACCGAGCGGGCCGCGACGGCCCGCGCCGTACTGACTCTTCTTCGGACCGCCGTGGTCACGTGGCGCGGTGATCGCTGCCGCATGCCTTGGCGACCATCCCCACCATCAGCTCGGTGGCGGATCTGTCGGACAGGCCTTGTGCGACGCACAGGGAGCGCCAGGTGGAGAACGCGGCGGCATGCGCGACGGCTGCCCGAAGCGTTCTGCGGCGGCGATTCGGAAAGGGCTGCAGGAGCGTCTCCAGCCATCGCTGTTCCGCGACCAACCGGTTCGCCACGACCTTGGGTGGTACGGCCTCCGTGTCGCGGTGGATGCGCGTGATCATCTGCTCGCCACCTCGGTAGTAGCGGTAGACGTCGATGAGGCCCGCGTGCAGGCGCGCGAGCGGCTCGTCGATCGCCGTCCACGCGTCCGGGTCAGGAAGCCGTTGCCGAGACATCCAGTGGCTCGAGCACGCGAGGAAGAGGGACTCGTCGTCGGGGAAGTGGCGGTAGACCGTTGCCCGGGTCACGCCAGCGTGTTCCGCGACAGCAGACACGTTGGTCCGCGCAGGACCGAGAGTCGCATGGAGGGCTACCGCTGCTTCGACGATGCGTGTCCTGGTCTTCGACTCGTCCTCGGCACGCTTCGTCTTTCGGTAGAGCCGCCTGCCCGTCGAACTCGACTGATCACTCAACCCGTTGACACCCACCCATCGCGGGTCGACCATTTAGAGATACAGCAGTGTACTGCGAAATCGTAGAGGAGTGAGAGCCGTGGACCGTATCGAGGCGCCTGAGCTGACCATCGTCCGTCCGGCTGAAGGGGAAGAACGGGGACTCGGGACGATCGGCGTGGTGTTCAAGCTGTTCGGCGAACAGACCAACGGCCAGGTCTCCATCGTCGAGCACCCGTTCCCGGTAGGTGCCTGCGTACCTCCTCACCTGCACACTCGCGAGGACGAGTACTCCATCGTCACCGAGGGAGAGATCGGGTTCCGGTCGGGGGACCGTGAGGTTGTGCTCGGAGCCGGCGGCTACATCACCAAGCCCCGAGGGGAGACGCACGCCATGTGGAATGCGGGGGAGACGCCGGCCCGCATGATCGAGGTGATCAGCCCGGCTGGCTTCGAACACTTCTTCTGGGCGATGAGCGGGTTGATGGAATCTGGACCTCCCGCTCCCGAGGAGGTTGCGGTCCTTGCCGAGAAGTATGGGCTGGTGTTCGGAAACGCTCCCTGGATCGACGACGTGGTCGCGCGCTACAACCTCACCCCGCCGCCCGGCCGCTGACACGGTTCCGAGCTGCGCGACGGCAGTGTCGCGGAGGTTGAGCTGAGCAGGGGATTCAAGGTGGTGGGCGGCGAGAACGAAGGCGCCGAGAACGAAGGGGCCGAGGGCCCGGACGACGACTGACCGCCTCAGAACATGGCAGAGGCCCCGCCGGACAGGCGGGGCCTCTGCTCTGCTGTCCGCCCGATCCTGACGTGGGCAGCGAGGGCCCGCCGACCCGTCACCCGGATGCCGCCGGTGGCGGGTCGGCCTCGTCCGGGAGAGGCGAAGGGTTCGTCCTCGCAAGTCGGCATGCTGTATAGGCCGCTGATCAAAGTGCGGATATCCGGGGATAAGAAGTTCGCAACGTGGAGCGAAATGCGGGGGAGGTGAGAAGAAACCCAATTTGAAAGGAGTCGTTTGCTTGTGCGGAACTTGAGAAGGGCAGCTGCCGCGCCACAGCTCCACCTCACGGAGGGCGCGGCTGAATGAGTAAGCACAAGAGGAAAAGCCCCGGAGCCCACAAGGGCGCGCCGACCTCCCACAAGGTCGAGCAACCGCGTCGCAAGCGCAAGGTGTCCGTCCTCGTCGCCGCGTTGGTCGCGGTCGGGGGAGGACTCGCCCCCGCTGGTGCCTACACCGTCCGTTCCGGCGACACCCTGAGCTCCATCGCCAACCGGCACCACACCACCGTCGGCCGGCTGGCCCGGCTCAACCACATCGCCGACCCCAACCGCATCCAAGCCGGCGACCGCCTGCGGGTCGGCGGCGGACCTCAGCGCCTCCAGCGGTCCTCCGACGTGTCCAGGTCCGGTTCCAGGGTCAACCGGTCCGCTCCCAGGATCGACCTGTCGGGCCCGATCCCTGCCGCCGGGACCTGGCACCGTCACAGCGGATATAGCCAGGCTGCGTGGGCCGGTGACATCAACCTCCCAGGCTCCAGCGACTACGGCGACCCGGTCCGGTCGGCCGACTCCGGACGCGTCACCGCGACGTACTACTGGACGTACTCCTACGGCTACCACATCGAGATCGGCGACAAGCTCTACGCCCACCTGTCCAAGATCCTCGTCCGGCCCGGCGAGTACGTACGCCGCGGCCAGCTGATCGGCCTGGTCGGAGCCACCGGCAACGCCAGCGGCCCACACCTCCACTACGAGACCGGCCGATGACCACACGGCCATGAGCCGAGATGGGATGGCCGTCCAGGGGCCATCCCATCTCGCTCGGCGTGGTCAGGCGGTGTCGAACCCCGCGGTGGACCCTGGCTCTACGCGTACTGACCTGTGGCCTCATCGTGCGGTGGGCCGGTGTCAGAATCCACGATGACTGCCGACGCAACTGCAGCCCAAGCGACCATCAGCGTGACGGTGGCGCCGGTTTGCGAGTCCACGACCGAGAGACGGCCGGTTTCTTCCCGCCCGACATTGATGATCTCGGCCTGGATCTTTTCCTCGTCGCCGCGTGGAATCTGCCACCGCTGGGTCCATCCTCCGGTCCCATAGAGCATCAAGTACGCCACTGCGCACCCTCCCGCCAGCCGAAGTTCGAATGGGCGCCGGGTCCGAGGCCACACCACCGTCGTCGCACCATTGCTCGGATGTCGCGATGGTCTCACGTTCTCGGGAATCGCGGGGAGTCTCGCGCAGCACTGATGCCCAGCGGGAGCAGCGTCGAGAGTGCCGGACCGTTGAGCCGCCCCGTGGGGGTTGCCGCTCGTCGACCACTTCCCGGCATCGTCGCGTGTCATCGGCCGGCGTCCTCGCCGGTATCTGGCACGAGCACGAGCTTCCCGGTCGCCGCCGAGTGCTCGAGCAGCTCGTGAGCGCGACGAGCGTCGGACAGCGGCAGGCGCTCGGCCACGACCGGGTGGATCTCGCCGCGACGAAGCAGCTCGAGCAGCGTGCCGAAGTCCTCCTGGAACCAGTCCTGGTGGTGGATGCGCAGCTTCTGAACCCGGAAGCCAAGTGTCCGCCGTCGAGGCGAGAGCAGGCCCCAAAGCGCGACGGTCGCGGTTGCCGGGTACCACTCGATCCAACCTTGCCAACGCTTGCGCCCGTGCGCGAGCGTGGCGTAGTTGCCCATCGTGATCAGCCTTCCGCCCGGATCGCCCACGACAGGATTGCCGCGCCGCAGCGCGCGGAAGGAGCGAAGCGCCACCGCGCCCCCGATCCCGTCGATCACGACGTCCACACCGTCGCCTGTCAGCTCACGCACCCGCGCCACGAAATCCTCGTTGCGGTAGTCGATCGCCACCGCGCCGAGCCGCTCCACAGCGGCAAGGTCGCGAGCTGAAGCGGTCCCGTACAGGCGGAGCCCGGAGAGCGCTCCCAGCTCCAGGACCGCGGTGCCCACCCTCCCGGCCGCACCGTGCACCAGCACACTCTCGCCACTCGTCACCCTCGCTGCACGGTGGAGCATCTGGTAGGCGGTCATGTAGGGGAAGACGAGGCTCACGACCTCCGCCGGGTCGAGGTCCTCGGGCACCTCCACCGCGTACTTCTCCGGCACGCAGACGCGCTCTGCGTTGGCGCCCCACACCGTCAGTGCGCCGACTCGGTCCCCCACTCGCAACCTCGAGCAGGCCGGACCGAGCTCCTCGACGACTCCGACGAGCTCGTAGCCGGGCGTGAACGGCGGCTTCGGCCCCCCGAGATACGTTCCGGCGCGGATCAGCGCGTCGGTGAACGAAACGCCAGAAGCCAGAACCCTGACGCGGACCTCGCCCGGACCCGGTCGGGGATCGTCGTCCTCCACCACCCTCAAGACCTCGGGGCCGCCGAAGTGGTCGATGACCACACGCTTCATGGTCTCAACCTACGAGGGCCGCACCGCCTGGGTAGAGTCCTTCGACTCGTCCCTCGAGGATCGTTCGACCCGATGTCAGGCGCCCTGTCCCTCGACCTACGTTCTCCCCGTCCCAAGAGGAGGCGAGCACATACCGCATGTGGTGTAGACCAAGGCATTCCAACGAGACGCCGCGGGTATACGACTCCCAGTGACCGCCCTCGCCCGCGTTTCCCCTGCCGGGCGAGGGCGGTTTGTACGAAGGGGTAAGGGCCCCCGCAGCGCCCGAGATCGGTCTAGGTCAGCCTCCGTGGACTGGCCGGACTACTCGCAGACGACGCCGTCGTTGTTGTCGCTGTCGGTGTGCCAGTAGTACTCGGGATCCTGGCCCTCGTAGTACGGCCCGTAGCCGGCGTCGATGGCCTGGTAGCAGTAGCTGAACTGTGGGTCGAGACCGCCGCCGGTGCTCCCGCCGGTGCTGGTCCCGCCAGTGCCACCGCCGGTCGTGGACTTGCCGATCTTGGCTTTGGTGAGCTCCTGGCGAGAGAGCACCCCCCACGTCTTGCCTGAGGCGGTTGCGGTCAGAAATGGCGGTCAGGCCGTTCGAGCAAAAGAAAGCCGCAGGCCGGGCACGTGGCCTGACCTGCGGCTTTCTTTGCTTGTGGGCAGGGGCGGGGTCGAACCGCCGACCTTCCACTTTTCAGGCGGACGCTCGTACCAACTGAGCTACCTGCCCAAGCAGTGGAAAACGATACATCAGCCGTTGGCGGAACACTGAATCGAGGCCCGTCCTGCCGACCGGCAGCCCGTCGCGCATCGGAGTTCCGGTCCGAGCGGCCCCACCCGGCCCAGAGACGCGACGGGCCTTGCAGACTTGTGCACTGCACGAATTGTCATGCTTCGGGGCTTTACTCACGACTGCCCGCGTCGTCTGATTAGGCGAAGCCGGATCGCAAGGGCCGGCCTGAGCCAGAGGAGCATGTGCGTGCGGAGCAGACGAAGAGCGGTTGCCGCGACGGGTGTCGTCGCGCTGCTGACAGGGGTCACGACCGTGTTGGCGGCGCCAGGGGCGACCGCGTCGGACTGGAGCAGTTGCCTCGAGGGGACCGGTGCGAGGCAGGCGGTGTTCGCCCGCGCGGCCGCCGTGAGCGGTGTGCCGGAAGAGGTGCTTCTGGGCGTCTCGTTCATGGAGTCCCGCTGGGACGACCACGGCGCGAGCCCCAGCACGTCGGGCGGGTACGGGCCGATGCACCTGACCGCCGTACCGGACTCCGCACGTGCCTCAGAGCACTCGCAGGGCAAGGGTGAGGGCGCGGTGGACGAGCAGGAGCCGTCCTCGGTGACCGACTCGCCGGGAGTCGACCCGGGCCGCGCAGCCCTCGAGACGCTGGCGACCGCCGCGGACCTCGTCGATGTGCCGGCGGAGCAGCTGCGGCAGGACGACGTGGCCAACATCTGCGGCGGCGCTGCGCTGCTCGCGGCGTACCAGGACCAGCTCGCGCCGGCCGAGGCCTCCTCGGCGGACCCCTCCGCGTGGAGCAAGGCCGTCGCCCACTACAGCGGCGCGGTCGACGAGGCGTCGGCGACGCGGTTCGCCGAGCAGGTCTTCGCGGTGATCCGCGAGGGCAGGAGCCGGGTGACCAACGACGGCTACCGGGTCTCCCTTCGCGCGACGCCGGCGGAGGTCGACCGCAAGGCGATCGAGTCCATGGACCTCGTGGTCGCCTCCGACGACGGTGTGGACTGCCCCGCCGACCTCGGCTGTGAGTCGATCCCGGCGCCCTACGAGTGGTACGGCGAGCCGAGCCCGGGTGCCTACGGGAACCACGACCTGGCGAACCGCCGGCAGGACATGGACATCGACTACATCGTCATCCATGACACCGAGGCGTCCTGGGACCGGACGCTCGACCTCGTGACCCGGCCGAACTACCTGGCCTGGAACTACTCGCTGCGGTCTGTCGACGGGCACATCGCCCAGCACCTCGACAGCAAGGACGTCGGCTGGCACGCGGGCAACTGGTACGTCAACATGCACTCGATCGGGCTGGAGCACGAAGGGTTCGCCGCCCAGGGCGCGAGCTGGTTCACCGAGTCGCTGTACGAGAGCTCTGCGGAGCTGGTGCGCTACCTCTCCGAGAAGTACGACGTACCGCTGGACCGTGCGCACATCGTCGGCCACGACCAGGTCCCCGGGCACATCCCCTCACGCATCCCGGCGATGCACTGGGACCCGGGCCCGTACTGGGACTGGGAGCACTACTTCGACCTGCTCGGAGCGCCGCTCGACGCACCCCGTGACCGCCTCGCCGCGGATGACGTGGTGACCGTGCTCCCCGGCTACGAGGGCAACTCACAGCCGATCACCGGCTGCGGCGACAACCCCTGCGACACCACCAAGGCGAACTTCGTCTACCTGCGCCAGGCCCCGTCCGAGGACGCGCCGCTGGTGAAGGACCCGGGCCTGCGGCAGAACGGCGCGGACTCGACGACCAACGTGTCCGACATCGGTGCACGGGCCGCCGCAGGACAGAAGCTGCGGGTCGCCGAGCGCCGCGGTGACTGGCTCGGCGTCTGGTGGCTCGGCGAGATCGGGTGGGTCCACAACCCGGAGACCTCGC
The DNA here is from genome assembly GCA_963721165.1 of uncultured Actinomycetota bacterium. Classification (GTDB taxonomy): domain Bacteria; phylum Actinomycetota; class Actinomycetes; order Propionibacteriales; family Nocardioidaceae; genus Nocardioides_C. Next base: position 55,861 of record CAVRIE010000010.1, on the reverse strand, counting down.
CGGTGGTCGCACCGACCCGGGCGAAGGTCGTCGTCCCCGCGGGCGATGCTCCCGTGCCGGTCTACGGCCGGGCGTACCCGGAGTCGTCGGCGTACCCTGCGGCCATCCCCGACCAGGGCGTCGTGCCGCTGCAGTACACGATCAAGCCGGGACAGGGCTACGTCCTCACCGACCGCGACCTGCAGACCGACTACTACTACGCCAAGACCTTCCAGTGCGGGTACGTCGCGATGGACTGCACGGACGTGGTGGGCGAGGACGAGTACTTCCAGATCGAGCTCGGGCACCGCTTCGCCTACGTCCGCGCCTCCGACGTGAAGGTGCAGAGCTTCATGGGCGACGCCCGGTCCGCCGGGGCACCGGGCGGGAGCTGACCGAACGAACGGCGGGCCGGCCTCGGGAGAACCCCGGGGTCGGTCCGCCGTCTGGGTTCGGGCGCGAGCGCTGGCTAGCATCGCGAACATGACCGAGAGCGCATCCAGCCGCATGCCCCAGATCCCTCAGGACACGGTGAACCTCGCGAGCGGTGGCCGGATGCCGCTGCTCGGCTTCGGCACCTGGCAGCTCAAGGGCCAGGAGGCGACCAGGGCCACGGAGGCGGCCCTCGAGGCGGGGTACCGCCACATCGACACCGCCACCATCTACGCGAACGAGGGCGAGGTCGGCCGCGCGCTGAGCGGGAGCGGCGTGGCCCGTGACGACGTCTTCGTGACCACGAAGTGCCCGCCGCACCTGGCCGGGCAGGAGCTCGAGACCCTGAGACGGAGCCTGGACCTGCTCGGCACCGACCATGTCGACCTGTGGCTGATCCACTGGACGCCCGAGAACGGGATCGGGCTCGACATCTGGGAGAGGTTCATCGAGGCCCGGGACGCCGGGCTCACCCGCGACATCGGCGTCAGCAACTACTCGGTCGAGCAGATCGACGCGCTGACGTCGGCCACCGGTGTCACCCCGGCGGTGAACCAGATCAGGTGGAGCCCGCTGCTCTTCGACGCCAAGGTGCTGGAGGGGCACCGGGAGCGCGGGGTGGCACTCGAGGGCTACAGCGGCCTGCGTGGCGGAACGCTCGACAACCCGACCATCCTCCAGATCGCAGAGAAGGCGGGACGTACGCCGGCCCAGGTGATCGTGCGCTGGCACGTGCAGCACGGGATCATCGCGATCCCGAAGTCGCGCAGCGCCGAGCGGATCCGCTCCAACGCCGACGTCGGCGGCTTCGAGCTCTCGCCCGACGACATGGCCGCGCTCGACGCCCTCGGCTCCTCCGCCTGACCCCCCAGCTGTAACGCGGGGTTATGGACGCTCCACAAGCGGTATGCCGCTTGGTTTGCGTCCATAACCCCGCGCTACAAGGGTGCGGGTGCGGGTGCGGCGGCGTGCGGGTGCGGGCGCGGCGCGGGGTCAGGCGTCGAGGAAGACCTCGGAGTGCTCGAGGCGGGGGAGCCTGTCGAACCAGGCGTTCTCGCCGGGCTGGCCGATGTTCACGACGAGGAGCGACTTGAGGGTCGTGCCCTCGAAGAACGCGGCGTCGAGACCCGCGGCGTCGAAGCCGCCCATCGGGCCCGCGGCGAGCCCGGCGGCGCGGACGCCGATCAGGAAGTAGCCGATCTGCAGCGTCGCGTTGAACTTCGCCGCCTGCTCGCGGGCGGTGTCGTCGGCGAAGAGGTCCTTGGCGCCCGGGAAGTGCGGGAACGTCCGCGGGAGGGTCTCGTGGAAGTCGGTGTCTGCGGCGAGGATCGCGACCAGCGGGGCGTTGGCGGTCTTGTCGCGGTTGCCGTCGGCCATGTGCTTGAGCAGGCGCTCGCGGGCCTCGCCCTCGCGGACCAGTACGACGCGCAGCGGCTGCGTGTTCATCGCGGTCGGGGCGTACTTCACGAGGTCGTAGATCGCGGCGATCTGCTCGTCGGTGACGGGCTCGTCGGTGAACGTGTTCGCCGTCCGGGCGTCGCGGAAGAGGAGGGCCTGGGCTTCGGGGGAGAGCGCGAGGTTGTCGGTCATGGCAAGCACAACGATGATTGAGCGTTCAAGTAATCCCCTCGGGGGTGTGACAACGCCCACGGCCGCCGTACGCCGGGCGGTCCGGCCCGTCGACGTACCGGCCGCACAAACAACGAAGCCCTGGACCTTGCGGTCCAGGGCTTCGGCTGGCGACCCCGACGGGACTCGAACCCGCGGCCTCCGCCGTGACAGGGCGGCGCGCTAACCAACTGCGCTACGGGGCCATGCTCTTTGTGTTGCTCGAGCGGTGGAATGCTAACCCATCCACCACCGTTCGTCCGAATCGGCTCTCGCCGGCTCGGACACTGCACCCCCAACGGGATTCGAACCCGTGCTACCGCCGTGAAAGGGCGACGTCCTAGGCCACTAGACGATGGGGGCTGGTTACCCATGGGCCGTCGGGCGCGACTGCCGTCAGGGACCGGTACAGCATAGGGCACGGCCGGTGGTGCCCCAAATCAGATCGTCGACCGTCCCGCTGTCACGGTGCAGGGACAATGGAGCTGTGATCGAGATGACCCTGGAGCGGTTCGAGGAGCTCGTGGGTGACGCCCTCGACCAGGTCCCGGAGGAGCTGGCCGTCCTCGTCGACAACGTGGTGGTGCTCGTCGAGGACGAGCCGCCCGCCGACGACCCGCACCTGCTCGGTTACTACCACGGCACGCCGCTGACCGAGCGGGACACGAGGTACGCCGGTGTCACCCCGGACCGGATCATGATCTTCCGGCTCCCGCTGCAGCGGATGTGCGCCTCCGAGGACGAGCTGGTGGAGGAGGTGCGGATCACCGTCGTACACGAGATCGCGCACCACTTCGGGATCGACGACGCCCGGCTGCACGACCTCGGCTACGGCTGAGGTCGTGCACCGGGCGTCGATGGCGGTGCAGAGCAGGCGGGGTCAGCCCAGCCGGCCCGGGAACCAGGAGCTGGTCCAGATCGGCTCACGCTTCACGGACGAACCCGGGCGGGGCGCGTGGATGATCATCCGCTGGCCGTTCTTCACCCCGGCGTACACGCCGACGTGGTAGACGCCGCCGCTGCCGTAGAAGAAGACCAGGTCACCCCTGCGCATGCTGGAGGGGCTGATCCGGCGTGCGGCGCTGGCCTGCTGCGCCGCGGTGCGGGGGACGTTGGTGAAGCCGGCCTTGTGGTAGGCGTAGTAGACGAGGCCCGAGCAGTCGAACGCGTTGGGGCCGTCGGCGCCGTACACGTAGGGGTCGCCCTTCTGCTCCTTGACGACGTCGAGGGCGACATTGACCCGCTTGGCACGGCTCGTCGCGGCGTCGGCGTGCGGAGCGAAGCTGAACAGGGAGCCGATCAGGACGGCGGCCAGAAGAAAGGGCAGCACGGCAAGGCGCTGCATGCGAAGAGTCGCAGGCATGTTGAAGGTTCCTTTCCACGCCTGTGAGGTGAGCTGTCGGGTTAGGGCTGAAAGGTGCCCCGTCACCGCCGGTCGGAGATCGACCTGGGTGACTTCACCCCGAGTGGCAACCGGTCGTGAGACCGGTGGCCGCGTTGAGAGTGGGTCCCCCACTCCTGCCCGTGAAGATCAGATAGACGAATGAGGACCAGGTCTGCGGCGGGCAGGACTCGGCGTAGCCGCGCCTGGCTGTGCACTTGTGGTTCCCCCTGGGCGAGCACCGGTGCGGATCGCACCAGCTCGCGACAGGCAGTCTTGCCGGGGACGGCCGAGGCAAACGTGCGTCCTTGAGCGGCCTAGATGAGTGATGGACGTCTCCCCGGGCCGTCAGTCGTCGTCTGACGTGGGACCGCCATTGGCGTGCCAACGGACCGTTGCCGGGGTCGGGTCGACGTTCCCGGCCGCGTCCTTGGCCCTCACGGAGAAGGTGTGCCACCCGGGGTCGAGGTCCGAGTAGCTCGTCGGCGAGCCGCAGGAGGTGTACGTCGATCCGTCGAGGCTGCAGGTGTACGACGCCGACTCGCTCGCGCTGAACGAGAACACCGCCGAGTCACCTGCAGGGAACCGCTGGGACACGCTGGTGTTCGGCGGCGTGAGGTCCTTCGGGGCTGCCGACGAGGACGCGCTGTCCTTCTGCGACGGCTTGGTGGACGGGGTCGCCGGGACGCTCGGTGAGCTTGTCGCCTGGTCGAGCTTCGAGCGCAGGGTCGAAGGAAGGCCGGCCACCGCTGATGGGTCCACCGACTCGGTGGCCGAGGACGCCTGCGACTCGCTGGCCGGGGGCGTGCTCGGCTCCTGGCTCTTGCCGTGGGGCGTCGGGGCGGTGGGTGTGGACTTCTCGTCGGTCAGCGTCGGCCGCTCACCGGCACGGGACGTGGCCGGGTCGGGCCGTGGGCCGAGGGCCTCCGGCGCGGACGGTCGGTGCGAGGAACCGCCCCCGTCCGAGGCGACCGCGACGAAGACACCGGTCCCGAGGCCCAACATCACCAGGAGGGCCACAAGGGCGCGGACCGGGCTGAGCCCGGCCACTGCGCCGAACGGGCGTGCGGTGGCGCGCGGAAGGCGTCGCCACAGGTCGATCAAGGGTCGTGAAGCTCTGTGTCGCATGTAGAGATCTCCGGGTAGCTCGCGGGCACCCCCGAGGTCCCTCCCTCGCCCGCGACGGACACGAGGGATTCACGCTAACAGTTGCCGCAGAAGACCCGAAACCGGCGCGGAGCGCCCGAGCCGGGCCACTTCGACCGATAGGCCACTTCGGACCGATAGGGCAAATGAAGCGTCAGCGAGAACCGTCCTCGATCCCACGGGGCGCTCTCTTCGGGACTAGTCGTCCGCCGGACGCTCGAGGCTCTTGCGCTGTTCGCGTTCGAGGCGTCGCTGCTCCTCCTCGACGATGTCCGGCTTGTTGACCAGCACCCGGAGCAGGTTGGCGCCGCCGAAGAGGATCACGAAGATCGGCCAGTAGAACCCGGCACCGATCACGAACCAGATGACCGACAACGTGACGGTGGTGATGAGCAGGCCCGAGAAGGCCCTCCGTCTGGTCGCCTCGTAGGCGCGCAGGGCCCTCTCGTGAAGCTCCTCGGCGGAGGCACGCCCGAGGGCGCCTCCTCGCGGTGCCGTCTGCGGCACCAGGTCCGCGACAGTCGGGGGAAGCTCACCGAGGGTGCGGGCCCTGCTCACGACGTCGACGCGCTCGTCGTACTCCTCGCGGTTCAACCGCCCGTCGGCGTAGGACTCCGCGAGCAGTCCGAGCACAACCTCTCGGTCGCGGTCGGAGGCGCGCAACGACGCAGCCGCCGGATCGCGAGGGTCGGCGGAGAAGTCTCCCCACGGCATCGACGCAGACGCACTCACGACGCCGACGGTACTCGGGCGAGGGCGAGAATCAGCGGCATTTCCGCATGGTGCGGCCAATCGGCCGGAGCTCGCCGGCAGGCTCAGAGCTCCAGCGAGTCGGCTGCGACGTGCGTCCGCGACTCGATGTCGGTGGCGGCCGCGGCAAGCAGCTGATGGGCGAGGTCGGACAACGCCCGGGCCGTGGCGAGCTCGTCGCCGATCCTCGGCTCCGACTCGTCGCGCGGATTGCGTCGGCTCATGCCGCGTCCGTGCATCTCCATCTTGTTCTCGAGGCTGAGCGTCGCGTCGGCGAGCGTGTCGTCGCCCTGCTCGTCGATCATCACCTGCACGGTCCAGGTCTTGGTGGTCATGGTCGTCACGTCCTCCGGGTCAAGGTGGGTGCGACAGCGGAGTGGGCCTATTCAGTGTGCCCCTGTCCGTGGGCCGCGGGTAGGCCCGAGCCGGTTGCGGCGGCGGTCCTGTACCTCAGGGTCGTCGGTCGGTCGCCGTCAGGCTGCGCCGAGCCAGAACCCGAGGAAGCACACCGCCAGAGCCGGTACGACGGTCAGGGCGACCGTCGCCGCCCCCTTCCGGGGACCCAGGTCGTGCACGTGCACGGCGAAGGCGGAGTAGGTGGTGAGGCCACCGCAGAACCCCGTCCCGAGCATCGCGATGGTGTCCCCGGTGAGCGCCATCCCGCTGAACAGCCCCAGCAGGAACGACCCCACCACGTTCACCAGCATCGTGCCCCAGTGCAGGCTCCAAGGGGCGCTCCACTGCACGCCCCATCGGCCGCCGCCGTCGAGGAAGTGCGCCGTCACGTAGCGAAGCGGTGCTCCCACGGCAGCGCCCAGGGCGACGAGCAGGAAGGTCACAGGTCGCCCTCCTCCTCGTCGAACTCCGCCCGGCTCGCCGCGGTGCTGAACCTGTCCGCGACGGCGACCGCTGCCAGGCACGCCGCGAGCGTCCCCACGACGTAGGCGGCCGCGGTCACGACGGCCCCGTCCGCCACGAGCGCGCGGGTCTGCTCGGACCAGGTGGAGAGCGTCGTGAACCCCCCGAGCACGCCGGTCCCGAGGAGGGGTGGCAGGAGCGGGTGTCGACGTACCCGTGCTGACGCCGGGAGCAGGGCGAGCAGGAACGCGCCCACGAGGTTGATCGTGAACGTGGTCCACGGGAAGCCGCTGTCGTCGGGCTCGGCCAGCGTCAGCGAGTAGCGAAGCAGCGCTCCGAGAGCGCCACCCACCGAGACGGCGAGCAGCACCGAGCCGTGCAGGGGATGTCGGGGGCTCACGCGGTCTGCGGGGTCTCGTCCACGGTGAACGAGCCGGTCCAGGGTCGGGGCTTCTCGCCCGCCCCCTGGCGCACGACCTCGCCGAGGTACCAACGCTGCAGCTCGCGCTCCTGTCGTCCGGCTGCGAGCACGAGGAGTCGCTGCTCGCGGCAGAACTCGTCGGCGCGCTCGAGCACCTCGAGCATCCTCGCTGCGGTCGCGGGACAGCTCTCCGGGACGAGGAGCACCGCGTCCACCCGTTCCAGGTCGGCCGCGACTGCGTCGTCGATCACCTCGACACCGCGGGTCAGCCGGCGCTCCTGCTCCATCTGCAGGAAGACGTCGCTGAGCTCGGTGGCGATCGGATAGGTGTGACCGTGCGCGAGCGAGAGCAGCCGCAGCTCGCGGCCGAGCTCTCCCAGGCGTCGTCGGAACCTCGCGTAGATGGCCACCGGCAGGTCGAGGATCTCGACCCGGATCGGGTTGTCGGGGAGGCCGGTCTCCGCGATGAGCTCCTGCACGGTCTGGTCCAGGTCGAAGACCTGGCCCGTCAGGTCGCCCTCCAGGCGAGGCTCCCGGGCCGGCTCGAACCAGACCACCTTGCCTTCGGGCACCAGCTCCGCGCCCCAGGCGGTCGAGTGCAGGGCGACCATACCCAGGCCACGGCCGAACGTCGCCATGAGGTGGTCCTCGTCCGCCATCTCGACGTTGACCTCGGGGGGCCGGTTCGAGGCGTCACGGACCTCCACGCGTGGGTGGTCGCGTGTGCCGCGGACCCGGACGGTGATCGGCGGGATGCCGTGGAGGATCGCGTTGGTGACCAGCTCCGAGACACCGAGCTCTGCGGTGTCGACGATGTCCTCGCGGTGGAGCCGGGTGAGGATCTCCCGGACCCAGGCACGCGCCTCCTTCACCGACTCGGGGTCGGGTTCCAGTGGCAGCGCTTCCAGGTTCAGGGGCACGGTCAGACCCTGTTCCTCACGGCTTGGAGGCCGACCAGCCGGGTGACCACCATCGCGATGTAGAAGATTCCGGCCACCTGTTCGATCATCACCAGGCTTCGCGCGTGGCCGGTGAGCGGTGTGATGTCCGACAGTCCTGTGCTGGACAGTGTCGTGAACGACAGGAACAGCAGCTCCATCCAGGACCGGGGATCGTCCCCGGCGGGTGTGAAGGCCGACGGGTCGAGAGCCTGGAGCACGACGAAGAGGTAGGCGAACGCCCAGGCCAGGAGCGTGAAGACGGCGCCGATCGCGAACATCTCGTCGGTGCTCACCCGGGTGTCGTCGAGCATGTAGGCCAGCATGGCGATCGCGGCGTAGAAGTAGAGGACTGCCTCGAAGCCCGACGACCACTCGAACAGCACCGCGTTGGCGGTGAACACCTGGAGACCCAGCAGGACCATCGCCGGGGCGGCGATCAACACGCTCACCCAGGTGAGAAAGGGAGTCGCGCGGATCGCGATCACGGCGAGCGCCAGGACGATGATCCCGAAGATCGCGAACGCCGCCCGACCCGCGGAGCTGTCCTCCATGAACGGGTAGAGGAGCACGCCGACCAGCTGTGCGACGAGCAGGACAGCGCAGGGGGTGCGCTTGACGAACCCGATCCCTCCCATGGCATGAGGCTAGCCCTGCCGGGTGTACGAGTGTCCAGGACCCGGGACATCCCGGTCGATAGGCGCCGACAAGCGTGCACGCGGATGAGCACCTCTGGATCGGGGACCGCCGGCGCGATAGTTCGTGAGCGAACTGCTGTTCTGCGGCACCGGAACGACGTTCGTCACGAACTATCGCGGTTGGAGGGCGGCGAGGAAGGCATCCACCGCGGCGTAGTAGGCAGCCGGCTGCTCCCGCCGGATGCAGTGTGCGGCGCCGGCGACCCGGACCACCTCGACGTGAGGGTTGCCGATCTCGGCGATGCCCTGCTCGATCGGCTCGGTGATGCAGACCTCCGCCAGGTCGTCCCCGGAGACGACGAGCGTGGGTACGGCGAGCCGGGCGAACAGCTCGGGCCACCGGGTCACCGGCTTGAAGTCCCCATGAGCGAGGTAGCCGAGGTCCATCCGCTGCTCGGCCACGCCCGTGACGAGCAGCTCGTCCTCGGGCCAGTCGGGGTGCTGCTCACGGCGGATCCGGACCAGGTCCTCCTCGTCGCGGGCCGCCATGCTCTTGCGGACCCCGGCGGTGAACTCCTGGCCGCGCGAGGGGTCGCGCTGCAGGTCGTCCGGGCCCAGGGGAGCGGGGTCCTCGAGGACCAGTGCGCGCACCAGCTCCGGTCGTCGTACCGCTGCGGTGAGCGCCACGGCCCCGCCGAGCGAGTGGCCGAGCAGCACCGGAGGCGTGTCGAGCTGCTCCAGGATCGAGATCGCGTCCGCGACCATCACCTCGCCCGGGTGGGCCTCGAGCTGCTCGGGCGTGAACCGCGGCGAGGTTCCGTGGCCCCGCTGGTCGACGGTGAGGATCGAGTACGTCGACCCCCAGTGCCTCTCGGCGCCCGGCCACCCGGACCCGGAGTCGGTCAGGCCGTGGAGCCACACCATCGCCGGGGCCGACCCGGCCGGCTGCCCTGCTCGTCGTACGGTCAGGTCGGTCCGAAGATCCTGGGTCATCGCTGCTCCGAAGGCGTGATGCGGAAGAGCTCCAGCTCGGCGTCGTAGTACGCCGTGGTCCTCCCCAGCGGGGCCATGCCCAAGCGCCGGCACACGCTCGTCGACGCGGCGTTGTCGGGGCGTACGACGGCGAAGATCTCCTCGAGGCCGTGGGCGAAGCCCCACGTCAGAGCGGCGCCGGCCGTCTCAGTGGCGTACCCCTGGCCCCACGCGTCGGGGTGGAAGTGCCACCCCACCTCGAACCTGCCGTCAGGAAAGCCCGACTCGGCAGTCGGCTCGGGAAGCTGCACCAGGATGATCGTCCCGAGCACCAGGCCGTCGGATCGTCGCTCCACGGCCCACCGCCGGGCGACGGGCTCGTTCCTGTTCAGCTCGCTGCACCGGGACACGAACCGGGCGGCCTGCTCGGCGGTCTCCATCGCTTGGGGCACCGCGCCCAGCCACCGGGCGACCTCCCAGCGCGAGTAGATGTCGAGCACCCGCGGCTCGTCGTCCGTCGTCCAGTTCCGCAGCAGGCAACGCTCGGTCTTCAGCTCCACGTCGCCAGAGCCTGTCGGGATCTCGCTCAGGTGTCGAGGTGCCGCGCCCAGGCGAAGGCGAAGAGCCCGTAGCAGGCGATGCCGGCACCGAGCGCGAGCAGCATCGGCATGCCGAAGGGCTGCTGGAGGAGCTGGTGAAGGGCCTGGTCGAGGCCGCCGGACTTCTTCGGGTCACGGGTCCACGCGGCCCACAGGAAGAGGCCGGCCACGATGAAGAAGGCCAGGCCCTTGCTGACGTAGCCGACCTTGCCGAAGGTGAGGAAGGCCTTCCCGCTGTTGCCGAGCCGGCCCTCGATGTCGAGCTTGTCGGCGAACCCCTCGCTCAGGCCCTTGTAGATGAGCCGCAGGGCGAAGCCGAGCACCGCGAGCCCGACGATGCCGACGAGGACCTGACCGCCCGGCATCGACATGATCTTCGCGGTCGTGGTGTCGGTGCCGCCGCCGTCGGAGCCGCCGCCCATCGCGATCTTCAGCGCGCTCCAGCCGAGGGTGGCGTAGATGACCACCTTGAAGGCCGAGCCCAGGCGCTTGACCACCCGCTTCCTGCCCTGCTGGTCACGATGACCCACGGCGGCCTCGAGCAGCTGCCAGACGACCAGCGCGCCGAAGCCGGCGGCGACGACGTAGAGCAGGACCCCGCCGACCGGGGTCTTCGCCATCTGGCTCAGCGCCCCCTGGCTCGACGCGGAGCCCTTCTCGCTACCGAAGGCCAGCTGGATCGCCACCCACGCGATCAGCAGGTGCACGACGCCGTAGGCGATCAGCCCGACTCGCACGGCGTGGCCGAAGGCCTTGCTGTTCTCCGCCTTGCGCCCGACTTGCTCGGCCTGTGCGGTTACGTCCCCGGCGGTCATGGGTTTCCTCCCCTGTTCAGCCCGACGGTGGCCGGGCTGAACTCATATACCCCCCAGTCGGCTGGTGTATCCGCCGCGTCATCGAAGGCGATGAAGGACACGTTCGCCGCTTGGCGGCATCTTGGAGGGGGTAGACATGGTGCATGACCCAGGACCGCCTCGTGCTCGGACCCTTGCTCAGGTACGTCGACCAGACCAGCGCGAGCATCTGGGTCGAGACCCGCGACGCCGCCGTGGTCGTCGTACACGCCGCCGGCCGGTCGTGGTCGGCCCGCACCTTCGCGGCCCACGGACACCACTACGCACTGGTCGAGGTCGAGGGCCTCGAGCCGGGGAGCAAGAACCCTTACCGCGTGGAGATCGACGGTACGACGGTGTGGCCGGACGAGTCCTCGCCCTTCCCACCGAGCATGATCGCGACCCTCGAGCCGGGGAAGCCGTTGCGGATGGCGTACGGGTCCTGCCGCACGAGCGTGTCCCACGACGAGAAGGGCAACAAGACCCACGGCGTCGACGCGCTCCGGGCCTACGCGTTGCGCCTCTCCGACAGCGAGAAGTCCGGCGAGCCGGAGCGCTGGCCCGATCTCGTGCTGTTCCTCGGCGACCAGGTCTACGCCGACGAGACCACCGCGGAGATGGAGGAGTTCATCAAGTCCCGCCGCGACATCGAGCAGCCGCCGTGGGACGAGCTGAAGGACTTCGAGGAGTACGCCCACCTGTACAAGCTCGCGTGGAGCGACCCCGCGAACCGGTGGCTGCTCTCGACGCTGCCGACGCTGATGATCTTCGACGACCACGACGTCCGCGACGACTGGAACACCTCCCTCGGCTGGAAGCAGAAGATGGAGGCCACCTCGTGGTGGCACGAGCGGATCGTCTCGGGTCTCGGGTCCTACTGGATCTACCAGCACCTCGGGAACCTCTCGCCCGACGAGCGCGCCAAGGACGAGCTGTGGCAGGCGGTCAGGGGCGGTTCCGCGAGCGGTCCTGCCGGGGAGGCCTCGGGCGGCTCCGCGGGGGAACCGGCCGGCGAGGTCGACATCACCGCGGCGCTCGACGCGTTCGCCGAGCGGGCCGACCAGGATCCGACGACGTACCGCTGGAGCTACACCCGCGACATCGACGACGTCCGCCTCGTGGTCGTCGACTCGCGAGCCGCGCGGGTGCTCGACCCCGAGAACCGGTCGATGCTCGACCCCGAGGAGCTCGACTGGCTCGACCAGAAGATGCGGGGCGGCTTCCGGCACCTGCTCGTGGGCACCTCGCTGCCGTTCCTGCTCTCCCCGGGACTGCACCACCTCGAGGCGTGGGACGAGGCGCTCGTCGGCGGAGCGTGGGGCGAACGCGGCGCCCGGTTCGGTGAGTGGGTGCGCCAGACCGTCGACCTCGAGCACTGGGGCGCCTTCCAGCACGGGTTCGCGGAGGTCGCGGAGATGGCGCTGTCCGTGGCGTACGGCGAGCGCGGCCCTGCCCCCGACACGGTGACCTTCCTGTCCGGGGACGTGCACCACTCCTACGTGTCAGAGGTCAGGAGGGTCACGACGGGCTCGAGCAGCGACGGGGGCGGCTCGGGCGGCGCTGAGCGAGGTGCCCGGACCGGGCCGCGCAGCCGGATCGTGCAGGCGGTCTGCTCGCCGATCCGCAACCCGCTGCCCAGGTCGATGCGGTTCGCGACCGCCTTCCTGTCCTACGGCCTCGCCGGGCCGATGGGCACGGTCGCCGCGAGGTCAGCCCACGTCCCGGAGCCACCGTTCACGTGGGGGCTGATCAAGGGCCCGTGGTTCGACAACAACCTCGCCCTGCTGGAGGACAAGGGGCCTGAGGGCCTTCACATGTCCTGGTGGACCGGCGTGGTCGAGGACGGCGACCACGAGCATCCTCGCCTGGACCAGGTGTCCTCGGTGCTCGTGACGCCGGGGGAACCGGCTCGCCGCGACCGACTCACCGGCCCGGTGATCGGACGAGCGGTCAGCCGGGTGTCCCGGTCCGTCGAGCGTCGACGCAGACGCCGAGGAGCACGTTCTCCACGACCTCGCTGAGCGCCGGGTGGATCCAGTACTGCCCGCGGGCGAGCTCCTGCGCGGTCTGCCCGAACGCCACGCCGGCGATCAGCGGCTGGATCAGGTTCGAGGCCTCGGGCCCCATCACGTGTGCGCCGAGCAGGCGACCGGTCCCGGGGTCGGCGAGCACCTTCGCGAAGCTCGTGGTGTCCTCCATCGCCCAGCCGTAGGCGGTGTCCCCGTAGAACTGCCGGGCCACGACGTAGCGGACTCCCTGCTCGCGCGCCTCCTGTTCGCTCAGGCCGACCGACGCGATCTGCGGTGAGGTGAAGACCGCGCTCGGCACGGCGTCGTGGTCGGCCTTCACCATCGAGTCCGGGTCGTCGAGGTGCAGCAGGTTGTGCTGGATGACGCGGGCCTCGTGGTTCGAGACGTGCTTGAGCTGGTAGCGGTTGCTGATGTCGCCGAGCGCCCACACCCCGTCGGCGGTGGTGCGCTGGTACTCGTCCACGACGACCAGCCCGCCCTCGTCGACCTCGACCCCGGCCCGGTCCAGGTCGAGGCCGTCGGAGTTGGAGCGCCGCCCCGTGGCAACGAGCAGGGTGTCGACGTCCAGGACATCGGGCCCCTCCGGGGTGTCGAGGTGCAGGCGGACGCGTCCGTCGTACTCCTCGACCTTGGCCGTGGTCGTCCGGTGGCGGACGTCCCACCGGCCCTCCGCGAGCCTCGTGAACCGCTCCGAGACCTCCTCGTCCTCGCCGCGCAGCAGACGGTCGGACCGGTTGATGACCGTGACCTCGCTGCCGAAGGAGCCGAAGACGTGGGCGAACTCCATCGCGACGAAGCCGCCGCCGATGATGGCGAGCCGCCCGGGCACCGAGTCGATGCGCATGATCGTGTCGCTCGTGTGGTGCTCGACCTCGGTGATGCCGGGGATGTCGGGTACGACGGCCCGGCTGCCGGCCGCCAGGACGACCTGGTCGGCCGTGATCGTCTCGCCGGTTCCGGTGTCGATGGTGCGAGGAGCCGTGAAGCGGGCGTGGCCCTCGAACAGCGTGACGTTCTCCAGCCGCTCCGCGCGGTAGCTCCGCCCGGCCACGGAGATCGGGTCGATCCGACGGAAGATCCGGTCGCGGATCTCCCTCCAGTGCACGCCCTCGCGCACCAGGTCGACGCCGAGGTCGCGGGCGTGGTCGACCGACGCGGCGAGGTCTGCCGGGTGGACGAACATCTTGGTCGGGATGCAGCCGACGTTGAGGCAGGTCCCGCCGAACGTGCCCTTCTCGAGGATGGCGATCTTGCGGTCGGCGAAGCGGTCGTCGGGGACGGAGTTTCCCGATCCGCTGCCGATGATCGCGAGGTCGAAGTGGGTCACCCTGTCCATACTGCCGCAGTTGCGGGTGTGAGCCTGCTCGCAGTCGGACGTCGTCGCGCGGCGTTGCACCGCCTAGACCTGTGAGCCATGTCATCGACCAGGCGGCAAGCATCGAGACGCGTCACGTGTTGTGTCTTGTGAGCCCCGAGAATGGGCACAGTGGCGCGAGGGCTCTACGCACGGAACACAGGAGAGGCAACGCGATGAACCAGGTGACATCGGACCGGCACAAGGTCGTGGTGATCGGATCGGGCTTCGGAGGCCTGTTCGGCACCAAGGCACTGCGGCGATCCGACGTTGACGTCACGATGATCGCCAAGACCACCCACCACCTCTTCCAGCCGCTGCTGTACCAAGTGGCGACCGGGATCCTCTCCGAGGGCGAGATCGCCCCGCCGACCCGCGAGATCCTCGCGTCGCAGAAGAACGCCCGGGTGATCCTCGGCGAGGTCAAGGAGATCGACCTCGAGAAGCGCACGGTCACCTCGCACGTCCTCAACCGGACCACGGTGACGCCGTACGACTCCCTCATCGTCGCCGCGGGCGCCGGCCAGTCCTACTTCGGCAACGACCAGTTCTCCGAGTTCGCGCCGGGCATGAAGTCCATCGACGACGCGCTCGAGCTGCGAGGCCGGATCTTCGGCGCCTTCGAGCTCGCCGAGCTCGCCGAGGACGAGGAGGAGATCGAGCGGCTGCTCACCTTCGTCGTGGTCGGTGCCGGACCCACGGGCGTGGAGATGGCCGGGCAGATCGCCGAGCTCGCGCACCGCACCCTCCGCAAGGACTTCCGCAAGATCAACACCCGCGAGGCCCGCGTGATCCTGCTCGACGCGGCTCCGCAGGTGCTGCCGCCGTTCGGCGCCAAGCTCGGTGAGAAGACCAAGCGCGCGCTCGAGGAGCTCGGGGTCGAGGTACAGCTCGGTGCGATGGTGGTCGACGTCGACGAGCGCGGCCTCGAGGTGAAGTACAAGGACGGCACGGGCAAGCGGATCGACGCGGTCACGAAGATGTGGGCCGCGGGTGTGCAGGCCAGCCCGCTGGGCCAGACGCTCGCGGAGCAGACCGGAGCCCCGCTGGACCGCGCGGGCCGGATCGGGGTCAACTCCGACCTGACGCTGCCCGGGCACCCGGAGGTGTTCGTGGTCGGCGACATGATCAGCCTGAACAACCTCCCCGGTGTCGCCCAGGTCGCGATCCAGGGTGCGAAGTACGCCGCCAAGCAGATCGACAACCGGGTCTCCGGCAAGGCGCCCGAGGGGCCCTTCCGGTACTTCGACAAGGGCAGCATGGCCACGATCTCGCGGTTCCGCGCCGTCGCGATGGTCGGCAAGCTGCGGCTCACCGGGTTCGTCGCCTGGCTGATGTGGCTGGCCGTCCACCTCGTCTACATCACCGGGTTCAAGAACCGGATCACGGCGCTGCTGCACTGGTTCGTCAGCTTCATCGGCCGCGGCCGGTCGGAGCGCACGACCACCGAGCAGCAGATCTTCGCCCGAGCCGCGTTGAGCCGGCTGCAGGGCGGGGCGTCCGACCTGGTCAGCTCACCGGGTGCCTACGACGCCGCCCGCGAGATGCTCGAGGCGACCAGGCGGGCCGAGCTCGAGGCCCAGGCGGCCGAGGAGGCGCGCCTGACCGACTCCGGCGAGCGCGGCATGAAGCGCGAAGAGGTCTCGTCGTCTCGGCGCTGACCCAGCCGCCTGACCCGGCCGCTGACCCAGCCGCCTCGGCCTGACCTGAGCGTCGCTCGGCCCGGCTGAGACGCCTTGCGGGGAAGCTCCCCGGCTCCTGGTGCCGGAAGGTTTCCCCGCAAGCAGCGCCTGCACCTGGGTGGCGACGCCCGTCACTCCCGCCGGCGCTACGTTGGAGGTGCAGCCCACGCAGGAAGGTGGAGAGGACATGACCGAGAACACCGGCGAGAGCAGCCGGGAGGACTACGGCGAGTACAGCGTCGACGACGAGAACCAGCTCCAGTCCGAGGACACCCTCGTGGACCGCGGCCTCGAAGACGCTCTCGACGAGGGCTACTCCCCACCCGAGAAGTGGTCGGCCGCAGAGAGCTTCGGCAACACCCCCTACGAGGAAGAGGTCGGCGAGACCCTCGACCAGCGGCTCGCCCAGGAGGAGCCCGAGCCCGACCCGTACCTCGAGGCGGAGAACGAGACCGAGCACGTCTCCGGCGAGGTCGGCGACGCCAGGGCGGGCCGGCTGGTGGCGGAGGACGAAGGCACCGCGGAGGACACCGAGGCAGACCTGGTGGCCGATGACGTCGGTATCAACGGAGCCGGGGCGAGCGCCGAGGAGGCGGCCGTCCACATCATCGACTCCGAGGAGTCGGCTGAGGAGGAGTGACGGCCGGGCGGGCTACTCGAACGTGCGGCCGCGCTCCTTCGCTGCGGCCATCGCCTCCCTCGCCCAGCGCGGCAGGATGAACAGACCCTCCGCCTCGACCGTGGGCTCGCCGTCCGGGCCGATGATGTGGCCCCGGACCGTGGTCTTGTGGCCGTTCACCTCGTGGATCCACGCCTTGGCGCTCAGGTCGCCGAGCGGGGTCGGGCGCCGGTAGGTGAGCTCGAGCCGGCCGGTCATGCCGGGCGCCCCGCCGGCCGCGGCCGCCTCGCCGAGCATCTGGTCGAGGATCAGCGCGCTGACGCCGCCGTGCACCAGGTCCGGCGGTCCCTCGTAGGCGGCGCCGAGGCGGAAGGACGCGAAGGCGGTGCCGTCCTCGGTCTTCTCGACGTGCAGCGGGGGAGCGAACGGGTTCCGCAGGCCGACCACGGCGTTCCCGTGGTTGCGGCCGGAGCCGTCGGGGCCGATCTTCACGCCGAGGTACGACGGGTCGGTCTCCTTGTTGAGCCGCGCGGTCAGCGCCTCCAAGGTCGCCGTGATCTCCTCGATCTCGGCGTGGTCGACGACCGTGTGCAGGCTCGCGTCGATCAGCTCGCGCGTGCGCTGCGCCAGGGCGCCGAAGACGCGGTCGTGCTCGGCCATCTCCTCGAGGGTCATCGAGATGCGCTTGTAGGAGTTCCGATCCATCCAGCGAGCCTAGAACACGTTCCCGGCGGGCCAGCCGGAATGTGCTTCACGGCACAGCGCGACTCCCCAAGAGCTGTGGACGCATCCCAAGGGGTATGCCGCTTGTTGTCCGTCCATAACCCCGCGTTACAAGGGGTGGAGGAGCTCGGGCTCATGCGCCGGGCCGGGCGGTGTGGTCGGGGTGGCCGTGAGTACGACGCTCCTCCTTCATGTTCGACTCGTAGAGGTGGCGACGCCCCAGCACGAGCCGCTCTCTCACGGAGCACTCCATGGCGCGGAACGGCGACCAGTAGGTGTCGTCGTACTCCTCCACGAGCTGGAAGGTCCACCGGCCGGGAAGGACGTTGCGTCCGACGATCTCCCGCTCGATCTCGTCGGCGATCTCGTGGTGACCGGCCTCGCGCAGCCTGTCCACCGCGTCACCCAGCTTGAGGTCCGCGCCGCCCGTGAGCTGGTGGAACGAGTACAGGTGGCCGCGGGCGCGCTCGGTGTACTCCAACGCCTCCGAGACGAGGCCGACCGCTTCGACGGTGGCCATGTCCACCCCGTCGGGGATGGTGTGCTCCGGCAGTGGCTCGTCGGCGGGCGTCATCGCGGCTCCTCTCGTCCTTCGGTGGGACCGGGTGGGACCAGGTCCCCCTTCAGGATCGTGAAACGAGCCGGACGCGCAACAGCAGGACGTGCAAAAAATGAGGGGGCGGACCGCCGTACGACGGGAAGCCGCGGAACCCGTCAGCCCGAGCGGCGGCCGGCCTCGCGCCGCAGGGAGGATCCGGCGCGCTTGCCCGCCGGGGCGGCGACGGGACGCCGATGGGCCCCGGGCGTCCGCCGGTGAGGCTTGACGACGGGTTCGGGCATCGGCGGCAGCTCGACGAGATGGGCCGATCCCACGGTCGCCTGGATCGGGAGGGTCGTGTCGGCGAGGGCCTCGGCCACGGTCGTCTGGCAGACGACGTCCATGGCCAGCGTGCAGTGGGGCATCCAGTTGCCCGGCTGGTAGTACGACCAGCTCTCCGTGTCGCCGATCGCCGTGTGGACCTCGTCGTGCAGCTCCAGCAGCCGGCGCGTGGGCGCCACCGCAAGGTACGCCGGCGCCTTGTTCGTCAGGAAGAACCCGAGGGCGGTCATCGTCGCGGGCACGCCGGCGACGTTCGCGAGAGGCCCGCGCAACCTCACCGCGACGTGCTCGGGATAGGGCGTGTTGACGATCGCCAGCGTGATGTGCGGCTTGAAGGTGGGCTCGTTCGTCGACCCGGCCGACGGCACGCCGTGCTCGTCGAGCGCGTCCCACGCCTGACGCACCCGCCGCTCGGAGAACTCGTCGAAGTGCAGGACGACGGCGAACGCCGTGGGCGACGGCGCCGCCAACGGTCGTCTGGGGGCCGGGGTGAACTCCTTCGCGGCGTGACGACCCGGGGTCGAGGAGCGGTCTGCCAGGTACTCGTCGAGGTACCGGACGTCACGGGTTGATGCCACGAGCTGCTCCTGTTACCGATCGGGTGCGGACGGTCGGTCCTGCTGTCAGAGGCCGGACGACACAGCTGCTGTGCCGTCGAGCTGCCAGGTCCGCTGAGGTTGGATGCGCGGGACCTGCTGCGCGTCTCGGGCCTCGCGCAGCATCGCGGTCGCCGTCTCCTCCGCGTTGCGCAGCATCGCGCGCTTCTCGGCGCGGGCGACGGTGAGCATGTCTCGTGACCGTCGTACCGCCTCCTCCACCAGCTGGTCCGCCATCTCCTGGGCGTGCATCAGCAGGGACGCTGCCTGAGAGGTCATCTGCGGGGCGGTCACCGGTGGTGGCTGACCGGCGAGCCGTTCGTTCTCACCGCGGAGCCGGTCGTTCTCTGCCCGCAGCTGCTCGTTCTCCTCGCGGAGCCTCGACAGCTCGAGGTCGGTGGACTGCACCTGGTCGGCAAGGAGGTCGAGGAACTCTGCGACCTCGTACTCGTCCAAGCCGCGGATGCGGTGCGAGAACTGCACCTCGCGGATCTCAGACGGGGATCGGTAGTACAGAAAGGCATGTTCAGTTTGTGTCACGATTCTTCACCCTCCCGAGCGGGCGTCGTCGCCTGCACTACCCACTTGTGCCGACGTAGCGAACTATGGACTTTGGCCCGCGCGCCGGGGGAGGCTCCAACGCACGGCCCCCCGACAAAGAACGAGTTTCTGCCAAGTCCGACATAGGTCGCAATCTCGTCTGGACCGCTTCTTTGTCGATGTTTAGAGCGTCGACGTGCGAGACCACCGACACGTCGTGCCGATGGTCTCCGGATCCCCGGGGCCTACCTGGACCTTTGCCCGTTCAGGTCGTTCTCGGGTCAGCGGTTCAGGTCGACGGTGATCTTCGTCTTCGTGTCGCTCAGGAAGGTGACGTGGGCTTCTCCGCCGGCGTTGTCGTAGCTGCCCGTGCCGCCGGTGATCGCGATCGGGAACACGTCCTTGGCGTTGGCCGCGGAGAACCTGATCACGCCCTGGGCCGTGAGCTGGCCCTTCGGCAGCGAGAACGTGAGAACGCACTGCTGGCTGAGCGACTTCTTGTCCTTGTTCAGGCGGGTGAGGACGCAGACGCCGTCGGTGGTCCCCACCTGGTCGGAGCCTGAGTCGAGGTAGAGCTTGTCGCTGAAGACGAACGAGTCGCCGAGGCTGTCGCCCTTCGGGGAGAGGTCGATCTGCTTGTACTGGTCCGTCAGAGAGGTCAGGTTCAGATCGCTCCCGCCGTTGTCGGCGGCGGCCAGGCTGGCGGCGCCGTTGGTGTCCCCGCCGCTGTTGGCCTTGTTGTCCGCGGCGTTGTCAGCCTTGTTGTCGCCGCCGCCGTCCTTGCTGGTGTCGGCGCACTTGTCGCCGGAGCCGCTGTCGTTTCCGCTGCTGTTCGAGCCGTCGGAGGGGTTGCCGGTGGGCTTGTCGCACTGGTTGGCGGTCCTGTCGCCGTTGAGGAGACCGGTGGCGGGGTTGGTGGCGGGGTTGGCGGGGTCGTCGGTGCCGGGGTCGGTGGACGTGGTCGCGGATGCGAACGTCAAGCTGCCGAGGAACAAGGCAATCGCAAAGAGAACGATGGCACTCATGCGTCGCATGCCAGTCTCCATTCGGAGTGGGGGCACCAGGAGACCGTCGTCTCGGTGGATCACCTTTGAGCAAAACATCCGGTGGTACAGACGAACAATGGCGAGTTCGGAGTGGTCCGTGCGGGTCGGTCATATGCCCCAGTCGGGGGAGGTCATACCTCGCAGAACATGCCGTCGCACCCCGGATCCACCCCACTCGTACCGGCGGGCGGCCGGGAGGTTTCGCCGTCGTCGCACGCGGGCACCTGCGCTGGGATGACTACGCATGTTCGCCGAGGAGCGCGATGACCACCGAGAACCTGGCACAACCGGAGCTGGGGGACGGGGCGGCGTCGAGCGGCGAGAGCACCACCACGGTCGTCATCGCGTTCTTCGCGAACCTCGGCATCGCTGTCTCCAAGACTCTCGTCGCCCTCATCACCGGCTCAGCCTCCATGCTCGCCGAAAGCGCCCACTCGTGGGCGGATACCGGCAACCAGGTCCTGCTGTGGATCGCGGACCGGCGTTCGCGGCGCGAGCCCGACTCGTCCCACCCGTTCGGGTACGGCCGTGAGGCGTACGTGTGGTCGATGCTCGCTGCGCTCGGCCTGTTCACGGCGGGTGCGGTCGTCTCCGTGTGGAACGGCGTCTCCAAGCTGGCCGAGTCCGGCGAGGAGGCCTCCTACACCTGGGCGTACGTCGTACTCGCGCTCGCCTTCCTCTTCGAGGGAGTCTCGTTCACGCAGGCCTTCCGGCAGACCCGGCGTGAGGCGCGCAGCATGGACCGCGACGTCCTCGAGCACGCACTCGCCACCTCGGACCCGACCTTGCGAGCTGTCTTCGCGGAGGACGCGGCGGCACTGGTCGGTCTGGTGATCGCCGGCGTCGGTATCTTCCTGCACCAGGTGACCGGCGACGCGGTGTACGACGCCATCGGCTCGATCATCGTCGGGCTGCTGCTCGGGGTGGTCGCCATCGTGCTGATCAACCGCAACCGGCGGTTCCTGACCGGCCAGGAGGCCGACGCCCGGCTGAGGGACGCCGCTGTCGGCCGGCTCAAGGAGATGGCCGAGATCAGCCGCGTCACCTACGTGCGGCTGGAGTTCGTCGGCCCCCGCCAGGTGCTGCTGGTGGCCCACGTCGACCTGGCCGGTGAGCTGCCGGAGACCAAGGTCGCCTACCTGCTGCGGGACCTCGAGCACCGCCTGAAGGCGGACCCGAACGTCGCCGAGGTCGTGCTCACCCTGGCCACGCCCGAGGAGCCCAGCATCTAGCCCTCGCTCATTCGTGGCTTCGGGCAGTCGACCTGGCCCGATGCAGCGAGACGCGCGACCACACCGCCTGTTGCAAGGCGAGGGTGGCCCAGCCCGCGACTGCCATGCCCGACAGGTTGACGAGCAGCTGGAGCGAGCTGCCCCAGATCTCGTGGGTCGCGCCGAAGGCGAGTCCCAGGGCGACGTTCCCGGCGGCCGGCACCGTCGTGACCGAGATGAACACGCCCGAGAGGCCGCCGACCCTGGCCGACGTCAGTGACAGGACCCCCGCGGCGGCGGCGATGACGGCGACGATGAACGACCACTTGTCGGGTGAGTAGATGAACGCGGTCTCGGGCCTCGAGCCCGTGATGTCGTCGAGCGAGACCCACCCCAGCGCGCGGCCGAGCAGTGCCGCGGCCGTGGTCGCGAGGATCGCCACGGCGAACCCCACCAGAAGTGTTCGCGCGGCCAACGTGAACAGCGCGGACCGTCGACGTACCAGGGCGACGCCGAGGGCGGCGATGGCTCCGAACTCCGGGCCGAGGACCATCGCCCCGATCACGAGGATCTGCGAGTCGAGGATGATCGCGACACCGGCGATGAGGGTGGCCAGAACCATGAAGCTGACGTAGGTCCAGTTCAGCTCGGATTCCTCGTAGGCGCGCTGCGTGACGTCGACCCACACGACCGAGTCCGCGCTGCTGCCCGGGGAACGCTGCTCGGCCTCCAGCCCCCGTCGGGAGAGCCAGGCGCGCACCGGCTCGACGTGAAGGGTGCCTTCGTCGGGAAGACCGATGTCGCGCAGCTTGTCGACCACGTCGCTGGCCGCCTCCCGGGCGACGTCGGCGAAGACGAGGTCGCCGGGTGGCTCGACCGAGGCGCCGCGGACGGCCGCGAGGCTGCTCACCGCCGGGTCCTCCGACAGGATGGTCATCACATCGTCCGACAGGGCCGAAGGCACTGAGATCCGCAGGTGCAACACCAGGGAAAGTGTGCCGTAGCCGCCGGGACCTCTGCCTCTGGCCCGCCGTTCCTTCGGCCCTGAGGATGAAAACCAGACAACGGGAGGGGCGATGAACGAGCTTGTTGAGCTGACCCTGGACGAGTGCATGACGCTGCTGGGACACGGCGTGGTGGGCCGGGTCGCCATGGTCACGCCCATGGGTCTGCGGATCCTGCCGGTCAACTACGCGATGTACGACGAGCAGATCGTCTTCCGGACCGCTCCGGGCAGCGAGCTCGGTCTGTACGGCGTGAACAGCGAGCTGGCCTTCGAGATCGACCACCTCGACCAGGAGAGGCGCGAGGGCTGGAGCGTCATGGCGGTCGGCACGGCAGAGGCCGTCGTCGACCCCACGGAGCTCGCCGAGATCAAGCACGGCTGGGACCCGCAGCCGTGGGCGTCGGGGCTCCGTCACCTCTACCTGAAGCTGGTCTGGCGCGACATCACCGGGCGCCGGATCGGGAACGGGTTCACCGACCCGGCGTCGGGCACGGTGAACGCGACGTCGCCTACCTAGGTCGCGTTCCTAGGTGACGGCCAGCCCGGCCTCGGTGAAGACCGCGCGAGCCGACGTGACCTCGTCCGGCGTCGCGGCTGCCACGCCTTCGAGGCGGTCGCGCAGCCCGAGGGCGGCGTACTTCTCACGGCCCAGCCGGTGGTAGCCGAGTACGTCGACCCGCTCGACGTTTCCGAGCGACGCGACGTACCGGGCGAGGGAGCGCACATGGCCGGGGTCGTCGTTCCACCCCGGCAGCAGCACGAACCGGATCCAGGTCGGCTTGCGCATCGCCGCGAGCCGCTCGGCGAACTCCCGCGTGGGGGAGAGGTCACCGGCCGTGAGCTCCCGGTAGAGCGCGGGGTCGATCGCCTTGATGTCGAGCAGGACCAGGTCGGTCGCGGCAAGCAGGTCGTCGTCCGCGCGCCGGCCCAGGGCACCGGAGGTGTCCAGGGCGGTGTGCAGCCCCATGCGTCGGCTGCCCGCGAGGACGGCCTTCGTGAAGTCCGGTTGCTGCAGCGGCTCCCCGCCGGAGACGGTGACGCCGCCGCGTGCCGCGCTGAGGTAGGGGCTGTAGCGCCGGATCTTCCCGAGTACCTCCGCGGCCGTGGTCCGGCGGCCGTTGCGCATCGTCCAGGTGTCGGGGTTGTGGCAGTACAGGCACCTCAACGGGCAGCCGGCGGTGAAGAGGACGAAGCGGGTGCCGGGGCCGTCGACGCCGGTGGAGATGTCCCACGAGTGCATCGAGCCGGTCGCCAGGTCGTCGGGCTCCACGGGCATGCCCGAGGTCAGGTCCGTCATGGTCATGCCGGGCCTACAGGGCCCCGTGGAAGGTGCGGTTCACCACGTCGAGCTGCTGCTCGCGGGTCAGCCGGACGAAGTTCACGGCGTAGCCGGAGACCCGGATGGTCAGCTGCGGGTACTTCTCCGGGTGGGCCATGGCGTCGAGCAGCGTCGCCCGGTCGAGCACGTTGACGTTCATGTGGAAGCCCGAGGAGACGAAGTAGCCGTCCAGCACGCCGACGAGGTTGGTGATCTGCTCGTCCCGGGTCCGGCCGAGCCCACCGGGAGTCACGGTGGTGGTCAGCGAGATGCCGTCCCGGGCCTCGTCGAAGGGCAGCTTGGCGACGCTCAGCGCGGCGGCGACCATGCCGTGCCGGTCGCGCCCGTTCATCGGGTTGGCGCCCGGCGCGAACGGCTCACCGGCGCGCCGTCCGTCCGGGGTGTTGCCGGTGGCCTTGCCGTAGACCACGTTGCTCGTGATGGTCAGCACCGACTGCGTGTGCTCCGCGTCGCGGTAGGTCTTGTGCCTGCGGATCTTCTCCATGAAGGAGCGCACCAGCTCCACGGCGATCTCGTCGGCGCGGTCGTCGTCGTTCCCGTACGCCGGGAAGTCACCTGTCGTCACGTAGTCCACGACGAGTCCCGAGGAGTCCCGGACGGGTCGTACGTCGGCGTACCTGATCGCCGCGAGCGAGTCGACCGCGACCGAGAGCCCGGCCATGCCGCACGCCATGGTGCGGTGGACCTCGCTGTCGTGCAGCGCCATCTCGAGCCGCTCGTAGGCGTACTTGTCGTGCATGTAGTGGATGACGTTGAGCGCGTCGACGTACGTCTTCGCCAGCCACTCCATCATCGAGTCCAGGCGGGCGCGGACGTCGGCGTAGTCGAGGCTGTCTCCCTCGACAGCCGGTGACGCGGGGCCGACCTGGGCGCCGGTGACCTCGTCCCGGCCGCCGTTGATGGCGTAGAGCAGGGTCTTGGCGAGGTTCACCCGGGCGCCGAAGAACTGCATCGCCTTGCCGACGGCCATGGGCGACACGCAGCAGGCGATGGCGGTGTCGTCCCCCCAGCGCGGACGCATCAGCTCGTCGGACTCGTACTGGATCGCGCTCGTGTCCAACGACACCTTGGCGCAGAAGCTCTTGAAGCCCTCCGGCAGGGCCGGCGACCAGAACACCGTCATGTTGGGTTCGGGTGAGGGGCCCAGGTTGTAGAGGGTCTGGAGGTAGCGGAACGAGGTCCGGGTGACCAGCGGCCGTCCGTCGACCCCCATCCCGCCGATGCTCTCGGTGACCCAGGTCGGGTCGCCCGAGAAGAGGGCGTCGTACTCCGGCGTGCGGAGGAACCGGATGATCCGGAGCTTGATCACGAAGTCGTCGACGAGCTCCTGAGCCTCGGACTCGGTGAGCACCCCGTCGGCGATGTCGCGCTCGAGGTAGATGTCGAGGAACGTGCTCGTGCGGCCCAGCGACATGGCCGCCCCGTTCTGGTCCTTGGTCGCCGCGAGGTACGCGAAGTACAGCCACTGCACCGCCTCGCGGGCGCTGCCGGCCGGCCCGGAGATGTCGAAGCCGTAGGAAGCGGCCATGGCCATCAGGTCGTCGAGCGCCCGGATCTGCTCGTGGATCTCCTCGCGGCTCCGGATGACGTCCTCGGTCGAGGGCAGGTGGTCGAGGGCCTCGAGGTCGGTCTGCTTCTGCTCGACCAGCCGGCTCACGCCGTAGAGCGGCACGCGACGGTAGTCGCCGATGATCCGGCCGCGGCCGTAGGCGTCGGGCAGACCCGTGATCAGGCCGCTCCTGCGGGCGGCGAGGATGTCGGGGGTGTACGCGTCGAAGACCCCGTCGTTGTGGGTCTTGCGGTACCTGGTGAAGATCTCCTCGACGGCCGGGTCGGCGGCGTAGCCGAACGAGTCGAGCGCCGACTTGACCATCCGCCAGCCGCCGTTGGGCATCATCGCCCGCTTCAGGGGCGCATCGGTCTGGAGGCCGACGACGAGCTCGTTCGCGGCGTCGATGTAGCCGGGTCGGTGGCTCGTGATCGAGGAGGGCGTGCGTACGTCGACGTCGTACACGCCGCGCTCGCGCTCCTCGGGGAACATCTCGCAGAGTCGTTCCCACAACCGCTTCGTACGCCGGGTCGGGCCGGCGAGGAACTCCGCGTCCCCGTCGTACGGGCGGTAGTTGTCCTGGATGAACCCACGGGTGTCGATGGACTCGCGCCACCTGTTTCCTTCGAAGCCGCGCCACGGGTCGAGGAGCGTGTCTTCGTTCGGTGCCATGGAGCTGAGAAGCGTGGACACGTGTCACTGTCCTGTTCGTCGATCGACACCCCGCGGGGAGGGGGTGGGCCGGAACCGCCCCGGCCACCTTCAGCCTTGTCGGTCGGCGTCCGAGGCCGAAGGGGTCATTGGTCCCCAGTGATCCCGCGATGGTCCCGATGCCCCATTTGGGTCATCCCAGCGAGACCGTGAGCCGGAAGCACCTCCTCGACGGGCACTTCCCCTCGGACTCTTGCGCGGGTCGAGCAAGCGAGTAATCATGATTACATGATTACGAACGAAGAGCAGGAGCGGGTGCGCGGCTGGTTCTCCGGCCGGCTCCCGGACGAGTGGCAGGGCGAGGGGGCGCCCCGCATCACCGTGGACCGCGAGGAGATCACGGTGATGCTGAACCTTCCCGACGTGCGCGTGGCGGACGACGCGAGCGAGGCAGAGACCACCGAGGCGCGGGCCGGAAGGACCAAGGCGTTCCGGGAGGAGACCCGCGACGGCCGGATCGCGATCGCCCGGGAGGCGGAGCACCGGTTCGACCGCAAGGTGTCCTGGGGTGTGGTGATCGGCGGACGCGAGGAGCTCTTCACCCACATCGCGGTCCCGGTGATGACCCGGCTCAAGCAGCCGCAGCGCCAGGTCCTCGACACGCTGATCGAGGCAGGAGTCGCCCGTTCCCGTTCGGAGGCGCTCGCCTGGTGCGTGCGACTCGTGGAGCAGCACGCGGACACCTGGCTCACCGAGCTGCGTGAGGCGATGTCACACGTGGCGGACGTGCGGAACAAGGGCCCGGCGGTGTAGCTCTCTGCCGCCTCAGGCCACGGTGAACTCCACCCAGAGCGGGTAGTGGTCGCTGATCCGCCAGGACGCCTGCGTCTTGGTCAGGCCACTGAGCGCGTAGGGCAGGAAGTCGAACGACCCGCACCGTCCCGTGTAGTCGATCCCCTGGAGCAGCGAGGGCAGGTCCGGCTTCGTGGGGTCGTTGAACCACGCGATCTGGTCGTAGTGGTGCTGGGCCTTGGGTGCGTCGAAGACGGTCCGGGGCACGTGGCTCAGCTCGGCGGGCGGCCAGAGCCCGGTGGAGATGAACGCCTGGTAGAGCGGGTCGTCGGTGCGGTCGAGGTTGAAGTCCCCGAGCACGAGCAGGTTGCGGTTCCAGTCCTGGGGGCGGTCGGCCCATCCGCGCATCCAGGCCGCGAAGGCGGTGAGCTCCTCGAGCCGGTCCGCGGGTTTCCTGCCCCACAGGACGTGCACGGTGGTCAGGGTGAACTCGGTGCCGTCGCGGACGAAGCCGGCGGCGTACGGCGTGCGGGCGAACTGCTCCACGTCGGCCGTGGCCTCAGGTGGCAGCACGATCTCGCCGACCAGGCCGGAGGGCTGGACCCGCTCGGTGTCGTAGATGAACGCGAGCCTCTCGCCGTTGCCGGCGTCGCCCTCGGTGACGTCGGAGGCGATCACCCGGTAGCGAGGCCCGAGGCGGGCGAGGAGCCCGAACAGAGCTGTGGTGTTCCGCCGGGTCTCCTGGACCGCGGTGACGTCGAACCTGTCGATGACGGCCGCGATGCAGGTCAGGGCGTGCCAGTCGCGCGCGAGGGCTGTCCTTCGCGGTGGAGTCCCACTTGGGGGTGAGGCCGCCGAACGCGCGCACGTTCCAGGTGCCGACGAGAAGGTTGTCGACGGTCTTGGCCGGTATCTGCGCGTCCAGTGCCGTCTCCAGCCGGTTCAGGTCGTCGATGACCGCAGGTGGGATCGGCCCTGCCGGTGGGGTGGTGGTGACGGTCATGGTGTCCCCCTTCGTCGCACGTCGCCGGCGCTCGTAGCGCAGCGGAGCAAGGGGGACGCGTCCGCGTACGAGTGCTTCGGACTCAGTGTCTTCTTGCGACCCAGGGCTCCGGCACCGCACGGATGGGGCATTTTGCGCATAACCCATCGGGACCAGGGTGGCCCCGAACGGGTCGCCTGGACCGGGCCGTAGTCACTGTGCGGCGCTACGGGGCGCGGTCGGGCGCCCGGGAGGGGACCAAGGTCCCTTTCTCCACAGGCCACCGGGTCACACCCTGTGATTGAGCGGACGTCCGGTTGGCGTGCGCAAGTGAAGGGCGGCTGTCATGACAGCACTGGCCGTTGTCCCTGCGGCTGCAGCAGGGGCCGGAACCTACGTCCACTGGGGCGTCATCTCGATCAGCATGACGAACCTGCTCATCATCCTCGGGATGGTGGTGCTGTTCGTCCTCGCACTCGTCCTTCCCTTCCCGCGGCCGGCGGAGGAGCCCGACGAGCAGCGCGAGCCACGGGCATGAGTGCGCCGTACCGGGGCAGCCCTCAGGGCGCGGCGGGCGCGGGAGGCAACTGGACCGTCGGCCTGAGGAACCGACTCTCCACAGTTGTGCCAGAGGGCCAGCTGCTCCCGGACAGGCAGCCGGCGTACGTCGCCTCCTGGATCTACGTGTTCGGGGTGCTCACCCTGTCTGCGCTGGTGGTCGTGCTCCTCTCCGGTGCTTGGCTGGCTGTCGGCGGTGCGGCCTGGTGGCACGTCTCGGGACTCGGCCGCTTCGTCAACTCGCTGCACCTGTGGAGCGTCGAGCTGTTCTTCGCCTTCATGGTGATCCACCTGTGGGGCAAGTTCTGGATGGCGGCCTGGCGGGGCAAGCGCTCGCTGACCTGGATCACGGGGGTCGTCGCCTTCGTGACGTCGATCGGCACGGCGTTCACCGGCTACCTGTCCCAGTCGAACTACGACTCGCAGTGGATCAGTGCCGAGGCCAAGGACGGTCTGAACTCCATCGGCATCGGTGCCTGGTTCAACGTGTTGAACCCCGGCCAGATGTTGCTGTGGCACGTCGTGCTGCTGCCGTTCGCGGTGGGAGTGCTCACCGTCGTACACATCCTGCTCGTGCGACGGCACGGCGTGGTTCCTCCTCTCGACGCCGAAGCGGGTGACTGACATGGCCACGACAACGGCCCGCCCGCGTCCGGTCCACCCCACTCCTGACTCGCACAGCTTCCCGACCCGGCCCTATGACCTGGTGAAGGAGTTCGTGATCGCCTTCGTGGTGGTGGGCCTCCTCACGATCGGTCTGTCAGCGCTGTTCTCGTCGCCGGACGCGAAGCCGATCACGATGAAGACGTGGGCGCAGGCCGCGCCCGCCGACGTGGTGGCCACCGCGGCGGGTGAGCTTGCCGGTACGACGGCCAGCGCGACGTACGGACCGCCGTACAACTCCGCCGCGGAGGGGCAGACGCTGCTCGGCATCCCGCTGCAGAAGTGGGGCGGTGTGAGGCTGCCGGTCGACTCCCAGAAGCTCGTGCTCCAACCGCTGAGCGACCTGACCGCCAGCCCGCTCGTCAAGGCGGCGCTGGCTCGCTGGAACGCAGCGCCCGCGTCTCAACAGACGGCATGGGCCACGGCCTACTCGGACGCGCTGGCCAAGGCGCCCGGAGGGAACCCGGCCAAGACTGCGCCGGGCGACTACGGGCCGGTGCCGGTCATGGCGGCCGGCTTCCTGGGTGTGGCACGCAGCGGCGGGCTCGAGGGCACCTTGACGTCTTCGGGGAACTTCTACGGCGGCGACCAGACCCGGTCCCTGCTGTTGCTCTCCGACGGTGCCTACCTCGAGGACACCGCGCGAGCGCAGCAGCTCGGCGGCGACCAGTGGGGCATGATGAACGAGACCGGCAACTACCCCGGTCAGCCGTGGATGTGGCTCTACACCTTCTGGTACCAGGTCCCGCCGTTCTCCACCTCGGACAACGCTGACGCGCTGGTCTGGGGTCTGATGATGCTGCTGACCCTCGGCCTCACGTTCCTGCCGTTCATCCCGGGCCTGCGGTCGATCCCCCGGTGGATCCCGATCCACCGGCTGATCTGGCGCGACTACTACCGGCGTCACCCGCGGAGGACGTGAGCCGGCAGCTGAACCGTGACAGCGCCTGGCGCGTGTCCCATGAAACGAGTCCTGGGAGGACCGATGATTGACACAGGACGCAGCTCGGCCAAGCCCGCTGCCGCGATTGTCACGATGGCCGCACTCGGCGTGCTGCTCGCTGCATGTGGAGGGGGAAATGCTTCGCAGTCCGGTCAGGGGAACTCGACCGGAGGGAAGTCGGCGAGCGCTGCCGGGAAGACGGTGACGGTCGACGAGACGGACTACAAGATCTCGCTCTCGCAGAAGACCGTTCACGCCGGGCACGTACACCTTCAAGATCGCGGACAAGGGTCAGACGACCCACGCGCTGGAGATCGACGGCCCCGGTGTCTCGGACGTCAAGTCCGACTCGGTCTCGCCCGGAGGGTCGGCATCGCTCACCGTGACCCTGCAAAAGGGCACCTACGAGGTGTACTGCCCCATCGACGGCCACAAGGGCCTGGGCATGGACACGAAGATCACGGTGAGCTAGGCCCCTTGGGCTTGGCGTTCGAGCAGCCGTAGTCGCACGCTGAGGTGACGACGTACGGCGGACGCCGGGCCGTGAGGAGGCCGAACTGTGGAGGACCACGCTGTCCGGGGCCGCGGGGTGCTGGTCGTGGGCCTGCTTCTGTTCGCCGGAGTCTCCGTGACTCTCGGTGTGTACGGACGCTTGCATTCGCCGACCTATGGGGGACTGCCGTCCTTCGGGTTCTCGAGCACCGCCACCTTCAAGGCCTGGGTCGGAACCGTCGTCGTAGGGCTGGCGGTCGTGCAGCTGCTGACAGCGCTCTGGCTCTACGGTCGGCTCCCCGGTGTCCGTGACGCGCCACCGAGGCTGGGTGTGGTGCACCGTTCGATCGGGTCCGTGGCGTTCGTGCTGTCGCTTCCGGTGGCGGCGTTCTGTCTCTACGGCTTCGGCTTCGCGCCTGCGCCCCTGTCGTCGCGGACTCTGGTCCACTCTGTCGCCGGCTGCATCTTCTACGGTGCGTTCGCTGCGAAGGTGCTCCTGGTCCACACGCGACGGCTACCCGCGTGGGCGATCCCGGTGGTCGGAGCGCTGTTGTTCACCGCAGTCGTGGGGGCGTGGCTGACGAGCGCGTTGTGGCTGTTCTCCGTCGACGGAATCCATCGGTGAGCCGATACGCTGGGCCATCTCGGAGCCGGGATGATCGTCGCGGCGACCACGCCGGACAGCAGGGATGTTGATGATCGCCAAGTACGCCACGGGTTGCGCCGTCTGCCCGGAGCGGATCCGCCCCGGTGACCACATCGCCACCATGGGCGGAGCAGGCAGCAGCCGTTGGGTTCATGCCGGGTGCCATCCCGAAGTCGGGATGGTCGCGGCCGCCGTTGAGGAACCGGTCGCCGGTACGCCGCGACACAACGGCAGCTCGCGGTCTGACACAACCCGCCAGAAGAAGCGCGGTCACGGATCGCGACTTGCGATGCCTGCGCCGCCGGGTGCCCTCGAGGTCTACACCGACGGCGCCTGCTCCGGGAACCCCGGCCCCGGCGGGTGGGCGTGGGCAGTATCCGACGGTCGGCAAGGCTCCGGCGGAGAGACGCCGTCGACGAACCAGCGGATGGAGATCCGCGCCGCGCTGGAGGCGGTGCGATCCTTGTCCGAGCCGCTGATGGTGGTGAGCGACTCCACCTACGTCGTGCGCTGCTTCCACGACGGCTGGTGGCGACGCTGGCAGCAGAACGACTGGGTCAACTCGGCGAAGAAGCCGGTGGCGAACCGGGATCTGTGGGAGCCCCTGGTCGGCCTGGTGGCCGAGCGCGGCGACGTCGCGTTCAGGTGGGTGAAGGGACACTCCGGTGACCCGATGAACGACCTGGCCGACCAGCTCGCCGTCGCCGCAGCGACCCGGGATCCGGCCTAGCACCGACTCGGGCCGTCTGCCGCCGTTCCATTGCGGCTCCCGCGTCAGCAGAAGGTGACCCGCGCTCGGTTCGGCAGAAACGACTTGAGGTGCGTCCGAACCGAGCACAGCGACCGCGGCCGGGCGCCACAGGCGAACACCGGGCGGCCTGCGGGTCACTTCCCGGCGGCGTCTGCGATGATGTGCGCGGGTCAGAGGCGGTGGTTTCCGGAGGTTAGTCCCACGGGGGTCGCGATTTAATGCCCTATGTCCCGGGCCTCTAGCTCAATTGGCAGAGCAGCGGACTTTTAATCCGCGGGTTGTGGGTTCGAGTCCCACGGGGCCTACAAACGTGCAGGTCAGAGGCCTGCCCACCCCGCCCGGCGACTCCGAGGAGGACCGCTGGGGACGAATGTGGGGACGCATGCGAGTCACTGCGCGCCTCCTGTCTCGTCGTCGACCGGTGGCAGATCGGGGTTGTACGCCTCCAGGGCCTTGAGGTTGCCGGCGTTGCCTGCCCTGCGGCCGAGATAGACGTCCTGGGTCATCGAGACACGCGAGTGGCCGAGCTGGTCCGCGATCATGCGAGCACTCGCCCCGCTCTGGTCGAGCAGAGTCGCGACGGTCTTGCGGTAGGTGTGGGTCTTCACCCACTCGAAGTCCGAACCGCCACGCACCTGGCGGAAGGCCTTGCCGACGTTGCTGCGGTCCCTCCAGCCACCGCGGGAGTCGGCGAAGACCGGCCCCTCGAACGCACCGAGCCTGACCCGCCTCGCACGAAGCAGCTCGACGCACCACGTTGGCAGGAGAAGGCCGCGCTCGGACGCACGCGACTTGACCCGTTTGGCGACGAGCCCTTGCCCCTTCACCCGGACGATCGTCCGCCGAACAGCAACCGTGCCCTGCGACAGGTCGACGTCTGCCCAGGTGACGCCGAGCGCCTCCCCCAGCCGCAGCCCGGTGGCCAGCATGAACCGCGCGAGCTCCGGGAGATCGTGCCGTCTTGCGAACTCGCTGGCGTCCAGCAGCGCCAGCCACGCACGAAGCTCCTCGAGCGAGAGCGCCCGCGCAGTCCGGTCCCTGTCGAGCTCCAGCGGCGTCAGGTCACGAACCGGGTTCGTGACGAGCGCGCCGCGCCGGACCAGCCACCCGCAGATCCCCGAGAGGACGGACCTGGTCAGCTTCGCGGTCGCGTAGCCCTTGTCAACAAGCACCGACTGCACGAAGCGGTCGAGGCGTGGCGTGCTCACCTCACCCAGACGCAGTGAGCCCACGCCGGGCACGATGACGCGCGCCAGGATGTGGCGGTACTCGTCCAACGTCGAGGGTGACCGCGACCCGCGCTCGACCAGTCCCTCGAACATCTGCAGCCATCCCAGAGCGGCGTCCTCCAGCGTGCTCCTGGCGGTGAACTCTGCATCGGCCTGCGCATTGAGCGCGTCCTTCAATGCCTTCATCACGTTGCGCGAGGCCTCTGCCTTGGAGCGACCCCTGCGCTTGATGCGCCGTCCACGGCCGGCGTAGTCGCGATAGCGGACGTAGGCCACGTAGCCTCCGTCCTCACGCGTGATCGAGATCCCGCCGTGCTCACCCAGCCCCAGAGGCTTCATGCCACGACCTCCGTCGGAAGAGAGGCCACCCAGTCGCGCACGTCCTGCGGCCGGTAGCGGAGCCGCTTGCCCACGCGCCGTCCCGGAGGACCAGTCCCCGCGCTGCGCCACGAGTAGATCGTGTGAACCGGCACGCCCAGGTACTTACTCACGTCCTGGACGGACCACAACCGATCTTCGATTTCAGCCATCACCCAACCCCTTCCGTCGATCCTTGCTGCTTCTGTTCCTGCGCTGCTCCGCCTTCCACTGGTCGTACTCACGGGCGCGTGCGGCAGCCGCGACCGCCAGCACGCGTTCGCCCTCGGTGGCCCAGCCGGTGCCGGCGTAGGACCAGTGGCCGATGACGAGGGTGGTCTCGTCCTCGTCGTCGGCGAGCAGGTCGGCCTCGAGCGCGGCCAGGTCGAGCGGACGGCCTGCCGCCTGGTGGTCGGCGATGAGGGCTTGGGCGCGGCGGCGTGCCCGACGCAGCGCGCCGAGGGTGACCGAGTAGCGGCGGGACTTGGTGGCGAAGTGGCCGCGGAAGCCGAGCATGTGCACCCACTTGCCGAGCCGCTCGTACGGGCCGGGATCGTCTCCTCGCTCGCGGGTCGCCGTCTTGGCGCGGGTGGCGAGCTCGCGGGCGGTGGCACGCAGGTGACGGTGGTGCGGGCTGTCGGTGTTGCCGGTGTCGGTGGCGGACTTGGTGGCGTACTTGGCCAGGTAGCCGGCGACCTGCTCGGGGGTCAGCGTCCGGTCGGGGTCGTCGGTGCGCCGGCCGGTCTTCACGGGGCGGGCGTCGAGCTGCCGCCCGAAGGCGAGCACCCTGCTCGGGTCGTGGTCGTCGACCCCGGGGACGGTCAGCCGCACCGACGCGACGGCCTGACGGACGAGGTCGGCCAGCACGGTGGCGTCGACCGTCGTCGGTGCGGGGGCGAACCCGTCGGGGGTCTTGGGTCCGTCGAGGCGGACCAGGGCGTGGAAGTGGACCACGCCGCGCAGCTGGTACTCGGCGACCTTGGCGTACTGCACCGTCGCCAGGTCACCGAGCCGGGACGCGGGCACGTCGAGGGTCTTGGCGACCAGCCGCCGCAGCGCGATGGTGAACCGGCGCCACAGGTCCGGCGCCCACCACTGCCAGACCACGTGCGAGGCGTAGTCGTAGCACTCACCGCACAGCGGCTGACCGAGCAGCGGATCATCCTCGCCGTGGGCTGCCTGGCAGGCCCTGGGGCGGCCGTGCGCACACACCTGCGGCCCGCGGCTGATGGGACGACAACGACGCGTGCCGTCGCGGCGGCCGTGCACCGGTCCGAACGACGGTGCGGTGACGGTCGCGAACACCAGCGGGTTCTCCGCGACATGCTCGGGGACGGTCTTGCCGCCGGCGACCCCGGCGCGGATCAGGTGGAAGGTGTCCGCGGCGTACAGCCGGGAGCAGGACGGGCACTCGGTCGCGCGGCGGTTGCCACACCGTACGTGGGTGACCCCGAGCGGCTCGTGTCGGCTGGAGTAGGTCGAGAGGATCTCGCCGGTGGTCGCGTCGACGGTCTGGGAGTGGCCGTGCAGCCGGATCGGCTTCGAGCAGTTCCCGACCCGGGCGAGCGCCTCGGACCAGGCGTCGAAGTCGCGTGAGACCAACCGGTCCCTGATCTGGTGTTGCACCTGCTCCGTAACTAGGGGCAGGTCCAGCGGCGCGTCCTCGCCGTGGCCGGGGAACACGGTCGGGAAGAGTGCGGGGAGGGTGTCGGTGACCGCAGCCTTGGTCCTGGTGCTCACCGGCGTCACCACCCTCAGGGGTGTGCCACGCGGCTAGTGCGACCCGGCCGCGCGGCACACCCGGTACTGGGAGGACCACGACCATCTGGTGGAGAGAAGTCTCGACACCGGGGTCGCTGCAGCACCGAGACACGACAAACCAAGGACCTTCGCGGACGGTCTTGCGAGTGTTTGTGTGTTTGCTACGGCGCTACGTGTGTACGGCCACTGGCCAGGGTGGGGAGCCGACCCCCGGGGAATATCCCACTAAGTTTTGTATGTATTTGTCCGCTGCCGAAGAGCATGCCACACCCGACCGACAGTTCAAGAGACCCAGGGGCTGAGCTGTGGACCGAGCGCCCAGATCCGACCTTCAGGGAGGGTCTGGAGGGTGTCGAGCTTTCACTCTCATGGCGCCCCTCTGTGTCAAGACAGCCGTCGGGAGCGGCGTTCTAGGGTTGTCCATGACGGGTCCGGGAAGTGACTTCTCCGAAGATCCGGCATGTGGGATGTGAGCCGGTCACGCTGGAGTCAGTAGTCGTTCCCCGGTGTCCTTCCGGGCCCGTCGCCTTCGATGTCACCGCGTCGTCGACCATGCGGCGGTAGACGATGTCGGACAGGCGTCGTTTCAGGCAGCGCATGGCTTCCATCGATGTCTTGCCGGAGGCTTTCTTGCGGTCGAAGTAGGCGCGACCTTCGGTTGGGTTGCGGAGCTGGACGGTGGCCATGATGTGCAGAACTCGGTTGATCTGCCGGTTCCCGGCTCGCGATAGCCGGTGGCGGACCTGGTCACCGGAGGAGGCGTCGATCGGTGCGGTGCCGTTCCAGGAGGCGAAGTGCGCACGGTTCGGGAACCGGGTGATGTCACCGACCTCCACGAGCAGACGGGCAGCACCCGAGGGTCCGATGCCGTGCAGCTCCATCAGGGTGGTGCCGGTCGCGGCGACGAGCTCCCTGAGCTCCTTGTCTGCCTCCTTGGACCGGCGGTAGACCCGCTCGAGATCACTGATCAGTTCCGCGGCCACCCGACGCCGGGCCTTCCCGACCGCGTCGCGGGGACGCACCTTGGCCAGTAGCGCCTTGGCCTGCGCGGCGGACAGGTTCTTCTTCGCACCGCCGGGGATCAGCTCCAGCAGCAGCTGGTGCAGCTGGCTGACCATCCGGGTGTGGTCCTCGCCCAGGGAACGGCGCCGGTCCACCAGGATCCGCAGCATCGCGAGCTGCTCGTCGTTGACCACCGGACGCAGGCCGGCCATCCGGGTGCCGACCAGCGCTACCGAGTGCGCGTCGGTGGCGTCGGTCTTGCGGCCCTGTCCGGTGGCGAACACCCGTGTCCTAGCCGAGAGCTTTGGGGGCACGTCGATGACCTCTTCACCGTCAGCCAGCAGGCGTTGGGCGATGTGCCGGCCGATGCCCTGGCACCCCTCGATCGCCCAGACACGGTCCGGCCACTGCCGACCATAGGCCAGCATGGCCTCGTAGCCGTACTGGTCGGTGCCGAACCGGCCGCCACCGAGGACGTCCTCGTCAGGGGCCATCGCCTCGATCGTCGCTGAGCGCTTGTGCGGGTCCATCCCGATGGTCACTCGACTCATCTGAGTCCTTCCGATCTCGATCCACTACGGGTTGTCGAGCCGGGAGGGCAACGCTACTTCGAGCAGAGCAATCCCCTCTTGAGCCTCTCCCCGCTCTGGGACGACGCCCGGGACTGCGCAGGCCAAATGAGAGCCACACGACCAGCGTGGGCAGCCGATGTGAGAGCGACAGCCCGGGCGCCTCGACCGAAGCCTGGCCGGGCGCCGGTCATATGGCAATGAAACAAGTAGCCGATGTGCGTACAGCCCACGAGGAGCCTGTTCAGGCGTCGCTTGGTCGATGCCGGATGGCACTGAACGGGATGAGGATGAACAGGGCGAGCAACAGGTAGCCGACAACGGCCGCGATGGGCAGGAACAGCCCCACGAGGATCATCACGACGTACAGGCCAAGAGTCGGTGTCAGCCGCTTGGTGAGGGTCTTCACGTCCTCGTCTGCCAGGTCGGGGCTTACCAGGTGCTCGCGGACCGCGTAGCGCCAGACGACCGAGACCATTACAA
This sequence comes from uncultured Actinomycetota bacterium, assembly GCA_963721165.1. Lineage (GTDB taxonomy): Bacteria > Actinomycetota > Actinomycetes > Propionibacteriales > Nocardioidaceae > Nocardioides_C. The sequence goes on along the minus strand of CAVRIE010000010.1, from coordinate 18,852 downwards.
ACGCCAACAACAGGTTGATCCCGTAGACGGTGGCAGCAATCCGTTCCGCATCCGACTCATGCACGTACTCCGCCAGCAGCTTCGTGGGGAAGGGCAGGAACGACACTACGAGGAGCAGCAGCAGGTTCAGACGTATCAGCACAGAGTTGGCGTGGTCGAGGTACTCGGTGATCACGGTGTGGGCGAACCAGACCGCTCCGATGGTTGCGAAACTCACGAGGTAGGCCAAGTAAGAGGGCCATTGGTCGCCAAGCGCTCCGAGAAGGTCGCCCCCGGAGCCGGCCGGGACGCCGATCTCCAGAATGAGCAGCGTGATCGCGATTGCGAACACCCCGTCACTGAAGGCCTCCATCCGTCCCGTCCGATACGCGGGATGGGGGTTAGTGGCCTTGGGCTCAGTCATGGTCGGACGGTAAGGCCGCCTCCGCGTGGAGACCCCACCCACCGCGGATGACATCCGCCGACGCACTCACATGCCGCTGATGGTGAAGGCGCGGAACTGCCGAGAGGCGGGCGGTTCGTACGGCTCGTGAGTCGAGTCACCGCCCGGCTCATGCTGCATTGCCGTCGGTGCGGGCGTGCTGCGTGCGCTCGATGCTAGGACGGGCGGCCTGTTTTCCGGCAGTGTTGCCGTGTTCGACACCGATGAGTTTCGCGGTGGTGTCAAGTCTGTACGTCACACCCATCCGTCGCACTCGACTCTGGAGGAATCTTGAAGCTGCTTCTTACGTCCGGGGGCATCACGAACACGAGCATCAGTGATGCGCTGGTCGACATGCTGGGCAAGCCGATCGCCGACTCCACCGCGCTATGCGTCCCGACGGCGCAGTGGGGCCATATGTCCGGGCCGGTCTCGGTGCAGAACTTCGTCAGCGGGCGTCCTTGGGGTGGCATGACGTCCATGGAGTGGAAGTCGCTGGACGTCCTCGAGTTGACTGCGCTGCCCACGATCGGCGCGGAGCGCTGGGTCCCTTGGGTCCGGGAAGCCGACGTGCTGCTGGTCGCCGGTGGTGAAGCGACGTACCTGTGCCACTGGATGCGGGAGTCCGGGTTGGCCGACCTCCTGCCGTCGCTGATCGAAACGGTTTGGGTTGGGGTCAGCGCCGGCAGCATGGTGATGACCCCGCGGATCGGCGATGCCTTCGTGGAGTGGCCGTCTGCGCCGGACGACCACACCCTTGGCGTCGTGGACTTCTCGATCTTCCCGCACCTGGACGTCTTCCCGGAGAACACCCTGGCTGAGGCGGAGCGCTGGGCGGCCGGCATCGGCCTGCCTGCTTACGCCCTCGACGACCAGACCGCCATCAAGGTGACCGGCGGCGCGGTCGAGGTCGTCTCCGAAGGGAACTGGAAGCTGCTCTCCTCATAGTCGAGGCCAACAATGATCGGCGCGGTCGAGCGCCCGTCCGTGCCGCAACTCGCGCGCAAAGCGCCGCTGGGGTGCAGGCGGCCGCTGCACGCTGACCGCGACCGGCCACACCTCCACCGTCGGAACTGGCTCCGTCCGTCTTGTTATGCGGCTTGCTCCAGCACGGTCCACATCATCGAGGATGACACTGTCCGCGATCAGGTGCTGAAAGCCTGGGTCAGCATCCCGACATGCCCGTCTGATTGCTCGACGAACGTCCGCATCTGCCGCCGATAGTGAACTCGCGGAACTGCCGATGAGCGGTCGCTAGTCACCTTTGTGGCATCTGTGACGGGCGGCGAGCCGGTGGAGGCCTGTGACCCAGGTTCAGCGGCGTCCTAGGCTGCGGGCGTGTACTTCGAGAATGTCGTCTTCGACGCCACCGATCCGCAGACCACCGGCCGGGCTTGGGAGGCCGATCTCGGCACCGAGACGCTGACCGACGAGGAGGCTGGGTTCGAGACGCGCCTCTCGGTGCCCGGCGGACCCGAGCTCGACCTGTGCTTCCAGCGGGTGCCCGACGAGCCGACCGAGCGACCGCGACTCCACCTCGACGTCCAGGCCGGGGAGCTCACGGCGCTGCGGCTCGAGTCTGCCGACCCCGCCCGGGATTCGGCCTTCTGGCAGTGGCTGACCGGCTGGGAGCCGGACGAGGGCAGCGGCGTGCGCGGTCTCCAGCACCCGTCCGGCCGCGGGCCGGTGCTCGCGCTGGTGCCGGAGGAGGAGCCCAAGCCTGAGGCCAAGAACCGGACCCACCTCGACCTCCGGCTGGAGCCCGGCGACGATGCCGATGTGGTCGCGGCCGGGATCGCGGACCGGGGCGGGCGCGAGCTCCACTTCGGGTGGGGAGACCTGCCCTGGCGCCACTTCGCCGACCCGTCCGGCAACGAGTTCTGCGTGCTGGCCGCGCGGAAGGGCTAGCCCCTCGCTTCCTAACTGCGTGTGTCCCATTGCAGGACGGAGCCGCCGTTCATCTGGCCCGCGGCTAGCGGCTGCGCCAGACGAGCTCGAGGTCGGCGGTGACGTCCAGCTCCTCGCGCTCGCACACCGGCCGGTCGGCGAAGTCGTGCTCGACCAGTACGTTGCCGGTGGAGTCACGCACCTGGAACGACCCGTCCCCGTCGACCAGGCACTGCCGCTTCCGTTCAGGGTCTTGGGTGTCGAAGCGGAAGTACGGGTCCAGCGCCCTGTCCATCCACGGACGTCCGGCCCCGTCGAACACGTAGACGCGCAGGCCATCCCTGCCCGTCTTGTTGGTCAGCAGCGCCGTGCCGTCGTCGCTCGCTTCGCACCCGGTGCACGCGGCAAGCCAGCTTGCGAGCACGAGCACGGGGACGAGGCGGCGAATCGCGGTCATGACGTCATTCTCCCGCTGGACGACCTGTCCGTCGATTCGTGCGGGCTCGACCTCCCGCACGGTTCCCGCGGCGAGCCCTCGCGCAAGCGCGGACCGTGCCGTCCGGGCCGCCTTGCGCAGTCGCCGCCAAATGGGACGCACCCAGTAAGCGAACGCACATGCCGCGTTGAGGGAAGACCGCAACTGCCGGTGACGCGCGTGGTGGAGACGCCGCGCTGGCGCTTGATGCCATGCTGACGCCATGTCCGAGGTGAGCACAGTCATGGCCCTGGAGGAGCAGCGACTTCGGGCCCTGATCGAGCGGGACATTCTGACCGCAGGCCATCTCCATCACGAGGACTACGAGCTCATCACTCCCGGAGGGCACCGCCACACGAAGTCGAGCTACCTCGAGGACGTCGCCTCCAAGCGCCTCGAATACCTGGCCTTCGAGCCCATGACACCCATCGCGGTCCGGGCGACTCCAGACCTCGTCGTTCTTCGCTACATCGCGCGGATCCGGCTCTGCGTGGGTATCGCAGACGAGGTCGAGTTCCGCGCTTGGCACACCGACCACTACGAGCGCCACGACGACCGGTGGCAGGTGGTGTGGTCACAAGCGACCGCCATCTCCGAGTGATCCTCGGCGCCAGGCCGGGCAATCGCGTTCTGATCAACGTCCTCATTTAGCCGCGATGGATACGACCCGTGCTACTCCGCGAAGTCATCGAGGTCGGCGGGCAGCTCGCTGCCCGCGATGGTGCCGGCTGTCAGGTCGCGGATGGCTTCGATGACCCAGGCGGGCACACGCACGCGGGCGTCGTGGATTGCCCAGGCCACAAGCCTCAGGCCTTCCTCAGCCTCGTTGGAATCCTCAATCAGGCCACGGGAAACGGGGAGAGGGTCGCCTCCGCCCGGCCCCGGCGGAAGCACCTCGCTGACAGCGCGCAATACCGCTTGTACGAGGTCCGCGTCAGCGGCCTCACGCGCCCTGGGGTCAATGTCCGACACCACGACAGGCTCTCATGAGGATGCATCCGCTTCTGCCGCCGACAGTGACATCGGGGAGGGCAGCTCATGCCATGCGGAGCGCGCGACCATTACGCTAGCTTCATGAGCATCGAGACTGCCGAGAGCGCGTCGCTGCGTGCAGCGATCGCTGCGCATCGCGATGCCCTAGACGCGATTCTCGAGCGCTACCGGGCAGCCAACCCCCGGCTCTTCGGATCGGTGGCCCGAGGCGACGCAACGCCCGAGAGCGACATCGACCTGCTGGTCGACCTCATCCCAGGCGGAGGCAACGAGCTCCTTCGGGTTGCCGGCATCGCCGAGGAACTGAGCGAACTTCTGGGAACCCGCGTCGACGTCGTGGCCGCATCGCTGCTGCGCGGCGAGGTTTCTGCAAGTGCTCTCGCCGACTCGGTGGCCGTGTGACCCGCTCCGACGAAGAGCGGTTCGCCGACATCCTCAATGCGATCGATCGGTGCCAGAGCTACGAGCAGTACCTCCGCTCTGACGAGTTCGGATCGATGGCGTACGACGCCGTTCTGCGCAACCTCGGCGTCATCGGCGAAGCCGTGCGAGCCCTACCGCCCGAGACCCGCGACGCCATGCCAGATGTTCCCTGGGCTTCGATCGCTGGCCTGCGCAACATCGTCGTCCACGAGTACTTCCGCGTGAATCCCGAGCTGATCCTCGACATCGTCGACCACCAGCTCGGCCCCTTGGCGCAGCGCCTCCGCAGCTTGTGACGGGCTCGTCCTCGTGGCGCTGAGTCGGTTACGAGTTTCCTTACTGGCTCAAGCGCGCCTTCGGCGCGAGCGGGGCGGGGCCCCGCGCTGCGGGCGGCGCTGGCGCGCCGTCCTCGCGCACCCACCCCGTCCACCGTCCGGGCATGGCAAGGCGCCCGTCTCCGATCAGGAGACGAGCGCCCGAGTGATCGCCTTTCAGCTGGTCACCGTCTGCGGCGCGACTCACCTCCGAGCCGCCGACCCGATCGACGAGGATTTGCACGCCGGCGCCCGGCCGCAAGGGCGCTTCGCGTCGCACGGCGATGGCCTCCGGCCACCCTTGCCCCCGGACACCGACGAGCAAGAGGGCTGGCTATCGGGTCGGTGGCCCTCCTCTGGCCGGGGACGCATGTGGGGACGAATGCGCCCTCCAACAGCCCGAACAACCGCAACCAACCAAGGCCCAGATCCCCTGTAGAACAAGGGGATTCGCCGTCGGCGACGAGCCCGACGAGGACTCCGCGGGTTGTGGGTTCGAGTCCCACGGGGCCTACAAAGTCGCCTGTAGTAGTCCGGCTGATGCCGGACAGTGTTTCGGCTGATGCCGTTGCCGATCAGTTCGGAGTACGGCGGCAGACCGTGCATGCCTGGTTGCGCCGCTATGAGGAGTCGGGCCTGGAGGGGCTGGTCGACCGGTCGCATCGTCCGCGGGGCTGTCCGCATCAGATGGATGCGGCGGTCGAGGTGCAGGTGCTGGAGCTGCGGCGGGCGCACGGGTACTGGGGTCCGCGGCGGATCCGGTTCGAGCTGGCGAGGGCCGGTGTGGCGCCGTTGCCCTCGGAGTCGGGGATCTACCGGGCGCTGCTGCGCGCCGGGATGGTCGACCACCAGGCCCGTCATCGCCGCGCCGAGCACTGGCGCAGGTGGGAACGCGCAGCGCCGATGGAGCTGTGGCAGATCGACGTCGTGGGCGGGTTCTGGCTGGCCGACGGGACGCATGCGAAGGCGTTGACCGGGGTCGATGACCACTTGCGCCAACCGGTGCAACCCCACTGGCAGCCGGTGTGGGAGACGTAGAGCATCGTGTCCACCACCCGCCGGAGGTCCGGTGCGTGCTTGGGGGCGCTCTTGCCTGGGGCGTTGAACACGGGCTCCAGCAGTGCCCACTGCTCGTCGGTCAGGTCACTGGGGTACGACCTGCCACGCACTGTGCCGACCAAGCCAGCGACGACAGTCACAACAAATGGGCACACCCAGTGAGGTCGAGACGGCTCGTCGTCGCGGTCCTGGTCACTTCAGGATGTTCACTGCGCGGGCGACGACCAGCACGGCGATGACCAGCGAGATCGCCTCCTCCGTGAGCATCATCAGCTTCGCCCAGTGCTTGATTGCGGACACGTCGGTAGGGCTGAACGCCGCGGCCGTCGCGAATGACATGAAGAGGTAGTCCACGAACGTCGGGCGCCATCCCGCTATGACGTACCGTTCGAGCGTCATTTCCGGGAACACGAACGCCGGCTGAACGGCGGCACCACGCGCACGAGCCGCGGCTCCGCCACGGTCGAGGTCCCAGTACCACAGGCCGAAGACGATCACGTTGGTCAGCCAGATCGCTCCCCCGCTGGCCAGCAGGACCGTGGCATTGTCGGTGTACGCGTCGGTGTTGATGATGGCCGCGATCAGTCGGATCGCTGCTCCGGCGTTGGCCAACGTGATCAGACCGATCAGCGTCCCAGTCGTGAGCCGTAGCCATTTCTTGTCCCGATCGATTCGGCCGGGATCGCCGAAGATCAGGACGCCCAGCAGCAGCACCACGACGCCGAGCACGACCCATCGGGCTTCACCAGTTCGCAGCTCGCTGGGCAGCACCGCCCGCAGCAACCCGGCGACGAGGACGGCGGTCGCCATCGGCCAGCGAGACTCCGCCGACGGCTTCTCGGGAACTCTCGTCGACATGGGCGGCACCGCCATACTTCAGTACGAACGCTGGTCGCGCGCGACCGTCCTCGGGGCCTCACGCCCTGGTCGATGAAAACGTCGACCACTACACGGTGAAGTATGCCGCCGGTGAGCGCCCCCTGCCGTGGACTCTCCCGTGTTCACGCGCCGGTTGAGGCCGTGGTGCGAGATGTGTAACCGGCTCCGCCCGGCGATCAGGACGACCGAGCGAGCTCGCGGCCCTCTTCCGACGGATATCCGGAACTGCCGCGATGCGAGCGTTCCCGTGAGCTGGTTCCGCACCGGCGCATCGGAAGCGGATCGCGACGAAATGCACGGCTGTGACAGCATCCGAACCCATGACTGACCCCACAACGACCGTCGGCAAGGCTGACGCCGCGCTCGATGAGCGACTCAACGACGAGTTGGACAAGTTCAACGCAGTCGCCAACCCTGACTTCAACCCAGCGGAGGAACTCACCGTCCGGGTCCAGGAAGACGGAGAGCTTGTCGCCGGTCTCTCAGGCTGGACGTGGGGGCAGGCCGCAGGAATCGCCATGACGTGGGTCCACGAGGACAAGCGAGGAACCGGCATGGGCGCCAGCCTCATGACCGCGTTCGAGGACGAGGCCCGGAAGCGGGGCTGCACGCACGTCTTCGTCACCTCCTTCACCTTCCAAGCGCCCGGCTTCTATCAGCGCCTTGGCTACGAGGAGATCTTCCGCTGGGAGTCCGTCCCGACGACCGGCAGGGACGACGTTCACATGCGGAAGGAACTCTGAGGCCCGCGCAAGTCACGGTCAGTGACGCCCACCGACGTCCGGAACTGCCGCCACACGCGAAAAGCGCCAGGACTGAAGGCTGCGGGTTGGACCGGGGAGGCATTGGAAAAGGTGACGAGCGCCAGACTATTCAGATGCCCAGTTGTCCAGATTCCCCGAGCGGCTGTTGCCAGCGATCTCATAGAGGGCGACACCAACGTCGCCAGCTGTGCGGCCACCACATCGATCAGAGCACCGGATGAATGACCGCACGCTGATCCTGCTCCGGCATGCGAAGTCGGACTGGTCGGGTGACGAGGCGGACATCGCCCGGCCCTTGGCCAAGCGCGGCCGACGCCAGGCGCCGGACGCAGGGAGATGGTTGGCCGCGAACATTGACGGCATTGACCTCGCTGTCGTGTCGCCCGCCAGTCGCGCTCGGAGCACCTGGGACCTCGTCGCGACAGAGCTCGACGTCCCTCCACGAACGCGGATCGAAGATCGCCTGTACGCCGCGTCTGGACATGAGCTCCTCACCATCGTGCAGGAACTGTCTGACGACATCGAAACCGTGGTCTTGGTCGGCCACAACCCCGGGATCGAGGACCTGGCCTCTCTCCTCACGGGTGATCGGGCGACGATGCCCACCTCGGCTCTCGCGGTGATCGAAGTGTCGGGCCCATGGTCGACCGCGGCTCATCATTCAGCGGTGCTGCGGGCGTCGGGCAGGCCTCCTGCAGAGTGATCACTCTGCTCTCGCCAGCACGCAGTCGGTTGCGCGAGCGCCGGTCGATCACCCTTCGGCGATTCACTCTCATGCCGCGTTGCGCGTGGCTGCGCTCGCTCGGACCTGTCGCGTTACGAGCGCACCAACAAGCCGGTTTCAGGTGTGGCAACCTGCGATGTCGTGAAGCAGCGGAAATCCGATTGACCAACCCGACGCCTTCGCGAGAAGTTCGGGGAGTGACTTGGCGCATCGAGTTAGGTCCGGACCAGCCTCGCGAGGACGAGACCACTGAACGTCTCGTCGAGCACAACCAAGAGGCGTCAGTAGCAGTCCGTCGGCGGTTCGAGCCAGACAACCTCCCGGCGAGACCCGTTGCCGCGTACGCGGTTGACGAGGCCGGCGAGCTGTTGGGCGGCTGCGTCGGCAGCACCGTTGACGTGTGGCACTGGCTGACGGTCGACATGATGTGGGTGCGCCCAAGCCACCGGGGCCAGGGGCTGGGTCGTCGACTCCTAGCTGCGGTCGAGGAGCAAGCCCGCGAGCGCGGCTGCCGCTGGGCCAAACTGAACACTTGGGATTTTCAGGCGCCGGACTTCTACGCCCGATGCGGCTACGTCATCTACGGGCGTGAGACCGATTTCCCGCCGGGACACACCAACCATCTGATGCGCAAGGACCTGTGACTCACGTCTGGCGAACGCCCGCACATCAGCGCGTTCATGGAACCTCAACTACCGATGTGCGTGCGAGTGCTCTCCGCTGCCACGCCAAAATCGGTGTTTCATTTGCGGTACATCCGTGTCGGATTCGCCCGTCGCCGTTCGTGGGGTAGATGAACGCGGTCCACTGGGTCCGCCAGAGCAGAAGGAGCAGTCATGACCGAGTACCTCCTCTACTTCAACCAGCAGTGGGTGGGCGACCACCCCGAGGAGTGGTTCCGCGGGCGCGGACCGCTCGCCATGGCGGTCGTGGACGAGATGAAGGCTGCCGGCGTGTACGTCTTCGCCGGGGGGCTGGAGGAGGAGGACGGCCCGGTCTACAGCGCCGACCCCACCAGTGGCACCGTGGTGATCACCGACGGACCCTACGTCGAGACCAAGGAGTTCCTGGGCGGGTTCGCCGTGGTGGACGTGGCCGACGACGAGACCGCCACGATGTGGGCGGGCAAGATCGCGGAGGCATGCGGCTGGCCCCATGAGGTTCGCCGCTTCAAGCCGCAGCCTCAGGCCGAGTGACTCCATCGTCGAGACTCATAGAAGCACTCTGCCGCGAGCCGCGAGCCGCGCATTCGAACCTGCGCCGAACGGACGGGCGCGGCGCCCAGGGAGGCTCGATACCCGCCTGGACGCTCGCTGCGGACGATGCGTAGACCGAGTCCAGTTGTCTCTGAGTGGGTGCGAATGAGCTCCGCGTGCCCAGTCAACGATTCAGCGTAGGCTCCCCACCCAGCCGCTGTAGAAGATCCCGAGCGCGGCGGCGACGCAGACGCCCGCAATGATCCAGAAGCGGATCACCACCGTCACCTGCTCCCAACCGAGCAGCTCGAAGTGATGCTGAAGCGGCGCCATGCGGAAGACTCTCCTGCCCACTCCCGTGGTGCGCCTGGTCAGCTTGAACCAGGCAACCTGGATCATCACCGACCCGGTGACGGCCACGTACAAGCCGCCGAGGACGACCAGAAGCAGCTCGGTGCGCGTAAGCACGGCGAACCCCGCCATGGCTGCCCCGAGGGCGAGGGAGCCTGTATCTCCCATGATGATCTTGGCGGGAGATGCGTTCCACCACAGGAACCCGAAGCATGCACCGGTCAGCGCGGCTGCGACCGTGGCCAGGTCCAGGGGAGAGGCCACCTGGTAGCACAAGCCGTCCGCCGGGCTCGCCGAGCCGCACAGGTGGTTGTTCTGCCAGATCCCGATGATGGTGTAGGCGGCGAAGACCATCACGGCGCTGCCGGTGAGCAGGCCGTCGAGGCCGTCGACCAGGTTCGTGGCGTTGCTGGTCCCGTTCACCATGAACCAGATGAGCGCCATCACGATCACCCACGGCAACGCCGGGCCGACGTCACTGACGAGGGACAGCCTGAGAGAGACGGGAGCGGGCCCGCCGTTCGGCCGCGCCTGGAGAAGCGCCAGGACTCCGAACGTGAGGCTGACGGCGGTCTGCCCCAGCAGCTTGGCCTTGCTCCGCAGACCGAGACTGCGCTGCTTCCTGACCTTGATGAAGTCGTCGAGGAAGCCCACCCCCGCCATGCCCACCAGGAGGAAGAGCACCAGGAGCGCGGACGGCGACGGTGCGTCCCCGGACACCAGACTGGCGAACGCATAGCCGATCAGCACCGAGACCACGATCGCGGCGCCTCCCATCGTGGGAGTACCGCGCTTGAGGTGGTGCGCCTCCGGCCCGTCCTCGCGGATCAGCTGCCCCAGGCCCCAGGAGGCAAACTGCGGGATCGCCCAGCGAGTAATGAACAACGACACCATGAGCGCGCACGTGCCGCTCAGCAGGATGGCATTCAACCCGAGTCCGTACCGATCGTGTGTGGGCGTTCCATCAAGACCGTCACGGTCTGGGCGGCTCGCTCGTCTTGGGCAGAAGCAAAACGAGACCACATTCACATGCGTGCATCAAACTCATCGACGCGTGTTGGTGCATCTTCGTTCGGGTCCGCTCGGCAGGAACGTCAACCTTGTCGACCCCGCACTCCCGTTCCAGAAGGACACCGCCACGGAGACCATGACGGCGCACTCGCGGCTGAGAAGAGGAGGCACTGACTCTGGTCCCCGAGCGCTCCGCTCCGACCCCTGGTGTGACTGTCCCCGGGATGCTCGGCCGCTGAAGAGCGCTCGTCGGCCAACGTACGGACTATGCCGCATTGCGTGAACCACAACCGCTGAAGTTGGACGCGATCACGCAAACGTATTCGAAGGGCGAGGATGCGGGTCTGGCTCTGGATGACGCACTCGGCCGCCTGCAGACGCATCCGGCTCCCCGGTTGGCCCGAGGGTCCGATCTGAGCCGCACCTAGGTCGACGGTGCGCCGAACCACGTGGTCGCTGCTTCCCGCAGTGCGGGCAACGCGGTCTCGCCGGGTTCGTCGACCGTGGCCGCCCAAGCGATGCGGGCGTCCGGCAGGATCAGGAGTGCGTCGGCGGGGGGCTCGTCGATCGTCGCGCTGACAACGTCGACGCGGTCACCCCACTGACCGGCGAGCTCCCGCAGGTCCGCATGGTCAGCAAGGTCGAGGAGCACCGGGCGGCCTTTGCGCAGCACCCCGGCGAACCTGGGGTCCTCGTGGTCGACGTGCAGGGCTCGGTCGGTCGCGAAGGTGCCGACGAGCGGGTGCGCGTCTGACATCGGAGCCCCTACATCGGTGCCGGCCATAAGCGCACCGAGGCGGCGCAGCGGCTGCTCGTCGGCGGTCATCTCGAGGAAGAGCGCCCGCAGGGCGTCGCCGCCTGGACCGTACCCGCGGCGCAGCGCCACCTGAGCACGCGTATGGAGCAGAGTGCGCTCGGCGGAGGCGCGGCGTTCATCGGAGTACGTGTCGAGCAGACCGGGCGGCGCCCAGCCGTGGACGCTGCCGGCGAGCTTCCACGCGAGGTTGGCTGCGTCGAGCATGCCCGCGTTGACCGCGACTCCGCCCGCGGGGAACAGGTGCGCCGCATCGCCGGCCAGGAAGACGCGACCGTCGCGGTACGTGTCCGCCTGCTTCGCCGAGTAGCCGAACCTCGTCATCCGGAGAGGCTCTCCCAGCGGTAGGTCGATGCCGAGCACGCGGCTCACACTCGCGCTCAGCTCCGCGACGGTCATGGGCACATCGTCGTCGTACTCGATCGCCTCTACCTCGGCGGTGTAGACGCCCATGGTGCCGCCCATGCCCGAGCACGCGAACACGCCACGTTCGGTCGCGGTGTAGCCGAATGGGATCTTGCCGACTCCGGGGACGTCGAGACCTCCGTCGTCGAGCACGGTCACCGAGTCGGGCACGGTGACCGAGGCCAGCCGCTCGACCTCAGGGAAGGAAGTGCCCGGGAACGGGATACCGGCCTGGTCGCGGACCCGGCTGCGGCCACCGTCGCACCCCACCAGGAACTGCGCGGCCACCTCGTACGGTCCGTCCGGGCCACGCACCTCGACGGTCACCCCGTCGTCGTCCTGGCGCAGGCCGACCACCTCGTGTCCACGGCGTACGTCGGCACCACGCTCGATCGCGCGTTCGGCGAGGACACCTTCGAGCCTTGGCTGGGGGAGCAGCATCGCGCGCATCGGAGAATCCTCGAGCTGGGTGAAGTCCAGATGCAGCCCACCGAACGGGAACCGCGGAGCCGGCTCGGGGCGAGCTGGACCGCTGCTCGCCTCGCGGAAACGGTCCAGCTCGCCCCGGTAGTGCAGCAGCTGCAGGATCTGTCCTGCGAGACCGCCTGCCTTCGCCATCTCGGACGGCTTCGGCCGCCGTTCCAGCAGCAGCGTTCGCATCTCCGCCTGGCCGAGCTCACCAGCAAGCATGAGACCGGTCGGCCCAGCGCCCACAACGACTATGTCCACGTCCATCAAGTGCCGCTTCCCCCGTAGTTCCTCTACCGAATCCGACATCGGCTGTCGATTGTGCGGGAGGACAGGGGTCTTGCCGCAAGCCCCCTACTGCCGTATACGTTGAAAGTGGAAGGGCATTCGTGCCCTTCCCTTCTCGTCCCGGGACTACGCGGGCGTCTGGCCTTCGGCGCGTTCCTTGAGGGCGACGCGATCCCGGCTGATGAATCCGCCGCGAAGCGGCCGTCCCACTACGCCGCGAAGGTCGCGGCGTCCGGTGACCTGGTGGAGGGGTCGGCCCTCAGGACGTGCCTGGAGGGCCGTCCAGCACCCTCGGCACGTACTCGACCAACTGGATCTGGCCGTCGAAGGTGCGGCTGTCCGTCATGTCGAGGGAGACGTCGGGGTAGCCATCGTAGATCCGCTCATGGCCCGTCGCCCCGGTGATCACGGGGAACATCACAACCCGGAACCGGTCGACGAGGCCGGCTTCCAACAGCGACCGGCACAGCGTAAGACTGCCGATGGTGCGCATAGACCTGTCGCCGGTGTCCTTCATCTTTCGCACAGCCTCGGCGGCGTCGCCGGCGACCAAGGTCGAGTTCTCCCACTGCAGCGGTTCGGTCAGTGTCCTGGAGAAGACGACCTTGGACATGCCTCCCAGCGCATCCGTCCCCGGTTCGCCGTCCTTCGTGAAGCCGTACATGAGCCGGTAGGTGTTCGCGCCCATGAGGACCAGGTAGTCCCCTTCGGGGTTCTCGCCCAGCCAGGCGAGGTACTCCGGTCCCTCCAGGCCCCACCAGCCAGGCCAGCCCTCGGCTGAGGCATACCCATCGAGGGAGGTGATGAAATCCACGACAAGTTCAGGCATTCGTACTCCTCCCTCTGTGCAATGACCAGTCTGCACCCGGTGGCGGCCGGCCCAACCTGGGTCGCGCCAGAACCTGCGCGTTGATCGCGACCACAACGCCCGAGCGTCGGCGGCCTGCACCTCGAGGATGCCGCTGCAGGCTGGACACACTGGTCCACGCCCTCCTCGCCGACGAGTGGCGTGCGTCCGTCCCCCATGACGACACGCAATCGAGCGCGACATTCCGCATAGGGACGGCATCGCAAACTGGGAGCCAGCCCGAGTGATGACCGACGCCTGCGACCTTGTCGAGATGCCCGGCCACGACCCGCGGTGCGGTGTCGGCATTCACGAGGCAATCTTCCGCGTGAACGTGAAGTGGGTGACGCCGCTGGGGGAGGACACCGCCTCGATGTCGTAGGCGGCCTCGAGGGCCTCCAGGCCGTCCCAGACGCGGACGCCGCGGCCGAGCACGATAGGGACCTGGACGAGATGCATGTGGTCGACGAGCCCGGCCGCGAGGAAGTCGCGTACGACGGTGGGGCCGCCGCCGATCCGGACGTCCTGGCCATCGGCGGCTATGCGGGCGGTCTCGAGCGCCTGGGCCGGGGCGGCGTGTAGGAAATGGAACGTGGTGCCGCCCTCCATCTCGATCGATGCCCGCGTGTGGTGGGTGAGCACGAAGGTCGGTGTGTGGAACGGCGGGTTCAGGCCCCACCAGCCCTTCCAGTCCGGGTCGTCCTGCCAGCCGGGCGGGCCGAACTTGTTGGCGCCCATGATCTCGGCGCCGATGCTGTAGCTATGGCGCTCAGCGAAGGCGTCGTCGACTCCGGCGGTTCCGCCCGCGTGCCAGAACTGGGTACCGAACATCCACTCGTGCAGACGCTCGCCCGCATGGCCGAACGGTGCGTCAGCGGACTGCGGCTCGCCGGTGGCGAAGCCGTCGAGGGAGATGGACAGGTTGTGGATCCGGGTGAGTGACATCCGCGGGCTCCTCGATCAGTGATCGTGCTTTGCGATCGGTTCTCAGGAGGCTGACCAGGGTGACCGGAGATTCTCATCGGCCACCGAGGTCAGAGCGCCTGAGTTCGCGATCCGGCTAGAGATGACTATCCACCAGCGTTGAACGGTGGAGGTGGGGTGGACCTCTGGGCATTCTGCTCCGGATTCGCCGTCCAATGTCTCGCGGCTGGCTTGAACGACTCACTAGAGTCGCGTCGTTCCGCCGCTAGTCCCCCTTCCGTTCAGTGACCGCCCACCGACTCCTTGGCCCTCGACCTCAGCCCAGCAGGTGTTCCTCGAGCCAGGCTGACCTTCGGGCGGCCGAGGCGCGAGACAGCCAGGCCTCCTGTACGACCTCGGCGAGCTCGTTGTAGGTGATCTCGCCGATCCGGCTGGCCCGCAGCAGGACCGACAGGTGACCGTCGAAGTGAGGGGTGGTGAAGAACGGCGAGGAGTCGTCCTGCACCATCGCGAGCTTGTCGCCCTCGCTAGGAACCCAAAAGACGATGACGTCGTCGTAACGCTCGCCAGTCTCCGAGTCGAAGGCGTCGGGACGCGGGTTCCGGAAGAAGACGAACGACTTGCCGCCCACCTGGTAGACCGGCTTGTGCTCCGTGCCGGGGTAGACGGTGACGTGGGGCATGCCGAGTGCAAGGCGGTGCACGTCTTCGACCCTGGCCGGTCGGGCACCCTTTCTCGCCACGACCTCAGATTAGATGCCGCCTCTGACCCCCGCCTGGAGTGGCTGGCGTCCCCTCGCCGGTCACCCACCGATCGCATCTTCGCCACACGGGCGCCCACAACCGATCCGTGCTCACGCAATCGCCCGCCGCCCGACCGGCCAGTCCGCGACTACTCGTTCGTGTTCACCGGATCTGCCAAGGGACGCCTGTGTGTACGTCTTCACGCGCACTCTCAACAGCCGCGGTCAGGCGCGCTGCCACAACTCGACCCGATTGCCCTCAGGATCGGTGACCCAGCCGAATCGACCGACACCCTCCATGTCCTGCGTCTCTTCAGCCACGTCCGCTCCCTTGGAGCGCAACTGGGCGAGCATCGCATCTAGGTCGCGAACCCGGAAGTTGAGCATCGTCTGCTGGGCGCGGGACCCGAAGTAGTCGGTCTGGGACGCGAACGTCGCGAACACAGTCGGCCCGGCCTCCTGACGCCACAGGCCGTTCCTATCGGCGTCCAGGCCCAGGCAATCGCGATACCACGCGTTCAGGGCCTCCGGGTCGGCGGCCCGCATGAAGTATCCACCGATTCCAAGCACACGTTCCATGTCATTAGATTGCCAGGGGCGGCGGTCGCCGGTACGACCCAGAGACCTTTGCGAACGGAACTGCCGCCTACCGCGCGGTCGAATAGGTGCGTCGTTCCAGCCGCGATTGACCTCGACGCCTCGGTGCCAAACCGAGGCGTCGTAAGCACTCATCGGCCGCGGACAGTGAAGGGCTCGGTCGTACCGATGGGCGGGGTGAACTGTAGTGGACGCTCGTCAGAGTGCTCGGCGGTGTCGCGGCGTTCCGGGATGCATCTGATCCATGTCCGTAGTCGATGTTGTCGAGTTCTGTGCCCCGGTTCCGACGTTCGGTATGAAGGTGGCCGATCGGCCGCCGCCAGGAGAATGGCGCCGCGAGGCGCCACACGTCCTCGCGGCGCTGCTGCGACGCGGGCCCGACTGGAGGAATGCGAGGACGCAGCTCAGGAGACTAGCGTGTGGCCTTTGGCGGACCCGCTACTTGACCGGGAGATCCTGACGTGACCAGTAAGTTCACCGAGCTTGCGATCGACTGTGCCGATCCCAACGGTCTCGCCCGGTTCTGGTGCTCGGTCCTTGACTACGAGGTGCAAGACGAAGACGACGGAATTGTCACAATTGGCTCGCCTATGCTGCCTGAAGGCAAGAACCACCTTGGCCCAGTGCCACCGACGTTGACATTCGCGCGCGTGCCCGAGGGCAAGACCGTCAAGAACAGGCTCCACCTCGACGTCAACCCAACCGACAGGGAGCAAGACGAAGAGGTCCGTCGCCTGCTCGACCTAGGTGCTCGACGCGCCGACGTCGGCCAAGGAGATGAGAGCTGGGTCGTACTTGCCGACCCAGAGGGGAACGAGTTCTGCGTCCTTGCGGACCGCCGCCCCTGATCGGAGGCCGCACACCGCGCCGGGCCCTACTTCCGGTCGCCTACCCACGCTCACGCGAACACGATGAGAAGCCCCTCCAGAGATGAAGAATCCCGACCCGAGCAAGACCAAACTCTGCCAACTCCTTACGCATGACAGTTTCGCGACGACGACTGGCCCACATCAGCGGATCGGATCGGGGGTGGGATCGGGCACCGGCTCGTCGGTGGTGATGAGCGAGGGCGGACCGACCGCGATGCCGTCCTCGGGCTCGGGGCTGGAGGCGCGGGCGTCGGCCAGCACGTCGGCAGGGACGTGCTGCTCGAGGAACCGTCGCGCCAGCCGCGTCGACGGGTGGATGCCGATCGTGGCCAGCACGATGACGCCGGCGATCACCAGCCAGCCGGCGGCGCCCCAGTTCATCGCCAGGAAGGTGTACACCGCGGGCGCCCACACCTTGCCGAGGGTGCCGCTCAGTCCGGCGGCCCCCTGGTAGGCGCCCCGCTGCCGCGGGTCCATGAGCTCGGCCTCGAACGTCCAGCTCGCGGCCGAGAGATAGAGCTCGGCCCCGGTCACGGTGACGTGCCCCAGCCAGACCAGGGCGATCGTGACCCAGCCGATGGTGTCGTGGGTCGCCAGCGTGATCAGGCAGGAGAGCACGAAGAAGCCGGACGACACCCGGACCGCCTTCAGCGCGGTCGACACGTCCTTGACGCCGCGGGCCGCCGCCATCGGCAGGAAGATGCACATCACCGTGTTGGTGCCGAACAGGAAGGCCAGCAGCACCCGCGGGGCGTCTGTCTCCTCCACCAGCCACAGCGGGATCACGACGTTGAGCAGCACCTGGTTGGTCCAGAACATCCCGACGAAGAACGTCGTGAGCAGCCAGCCGGGGTTTCGCAGCGGCCCCGGCCCGGCGACCTTCACCTTGCGCTCCTCTGGGGTGCGGTCGTCGTGCGAGGCGCGGGGCAGCCGACTGATGGCCGCGGCGTTGACAAGGAAGACCGCGGCGGTGAACCAGGGCAGCGCGTGGAGGACGTCGTTGGAGTGGAACGCCAGCGCGAACCCACCGACCAGCGAGCCGAGGGTGAAGCCGACGTTGAGCGCGGAGTACATGTAGGCCCGTGACCTCACTCGCTCCGCGGGCGGCAGTACGTCGATCGTGTACGCGCCGTGCGCGGCGCCGCCGAGGGCTCCGATGACCTCCA
Organism: uncultured Actinomycetota bacterium; assembly: GCA_963721165.1. Taxonomy (GTDB): domain Bacteria; phylum Actinomycetota; class Actinomycetes; order Propionibacteriales; family Nocardioidaceae; genus Nocardioides_C. The sequence continues at coordinate 1,235 of CAVRIE010000010.1, read as the reverse complement.
TGCCGACGGCCATGGCGACGTAACCCTGGAAGTCGGTGATGAAGGGCCATACCGCGAACATCGCCGCCTGGCCGGTCGCGCTGAGGGCCCACATCTTCTTCGGCCCGAAGCGGTCGACCAGCTTGCCCATCGGCAGCGCCGCCAAGAACGCAGCGATCCCGGCGAAGGTCAGGCCGAGGCCGACCTGGGCGGCGGACAGCCCGACGATCTGGGTGAAGAACACCGCCGAGCCAGTCATGAAGGTGCCCTCACCAAGGGCGAAGAGCAGTGACTGGACAGAGAGCCGACCGGCCAGAGGTGACGGGGGGCGCGCTTGACGGAGGACGGCGTCGAGAATCACCCGGAGATTCTCCGGGTCCAGACGACAGATGTCGCGCCAATTTCCGGCATTTCTCCAAATGAAGCCCCCGCAGGGCGGCGTGCCGTAACTGACATGCAGCGTTCCGGGTGCCCTTGCCAGTCACGCTTGGGGGACTTTGGCCCGCGCTCCCGCGCCCTGGGTCCATGTCAATCTTCGCCCTGTTCGCCTGCTCCAGGGTGAACCGGTAGTGGCCACGGCCTTGGCGGCGAGGATCAGGTCTGCCAACTCGTGCATGACCTCGGCCGGGTCGGGCGCCTCTCGACTATGCGCCTCGACGAGTTCGATCGATTCCTCAGCTACCTTGCGGGCGCTTGCACCTCACCCCGTGTACAGGCAGAAGGGGTGGCCTGCCGGGTCGAGCAGAACTCGTACGTTGTCCTGCGGTTGGTGCGAGGGCAGCGTCGCCCCGAGCGCGACAGCGCGTTCGGTCTCGGCCTTCAGGTCTGTCACCTCGAAGTCGAGATGCAGCATCAACTGTTGCTTCCCAGGTCGGGTTGGCCAAGTCGGTCGAACGTAGTCCGGGTTCCGCTGGATGTTCAGGTAGGCAACGCCCTCACCCGCGTCAAGAGAGGCGTCGTCGTCATCGAGATGGTGGATCGCCCATCCGCGGAGCTCGGCGTAGAACCTGGCGAGCACGGCCACATCGGGGGCGTCCAAGACGACACCCCACCAGTCATGGCGGTCCCATCGATCCGGGCCGACGGAAGGTGCGCTGGCATCCATGGTGGCACCTTACGGTGGCACGCCGGGTGGCACCACGATGCTCTTGTGTGACGGGAGCGCGCCCATCCAGCGTGAGTGCTACGACGCCAGGCCGGGACGCGTTCGTCATCGGCCAGGCTCGAACGTCTGGTTGCCGCGCCGCCCCCGCTCG